>NZ_CAJTYX010000036.1 GCF_910583865.1 uncultured Muribaculum sp.
GCCTTTCAAGATGTTGGACTCTCTGATTTATGGTTTAGCGGACAGTAATAATTCCTATTCAACCTGTTCCGGAATTACCGGATTAAAACCACAGTCTCAGAACTGAGCGCCGTTTACGAAACCGAGGTATCCCGACTCCTCGCTATGAAACTGGAAAACTGAAAGGCACAGACCTCACCGATATTGAGCTGAAACTGCTCCGGAACGTAGAAATAACCTCGGAAGATGTCATTACCACCAGACGCATGGTTAAAGATTCCCGGCCAGAAGACTGTCCACCTCTGCCTTGAGACAGGGCAGGTGATTCACTACGATTGCCCATAGGATTTCCGGGATGAGGGAGTCGTAGGAATGAATCACGTAATTACGTGTGTCCACAATCTTTCGGGCGGATGTTATGTTGATTTCAGGATTTATTCTCAACACCCTGTTCATGGCCTCACCTATAATCTCTATGTCGCGCTCTACGAACTTGCGGAACACGAAGTCTGAAACGAAAACCTCGAATTCTCTGGAACGGGCCTCCGATGCGGTTTCAATCTCGGCTATCGCGTTCCTGATGTCGATGAGATATTTTGTGACTCTCTCATCCATAGACAAGTCGTTTTGTACGGTCCAGTTCTTTGCGGAAAACGCTGTTGGTTATGTTGCCGTCAAAGACCATATCGACCTTGCGTTTCAGCAGGCTCTCCATCTCATGAAGAAAATCGAAAAAAAGATCTGCCCAGTCCATGTTGTCACGGTTGATGGCCTCTTTGTCAAAATCAACAGCAAAGTCCACGTCGCTGTCCTCGCTGAACCTGTCGGTAAGTATAGATCCGAAGACATACAGTTTCCTGACCCTGTATTTCTTACAGAGCTCAAAAATGCGGTGGAGATTGATTTCAATAAGTTTCATACGATTCCGTGCTTCACGTGCAAATATACAACAAATTTTTGATATTCCGTGTTTTCTGCGCCTCCAATCGAAGCCGGCTGCATCAAAATAATCTAAAAGATTGTTTCAACGCGAAAAGCATAGCGTGTCAGGATAATAACACAAGATTATTCTGACACGTTTTTATTTTGACACGGAAAGCCCGGCACCGGTCAAAGGAACCGATGCCGGGCTTGCTTTATGTCTGCCCGGCAGACTTACGGGGAAGATCCATATATAATTTATAAAGTCAATATTTTAAATTAAATGGAGATACTTCCCAACTTTAAATTCGATGTGACAGTTTCCGACCGGGGTTTCACGGCCAAACCTACAGGAGTGGACTACCGGCGTATGGTATGGCGCAAACAGACCGTGGGCCTTGACAATTTCGTGTCGCTGGTAAGATGCGGATACAGCTATTGTCATATTTACTTTCGCAACGACCGCAGGAACGCTAAATTCCTCTACTCACAGGTTGTGAGCATTGATGTCGATGATTCTGATATAGACCTTGCAACATTCTTCAATGAATGCCAGCTAAAGCCGACGTTTGCATACGAGACATTTTCCAACGGCAAAGAGGGAAAATTTCGTTACAGGCTGGTGTATGTGTTCAAGGAACATCTCAGCCAGAGAGGTTTGCCCCAGATGTATGAGAAGATATGCCGTATGACAGGGCTGGAACACACCAGGGACCATTGTGGAAAAACCTTGTCACAGCTGATGAACGGCACTGACCGCAATGCGCTGGTGCTCCGGTCAAACCGCATATATTCCTCTGTATCCGACCTGCCTGTTGATGACACGGACTTTGATTAGATAGTTGCCTACAAAGATTCACTGCTGCCTGTTGCGCCAAAGTACAAGGCTTATGTCCCCACAAAACCAGTTCAGAAACAACTCTCCTATAATATTAATAATATACCCCGTAATAACCCAAAACAATATAATTCTAATGACCCAAAATGGAAAAACTGTCTTGACAGCATACAGGAGCCTCTTGGCATGCTGAGAAGCAGCGTGGATGACTTCCTGAAATTCTATGGACGTACAATCAGGCTGATACGGTGGTCGAAGCTGACCTACAACGAATCAGGCTACTGTGTGATTCCCGAGGATCATCTCTCTTTGTTTGTGCGTTATTCCAGGCGCAAAGGCGAATGCTGCGTGAGACGCTTCCGAGACGGTGAGAAAAGGCGCAACAGGCTCTTTATAGACGGCTGCATCATACGTAAGATAAAGCCCGACATCACATTTCTGGAACTGTTCTTCAACCTTGTCCACAGGGTACACTTCTACTATGACAACTCTGACGGTGTGTTGTCATATGAACTCATCGCGCGAAAGGCTTATGACGTGATGTACTACGACAGGTTTGACGAGATTGTTTTCAAGTCCATGCGAGCCGGAAGCATAACAACCTCTCCAGGATATTGCCGTAACCACGGCATTTCAAGGGCTTCCCACTCCCGGAAGGCTCTCATGTATGTATGCCTCAATCAAGAAGTGGTACAACCCGGAGCTATCGGTAACGGAAAACTTAGCTTATGCCCGCGAGAAAGGTGTCAGTGTAAGCCTTTCCACCCTCAAACGCTACTGTAGGTTCAACGATATAAGCCAAAGTCCCATGCATCGTGAGATGTCATCATGGTACAATCCCCATGAGTCTGTCAAAGATAACCTTGAATATGCGCGTGAGCATGGTATAAAGACATCCAGGTCGGCACTATACAAGTATTGCAATGACAACGGCATTCCGACTAAAGGGAGGGCAGGTCAATCTTCAGCACCTCGTCGCGAAGTTTCGACGGAAGGAAATGGGCGTAGACCTTCTCCGTTATCTCTGTCGATGAATGCCCGAGGAGCTGGCTTACCATGGTCATTTCCATCCCTGAGTTCAAACTTAAAACTGCAAAAGTATGCCTTGCCACGTGGAATGTCAGTGCAAATTCCAATCCTGCCTTGTTTCCGGCTACTGACAACGACTGGTTGATGCCGCGTGTCTTGGCGTTACGGATGTGGTATAATGACTTTGTGTCGTCAAGGTTGAAATCATCTGGAAGCAACCCGAAAACAAAACGCTGATGCCGGCCCTTCCACTTGTCAAGCACGGCCGATGCCTGGGCGGTCAGCGGCACGACGTTGCGGTTCTTGGTCTTTACCTGAATCTTGTTGAGCGTCTTTTTGTCAAGGTCTATGTCTGACCATTGCAGGGTTATGATGTCGATCACGCGCAGCCCGCAGGCGTATGTGGCGAACAGGAACATCTCTATATATTCTTTCCTGCGTGCCTCCGTGTCTGAACCATGGAACGCTATCAGTTTCTGAAGCTCATACTTTGACAGATGCCTTACGTTTGCATCCTCGTCTTTCTGTAGCGAGACTGTCTTTGCAATCCTCATGCCTTGCAACGCCGCATTAAGGGACGCCGGTATGTAGCCCTCTATCATGGCCTGCTGACACCCTTTCAGAATAGGCGTCAGCGCATGGTTTATGGTCTCGTCGCTGTTGTCCTTGATTTCCTTTCTCCACCGTATGTGCCTGTCGATTAAAGCGGTGCTGATTTCCGACACATATATCCTGTCAGGGGCATATGTACCGAGGGCACACGATTTCAGAAACTCTGCAAACATTCTCATGGCGCTAAGGCCATTGTGGTAGACGCTCTGTCCTATCTTGCTCCGGTCAAGCTCGTTTCTGAGATGGGTTTCCACAAACTCCCTGAAATCAATCCCTTTGTCGGGCCTTGTGGCCGGGGTGCCGTCAATGAACGCCTTCATTACCTCGGCGGTCATCTGCCCCTTATGCTCCTCGCACCAGTGAGCCACCTGCTCGTCGAGCGAGTCAAGTCTCTTCATCAGCCTGTTGTTGACCGCACGGTAGCCTTGCCCGTAGCCGGGACGCAGACCGCCGCGACCCCGGTTGGCTTTCAGATCCCAGTCCTGTTCCATCACCGTCACGCCCGATGCCCGGCGCACAGGCACGGAGTTGACCACATACTCTATCTGCACCACAAGGGGCTGTCCCTCGCGATGCCGGTTGGTCTTGTATAGTCTGAGATGCCCTGTCGGATAGGGCCTTGATGCCTTTCCCATGGTTGATATTCCTCCTCTATGGTTTTACACGAAGTTACGATATTTTTACGATATTATATTACACGCAGGAGGAAAAGTCTACAATGGCTGCCTGTGGATGGTCGGAAGCGACCGGGAAGCCCATCCCATTGGGCGTGAGCGATATTACAAAAATGTCGGTGCACTATTTTTACGCTATCGTATTTTGCGCCAAAACGCGGTAAAAGGCAATAAAAAAGGTGTCAGATGTCGCAATAAAAACATCTAACACCTTGTTTATGAGGTATATATCAATTCAATACTCCTCCTCGTTGAAGAAGAAATCCTCTTTGGAGGGATAGTCGGGCCAAATATCCTCGATGCATTCATAGGTGTCGCCCTCATCCTCCATTTCCTGAAGGTTTTCAATCACTTCGAGGGGAGCGCCTGAACGCATGGCGTAGTCGATAAGTTCTTCCTTGGTGGCGGGCCAGGGAGCATCTTCAAGCTTTGAAGCCAATTCAAGTGTCCAGTACATATTCTTTGTTTTTTATTGTTTACTTAACGTATCAAGCCGGATAGCGGTTCAACCGATTAAGAGCAATTAAGCAAATACTCCGAAACGATCGTCCGGCAAATCAAGCCGGTTGACTCGCCGCAATTCGACCAAAGGATGGTTGGGCCGCCCATTTACGGCATGACAGCCGCAAGCCGGCAATCCTCTTAAACATTCTTGTCCCAGAAGCGCTCGTCGGTCTGGTTGTCGACATTGTTGAAGCGGGCGAGCACGAAGAAGAAGTCGCTCAGACGGTTGATGTAGCGCAGCACGTTAGGGTCGACATATGCCACGTCGGCCAATGCCACTATGCGGCGTTCACAGCGGCGGCACATGGTGCGGCATACGTGTGACACGGCGGCACGGTGCGTCCCGCCGGGAAGCACGAAGTTGGTGAGCGGGGGAAGCTGCGCGTCGAGCATGTCGATAACCTGCTCTATATTCTCCACATTCTCGGCGGAGAGACCCGGGCAGCGGGTAATGGCATTGTCAGGGTTAGGAGTAGCCAGATATGCACCGATGTTGAAGAGGCGGTTCTGCACGCGGTGGAGGAGTTCTACCGCATCAGGCTGCAGACACGGTATGGCAAGCAGCACGCCAATATTGGCATTAAGCTCATCGACCGAGCCGTAAGCTTCAATGCGGATGTCGGTTTTCTTTACCCTGACGCCTCCGACGAGCGAAGTCGCGCCGGTGTCACCGGTAGTTGTGTAAACTTTGCTTTTTGTCATGACTTAGCTGATTTGGGCGGCAAATATACAAACAATTATCTATTATTCCAAAACAAATCGCACATGGACGCCAACCGGGTAGATATAAGCATGTTATACTGCCACATATAGCGCAACAAAAAGACGGGCGCACCAATGATGGCGCGCCCGTCGGAGGATTTTCAATCGCCGGAATCACCGACGAGAAGATTTCTACTTGTTGATAATCTTAGTGGTGCGGGTAGTACCGTCGACGAGAGTCTCGACCACAACATATACCTTGCCGTCGGCTACCGCAGGAGCGGGCACCTCGACACCGGTAAGGTCAATGTAGCGGCGGTCGGTCACATCAGCGTCATCTCCGTCCACACTGTCGATCGACGAGGTAGCATTGTTTGCGACAAGCTCGTAAGACTTCGAAAGCTCACCTGCGGATGCCGTCACCTTGACAGCGCCCGTGAATGCCTTCGCGAAATAGGCATTCACCCCGTCAAATGCGAGGTCGGCGCAGTCGCTGCTCCAGGTCACGGCGCTGCCGCCACCGACATTGAAGCCATGGGTAACATTGTCGAACGTATCGCCGTCGGCGAGCACAAGCTCTGCGGCGTGGAACAGCGCCACTTTATGGTCGGCGAACTCCTTGACCACCGGATGGGTGTAGTCATCGACCGATGCAAAGCCGTCACCAAGGTCGAGAGCCGCAAGCTGCGCACGTGTCACGGCCTTCGCACCGGTGTAGGCCGCATCGTTGTCCGACATGTTTATGTCGAGATAATAGCAGTTCTCCATCGAGTTGATAGCATTGTCGGTCGACCAATACTTGTCGTTGGGATATTTGACTCCGATTATCGAACCACACGAATCGGCAGGAGCATCAATCTTCCCGGCATTGTAGCAATTGATGAATTTAGTAGTCCGTTGCGCCGACGGGCAGGCCACGAGGCCTGCGACATTGGCGAGGCCCTTGACGGCGCCTACATTATAGCAATTGCGGAACGTAGCGGCACAATAGCCGGCAAGACCTCCGATCTGGAATGCAGGCCCCTGATTAGGAGTAATCGACTGTACGCTGCTCGTAGACGAGATATTGCCGGAGTTCCAGCATCCCTCGACCACACCGTTGGTGGTAGTGCCATATGCTATAAGTCCTCCTACAGCCTCAGCTTTTGCGGTGACATTACCCGTATTGTAGCTGTTTGTCATCACCATGCCGTCACCATTGATATACGACACGAGACCACCGAGCCGGCATGTGCCTTCGATGTCACCGGTGTTGTAGCAACGGGTCATCGTGACCTTGCCGTTGATAGCACCCGCGATACCGGCCGCGTAGCCATACTTGGCATCACATACGATCATACCCGAATTGTAGCAGTCAGTGAACTCCACACTCTGGGGAGTGGCCGTAGCGCCCGGTGTACCGTAGTAATATCCTGTTATACCGGCGGCATAACGGTTCATGTTGGATATGATTGTACCTTCGTTATAGCAACGGGTAAACGACGAACCTGGAGTCCAGTTGGTAATAATACCGGCAATGGGCGATGAAGATAGCTCACTCGTCGATTCCGCCGACAGGTCGCCGGTGTTGGAACAGTCGGTCATCACATACTGTGCGTTTGCGGCAGTAGTCGTCGTACCGCCAACGATACCGCCAATCTTGCCTGCTGCACTTATAGATGTGGCATTACGGCAGCCGGTGAAGGTGTATAGCGTCTTACCCTTGGCTCCGCTCGCTATTCCGACAATACCACCTATCACAGTGGCTCTTTCGGGAGAGGCGACAGTAATCTCGCCATTGCTGAGGCATCCCTCGAAAGTGGATGCTCCGCTCACACCGCAGATACCGCCGATTTTGACCTCGGTGGCCTTTGTGTAAGAGCCGGTCTGATTAATCCGTCCCTTAAACTCGCAATTCTTGAAATTGACAAAGGCATCAGCCAAAGCAGCCACACCGCCTATAGAAGTCTGGTTGCTCTCGACAGAGCCGCCAAAGACCACTCCATCAAGCAATGCACCCTCATAAGCATATCCGGCCACGCCAGAGGCATTAGCCTTATTGGTCGATACCACGACATTGGATGTGACACCCTGAAGTGTTCCATAGAGTTTGTCGACAACAGGAGCTGCATGCGTGTGAGTTGCCGTAAGTTTACCTTCGACGGTAAGATTCTTCACCGTGCCCTCGGCTGCGATAATGCCGAAGATGGCGCTCTTTTGATTGGCGCTCGACTTCAACGCGAGTCCTTTAAATATATGGCCTGCTCCATCAAATGTGGCTGCCAAAGGAGCATCCTCACTTGCACCGACACGAACGGGATCAGTGTCGCCGAAATCAATGTCGGCAGTCACTTTTATAAACTTACCCTGAAGCGTCTTGCCTGTGCCGGTCATATAGTCGGCGAGAGCCTTCCAGTCATCAGCGTTGCCGACAAGATAGGGAGCGGCTTCAGTGCCTTCGCCGGCAAGAGGCATGGCAGGGAGCGCCTGAACGAAAATCGGGCGACGTACACCGGCTTCGTTTACAGCTACAAGAGTATCCGCCTCAATCTCCTTGACACCGACAGGTACAACAAGCTTGTTTCCATCAATCTTGAACGAGCTTCCCTCAACGATACTCCATGCGACGCCTTCACCGAGAGTAACGTCACTGCCAAGCTCAGTGAATACCTCTCCGGACTTTGCGAAGGCCACTACCTTGCGAGCCGCAGCTACTTCGGCCTCGGAAGCAAAAATCTTCAGAGCCGGATATTCACCTGACTTGTAGTCCCAGGCATCTGTCGTAAGGCCGTCAAGTGCATCTCCGGAAACCAACGCGGAGGTCTCAAGTCCATACATGTTCTCCACATCGGAGTTCTCGCCGGCCTTGATACCTATGGTCTGCGCATCGAAATATACGTTCTTCACGACCTTCGTACCCTTCTGTCCGAGCACCGCACCGACAGTCGCTTTGTCACCACAATATACATTGCCTAGATTAAGGCAGTTCTCAATGTCGTTGTTGGCGATTCCGGTAGTGAACGAATCATCCATAGAGCCTGCTATACCACCGGCCTGAATCTTCTCGGCATACACAGTACCATAGTTCACACAGTTGCGTACAATGGCTCCGTTGCTCGTACCGACGATACCGCCGGCCATCTTATTATTCTTAACATAGTTGGTACATAGCACCTTGACCGCAATGTCTCCCGTGTTTGCACAGCCGTCGATAGTACCATAATTGTTTCCGGCAATACCACCGACTCCGAGATTGCCACAGAGGACATCTCCGGCGTTATAGCTGCCGGTCACTATAGCCGTCTTTTGTACATACCCGGCAACACCGGCTATATACGAACTGTAGCCGACAACATCGGCGTAGTTACGGCAATTCTCGATTCTTCCTGACAAGTCTCCTACAATGGCACCACTGTAGCCATAGAACACGAACTTAGATCCTGCTCCTACATTTACATTGCGCACCACGCCGTCCTTGGCCACACGACCAAACAGTCCGGCATAGCTCTTGCTGGCTGAGGTGTTTAGTTTGCCATCCTTTGTGGGGGTCGGATTGGTTGCCCACACAATCTTGTTCATCGAAATATTGTCAATTGTATGGCCTTGTCCGTCAAACACGCCTTCAAAAGCGCTATGGACATCATCTGAGACGCTTATACCGATGAATGCCTCATCATGTTCCATGTCTATGTCGGCAGTCATGGCGAAGTGGAAGTCACGGAATGTCTGTCCTTTCGCAGAGGTAGCCTCACCAAGGGCAATCATATCGGCCTTATTTCTGATGAGGAAAGGCGATTCAGCTGTACCGGAGCCCTCGAAAGGTATAGGAGCTATATCGACAAGATGAAATGTCTGCACGTCGCCGTTTACCACATAAAGTGTATCTGCTCCGAACTCGGTGCCAATTTCAAGAGTCTTATTATCGATTATTTTGGCATAATGTCCCTCGGCGGTCAGATTCTTGCCGTTGGCAAATAAGAATTTTGTATTACCCAGGGCAGTAACAGGGGTATTGTTAGAAAGTTTCTTGAACGAATCATCCTTACCCATCACTACGGCTGAAGCCGTAAACAGGGCTGCCTCGGTGTCGGCAAGCGACTTGATGCGCGGATAAGCCCCTTCAGTGAATGTCCACACATCGGAACTGAAACCCTTCAGGCCGTTAGCTGATGTCAGCTCTGACGTAGTGGCACCGAAACGTGTCGATTTGAAGTCGGTCACCTGCTTGTCGTAGTACACATTGACAATCTCCGTATTGGATCCGTCCAGGATAGTGCCGATAACCTCCCGGCATCCGGCTGTGTCATAATTGTAGGTATTGACATCCACGGTCGCCGAAGTATAGCAATTGACAACACGCGGCTGTTTCTGCGAGCTGCCAAGCCTTACAAGACCTACGAGGCCGCCACCCATCGCCGTCGGAACAGATACGAACCCCGAAGAATAGCAGTTCTCGAGAGTTCCGCTCGACAGCACGCCGGTGACACCGCCAAGTTGCGAGTCAGGCATATTCGTGCGCACAACCCCGCCAGCAAATGAGTTGCTCAGAGTAACGTTCTGCACCACGCCTGCCACGCCGCCTATCATCTGGCTACCGTCGCTCTCGACATTACGAGGCGCCACCAGTCCATAGAACGACAGGCCCGATCCGTCGGCATCCATCAGATTGCCGACAACACCACCGGCCATACAGTTGACGCCGCTCTCGTATATGCGGGTACCGTTGACCGCACAATCACGCATACCGCCATGAGCCTCGCCGGCTATACCGCCGAGATAGCCCTTTGCAGCGACCTCGCCTCCGTTGACACGGCAATCTGACACGAGGCCGGTAACGATACCAACAATGCCGCCGCTGGCAGAACCACCTCCGTAGACATCGGGATTATTTACGGTGACATTACTGATAGACCCATTCGTCCAGGCTACCAGCCCGGCAGATGTGCCCGACCCTTTCACTACGGGTGACTCCACTACTATGTTCTTGAGCACGGTAGTGGTGTCACACATTCCGAAAAGTCCCGAGAACTGGTTTCCTTCCGACTCGACACGAAGCCCTTTGACAGTATGGTTGCGTCCATCGACCGATCCGGCAAAACGCTGATACCAGGAGTTGCCGATAGGCGTGAACAGGTAGTTCTGCATGTCGATGTCGTTGGCAAACGCGAAATGCTTGCCGAGATATGTACGGCTGTTGGCACCCGAACCGCTGCCTCCTATATGCTCGGGGTCATTGTTGACCTCATCGCTCATCAGCAACAGATGGTCGAGCGATTTGATGAGATACGGGTCGGCCTCCGTACCGCTCCCTTCGAATCCGCTCACATTCAAGGCAGGATAGCTCCAAGCCTTGTCGGCTTTGAGCACAGCTTCACCGAGGCGTCCGGCATAACTTTTCGCCAAAGCATTGAGCAACGACCAGTCGTTCCATTTCAGCCGGGTGTCGTCACCTTCAGGGGCGATATCTGTGGTCAATTTGGTAGAATATTTGGTCAGGTTACCATCCTGATCGAATTCCAAGCATTTGATTAACGCGTACTCACCGGCGGAATTAATCAAAGCCACTTGTTTATCAAACGTTGCGGTACGATTCCTGTTGAGTACGACCTCGACCTCCAGACCACGTCCGAAGATATTGCACACCGACAACGTATTTGGCGATGTCTGATTAATGATGACATAATTGTTTATCGTCTGCTCGACACCCTGCGAGTTTGTCGATTTATAGGTCATCGTGCCGTTTGGCTTCCGGAGCACAAGCCCGTCATAAGCACCCACGAATTTATCCTTGTCTTTACCTGACTGGACATAGACACCCCACCAGGCATCGCTGAAATCGATAGTACCGTCGGCAAGGACAGTTCCCACGAGCTGCTCCTCATATTCAGGCGCACCTGTCGCATGATTTGTCATAGCGAGATTGAGCGCTCCGAGATTCTCGTCAGTAAGGATATACTGGCTTTTGATTGATACAGTTCCGGCTGCCTTATCGTAATACGCACGCACGTCTTTGGCGCTCCAGAAGTGGCGGATAGTCAGTGAATCGCCTTCAGCGTCCGGAACAATTTGCATAGAAGAACCACCGGGAAAACTTGATGAAGCCAATGCAGAATATGTGCCTACATAATAGCCGCTGATGTCAGTCGCAGCACGTGAGGCCGGTGCCTTCTTTACAGCAATCGAGCCGGATGCACCCCTCTTCGACACAAGTGGCCCGACGGGTTGTACACGCAATGCGGGAGTCTCGATGGCTGACAACCCGGCTGATACCGCAATGCCGCCTGACGGAGCATTGCCCTCCATTGCAGCGGTCATCCGGGCATGTGCCGACACAGGGACCGTCTGCCCCATGGATGTAAGCACGCCGAATGCGCACAATCCCAAAACTAAAATGGGTGGGATTTTTCTCATAAGTAGATAATGATTGACCTGAGGAGCTTAAAAATGATTGTATGCGGATGCCTCACGACAGAATGCCCGTGTCCTCAGCTTCGCGGACAAAAATCGTGCGACAAGCACCTTATCGTATTACCTTTACAACTTCATTACCGCATCGGCGGATAAACACGCCATGCGCTGCCTCAGGGACTGCGATGTGCCGGCCATGTATATCATACCATTCCTCTTGCGCCTGCATGCCGTCGAAAAGAATACCATCCACGCCGGAAGGATCTGAACCGGCCTTGAGCATGACTTCCACGCAATCGACAAAGCACTTGTCGGTGATGCTTCCAGACACCTGCATGAGCTTCAGAGATGGGTTCACAAGCGAACCGGTATTGTAATGTATGGCCAACGTCTGCCCCTTGCCCACCGAAGGACTTGAACTTCCACTCACGGTCTTTGCCGTAATCCATTCTCCCCCGTCTATGGAAGTATACAAGCGGAAAATTGCGTTGGATGTCGTCGGATTGGTTATCGTTATGGCCACATTCTCTACGTCAGCCTCGATTGTGTTGCATATGATTTCGGATCCCTTTATAGTGGCGAGCTTGCTCGCTCCATCCGTACCAGGCTTCACAATGGCCGCTCCTTTCAGGAAAGTCCATCTTGCAAACCGTCCCGCCACATCTTCAGCGTCACCTTCGGCAGGCTCCATCAGGGCGAAATCCTCCAACAAGGTCGGCACTTCATCCTTCTTCACATCAAATGTCACATTGCCATCCTGTGATATGGCGATACTCTCTATGACCAACGGATTTGACACCATCGTCCATGAGCGCAGGGACGGATTGGTGGTATTGTCGAGAGCCGTGACACTGCCGCTTCCGGGGAAAGGATCACCATCGCTGTCAGTCACCGTAGTACCCTTTATCGACGGAGTGGCACGCAACAATGTGAAATAAGTATGTGCTGCAGAGGCATTCACCTCATTATTATCCCATACAGCCACATTGGTTGAATCCACACGGCTGACGAGCATCCCCTCTCCGGGCAGGTAAGCATCCCAACCCGTGCGGCGACGATTCTCAAGCAAAAAGAACTCATTATCCACAGGAGTATTTATCCGGCATCCGTCGGCCAAAGTCCCTTCATTTAAGGGAGTTATACTGTATGAGCCTTCTTCACCGATAAGCCTCGGGACAGCAAACCCCAGCGCATAGCGTTCATAAAGAGAATATCCGCATGGAGTGCGGCTCTTATTTAGATAAGGCCCGCTTGCCATTACCGACCATTTATCGGGATGCTGCGCCTGGCCGTTCTCTTTATAGTCGGTGTCGTAGAGATCGGCAAGCCCGAGCACGTGGCTGAACTCGTGGCACATCGTGCCTATTCCGTCAAGCAGCTTCTGCGACGGTTTGCCATAAAGTTCGGTAGAACATGCATACCGCCCCATAGCTACACCATCAAGAGTGAGGTTGCCGACATATGAGGCGTGCGGCCATATCAGCCTCTCGTCATTGCCGGAGAAATTTGATCCTGCGCCGGAAAATATGAAATATATCATATCTACCGTCCCGTCGCCGTCGGTGTCATAACGCGAATAATCGATCTGACTGTCGGCGGCCTTTAGCGCGGTGGTGACAAGGCGTTGGGCATTGGATGTCTGCCCTGCCGAATATTGCGACATATTTATTTCTACAGGTCCTACAACATCGAATTTCGGGTCAAACCGTCCGCCTGAATTGTCAAAGTAGTAGTCCCTGACAGAGCCGGTATATTCTTCCTTATGTGGATTAGCCCCGGTGGTCACATATCCGTCATATCCGGGTTTGTTTATCATGTCATCCATCACCTCACGGATGTCGGAGCGCGAGAAAGGAGCATCGCTATATTCTACCAGGATTACAAGTCCACGGAAATTATCGTAATCATATTTTCCTGTCTCCAGCCTCCGGGATGCCGCGGATCTGGATGATACAGGAGGCAAAGGCCGGAGGCCGCGCACGCCGTGGAGAGGGGCTTTGCCGGAGACGGCGAGTTCGCCGGAGGGCACAACAATGCCGTTGGCGGCGAGCCGGGAGTATTCCCAGGTGCGGGCGGCGGCATTGTACATCACGCCGTAGCCTTCCGTTGTAAGTGTGTAGTTGTAGTGTTCGTCACCGTAAAGACGCAACGTGACTTCCGAACCGTCGGGCTGCGTGACAGTGCAAGGCTCGGGATTGGCGATGATTGCACGGGCGGTGCCGCCTGCAATCATCGTAGTAATAAAGTAGATACAAAATCTCAGAACTGAAAGCTTCATTTCCAATCAATTATTAATAGGCATAACGCGTTTGTCAGAATCGGCAGACGGCATGACGCCGTCTGTATCATCCCTGCAAGTCAATATCGCAAAAGTAACTATTTAATTTTTAATAAGGAAATTTTACCAAATATTTATGAAATAAAACAATAAAAGCGGACACATTGCCATCATGTGTCCGCTTTTCGTCTACGATTGATTCTTAAAGGTTGTTTAAAAACAACCTCTTATTATCTGCGATATATCAAGGCCGTCGCCATGGCCGCTATGCCCTCCTCGCGGCCCGTAAATCCGAGTCGTTCGGTGGTAGTGGCCTTCACCGACACGCAATCGGGATCCAACCCGAGGTCAGCGGCGATATTGGCTATCATGTCAGGTATATGGGGGAGCATCTTCGGAGCCTGCGCCATGATGGTGACATCAACGTTTCCTACGGCATAGCCCTTCTCGCCGACCAGGCGCACCACCTCACGCAACAGACGCCGTGAGTCGGCTCCTTTGTAGGCCGGATCGGTGTCAGGGAAATGGTAGCCGATGTCACGCAGCGAGGCCGCCCCGAGGATGGCGTCGCTCAAGGCATGCAGGGCCACGTCGGCATCGCTGTGTCCGAGAAGCCCGAGGCGGTGGGGAATATGCACCCCGCATATCCATAAATCGCGGTCGGGCACGAGACGATGCACGTCAAATCCGTTGCCCACTCTGAAGGATGTTGCAGCACTCATAGATTCGTATATTATATTTAATGTATAACGTCCGGCATCGCAGCATCAACGGCGTCCGAAAATCTCCTTAAGCCCCTCCATGTCGAAAGTCAGAGAGAAACGGAGAGTCTGGTCGAGTGGCGAGTTCTGTGAGGCGGCAATCATGTAGCTTGCGTCGAGACGCAGCACATTGAGCGCGAATCCGGCTCCGAGGCCATAATACTTACGTCCACCCTTATACTCGTTCTCGTAGTAATATCCCGCACGCAGGAAGAACTGCTGGTTGTAGTTGTACTCTGCGCCCAGGCTCCATGTGATTTCACGCAACTCCTCCTTGAAGCCGCCCGGTGCGTCACTGAACGACTTGAATATGCCCGATATCGACGATGTGTTCTCCCAGTCGATGGTGGCGCGCTGAAATTCCTCGTCACCCTCTATGCCATCCTCGTAGTCCACACGCCGGGGCTTGGCGGGCACGAGCAGCTTGTTCAGGTCAAGTCCGATGGAGAGCGTGTGGTAGTCGGCAAGAGGAAAAGCAAAGTTCGTGCCTAAGCGCAGGTTTGTAGGAAGGAACGCCGGCGACGTGCCGTTGTCGAAGTTCAGTTTCGAGCCGATATTGCTGATGTTCCATCCCAGCGACCACTGGCACTCGCTCTGCCCGATAATCGGATATTTGGTGAGATAGCCGGAGATATCGGCGGAGAATGCCGACGCACCGCTCACGGGATTGCCCGCTTCGGAGCCTCCGTCGCTGTTGTAGCCAAGCGCAGAATAGACGTAGCGGAACACGATGCCCATCGAATAGCTTTCGGAAAGCTTGCGCGAATAGCCTATGTCAAACGCCATCTCATAGGGGTTGAACGTCTGGCCCGCACCACCTTCCAAGTCGCTATAGGACGACACTTCACCGAGCGAGAAGTATCGCAGCGAGGCGCTGAGAGCCTGGTTGTCGCCTCCGCCGAGTTTCCAGTAGCCCGACACATTGGCAAGGAAGATGTCGTTGACAATCTTGCGCAACCAGGGGGTGTAGCTGATCGAAACGGCGGCATTGCTGTAAGCGAACGCATATTTCGACGGATTCCAGAACTGGCTGTAGGCATCGGGATCAGTGGCCGCGCCGAGATCGCCCATGCCTGCCGCACGGGCGTCGGGAGCGATGCCGAGCGACACGACGCCCGTCTCGATAGGGTTGAACTGATCCTTCTGGGCCATGGCACACTGCGGGAAAGCTATGGCCAGCGCCACAAGGAACAATATGGATGTCTGTATTCTTTTCATGCGATAACGATTATAAAGAGAACAGCGCCTACGCGCATTATTCCTAAGAATAATAACCCCTCGGCAACGTCATTTATTGTATCGCGGCATTCCATTCTGTGTGAAAAAAACAGAAAATCAGCATGCCCCACTTCTACTTAAAGGATTATTCGTTAACTTTGCCAAGTTTTCACGGCGGCGACAATTCCGCTATTTCTTGCAAGAATGAAACAATATCGCATACTCAACAACATCCTGGGCTGGGTGGCTTTCGCCATCGCCGCTGTCACATACCTGTGCACGCTTGAGCCTACGGCAAGTTTCTGGGACTGCCCGGAATTCATCTCACAAGGCTATAAACTCGAGATCGGACACCCGCCGGGCAACCCGATATTCATGCTCACGGCGCGTTTCTTCGTCAACTTCGTGAGCGACCCTTCGAAGGTGGCGCTCGCCGTCAACACCATGTCGGCGCTTCTTAGCGCGGCCACTATCCTGCTGCTTTTCTGGACGATAACGCATCTGGTGAAGCGCCTGATTGTCAAGGATGACGCCACGCAGGTATCCTCGTTGCAGATGCTTATCATCTTCGGCTCGGCCATGTGCGGCTCACTGGTCTACACCTGGAGCGACACGTTCTGGTTCTCCGCAGTAGAAGGTGAGGTATATGCATTCTCATCATTCTGTACGGCACTGGTGTTCTGGCTGATTCTCAAATGGGAAAACAGGGCCGACGAGCCTCACAGCGACCGCTACCTCGTGCTCATCGCCTACGTGATCGGCATATCGATTGCCGTGCACCTTCTCAACCTGCTCTGCATCCCGGCAATCGTGCTCGTGTTCTACTACAAGAAATTCAAGAACCCCGACGGGCGAGGCTCGATAGCCGCCCTGCTGGTGTCGTTCGTCATCGTGGCGCTCATCCTCTACGGCCTCGTGCCGGGATTCATCGAGATGGCCCAGTACTCCGAACTGTTCTTCGTCAACACCCTCGGCATGGGCTATAACTCAGGCGCACTGATCTACACCATCGTCACTTTCGCGGTGATGATATGGGCCGTCGCCGAGCTTTACAGACAGAAAAGCCCCGCACGCATCCGCGCGTCGTTCTTCCTCACGGTTTTCTTCTCCGGCATCCCGTTCATAGGCGACAGCTGGATGGTGTCGCTCGTGATATTCTGCGCCCTGCTGTGGTATCTCTGCATCTATCTCAAGAAGATACCCGTAAGGATATTCAACGTGGTTGTGCTCAGCATACTGGTAATATTCATAGGCTATAGCTCTTATGCGCTCCTGCTCATACGATCCAACGCCTATACCCCGATGAACCAGAACTCGCCCGACAACGTGTTCGCCCTCTCCTCCTACCTCAACCGCGAGCAATACGGCGAACGCCCGCTCTTCTACGGTCAGACCTTCAACTCCGGCATAGTCTACGAGGTAGGCGCCGACGGAGTGCCCAAAGCGCTTAAGAAGGAGGGCAAGGCCCTATGGGGAAAGACGGTAAAGACTTCCCCCGACCAGCCCGACCGCTACGAGGTGACCGGCACTAAGCTCGACTACGAGATGACTCCCGAGCTGAACATGCTTTTCCCGCGCATGTACGACGGCAAATTCGCCGACGCCTACCGCGAGTGGACCGGCATGACAGGCACTCCGGTAGCCACTACCAACTATGTCGACACCAACGGCAATCCGCTCGGCGACAAGCCGATGCGCATAAAACCGACTTTCATTGAGAACCTGCGCTACTTCTTCAACTACCAGCTCAACCACATGTATTGGCGCTACTTCATGTGGAACTTCGCCGGACGCCAGAACGACATACAGGGCAACGGCGAGGTGACCCATGGCAACTGGATCTCCGGTATACCTCTGATCGACAACGCCCGACTCGGCGACCAATCGCTACTCCCCGAGGACCTCGGCAGTGGCAACAAGGGACATAACGTGTTCTTCATGCTACCGCTCTTGCTCGGCATCATCGGACTCCTGTGGCAGGCATTCACTTCCAAGAGGGGCATAGAGCAATTCTGGGTGGTGTTCTTCCTCTTCTTCATGACCGGAATCGCCATCGTCATCTACCTCAACCAGGTGCCCAACCAGCCACGTGAGCGCGACTACGCATTCGCAGGATCGTTCTATGCTTTCGCCATATGGGTAGGCATGGGTGTCGCCGGCATATGGAGGCTCATAGCCGGACTTGCAGATCCCAAGGCGGCGGAATCACGCAGGAAGCGCCTCGACTGGATCGGTGCCGCCATAGCCATGCTCTTCGCCATCTTTGTACCGCTGCAGATGGTGTCGCAGACATGGGACGACCACGACCGCTCGGGTCGATATGCCGCCCGCGACTTCGGCATGAACTACCTCAGCTCGCTCGACCCCAACGCGATAGTGTTCACCAACGGCGACAACGACACCTTCCCCCTCTGGTACGCCCAGGAAGTTGAGGGCTACCGCACCGACGTGCGCGTTGTCAACCTCTCCTACCTCACTACCGACTGGTATGTCGACCAACTTCGCCACCCGTCCTACGACGCCCCGGCCATACCGATGCTCGCCACTCCCGACGTCTACGCCCACGACAAGCGCCAGTTCACATACTTCATCGAACCTGACACCACGCGCGTCAACGCCCTTGCAGCCCTGAAAGAGGCATATCGCGAGGACGCGAAGAACAACACCTACGGGCTCTACGAGTTCCGCCACCCCAACATGTATATCCCCGTCAATCCCGACGAGATGGTAGCCGCCGGACGTGCCACCGAAGCCGAGCGCGCAGCGCTGTCGCCGGCCATCGACCTCGATCAGAGGGGCAACGCCGAGAGCGGACTGCGCCTAAGCTCGATGATAGCCATCGACATGCTTGCCACCAACGCCAAGGAGGGATGGAAACGCCCGTTCTACTTCGCCATGACCGTGCCCGACGACTATTATCTCGGCCTGCAGCCGTTCATGCGTTCGACAGGCATGGCATACGAGGTAGGCGGCATAAAGAACGAGGACTTCCACGGACAGATTCCGGTCAACACCGACAAGGCCTACGACAATGTGATGAACAAGTTCCGCTGGGGAGGCCTCGACAAGACTACCGATGCCGGCGACATATATCTCGACGAGACGGTACGCCGTATGGTCACCACCACGCGCAGCGCCATGCTCGACCTCGCCACGGAGCTGTACAACGAGGGCGTGACTGCGGAAGCGCTCTACGTAGAGGACTCTCTGTCGATGACGCCCGAAAAGCGACTGGAGACTGAGCGCTATATCGACCAGCGCTACTCGCGCGCCGCCGACGTGCTCAACCTCATGGTGGAGAAGATGCCCGAATACACCGCCCCCTACGGCATACAGATCGGCTACCAGACAGCTGACCTCTTCGGACGCCTCGGCGCCGTGACCGGCGACAAGGCCCTTACCGAGAAAGGGCTTGCCATCGCCAAGCGCGAAGTGGACCTCTACAAGCAGTACATGCTCTACATACAGAGCCTGTCGCCCGCCAAGTTCCAGTCGCTCACGCGCGTCGACCGCTACATTTTCGACACCTACTTCATGCAGCTGGTGCAGCTCTACGTGTCGCTCGGTGGGGATCCTGAAGAGACCATCAAGCAGCTTGCCGCAGAGGGTGTCGACTTCAACCGCTTCTACCGTACCACAGAAAAAGGATAGCCTTTCGGGCCGATGAAAGCGAGCAAGTATTTCCGTTTCAAGCCGTCACGCTTCATAGAGCAGCCCCCGCTGCTCTACCGCATCCTGTTCCCGGAAGCCATTTGGCGAATAAAGCGGAAGAAGAGGCGTACGGTCTACCTGACGTTCGACGACGGCCCGATTCCGGAAGTGACACCATGGATTCTCGACCTCCTCGACCACTACGGCATCAAAGCTACATTCTTCCTCGTCGGCGACAACGTGCGCCGTCATCCCGAACTGCTCGAAGAGATAAAGCGTCGTGGCCACAGCTGGGGCAACCATACGATGAACCATCTGCAAGGCTTCAAGGAGACCTCGCGCAACTACCTGCGCAATATCAAGGAGGCCGACAACCTCATCTACAGCCCGCTCTACCGGCCGCCCCACGGCATCATGCGCTGGGGACAGGCCAAAATCATCAAAGAGCACTTCAACATCGTGATGTATGACGTCGTCACCCGCGACTACTCGCGCAAGCTCAACGGAGACAGCGTGCTCAAGAATGTGCGCCGCTATGCGCGCAACGGCTCCATCATCGTGTTCCATGACTCTCTGAAGGCAGAGGCAAACCTGCGCTACGCGCTGCCCCGCGCCATCGAGTGGCTGCGCGACCAAGGTTACGAGTTCGCCCCGATTCCGATGTAATACAAAACTACTATAATTTACGGCGATGTGCCAGATACGGCACATCGCCGTTCTTGTGTCCGTATGCAGAAAATCTACGTCTGCCTGTATGAATGGATGCAGACGTACATCAATACGTGGATTTATGCGCCCAGACGGACACATTCATATCACACAGTCACTTAGGCGGATATTTGAGTCAGTAACTTTGCAGGGTCGAATCATAGCGCATTTTAACCCCAATTTATATACACATGAGACTCAGATCATTACTCACATCGACTCTTCTACTGACCTTGACAGGCGGGTTGGCTGTCGCGCAGCAGCCTTATGCCGGGTGTTGGTTTCCCGACGATATCCGCAACTGGACGCCCTCCTACGACAAGGACGCCAAATTCAACCGTTCACGCGTACCGCTAAAACAGCGTGTCGCTACTCCCGAAGTCATGAAGGCAAATGCCGAGCAATTCGCCGAAGGACAGCTTATGACCGCCACCGTCACCTCAAAGATGTGCGGACTATGTGCCGCCCAAGGCTACGATGACTTCATCGGTTATACGCCCACGTTCTGGCAATATATAGAAAAATTCGTCAACTGGGGTGGGGCCGACGATGAAGGCATTATCGTCATCCCGCCGGCACCCACCATCGATGCCGCTCATATCAACGGCACAAAGGCGTTTGCCAACATATTCCTTCAGGGCACCAATAACGGCGGCATGTGGGCCAAGCAGCTTGTCAGCCGCAACGGAAATGAGTTCCCCTATGCGAAGAAACTCTACGAGATGGCGAAATACTACGGCTATGACGGATATTTCATCAACGATGAAAGCAACCAGGAGCTGCAGAGCACTTGGGTCGAATGGGTGGAATACTTCTATTCCCTGGCCCAGGCCGACGGCGACAACACAATGGAGATTGTGTGGTACGACGCAAGCACCAAGCCATATGTCGACATGCTAAAGACCAACCCGCGCAGTTCCCACTTCCTCGACTACGGCGCGGTAGAGGACTGGCGCAGCTATGCTTCGCGCATCGGATGCACCCAGGAGGAGATATTCCACCGCATCTATTCCGGCATCGAATGCGGACGCGCCGGACTCATGGGCTTCGCACGCGACCTGGACAACGGCTTTACACGCACAGGCCATGTGACATCTCTCGCACTGTTCGTTCCCGAGGACAAGATATGGAAATCCAATGTCGAATCATATTTCTACAAACCGGACGCTCGCGGGGAGAAAGCCTATGAGGCGATGCGCAAGACCTACGAAAACGAGCGCGGCACCTATGTGAACAAAGCCGGAGATCCTTCCACTATCGTGAAGAAAGGTTCGTCATGGTCGCCAAGCTGGCGCGGCCTCTCCGGAGCCATGGTCGAGGCAACGGCCATCGACGCGTTCCCGTTCACTACCAACTTCAATGTCGGAGTAGGCAAACACCGCTTCGTCGAGGGCGTGAACGCCGGCTCACGCGACTGGAGCCACGGCGGCATGCAGGGGATACTCCCGACATGGCGATGGTGGATCGAAAACGGTGACGGGCTCACCGAATCGATCGACTGGGACGATGCATACTCCGGCGGCAATTCCATGCTGATAGCAGGTACGCTCCCGGCAGGCTCCAACCTCATGCGCCTCTACAAGATGGCGGCCAAGTGCGACGGTGGAGAGCTGCGCCTCGTCTACAAAAGCAACAATACACTCACTCCCGTGCTCAGGCTCTCCACGTCAAGCTCGGTAAATCCCGACCTTGAGATAGCCGCACGCTCTACATCGCAGTCCAACGGATGGACGGTTGCCGTATATGACCTGTCATCCGCAAAAGGCAAGACCGTCTACATGGTGGGCTTCGACCTGAAAGCCGACCCTGAGATAGCCGCCTATGAGATGCGTCTCGGCCAACTCTCCATTATCCCTGAAGGCTACTCGCCGAAAGCCGTCGAAATCTCCAACCTCGCCATACTCAACAAGCTCGGCGAAGATGGAGGAGACCTGCGCGTCACCTGGGACTGGGCCGACAACGCCGATCTCGACCATTTCGACATATATGTGGCTGATGCCGCAGGCAAGCAGACCCTCGTGGGACAGACCCGCGACGAAGCCTACTACATCCCTGAGATCAAGCGCAATGCCGATGAGGCTTCTGTAGAAATCAAGGTTGTGCCTGTAATGAAAAACTCCTCCACAGGCAAGACCGCCTCTGTCAAGGCCGGGTTCGCCGGACAGTCTGCCCCTGTGGTAGAGATAATCACCTCATGCAGCTACGCCAAGGTCGGCGACGTAATTGAACTTCATGCCGTAGCGGCAGGCAATACCACGGAATGCCTGTGGACTCTCCCCGAAGGACTCCGCTTCGCCGAGGGTGCCGACGCATCAAAGCCGGACACACGCGTAGTGGTGGAATCAACAGGCTCGTTCAAAGTAAAGGCAAAACTTACAAATACCTTAGGAAGCGGCGAAGCCGAGGCTTTCGTAGTGGAAGGCATGACGGAAGATCGCTTCAACCAAATTGCCAACATTGCGCTCGGCAAGAAAATCGTTGACCAGAGCACTCCCGCAAATAGCGCACAGGGTGGAGCAAACCTCCTCGACGGAGTGCGCAAACCCGAAAATACGGATGCAAAATGGTGCACAAGTTGCAAATATCCTTATGTGGTGATTGACCTTATGGATCCATTCATCATCTATGGATTCGGTATATTCGACTGCAAGTCGGGCGACGAGGACCGCGACAACATAGCCAACTACCGCATCGAGCTGAGCAACGACGGCGAGACATGGACCGAGGCGGTCGACCGAAACGGACGCGCCGGCGACAATATCAAATATGACTATATCGAGCCGACCGCAGCACGCTTCGTCCGCCTGGCACCGAACAACTTCAACGCCATCATCACCCCGCGCATATGGGAGTTCGAGGTATATGGCCGCCAAGCCACCCAGATCTCCTTCACCCTCCCGAATGACGTTCTCGTGAAGATGGGTGAGAAGTCGGTAATCAATATCCCCTACTCGCTCAATGGCGAGACCCGTGCTGATAATTTCGAGCTTAAAGCCTCCGCTTCAAATGCCAATGTCGAAATCACGAATATCTCCGAGGATGCAGCCTCAAGCAGTTTCAATGTCGAGATTGCCGCAAAGGGCGTAGGTGTAACCGCACTGACATTCGATCTTACCAACGGTGAGTATTCCAAGACCCGCAGCATGTCGGCCATCGTCGATGATCCAAACGCGAAAAACATCTTGTCGGGACTTGCCGCCACTGTCTACCAGTACCCCTACGGACCGGGGTGGGACGACTACTACGATACTTACACCGTATCCGGCCTGACCGATGGCGACACCAAGAGCAACGCATTGGAGGCGATAGAGGAAGCTTCCGGATATGAGGACGATATCGACATCATATTCGAGCTGGCCGAAGAGTGCACGCCCACCAAGATACGTCTTTACTTCCCTGACGACAACTACGCGCTCAATGAGAATGACCAGATGAGCGAGGTCGTAAAGGATGTCACTGTCAAGTACAAGGACAACGGCAAGTTCGTGGCCATACCGGGAGCAGTGATAACCAATATCGGCAAGAAGGCATCGGTAGAGCATATATTCGGAAGCGACGTGAAAACCTCGCATGTGTCAATCACCCTGAACAATAATATATATGCTTATCCGGCACTTGCAGAAGTAGAGATATTCGCCGCAGGAGGCACATCCGCCATAAAAGGCGTGGAGCTTAAGCAGCACAAGGATATCGAGGCCGTCTATAACCTCCAGGGTGTACGCATTGAGAATCCGGGCAACGGCATCCACATCGTACGTTACTCCGACGGCACTACGGAGAAAGTGCTCTTCCGATAAACACTGCATTCGCATTTATAAACCTCAAATAAAAATAAAGATTAGGTAAGTTTAAGATTGTTTGAAAACTTGAAGTTCCAAACCCGAGGTGCCGCGCTGGATTCCGACGCGGCACCTGTCTATATTTCACCGTGCACCGGTAATTTCGTAAATTTGTGCATGATTATGAATCTTGACGATATCATGCAGGCTGCGGGCGCGCTCAGATGGGGTGTGGCCGAGGCTGCACAGGTCGACCCGGAGGCATGGCAAAGGCGTGAGAGATGGCTGCGTGACGGCAACCATGCCTCGATGGATTACCTCGCGCGATACCCCGAGGTGCGCCGCGACCCGCGCAACCTTCTTGACGGCGCAAGGAGCATCATAGTCGCGGCATTCAACTATTTTCCCGCCACGCGCCAGAGCGGCGACGCGCCGCAGTTTGCCTGGTATGCCTACGGGCGCGACTACCACGAAGTGGTGCGCAATTGTCTGGAGCAGGTTGTCGAATCCCTGTCGGCACAGAATCCGGACGCGGCATTCCGCATATGCGTGGACACCGCGCCGCTGATGGAGCGGTACTGGGCCGTGAAAGCCGGCATAGGGTTTGTCGGACGCAACGCGCAGCTCATCGTGCCGGGCCACGGGTCGGCATGCTTCCTCGGCGAGATAGTCACCACCCTTCGGCTGCAACCTTCAGACCCATGCACGCTGTCGTGCCCCGAAGGATGCGACAGATGTATCCGCGCATGCCCGGGGAAGGCCATCGCCGGCGATTCAACCATCGACGCGCGCTGCTGCCTCTCCTACCTCACCATAGAGCATCGCGGGCCGCTCCCTGACGACGCGCCCGACCCGGGACGACGCATCTACGGCTGCGACACCTGCCAGAGCGTATGCCCTCTCAACGCCGGCGCCCTGCCCACCGACATCGACGAATTCCGCCCGTCAGACTCATTCCTATCGCTGCGAGACAACGATATCGCCTCGATGACGCCTGACGGTTTCTCCCGCATATTCTCGCACTCCGCCGTAAAACGCGCCAAGCTCGCCGGACTGCTGCGCAACCTCGCGGCGATGCGCCCGCGTTGACATAGGCAAAAGTTTTTTCTCATCGTCCGCTAAAAATTCGTAAATTTGCACGTTGCAAAAGTCACAACCTATGGCTATTATTTAACGACTAACTATAAATTATCGACTTATCTATGTGTGGAATAGTAGGATACATCGGACACCGGGAAGCATATGACATCCTTGTCAAGGGCCTCCACCGTCTTGAGTACAGAGGATATGACAGCGCCGGAGTGGCCATGATCAATCCGGAAGGCAAGTTGAACATCTACAAGCACACCGGCAAAGTAGCCGAACTTGAGGCATTCTGCCAGTCAAAGGACATCACAGGCACAGTAGGGATAGCCCACACAAGATGGGCCACCCACGGCGAGCCGAGCGACGTGAACGCCCATCCCCACTACAGCACCAACGGGAAGATAGCGATTGTCCACAACGGAACCATCGAGAACTACAACGTACTCAAACAGGCGCTCATGCAGCATGGCTGCGAGTTCGTCAGCCAGACCGACACCGAGGTGGTGGTCAAGCTAATCGAATATATTCAGTCCAACAACAACTGCACGCTTCTCGATGCAGTGCGCGAGGCCCTCAACCAGGTGATCGGGGCCTACGCCATAGCGGTAATCGACTCCGACTGTCCCGACACGGTAATCGCCGCCCGCAAGAGCTCGCCGCTCGTGATCGGCATAGGTGACGACGAGACGTTCATCGCCTCCGACGCCTCACCTATCATCGACTACACCAACCGAGTGGTCTACCTCCGCGACAACGAAATCGCCATCATCACCCGCGACGAACCTCTCAAGGTCATCACCACCGACAACGAAGAGTCGACCGTCGACATCCAGACCCTCCGCATGTCGGTGTCGCAACTCGAGAAAGGCGGCTACCCCCACTTCATGCTCAAGGAGATATTCGAGCAGACCAACACGATATTCGACTGCATACGAGGCCGCATCGCCGCCGACGGCACAGCCATAAAGCTCTCCGGCGTGAGCGACCATCCCGACCGTTTCATCAACGCAGGCCGCATCCTCATCGTGGCGTGCGGCACGTCGTGGCACGCCGGACTGATCGGGGCGCGCCTCATCGAGAATTTCGCCCGCATACCGACACGCGTAGAATACGCTTCCGAATTCCGCTACGCCAACCCGGTCATACGCCCAGACGACGTCGTGATAGCAATATCGCAGAGCGGAGAGACTGCCGACACCCTTGCCGCTATAAAGCTTGCCAAGGAGCAGGGAGCGTTTGTCTACGGCGTATGCAACGTCGTCGGTTCATCGATAGCACGCGAGACCCACACAGGCACATACATCCACGTCGGCCCGGAAATAGGCGTGGCCTCTACCAAGGCTTTCACAGGACAAGTGACCGTGCTTGCCATGCTCGCTCTCGCCATAGGGCAGCTCAAAGGCACTGTAAGCAAGGAGCAGCTGACCGAGGTGGCGCGCTCGTTGCAGAGCCTCCCGGCACTCATCACTGAGACACTCAAACTGAACCCGCAGATAGAGAAGCTTTCGGCCACCTACACCTACGTGCGCAACTTCCTATACCTCGGACGCGGTTACAACTACCCGAGCGCGCTCGAAGGCGCACTCAAACTTAAGGAAATCAGCTACATCCATGCCGAAGGATACCCCGCCGCTGAGATGAAGCACGGCCCGATAGCCCTCATCGACAAGGAAATGCCGACAGTGGTGATAGCTCCCGACGACGACCTCCACGAGAAAGTCATCTCCAACATACAGCAGGTGAAAGCGCGCGGAGGCTCCGTGATAGCCATCGTCACCAAAGGCGACACTACAATCCCGGCCATCGCCGACCATGTGCTTGAGATTCCGCCCGTACCAGAAGCCATATCGCCCGTCATCGCCGCCATCCCGCTCCAGCTGCTCGCCTATCATATCGCGATAATGAAGGGGTGCAATGTCGACATGCCGCGCAACCTCGCCAAGTCGGTCACCGTAGAATAATCTTGTAAAGTACAATAAACACGCCATGTCAACTAAAAAAGAACAGACCCCCGTACTGCTGCTGACCGGTTATCTCGGCAGCGGCAAGACAACACTGGTAAACCATATCCTCTCCAACGAGCGCGGCATACGCTTCGCCGTGATTGTCAATGACATCGGCGAAGTGAACATCGACGCGTCGCTCATACAGAAAGGTGGAGTGGTCGATACTGCCGACGACTCGCTCGTGGCCCTTCAGAACGGCTGCATATGCTGCACGCTGAAGATGGACCTCGTGAAGCAGATCGAGGACATCATCGCCCTCCACCGATTCGACTACATAGTGATCGAGGCGAGCGGCATCTGCGAACCCGCCCCGATAGCCCAGACCATATGCTCCATCCCATACATGGGTGCTGAATATGGCCAAAACGGAATACCGCGCCTCGACTGCATAGTGACGGTGGTCGACGCCCTGAGGCTACAGAGCGAATTCGACTGCGGCCGCGACCTCACCAAGAAGGACATCGACGACGAGGACATCGAAAACCTTGTCATACAGCAGATAGAGTTCTGCAACATCATCCTCCTCAACAAGGCCTCCGAAGTGGCTTCCGACCAGCTCAAACGCATACGCGAGATCGTGCGCGTGATACAGCCGAAAGCGGAGATCATCGACACCGACTACGCCGACGTGGACATTGCGCGACTGCTCGACACCCACCTGTTCAACTTCGAGAAAGTCGCCACTTCCGCCGGATGGGTGCGCGAACTCGAACGTCCGGTCTCGGAAGAGGAGGAACTTGAAGCACAGGCCGACCATCACAATCATCACGAGGAGCACCACCACGACCACGATGACGACCATCATGACCATGATGGCGATTACGACCATGACGGACACCGTCATCATGACGAAGAAGAGCACGGCCACCACCATCACAACCACCATCACCATGACGGAGAGGGCGAGGCGGAGGAATACGGTATACAGACTTTCGTCTACTACCGCCGCGATCCGTTCGGCCTCAACAGGTTCGACTACTTCCTCGACAAGAAATGGCCGCGCAACGTGGTCCGCACCAAAGGCGTGCTCTACTTCGAGCAGCGCCCGGAGATGTCCTACCTGTTCGAGCAGGCAGGTATCCAAAAGAAACTCACCGAAGCTGGCCAATGGTATGCCACCGCTCCGGAAGATGACCTGATGATGCTCATGCAGCAGAATCCCGACATGATGCGCGACTGGCACGAGCACTACGGCGACCGCATGGTCAAGCTCGTGTTCATCGGCCAGCACCTCGACCGCGAGGCCATCACCCGCGAACTCGACGCATGCCTCGGCCGCTTCTGACACCACACTCCCCAACCCACTAAGATGGCGATGTGTTGAAAATTCAGCACATCGCTTTTTTCTTTAGAGATTGCTTCGAAGATTGCGATAAGCAGTAGGAGACAATCCGTCAATAATCGGCTCTAACGGTGAATTTCTTACCGTGGATGGAGTACAACCTCTATTCTTCGGCTATTTTTTATTTTAATTTATTACTGTCCGCTAAACCATAAATCAGAGAGTCCAACATCTTGAAAG
>NZ_CAJTYX010000037.1 GCF_910583865.1 uncultured Muribaculum sp.
CCCCGAGATTA
Source organism: uncultured Muribaculum sp. (assembly GCF_910583865.1). Lineage (GTDB taxonomy): Bacteria > Bacteroidota > Bacteroidia > Bacteroidales > Muribaculaceae > Muribaculum. Next base: position 12 of record NZ_CAJTYX010000037.1, read on the forward strand.
CAAATCACGTGCTCTGGCCAACTGAGCTAAAGAGGCATCTCTTTTCTTATCGTATCGCTTAAGCCGCCCTTGTGGCGGTCAAGCGGGTGCAAAGTTAAGCACCTTTCACGATATATGCAAATTTTTAGAGGAAAAATTTCAATGCACTGTCCGCGATAATCGGATAAACACCTGCAAAGCTGACTATTGTAGCAGACAAATGCGGTAATATGCCCGTTATTGCAGCGCAAATTTACGACTAATTTTTTAAATTCCCATCAATCCGAGCAATATTTTTTGTAAGTTTGCAAATATTCACGTCATCCACCCTTTCCCAAATCTTTCCGGCAATGAATCCGAACATAATAATACAGCGCCTTGAGGCCCTGCGGCGCATAATGAGGCATAAAGGCATATCTGCCACGATCATACCCCACGTAGACCCACACCAGAGCGAGTACATGTCACGCCACTGGCACGTGCGGGAATTCTTCTCCGGCTTCAACGGTTCGGCGGGGACGCTCGTCGTGACCCTCGACACCGCAGCCCTGTGGACCGACTCGCGCTACTTCCTCCAGGCTGCCGCCCAGCTTGAAGGCACCTCGATTGAGCTGATGAAGGAAGGGCTTCCGTCCACACCCTCCATCTACGCGTATATAATTAATGTATCACACGCCGGCGCCAAGGTCGGACTCGACGGCATGCTCTTCACCAAGCGTTCGCTCGACGCCCTGGAGGAGGAACTTTCCCGCCACTCGATAACGACCGACACGGAATTCCGTCCCGCCGACACCCTCTGGACCGACCGTCCTCCCCTCCCCTCCGACCCGATATATATCCTCGGCGAGCAGCATGCTGGCGAAATGGCGTCGGCCAAGCTCGGCCGGCTGCGCAAAGCAATCGCAGAGGCCGGCGCCGAGGCCATGTATCTCACAGAACTTGACTCCATCGCATGGCTGCTCAACCTTCGAGGCAGCGACGTGGAGTTCAATCCCGTGTTCACGGCCACGCTCTACGTGGCCCCCGACGGCGGCACGCTGTTCATCGACCTCGCGAAAGCGGGCGACGACGTGCGCGCCTACCTCGGAGGATACTCCATACGGATGCGCCCATACGACGATGCCCCACGGTTCCTCGCATCGACATCCGTAAAAATCCTGGCCAACCCGGCCACGCTCCCCGCATCCGTAGCACGCACCCCGGGCATCGAATGGGTGTTCGCACCATCACCAGTACCGGCGATGAAGGCCGAGAAAAACGATGTGGAACTGCGCAACCTCCGCCATGCCATGGCCATCGAGGGAGCAGCGATGGTCAATGCCATCACCGACATCACCGCGCGATTGGAGGCAGGTGACACCGTGACCGAACTCGACGTGGTCGACACCCTGAGCCGGTTCCGAGCCGAGCACCCGAGCTATCGTGGCGACAGCTTCGGCACCATAGCCGGATATGCCGACCACGGAGCCATCGTGCACTACGAACCGACATCGCAGACCAACGCCGTGCTCCGCCCCGAGGGCCTGCTGCTTATCGACACCGGAGGACAGTATCTCCACGGCACAACCGACATCACGCGCACAATATCGCTCGGAAACCCGACCGACGAGGAGCGCCACGACTTCACACTCGTGCTCAAAGGCCACATCGCGCTCGCCCGTGCCGTATTCCCAGAAGGCACACGCGGCGCACAGCTCGACGTGCTCGCCCGGCAGTTCCTATGGCAGGAGGGCAAGACCTACCTCCACGGCACAGGCCACGGCGTAGGATTCTTCCTCAACGTGCACGAAGGACCGCAGAGCATACGCTTGCAGGAAAATCCCGTGGCACTGCGCCCGGGCATGGTGACATCCGACGAGCCGGGCCTCTATTTGGCCGGACGCTACGGCATCCGATGCGAGAACCTCGTGCTCACCACCGAGGCCGCCGACACCGAGCATGGACGCTTCCTGAAGTTCGAGGTGCTGTCGCTCTTCCCGTTCGACCGCACACTGCTCGACATGAGCATCCTCACCGACACGGAGATTGCGTGGCTCGACGATTACCACCGGAAGGTGCTCTCGACGCTCTCGCCATTCCTCCGGGGCGACTCTCTACACTGGCTCGAATCGGCATGCGCACCCATATGCCGATAAGGGCAGATGCCGCCTTTCAACTATATAAAACTCCTTTAACGACAATGGCACTTATAAAATCAGTATGCGGCTTCACGCCGCAGATAGGCGAAGGCACGTTCCTCGCCGACAACGCCGCCATCGTGGGCGACGTAGTGATGGGACGCGACTGCAGCGTATGGTTCAACGCCGTGATCCGCGGCGATGTCAACGCCATACGCATCGGCGACCGGGTAAACATACAGGACGGCTCAGTGCTCCACACGCTATACCAGAAATCCACCATAGAAATAGGCAACGACGTGTCGATAGGCCACAACGTCACCATCCACGGGGCTAAGATCAACGACTACGCCCTCATCGGCATGGGTTCTGTGGTGATGGACAACGTAGAGGTGGGACGCGGAGCACAGGTAGCCGCAGGTGCTGTGGTGCTCTCCAACACCAGGATAGGCGACGGTGAGCTGTGGGCCGGAGTACCCGCGAAGTTCATGAAGATGGTCGATCCCGAGAAATCACGCGAGATCAACCAGAAGATAGCCCGCAACTATCTCGCCTACTCCAAGTGGTACGGCGAGAATCCTCCCGAAGGACGCGACCTGGAATTCTGAACGCGCGCCGGCTGCCGGGTGCGGTCAGTCAAACAGCTCCCCCAGAATCTCCATCGAGCGCAATCCCGTAAGGCGCGCGTAGTGCAGCCCGTAATAGTCGAGCATAGCCGACATTATGCGGCGTCTGTCGCCACGGCGCATGCGGAACGCCCGCAGATTGTCCCAACGCATGCGGCTCAGCATCACCACCCCCTCTGCATCCTCACCCGTGAGAAAATGGCGGTGGAGCGGCGGAGTAGCCCGGAACACGCCTTCAAGCATGTCGAACACCGCACCTTTCCGGTATGTGCCCACGTCTGGCTCTATGCCGATGAAATGGCCAAGCCGGTATAGAAACGCCAGATGGAAGTTGGCAGTGCCACACTCACAAGCGTCGAGCGCAGCCACGGCCTCGGCCATGAAGTCGAAAAGTCGCACGTCAGGCTCACCGTCGGGCACAACCACGCCGAGAAGCTCCGTCAGGAACATCGCTATAGAGATCTTCACAGGATCGGCATGGAGAGACGGCAGAGCGGTCATCGCACGCAGGTCGCGCACCGAAGCAAGCTCATGCCCCGCACGCAGGTCGGCCACACCCTCCACCATGCTCAAAGGCATCGTCAAGGCACGCCGCCGTGCCGCCTCGCGGCCCGTGCCCGAAGCGAGAAGCACCGACAGCCTCCCGCGCTCGCGGCTGTAGAGCGTGAGTATGTTGTTGCGGTCGCTATAGCGCACCGTGCGCAGGCATATGGCATGGATCGGAGTCAGCATACCCAAAGTTAAGCATTCTCCACAAAACAAGCAAAGAACCCCACTTGCGCCACATTAGAATATGCTACCTAAAGATTTTAAAAGCCCCTTCCCGGGCCTTGAGGAGGCTCTCGCAGAAGAACCTTCCGTAAGTGTGCGTGTCAACCCCGGCAAAGGAGCGGCCACGCCGCAGGGCGTAACGACCGTACCATGGTGCCCCGCAGGCTACTGGCTCGACGCAAGGGCGCCGTTCACATGGGATCCGGCCATGCACCAGGGCCTCTACTACGTGCAGGACGCATCGTCGATGATCGTCGCGCTCGCAGTGCGCCGCGCCGTCGAGTCCTTAGGCCCAGCAGAGGGAGTGCTCCTGCTCGACGCATGCGCAGCACCCGGCGGCAAGACCACAGCCTCAATCGACTCCTTGCCTGCCGGCTCGTTTGTCGTGGCCAACGAATACATGCCCGCACGTGCAGCCGTGCTCGCCGAAAATCTTGCTAAATGGGGGAGCGCGGCGACCATGGTGACCCGTGGCGACACGGCGCGCTTCCGCAAGCTGCGCCATACGTTCGACATAGTAGTAGCCGACGTGCCATGCTCCGGCGAAGGTATGTTCCGCAAGGACCCCGAAGCCGTCAGGCAGTGGACTCCGGCGCTTGTGCAGGAGTGTGCGGTACGCCAAAGGGAGATTATCGCCAACCTTTGGGAGGCGCTACGCCCGGGAGGAGTGATGATATACTCGACATGCACATTCAACCGGGCCGAAAACGAGGAGATGCTCGGTTGGATTCTCGGGGAGTATCCCGAGGCTATCCACATGCCGCTCGACCTGCCGGAGCAGTGGGGCGCAGTCACCACCGACGGGTGCACCCATTTTGTGCCGGGCCGTGTGCGTGGCGAGGGACTTGCCATATTCATGGTGTCGAAAGGCACGCCATCCTCGGCATGCACACGCGGAGGAAAAGCCGGAGGCAAGGAGAAAGGGAAGAAACGTCCGGAAGCTGAAGTGCCGCAGGCATGCCGCGACTGGCTCGACGCTCCCGAAGATTACGATATCCGCAACCGTGGAGGTAAAATCGTGGCTCTCCCGGCGCGATGGAGCGCCATGGCGCTCGACATGTCAGTGAAACTCGACACGGTGACCCTCGGCGTGGAGATCGCCACGCTGAAAGGACGTGACGCCATACCGTCGCAACGGCTGGCGTTATCCACAGCCTTGCGCCGAGATGCGTTTCCCGAGGTAGATGTAGACTACTCCACCGCCATAGCCTACCTGCGGCGCGAGGCCGTCACATTACCTGAGGACACGCCCCGGGGATTCGTGCTGCTCACCTATGGCAGACACCCGCTCGGCTTTGTGAAGAACCTCGGCAACCGCGCCAACAACCTCTATCCTGCGGAATGGCGCATACTGTCCGGGCACATCCCTCCCGAACCGCCGTATGTTATAGACTGAATCCGTATATGACTCTGACGGGCGGCGACAGAAAAAGGTGGCCATGTCATCCAGCGACACAGCCACCCCACAATTAGTACCGGTTTATTGCACCTTATATAATCTTTTATTACCCTGTTCGTCAAGTAACTCCGCCATGAAATGCGATACGGTTACTTACTGATTTATTTTGCAGCGCAGCACCAGAGGAGTGCGCACGCCCGGGCGCTCCTCGCCACTTGCTATGGCAACCGTACTGTCCGGCAGCATGACGGCGGTAGTGGTGACGGTTAGAGGTGCGGGAGCCTCGTCGACCACCGCAATCTCACCTGTCGCAGGCGTATAGCGCCGCAAAGTACGCGAGAATCCCGGATGGTCAGGGGCGGTGGGAAGTATCTCCTCCACCCCACCGAAAAACCATATGTCATCTCCGAGCGTGACGGCAGTAGCGGCCATCACCGGGAACTCGCCTTCGAGGACCGACCACTCGCCGGAAGCCGGGTCATAGGCGAATCCCGCCGTGCTTACCGTGATATCCCTGTCAGGGCCGAAGTCGCGTCCGCCAAAGAGATAGAAACGACCGTCGGCTGCTGCGGCGACGCTGAATCCCAGCGTCGGCCCTGGCCACGGCTCCAGCACCTGCCATCCCTCATCCTTACTGTCGAGATCGAGCATCACGAAGGCATGCGAGGCACTCTCTCCATCATCTTTTCCTTGGATGCCGCCTGCCACGAACACCTTGCCGTCGACCATAGCACCGGCACCGTTCGACAGAGCGAACGGAAGCGCCGGGAATACGTCGCCGCGCAACTGCGGGTGTCCGTCAGCGGCAGAGAGCATGTACACCGAGTCTATGCCTCCGTCGGCATTGTTGCCGCCAATGAGCATCACACCCTCGGGCAGAGTCACCGACACACCGTAGCCCATAGGCTGCGGAAGAAAATCGGGATACACCGTCCACTCGCCTGAAGTCAGGTCGTAGGCGTAGAGATCGCGATGCCAGACCTTCTTGGCTCCGGTCCACGGAAAACCGTCAGGGAAATTGGCGCCTCCGGCAATCATCAGCCTGTCGCCTGCCATACCGGCAAACGCCCCGGCCACTCCGATATTGACCGAATCGCCCTTCATCGGAGGCAACCGCAGCGTATCGTTCCACGTCACCTCCGGACCTTTCTCAACCGGACGGCAGGACACCACCGATACTGCCGATGCACAGAACATAGCAGTGCTAATCAACACCCATAAGACTCTTGATGTCATATTTCCCATATTGATAAATTATTTCACATTAAATGACTGTGGCAATGTACACGTCGGATAATTAGTCCTGCGGTCACACTCCTACATTGACAACGTTTATCGTTGCTCATATATTTTAGGATGGGGAAGCGGGCAGAAGTCCTCGTCGTCAATCATCTTGTGGGTAAGACGGGTGATGAGATCGTCGCGGACGGAGAGCATAGCGGGATTGTCGGCGAGATTGACCGTCTCATACGGATCATCAACGATGTCATACAACTCGAACATCGGGCGCGTTGTAGAAAAATAGAGCTTGCTGAACGCAGGCTCAAGCGCCCTGGCCTCATGCATCCGGTGGAGTTCTACAAAATGCGGATATTCGGCCACATCCACCGGAATCCACCGGTCATTGGGCATGATATTGTATATGAGCTTGTATCTATCGCCTATGATACAACGCTGCTGGTCGAAACATGACGTGTCGTAGGGGAGAGTGTTCGTCCCGTGGTTTCCACGCTGGCAGAACACGTAACGCGCCGAACCATCATCCGCCCCGTGCGTGGCAAAAAGACTCCTACCCTCCATCACTTCCGGCACGGGCAAGCCTGCGGCATCAAGACATGTGGCCGAGATATCCATGTTTGACACCGGATGCCGGTCAACACCAGAAGCCACATGCCCCGGCCATCGCACTATGAGAGGGACACGGACTCCGGGATCATACAGCGTGCCTTTGCCCATGAACTGCGCGCCTCCGTTGTCGCCGGTGAATATCACGAGCGTGCTGTCGGCCAACCCGGTCTCGTCGAGGTAGTCGAGCACTTCACCGATGTCAGAGTCGAGCCGGTTTATCTCATCGTAATATGCCGCAAGGTGTTTCCTCACCCCGGGCGTGTCGGGATAATACGGCGGTAATGTTATGCCGTCGGAATCATGCACCGACGGCGCGTCATACGGAGTGTGGGGATCGGCGTAACACAACTGGAGGAAAAACGGCTTATCCTTGTCGCGAAACTCCATGAAGTCGCGGAACTGGCGGTTTATCCCCTGGTGATTCTCACCCTTTATTGCATCAGTCACCGTCATGCACGTGTCCATGCGTTCGGGAAACGTCACCAACCCCTGACTGTCATAATAGTCCGCCACCAGCTTTATCCGGCCCGCACGTCCGTTGATGCCGGAGACAGGCCCGTCGAGATGATAGCCTCGCCCGGCAAGTCCCGTATAATAGCCGCTGTCGCGCAGATCCTCCGGAAAAGTCCGATAGCGCCGGGCAAGAGGGACGTTGAACCTGGTCATGTTGACGGCCACCGGTGTGCGGCCTGTCATTATCGACGCGCGCGAAAGCACACTCTGCGGCGATGCCGCATAGCAGCGGTCGAACCTCACGCCCTGCGCCGCAAGACGGTCGAGATTGGGGGTCCTCACGTCGGGATTGCCGTAACAGCCCATAGCAAAGGCGCTATGGTCGTCGCTCACCAGCAAAAGTATGTTGGGACGCTGCGCCATAGCCGCCATGCCGTTGAGAGCCATGAAAGCGACAATACCCGATCTCCCTAACGATATGCCCATATTACGGCAAGCCATATGTTACTGTCGCTGCCATTTCGGCGCGTAGGAAGGATCGAATACCGAGTTAAGCACATGGGCCAGACGGTAGCCGGCCTTAAGTATCTGCGAGTCGGTGAGATGCACCATATCCTGCACAAAATCGAAGGTCTCGGCCTTGTCAAACTTGCGTTCGGGAGTGATGATGTCATAGAGCGGACGCATGATCGCGGCGTTCCCCTCCTCCCAGTCGATGAGCGAGCCTTTCACCATGTCGGCCTTCTCGGCATCGGAACAACGGTCGAGCTGATAAACATAGTCGGCATAGTACCACTTATGCCCTTTGTCGAACACTCCGCCGTCGAAGAACTTGTGGAACTTCCACTTCTCGTCGCCGTTGAGGTAGAAATACACGTTCTGCGACTTGTCCTCGAAGAAGCAATGCCCGGGGCAGTGCATGTCACCGACCAGATGTACGAGCACCTTTATCGACACCGCCACGGCAGAGTCGGTCATCTGCTTGTATTTGCCGTTCTCCACCTTCGCCATCTCGGTGTTGATGCCGAGGTTAGAGCGATAGCGGTCCTTCCATACCTTTGATTTCCCGTTGGCGTCGAACGACGCACTATGCCATCCGTCGGTATGTTTGTAGGCAGGCTGCAGACGCACATTGTCCATCCATGAGGCATAGTAAACAATCGACTTGCCGTCGAGATACTTCTCTATCGTGGCCTTGGCGGTCGGGGTAAGGTTGTTCTCGGCTATGGCGGCGACGGCATCATGGCCTATACGTCCGAAAGCCGATGCCGTCAGACAGAGCGCCATCGCCATGATGGCGGTAAAAATCCTTTGTTTCATCATATTATATACATTTTTCATCAATTCAGTGAAAACGTAGGGATGTTCCCACGGAGCATCCGCGACAGATACATCCGGATCTCCGGTAATACTCCGGATGCTCCTCGGGAGCATCCCTACGGGTCAAACCTTAACATCTTGATTACTTCATTATGTCGTAAAGGGTCTTGACCTCGTCAGCCGTGAATGAGCGGTCGTACATCATCACGTCGTCGATAAGGCCAATGAAAGGCACGTTGATCTGCGGGTGTGTCACATCGGGTTTAGCTTTGGTGACCTGAGTGGTACATCCGATAAAGAACGGATCCTTTGTCGTGTCTTTCGCCGTCTGTGCCGTCGATTTAGCACCAAGCTCGCCGTCGGCATAAATCTTGGTCACACACTTACCGTCGGCAAATTCCTTGACAAACACTATGCAGTGCCACTCGTCGTCAAGGAGGCTCTTGTCTGTAGTATTTGCCGAGCAGGCCGAACCCTGGCCGGTAGCATTCACATACCAACGCGCAAAGCCCTCAGTGGATGATGCGGTAGAGTTAAGGCGAGCCCACGACTGATTCTGATCCTTATTGTTGGCATCATACATGCCGTCACTCCCGGTACTATTGGCAGGACGTCCACGCTGGAACAGGCCGAGTTTAGTGCCGAGCGACTTGTCGGCCTTAACCCACATCACGAAAGTCATCGGCTGCATACCTCCGGGAAGCTGTTCCGGATTCGCAATCTGAAGCACCGCATAATCATCCGTGTTGGTCTTACATACACCGGCAAGCTGCGCGGAACAGTCGCCGTCATGCCGCGACGGAGAGTCGAGTTTTATGCTCCACTTCGACGGGTCGGAAGAGTGCTCCTTCATCACAATATCCTTGTTCGGACTCATATCCTGCAAGTTTCCATTGAACGGGAACCACATTTTCAGGCCTGCCGACGGGAGCACCATCACGTAGGCATCCTTCTCACACGTAGAGGTGTTGATCTCGTTATTGGCGGTCATCTTCACCTTGAAACGGCCCGGACTGGAGTAGCGTACGGTCGGGTTGCGCTCGGTCGATGTCGGTGTGTCTGCACCCTCGAACTCCCAGCTCCACTGCTCTGGACGGCCCATCGTCCGGTCCTCGAAGGTCACGGTCTCACCGGCAATAATCATCAATGGTGTGCTCGTGCCGAACTCGGCAGCCACGGCATCATGGTCGATGACATTGAGGTAGTTTTCCTTGGTCACGGTAGATGTCGACTTCGGGCTACTCGCCTTGAGGGTCACGGTGTAGACACCCGGCACGAACTTCATCACGGGATTCTGCTCTGTAGATGTAACACTGACACCCTCAGCTGTGGTGAACGTCCATTCCCACGTATTGGGGAATCCTGCCGAGAGATCAGTGAAGGTCACGTCGTCGGTGTTGTAGGCGTTTAGCTTGTCGGCCTCGAAATCGGCTGAGACCTCATCTGGATATGCCACCGTGATGAGGCTTGAGAACACCTTCTCGGAATTGTTGTCACCTCGGCCCACGCGGAGAGTCACGCTGTATGTTCCCGGGCGAGTGTAGACCACCTCGGGAGAGAAAAGCTGCGATGTGGCAGGCTCGCCACCTTCAAACGTCCAGTCCCAGCGCGCCGGGTTGCCCGACGAGCGGTCCATGAAGCACACCGTCTCGCCTGCCGCGACCTCGGTGCGGTCGCATTTCATATTGGCCTCCAGGGGAGCCGTCTTGTCGTCATCCTCGCAACTGCCAAGACACAGCATCGCGGCGATTCCGGCGATATATAATCTATAGTTCATCGTTTTTGATTTAAATGGTTAAGATTATCTCAGGTCGTCAAGCTTGAACTTACGAAATATGATTCCACCCTCGTTGAGGTAGCCGTATTCCGACAGTACAGCGATCTCGCCGTCGGAGAATGCCGCTACGTCGGAGTATCCGCCGACAGTCTCCCCGGTATAGTCGAATCCCTTGGTCCATGTGGCCCCGTCGTCGAAACTCGCACGCACAGTGTTGTGCAGGCGGCGCTCCTGCCATGCGGGATTACACATGACCAATACGTTCTTGCCCTGCTCGCCACCGCCGTACGACCATGTATAGATCGAGCCCTGGCATCCCGGATCCGGAAGCGACGGTATAAGCTCGGCATGTGTCCATGTTATACCGCCGTCGCGGCTTATCGAATGGCCGCGGAAGCGGTTGGAAGGATCGTCGCTCTGCATGCGGATGCTCATCAGCAGGCTGCCGTCGCTAAGCTCGCACACGGTCGACTCGTTGGTGCATGGTGTAGGCACAGTACCGCCATGATGCCAGGTCTCCCCATTGTCGTCGGAATAGATGGAATTGGCATAGTATTGGCCGTCGGCGGGATCGGTCTGGTAGCCGGATATGACAAGACGCCCTTTGTTGGGTTCAAGCTGCTTCACGATGCCGTGGCAAGGCCCCTGGGTGTAGCGCTTCACGCCGGCGGGACGAAGCCCTGTAGTGATTTCGCGCGGAGCCGACCAGGTCTGCCCCTCGTTGTCGGAGTATGTCACCAGCACGCGGCTGTCGCCATAGTTCCTGTTCATGACCATCACCACGCGGTTCATCTCCGGGATATATACCGGACAAGGATTATGGCATGTGGAAGTGCCTGAATCATAGATTACAAGCAATTCCTGCCATGTGCGCCCGCGGTCGCCGGAGCGGCGCAGCACGATGTCGATATTGCCCGTATCCTCGCGACCCTCGACTCGACCCTCGCAGAATGCGAGCACATTGTCATGCTTAGTGATCACCATGGAGGGGATGCGGTAGACGGCGTAGTTGTCGGCGCCGCATACGAATGGATGCGACTGCTCTCCCGAAGGGAGCTGCTTGTCGGAAATCACCGGATCTATATCGGAGCATCCGGCCAGTGCCAGGCCCAGAAGGCCGCACATCGCAATATATTTGGTTGGTTTCATGATTAATATCCTTCGGTCTGTACAAGATTCTCGTTGTAATCGCGCATCTGCAGCGTGATCGGGAAGTAGAGCGGAGTGCTCTTGCCGTTGAGGTTGGGCACCTCGTCGTAGATGTTGATCGTGCCTGCGGCATGCGCCCTCATCAGGTCGGGCCAGCGTTTAAGTTCGAAGCACAGCTCCAGGAAGCGCTCGTCGAGTATGGCGCGCTGCACGCTCGCCTGGTCGGTATTGCCCGAGTAATCTCCTATGCCGGCACGGTTGCGTGTCTTGTTCATCAGCGATATCGCCGTGCCAACATTACTGCCGCCGAGATAGCAGAGCAGCTCGGCCTTGAGAAGATGGGCGTCGGCAAGACGGTAGACCACGATGTCATTGTCGTAGTAGCGGTCCTTGGGGTAAGCCGTGCCGCGGAACTTGTTCTGGCAGGTGAACAGCACCTTTCCGGCTGCGTTCACACCCTCGATGAAGCATACCGGACGACGCTTGTCGCCACCGGTGAACGCTGACTTGATCTTGGCCGAGGGAGCATAGTATGGGGCGGCGATGTTGCCGTTGGAGTAAGGTATGTCATCCTTGTTGACGGCACTTCCGACCTGGCCCTGCACGGCCGACTCGGTGAAGTTGAACGCATACATGTTGTCATACTCGCCGAAACGCACGTACAGCGCGAAGATTATCTCGGAATTCATGCGGTGCTCCACATCGAAAATGTCAGCATAGTTGTCCAGCATGGCCACGCCACAGTTCTCCACCTCTTCGAGACACGCTATGGCATCGGTTAGATCCTGCTTGTTGCCGCTCTTCAGCACTGTATAGTTCCATGCCAGGGCCTCGGCCTTGAGCATAAGCGCCGACGGACGGGAGATGCGGTACTTGTTACGTATGCCGGTCTCCGGAAACAGCCCCAGGGCCGTGTTGAGATCCGACATTACCTGCTCCATAACTGCGGCCTTCGACTGGCGCCCCGGCTTCTTGCCCTTGTCATATTCCTCTGTAGGCTCAAGCACTATCGGGGCGTCACCCCACATCTGCAAAAGAAGCATGTAGTCGTGGGCGCGCAGTGTATAGGCCTGGGCGAGGATACGGTTCTTGTCGGCGGGGTTGCCGAAAGAAGTCGCCGCACCATGCTTCAGAATCATATTGACATGATGAAGGTTGGTGAAGATCACCTTCCAGTCGTAACCGTTCTCGTTGTCGAGACGCTGTGTATGGGCACGCGACACTCCGCCACGCGAGCCGGGCTGAAGGGCGTCGCCACGGTCCTCACCGTAGGTCACACGGTCGTACACCGAACGGAAATTACTGTACGTGCCGGTCAGATAACCCTCGACATCACTCGGGCCGTCCCAGTAGTTGGCATTGGAGATGTCGGATATCGGGTCAAGCTCAAGCTGGCTTTCGCAGGCACCGAGCATAATCGCCAAAGCCCCCATGCATATAATGTTTTTCAGTTTCATATCGTCAGGTATTATTATTTCAAAGTGAAGTTGAGGGTGAAGAGGAACGAGCGCGGACGCGGATACTGTCCTTTATCTACGCCGATAATCTCGGGAGTAAGCCCTTCGTAGGCCGTAAGATAGCCGAGATTGTAGACGGCGGCGGTAAGGGTAATGTTGTCGATATGGTGTTTGTCAAGGAACTTGTTGCGCAGGAGGTAGCTCAGAGACAGCTCACGGAATGCCCAATAGTCGCCCTTGGAGATATAGAGGGAGTTGTTTGAGCCTTCATTGCTGCCATATTCGCTGGTAAATCCGAGGGGGCAGTTGGCACCGTTGGCACCGCGCACATGGTTGCGTTTTCCGTCGCCGAGGTCGGCGTTGACATCGTAGCGAGGTATGGTGGCTATGTCGCCCTGCTTGTGCCATGCGGCGGAAGTGGCCATCTCGTGGAGGGTTGCGGTGTTGTGGCGCAGGTTGCCGTTGGCGGTGGCACGGTAGCGGTTGTCGATGACATTGCCGGCAGAGAAGTCGGTCATGAAGCGCAGGGTGAAGTTCTTGTAGCGGAACACGTTGTTGAACGAGCCCATCTTATCAGGATTGATGTAGCCGCAGAGGTACATGTCGTGCTGGTCGATTATGCCATTCTTGTCGAAGTCGTGCCAGATGGCGTCGCCGCCGACTTTTCCCTGTCCCAGCCGGGTGGCATGCACGATCTTGTCGTAAGGAGCGGCTGCGGCATCCTCGTCGGTGGCATAGACACCGTCCATCTTGAAGGCGAACTGTGCCCCGAAACGCTCGCCCTCGGCAAGACCGCCCACTTCGATATATTTACCTAATTTCTCGTCGAAGATCACACCACCGTTGATACGGTTGCGTGCCGCTCCGTTATCCGGGAGTTTGTCGACGATGGTGCGGAAGAAAGCGAAGCTGCCGCTCACGTTCCATGAAAAGTCGCGGGTCTGTATGGCCGTGGCATCCACGCTCACCTCGACACCTTTAGTCAGCAATGAACCGTAATTAGCTCTTATGGCGGAAAAACCGGTCTCCGACCACAGTTTCTCTCTGATAAGGCGGTTACTCGTTTTCTTACGGTAGACATCCGCCATAATTGATATGCGGTTGTTGAATAGACCAAGGTCGATACCGAAGTCCGTAGATGTAGTCTCCTCCCAGCGAAGGTCTTTGTTGGCGAGCGTTGTGTTGAGGATACCAGACTCTCCGCCATAATCATATCCGGCGGCATAGCGACCCTGAGTATCTGCCAATGACAGGGCGTTGCTACCGGCCTTACCCCAGCTTGCACGCAATTTAAGGTTGTTGACAATCGAGGACAGACGCTCGAAGAATGCCTCACGGTGCATATTCCAACCCAAAGAGACACCCGGGAAAGTTGCGAACTTATGGTTAGTACCGAAATGTGAGAAACCATCACAACGCACACTCAAAGACAACAGATACTTCATGTCATAGTTGTAGTTAATACGTCCGAAGTAGCTGCTCATCTTCTTATCGGACTCCGACGATGTAGTGGCATCCTTATCGATTTCAGCAACACCGTTGTTGGTCTCTATTTTATCAGATGTACCGCCATGGCCTTGGAGTGTTAAATCGAATCCGTTGGTATAGGTAAAATTATACCCTGCCATGATATCGAAGTTATGGTCGTTCCAGAGAGTCTTGGAGTAGTTGGCCACGATATCATACTGATAGTTTTTGTTCATGTCGCGCTCGACTTTGGAGATGCGCGATTTCTGCACTTCGTTGGCGCGTTCAAACTGGTGGTTCTTGGTGTTGTCGAGGCGAAAGGAGAACTGCGGGCGTATATGCAGGTCGGCGATAGGCTCCCAGTCGAGCTGTGCCATGAGGTTGGTGCGGTCGACTGCATTGTACTTCGACTGGTAATACACCTCATGCAGACGTGTGCGGAACGTGGCTGTATTCTCGCCGGGAGCGGGAGTGCCGTCCTCGTAGTACTGGCGCGTGGTCGGGGGCATCAGGGAACCGCGCGCCATCACACTGTTCTCGTTAAGACCCACGAACTTGCGCGAGATGTAGTTGACCGAACTGCGCACGGTTACGTTGTTCATCACCTTGTATGACCCGTTGGCGGTGAAGCTCCAGCGGTCGTAGTCGTTCCCTATGACTATGCCGTCCTGCTTCAGATAACCGAGACTGAGGTAGTATGTACCACGGTCGTTGCCACCGGAGAAGTTGATGTTGAAGTCGTGGTTGACGGGGTTACGCATCAGGTTGTCCTGGAAGTCCTCGTTCTTGAACAGGAGCATCTTGCCCGGTGTGGCCGGGTCCTCCATGGTCTCCCATCCGCGGTTGGTGAGGAGATTCTCGACATAGCCCTGTCCGTACTTCGTGATCCAGTCGTCGAGGAACGCGCAGTTGACATATGAGTCGATGACGTTGTTGGTGCTCATGCCGAACGAGCCGTTGAGATACTTCTCGGGATTGTAGGCGCGCGTGGCGGCCTCACGTGTCAGCGACAGGTACTCGCGCGCATCGCTCAGAGGTATCTTCTTGGCCTGGTGGTCGACCGAAATGCCGTAGCTGAACGAGATCTTGCCCCCACCCTTCTTGCCTTGCTTGGTGGTGATCATAACGATACCGTTGGCTGCCCTGGCACCATAGATGGCGGTGGAGGCGGCATCCTTGAGCACTTCGACCGACTCGATGTCGGCATAGTTGAGGTCGGTGATGGTGCGGATCACGCCGTCGATGATATAGAGCGGAGCATCACCGCCGGGGTTGGTCGACGTACCGCCGCGGATTGTGACCGCAGGGGCCACACCGGGACGCCCGGAGGAGAAGTTGACCTGCATGCCGGGCACCTTTCCCTGAAGCATCGCCATGACGCTGTTGCTCGGCTGTATGGCCATGTCCTCGGCCTTTACCTTGGTGATGGCGCTTGTTACGGTGGCACGCGACTGCTTGCCGTAGCCGATCACCACCACGTCATCGAGATTGACGGCACTCTCGCTGAGCTTCACGCTTATGTCGCGGCGTCCGTCGATACGCACATTCTGGGGAGTCATACCCACATAGGTTACAACGAGAACGCCGTCGGATGGCGCATCCACAGAAAACTTTCCATCAATGTCGGTCATCACTCCGTTGGACTGACCTTTGACGCGCACGGTCGCGCCAACAAGCGGTTCGCCCGAGGGATCGCACACCTGGCCCTTTACCGTCGTCATGGCCTTCGTCGCCGTCTTGTCGGGCGAAGCGTAGACCTCGGCAGGCTGCACTGCCACGCCTAACGCCAGCAGTACCGCCGCATAGCGGCATACTTTTCTTAAATTACAAAACTGATTCAACATAGATTGGTATTATTAGTGATTTCTATTTCATGGGACAGGTTCATGCCGTCTGACGTGCCGGCAACGGTTGGGAGTCATCGCGCATGTCGGCGGTGGTGGGACGCAGGCATGCGAGGATCAGGATCACGGTGAATGTCACGAGCACGGAAAGGAGGGCGAAGTCGCGGCCGAGATTGCCGGAGTCCATCGAGCGCCCGAGCAGGTCGGTGACGGCGGCGCCACCGAACACGCTGCACATGTTCATGATGCCGTAGGCGGTGGCGCGGTTGCGCGACGAAACGAACTGGCACACGATAGGCATGTTGTTGGAGTCGAAGAATCCGAAGCCTGTGCCGAACAGCACCGCTCCCGACACCACTGGGAAAAGCGAATGGCCGTAGCCGATGCACAGGAGAGCCGGTATCATAAGCGACAGGCCTATGGCGGCTGTGTAGATGCGTCCGCGCACGTTGCGCATCACCCAGCGGTCGGAGATGAATCCGCCGAGCAGCACCCCGGCAAACGACGACACGGCGATGGATATCGTGGCTATCGGGCCGGCCACCTCCATGTCGATGCCGAGGCTCGACGAGAAGAGCGAGGGGAGCCAGTTCTTAGTGGCCCAGCCCGGGACAGAAGGCACGCAGAAGTAGAAGAGTATGATCCAGAACGAGAGGTTGGCGAGCAGCATGGCCATACCCTTGAACACGGGGATACGCTTCTTCTCCTCGGTATTTACGTCGGCCACGTGGCGCGGGGTGTCGTGGAGCAGGAGCATGAGCACCACGCTGTAGGCGATGCCGATGAGTCCGAAGCTGTGGAACGTGCCGTGCCAGCCGAACATCACGGCGAGGGTGGCCCCGAAGCCGCCCATGGCCTGACCGAAGTAGATGCCGGTCATGTTTATGCCTATGGCGAGGGAGCGCGTGCGTTCGCGGTGGTAGTCGGCGATGAGCGACAGGGCGGCGGGCATGTAGAGAGCCTCGCTCACGCCCATGATGCCGCGCAGGATGTAAAGCTGGTTGAAGGTGGTGGCATAGCCCATCATGAATGTCACGAACGACCATACGAAGAGGGCCGACACAATGACCCACTTGCGGCTTATGCGGTCGCCGATTATGCCGGAGAATGGGCTCATTATGCCGTAGACCCAGAGGAACACGGCCATGAGCCTGCCGAAGTTGGCGGCGGACTCGAGCTGAGTGATGTCGGTCATTATCGACTCGCGCATGGTGGAGAGCATCTGGCGGTCCATGTAGTTGAGCATGCCCACAAGCCAGAGCAGAGCCACTACGAGCCACGCGTAAGTACGGCTGTTCCTGTTGATTAAGGAAGTCATTTCGATGTGTTGTTATGGTTGTTTAAGATTTCGTCCAAGTCAATTCTTATGAACACGAGGTCGGCGAGGCCGCTCTCGTAGAGGATGCCCACGGCGTCCTCCCCTACCGACGTGATACTGGAGTAGCCCATGCCGCGCGTCTCGTCGAACAGTATGTGGTGCTCCTCGGGCCATGTAAGCCCGTCGTCGAGGCTGGCCTTCAGGGTCAGGTTCTTGCGCACCTTGTGGTGGGCGGGGTTGGCGAAGAGGAGGATGGAGGCGTCGCGTCCGTCGGCGCCGGTATAACGGTGGCGGTAGAGCGAGGCCATGCATGTAGGCTCGGTGAGGTCGCGCCGCGAGCCGGGATGCTCGCGCCATGTCGCGCCGAGGTCGGAGGTGACGCATACGCGACGGCCGTTCGGCTCGCGGTGTCCACGGTTGCGGTTGTCGCGCATGTTGAGCATCACACTCCCGTCGGAGAGCTGCACGGCGTTGCATTCGGTCACGTCGTCGTAGGCCGGATTACTCGCCGTCCATGTGCGGCCATGGTCGGTGCTCCACGTGATGTTGGAGAACGGGAGGCCGTTGCTGTCGCGCCCCTGGGTGGGGAGCACGAGTGTACCGTCGGAGAGCGCCGTCCCCTGTCCGGGAGCGGGGGCATATAGCCACCATTCTGGGCGCTTGGTGTGGGAGGTGATGTTGTCGGGGAAGCTCCATGTCAGACCGTTGTCGTCGCTGTGGGAGATAAGGAACTGGCAGGTCTGCCTTATGCCGGTGCCGGGTTGCGAGCCACGGGCCTTCCACTGGTGAATCCAATAGGTGCTCTTGTCATCGATCCCTTCGATCCAGCGGCCGTTCTCGTCGAGCACGCCGTGCATCCAGAGTCCCGCCACGAAGATGCGTCCCGTGGCCGGATCGACGAGGATGCACGCATCACTCACGCCGTTGTAGCGCTCGGGGAGACCGCCCCACGTGCCCATGTCGAGCACGGTCTGCATCGGCAACCATGTGGCGCCGCCGTCGGTGCTGCGGCGCAGTGCGATGTCGATGTCGCCCTGGAGGTCGCGCTTGGAATCATAACGTGCGTCATAGATGGCCAGCAGGGTGCCGTCGGGAGCGGTGGCGATGCCGGGGATGCGGCAGGAAGCGATGCCATCCTGTCCGGGGGAATGGAGGGCGACACCTGTGCGATGCGTGGCCGGGGCATAGGCGGAGATGCGCGCGTGTCCCTTGTCAGTGGTGACGCCGGTCACCTTGGCCACTATCCTGTGCGACAGGTCGATCGAATCGCGCAGGGTGATGCCGAGCCACATGTGAGAGATGTCAGCGGCAAGCTTCGTGTCGAGGGGGAGCGTCACCTTGGAGCGCCCATTCGTGTCGATGCTGCCGATACAGCTGTCGCGGCTAAACGAAGCTGCATCGTCCACGCCGTAAAGCCCGACCGACAGGATATCGGCGATGTCCGTGCTCCCGCCGAAGTCGATGGTCAGCCCGTCGAGAGTAACCGGCGTATCGGAGACTATTACGGTAATGCGCTCGGCGGGAGAATGGTCCAGCCCCGAAAGCACCGGGGCGACCAGCGGGGCTACGGTGACTTTAGGACGCGCAGCACCGGAGGTGATGCCCGTCAGTAGAGCGCACAGCGCCACGGAAACTATTTTCTGGCATGCATTCATGGTGGTGGATAGATTGTGTGACGGAAGCCCGGCAACAGGAATCCTTTTGTGGTTTTATGTTAAAAATCCAAAAGCGCGAGGAGGCTCTATCGATTTGTCGTACCTTTGCTAAAGATTTGTCGGCATTTACCGTCAAATTCTTAACATAGATTGGAAGAGGTTGCCGGTAGCTTTTCGCGTGTTCCCTGACGTTGAAGCTGCGGCGACCTCTCTTTTTATCATTTCACGAAACCGAGTGCATCAAGATCGGCCTCAAGGGCGGCATATTCCTCCTTGGTCAGCGGCAGGAATGGCGGACGGCATTCGCCGCAATTTATGCCTATGAGGTTCATGATGGCCTTGCCGCCGCGCACTCCTCCGCCATATTTTATGATCACCTCTACGGTCTTGATCGACTTAAGCTGAAGCTCACGGGCCTTTTCGAGGTCGGATGCGGCCATTGCCTTGAAGATGCCGTCGTAGATGGAGGGTATGTAATTGTAGGTACTCCCGACGCCGGCTTTAGCGCCCATGGCGAGACCGGAGACGAGTATCTCGTCGTAGCCGTGGAGCACCTCGAACTCTCCATCCTGAAGGTTGATGCACACGCCCATCTCCATGAGGTTGTTGTGGGTGAACTTCGTGCCCGCGAGGTTGGGCATCACCTTGCGCCCTTCGGCGAGAATCTTGTCGACGGGGAGGTTGACGCCTGTCATCGACGGCATGTTGTAGTAATAGAACGGAAACTCAGGGGCCGACGCGGCTATGGGGGCGAAGAAGTCGACGATAGCCTTCACTGTGGCCGGCTTGAAGAACGACGGAGCGATGCACCCTATGCCGTAGGCTCCCGAGGCGGCGGCATGGGCGGCAAGCTCCATGGAGTCACGCTGACAGTTGCTCCCCACATGGCAGATGACCTTGAAACGGCCTTCGGCGGCATCGACCCAGAATTTTAGTATGCGTCGGCGCTCGTCGATGGTCAGCGACGAGAACTCACCTGTTGTCCCGTTGACAAATACACCTTCGACCGGCGTCGAGGCTATATAGTCGGCATAGCGCTTTATTTCATCGTAGTTGATGTCCCCGTTCTCTTTCATCGGGGTGAACGTCGCGGCTATCATGCCGCTGAGGCGTGGAAATTTTGCCATGATTATAATGATTTGGTTTGATTGGTCGGTAGACTTGGAATATATTTTCGGCATACAGCACCCCCTCTCCGCCATTCTCAATAAATCGTACCTGTCTGATTTCAAATGGATTGCAATCTACATTCCTTCAAACAGGCACAGATTGAGAACAGCGTCGTAAAAGCCGGGGCGCAGCGCCCTCACATGTCAGTCACGGGATTTCAGCGAGTGCTCGCGCATGAATATGCGGTAAAGCTCGAAGTGGCGCTCGATTGCGTTGCGATACCCCTCCTTGTCGCCCGACTTGAGGCAGGCGAGCAGATCGGCGTGCGACGCGGTGGCACCCTCGGCCTGAAGGCGCACGTTGATCTGCGACAACTCGTTGCGGAACTGTTTTTTTATGTAGGTAAGTACAGGGTGGATAATGTCCTGGAATTCGGCGATGGTCTTGTTGCCGGTGATTTCGTAGAGCTTGGTGTGGAACGACGTCTCGCTCGACACCGCATACTCGTTGTTTTCGATCACCTTGCCTATGCGCACTATCTCTTCAAGCTCCTTGATGTCCTCGGGCTTGATTTTTTCGAATATGTCCGCCGAAATGCCGATTTCCAGGGCGATACGGAACTCCAGGAGGTCGAGTACGGTGTCCTCGCTGAGGAAACGGGGGTCGATCACCCTCTTCATGCCGCCGAGTATGGTAGGCTCGGCAAGTATCATCCCCTTGCGCGGACGGGAATGTATCATGCCGAACATCTTCAGGCGGCTGAGGCACTCGCGGAGCACGCTTCTCGCCACCCCAAGCTCCTCGGCAAGGGTATTCTCGTTTGGAATGGGATCGCCGATGCTCAGATTGCTGCACTTGAAGTGCGACAACAGGCACTCCTCGACCTGGTCCACGAGCGATGCATTTGTTGGCTGAAGTGATAATGCCATATCAACAATTATTTTAAGGTTTCTCCCCTCTCGCGGACCGTCAACGCTCCATATGACATATAAGGCTCTTAATAGCTCTTAATAATGCATTGAGGCTTTTTCCATCGACCCTGAAAGGGTATTATATGATTCATCTGATTTGTCTGACAAATTAGTATGCCGCAAAGTTACTCCTTTATTTCATTCTCACAAATTATTTAACCAAAAATTTCCTCACCCTCCCCGATTTTAACACTCTCCATTCATCCGGCAAGCACAGGAATGGCGGTTTTAACATTTTAAGCCATCAACACTTCTCACTCGTGCTTTTACCGCCACGACATAATGCCTTAATCAGACACCCGTCCGACATACATCACTATTCTAAAAGCGCAGGGCGATGGAATCCCTTTCGCAGCGGGCAATGAACTCGGCGCTGTCAGTGAATTCCCACAAATAACGCGCCCGGATCACGACATCATTGGTATATTCCGGATCGAATGCCTTGGAGATTATGTAATACTTATGCTCTCCCGTCTGCTTGTTATCGGTCAGTACTATGATGCTCGACTTATCGAATTTGTATTCCTTGACATATTCAGAATTTTGACAGTCTGCACTTGATGGGACAATCTCATCACCCATCGTACATGACCTTCCGTCAAATAGCGTTCCATAAACGATACTATTGTCTCCATCCAATTTATAAAGATTGCAACCCAAATTATGGGAACCCCACAATTCGGGAAATACCCAATCGAAAAGCCACATTGAACCTAATAGTAATATCGCCAGGTTCAATACCGTCCCGACTATCATCAGCTCAGCAATCAATATCCTTTTTAATATCCGTTGCTTTGGTTTCATTGATTCAATCTTCCTATTCCGTGATAATATACTTTGAAGCCATCTGATTGAGCATCCAAATCGAACAACCAATTGTTAATTTTAATAGCAGTATTCCTTTTAAACGACCCACCCTCATTCCAGTCATAATCAGTAGCATTATCATTCACGATTCTAACACTTCGAGTTGCTTTATCTAATAAAATAACACTACCATTTCCAAGCGCATATACCGAAGCCCGCAATCTAGCATTCATTATTGATGCCCATGCATTATTTATACTGAACAAATCAATCGATTCTTTTTTTCCAAGCCTCAATTCCGAAGATGAAACATCCCCGAAATCCAATTCCGAAGCCTTGATGTAGAGAGAATTGTCTGGAGTAGGATGTAAGAGTGCATCCGGATTTGCTTTTGCCCATGCTATTCCTTCTGTTATTGTAACAAAACCGTCGTAATCAGGCCTTTGAGGCAACAGTGAATAATGGGCGGTCACTTTACCGAATATATCATCCGGTATTCCGTCAGAGACGCTATATTTCATAACATCCCTGAAAGACATTCCTTGTTCGAAATTTTCCCGATCCATTATATATGGAATTCCCTGCAAACCATAATCATCCGTACCAAGAAAGTCCCCGTCCAAAGAATAGATTGGATTCAAGCCGTTTGAATCCCGGTATTTTACGGGATTACCGAGGCAGTAGATGTAGCCGGAGACACCACGGGCATTCTCCGAAAGGGCGTCGATGGATGTGAAGCGGCAGAGGACGGGGTCGTAGTGGCGGTTGAGCAGGTCGTAGAATGCATGGCCGTAGCTCTTCTCAAGCTGCGCCCCCTGAAACAGGCGCCCATCCTGCCAGTAGCCGTGGCTCTCGCCGAACAGCGAGCCGCCGGGGTAGTAGTGCACGGCACTGACAAGCCGCAGTGTGTCGGAGACCACGCAGCGCACGTTCCCCTGGTAGTCGTTGAGCTGGTAGTGGTGGCGGCCGCCCTCGTAGTAGCCCACAGGGGTGACGATACGCGACAGGCTGCCGTTGCGGTACTCGTAGTTGCCGCAGTAGGCATAGTCCATATGCGGGGTCCGTGCAAGAATGTCATCGACTCTACCAAGGCTGTCGCGACGATTGCCCGGAGGCCAAAGTACGCTTATCGCTTGGGGCGAGGAACTGCCCGAAAGAGCCGGCTGCGCTCCGACCGGCGACGGAAAGACAGGGCGAGGGGTTATGATTGAGTCGAGACGAGGAGGGAGACTGTCCCATGGATAATGATACCCCGGTCGTAAGGAGTCGGGATAAATCGGCACGAGCGGCTCATCACGTTTATAGATTAATTCGTAGTTGTAGGCCATCGAGCGCTTGTGCAGCACACCTGTGGCATCATAAGCGTATTTCGCCAGATAGTCGTCATCGTCCCCGGTGGAGTATCGTGCAACAGAGGGATTCCCGAAGCGGTCGTAGGTGAAGCTCTCGCCGCGCAGGCCGTCCTCGACGAGGCGTCCGGCGGCATCGTAGTTGAAGCCCACGGTCTTGCCCTCCTTCAGGGCACCGATGACGGAGTTGTCCATCGTAGACACCGTGGCCGAGTTAGGCGCTACAGTGGCCGACAGCATCTGCGCCCCACGGTTCTCGAAAACGATGTCCTTCACCGGCCCGAACGACAGCTTCGTTTCCAGATTCGAAACCCTCTGACGGTCGATGAGGCCGCAGGCCTTGAGCGCGGCGAGGTTGCTCCCCGCATCGTAGCTGCGGTACTCCGAATAGTCCGGCGACTCGGCGATGAGCGTCGCCGGGCGGCTTCCCGTCTCGCCGTACACAGCCGACACCAACCGGTCAGCTCCGTCGTAAGTGTAAGTGTAGCCGCGCCACAGCCCGTCATCATACACGTCACGATGCCGTTCCTTGGGCGTTGAGTAGGTATCAATCCACATCAATCCGGACGTTCCAAACCGCAAGTCATTCATACTCATCCTATGGTCGGTTTTTCATCTGAATGGAGTCGGGCAGCAAGTCCTGCCTGAAGAATTCCTCCCCATCCTCGAACCTATAGTAAATCAATCCGTACTCCTTGCTCCATACGCCCTCTTTTACCTTATTCGGAATGTCATATCCATATTCAGAATAAGCTATATTTGTAGAATCCATGACTAAGATTTCTTTATCACATGTATTCATTGGATATTTTAGAGATGATTTTCCCAAAGTCAATCTGAAATACAATGAATCATCCAATTCTTTCTCGAAAAATGCAAGCCCCTGAAACTTTTCCATATTATGGTTAAGGATAAACCGATATCCGCCATTGGCTCTATACATAGACCCTCCTGCTTCACTAAAATAAAACGGATTTCTACTGTTAAATAACATTACCTCTTTAATGGACAATGTGTCAGTATTACCAACATTAGAGACAAATAATACGTATTCTCCGTTGTCATATACATTTATCCACTCTATTTCCTCATCCGAAAGGTGAGTCATCTGAGTATAGATACATCCATTAAGGCATACACATACTATTATTGAAATTACATAATAACGCAGTCTATTCATTATTTTAGGGTTTTAAATGATCAACCATTACATTAATACTATGATAGTAATGCCATGCTCTAAGTTTTCCGACAGGCACATATATCCTTCTTCCAGGAGAACTCAACCCGATTTTATCCTGAAAATCCGTTAAAGGGTCTTTAACCAACGGAAAATTATTGAAATATGGGCCAATAGCTACATAATTAGTAATAGGTGAATTATAGTCACCCAACACTCCATAATGCAACTGTGTTAGTAGACTGAGTGCCGCAGGATTAAAAGTAATTGCAGGTTTAGATGCTACCATACTTGAAAGAGCCGCTAATCCACCACCTAATGAGTGTCCCAAGAATGTAATTTCAGTTCCTATCGGTAGTTCATCAACTAACTTACGGGCATTATTGACTGCAGTATCGTATTGTGGAGCAATCCCTACTAACTGTATAATATCCTCAAGTACATCTTCAAACGAATCCGTTCCAGCATATACATACGCATATTCCATCGAGCCGTCTTTCTGCTTACGCTCAAACAGCATAGACTGAAATCCATCCTTGCCCGGAACACCACTCTTCATTCTGATACCAGTCGGGAATTCAGAAACTATCCAATTCCTTTTTTGAAGTTCATCCAAATAATCAGCATAATCCTTATCTTGATACACGGCTCCACACATAAGGGCGGATTCATACTCATCCGGCTGTAGACCGGTGGGATCGATGAATCGTACGGGATTACCGAGGCAGTAGATGTAGCCGGAGACACCACGGGCATTCTCCGAAAGGGCGTCGATGGATGTGAAGCGGCAGAGGACGGGGTCGTAGTGGCGGTTGAGCAGGTCGTAGAATGCATGGCCGTAGCTCTTCTCAAGCTGCGCCCCCTGAAACAGGCGCCCATCCTGCCAGTAGCCGTGGCTCTCGCCGAACAGCGAGCCGCCGGGGTAGTAGTGCACGGCACTGACAAGCCGCAGTGTGTCGGAGACCACGCAGCGCACGTTCCCCTGGTAGTCGTTGAGCTGGTAGTGGTGGCGGCCGCCCTCGTAGTAGCCCACAGGGGTGACGATACGCGACAGGCTGCCGTTGCGGTACTCGTAGTTGCCGCAGTAGGCATAGTCCATATGCGGGGTCCGTGCAAGAATGTCATCGACTCTACCAAGGCTGTCGCGACGATTGCCCGGAGGCCAAAGTACGCTTATCGCTTGGGGCGAGGAACTGCCCGAAAGAGCCGGCTGCGCTCCGACCGGCGACGGAAAGACAGGGCGAGGGGTTATGATTGAGTCGAGACGAGGAGGGAGACTGTCCCATGGATAATGATACCCCGGTCGTAAGGAGTCGGGATAAATCGGCACGAGCGGCTCATCACGTTTATAGATTAATTCGTAGTTGTAGGCCATCGAGCGCTTGTGCAGCACACCCGTGGCATCGTAGGAATACTTGGCCAGATAGTCTATCGCACGTCCGGTGGAGTATTGAGCAACAGAGGGGTTGCCGCAGCGGTCGTAGGTGAAGCTCTCGTCGCGCAGGCCGTCCTCGACAAGGCGGCCGGCGGCATCGTAGTTGAAGCCTACGCTCTTGCTCTCTTTCAATGCGCCGATCACAGAGTTGTCCATCGTCAAGACCGTGGCCGGGTTCGGCGCTATCGTTGCCGACAGCATCTGCGCTCCCCGATTCTCGAAAACGATATCCTTGACCGGGCCGAACGTCAGCTTCGTTTCCCGGTTCGTGACCCGCTGACGGTCGGTCAGGCCGCAGGCCTTGAGCTTGGCAAGGTTGCTACCCGCATCGTAGGTGCGGTACTCCGAATAGTCCGGCGACTCGGCGATGAGCGTCGCCCGGCGGCTCCCCGTCTCGCCGTAAACCGCCGACACCAACCTGTCCGCCCCGTCGTAAGTGTAAGTGTAGCCGCGCCACAGACCGTAATCGTACACGTCACGATGCCGTTCCTTGGGCGTGTAATGGGTCTCAAGCCACATCAATCCGGACGTTCCAAACCGCAAGTCATTCATACTCATCCTATGGTTGGTTTTTCATCTGAATGGAATCGGGCAGCAAGTCCTGCCTGAAGAATTCCTCCCCGTCCTCAAACTTATAGTAGATCAGTCCATGCTCCTTGCTTATTACAAATTTCTCAATACGGTTATTAGGATTGTATTTCCAATGACTGCTATATGCCGAATTGGTAGAATCAATAACCACACAGTTATCAAACAGTCTATGATTTATACTAAAATCCCGGGGCAACAATGGGATCATTCGTTCATATTCATCACCGTTATATGCTGTAAATCGGGCACCACAGTCTGCTTTAAACCATAATATATCCGACTTGACCTTTCGCATTATCAAGAAAAAGCCGTCCAATTCTCCCCGGTCACTCTCTATATCAAAATAATAGCCGGCATTAGCCTCATAATTTGTATTCAGAGCGGAACTGAAGAAGAATCGATCCTTAGAATTATGTATAAATATTTTTACATACTTAACATCGTTGAGATTATCGGAATCGGACACAAAATTAATCGGAGAATGCACATATATGGATTTTACCCATTCCAAATCCTCATCAGACAAATGTGTCATATGTATATGGACACACCCAGTCAAACACATTATGACCATTGATATAAATAAGAATACTAGTTTTTTCATTCTCAATTATGGTTTTAATGATTTACAAATCACACTAATACTATGATAATCCCATGGCCATTGAATACCTACCGGAATACAGTGATTCATTCCCGGAGCATAAATTCCTAATTCGTTTTGAATATAAGTTATTGGATCTATAGCGACACTTCTTCCCATAAAGTTAATACCGACAGAGATATAGTTTTCAATCTTACTATCATCTATTAGACCATGAAATAACCTTGATGCATGACTAATTGCAGCCGGATTATATGTAATGGCTTTTTTTCCCGTCACCATACTTGAAGCAGCAGCTAAAATTGCGCCAAGAGAATGACCGGTAAAAGTCAATTCCTTTCCTCCTAATTCCGAAACCAATGCCATGGCATTTTCAACAGCCCGACCGACTTGTGGGGAAAGGCCTACACCTCCACGGCATCTTCCCATGAATTGGTACCGGCATACACATACGCGTATTCCTTGACATCACCATCGACAACTTTTTCAAATAGCATCGATTGCATACCAATGCCGGTTTTAAGAGGATGATTCATTCTTATCTGAGAGTTATGCCTCGATTCAATCCAACCATATTCCTTTAATTCATCCATTACATCGTCATAGAACTTATCTTTATATACAGCCCAACTCATCAAAGCTCCTTCATATGGAGTAACCTCCAAGCCGTTTGGGTCGATGAATCTCACTGGATTGCCGAGGCAATACACGTAATGGGAAACTCCATGGGTCTTTTCGCCAAGGGCATCGATGGAGGTGAAGCGGCAGAGGACGGGGTCGTAGTGGCGGTTGAGAAGGTCGTAGAAGGAGTGGCGGCCATAGCTCTCGAGGTGTGAGCCTTGGAAGAGCGGCTTGTCCTCGGGCGTACCGTACTCCTCGCCGAAGAGCGAGCCGCCGGGATAGTAGTGCACGGCGCTGACAAGGCGCAGAGTGTCGGAGACCACGCACCGCACGTTACCCTGATAGTCGTTGAGAAGGTAGTGGTGGTGGCCTCCTTCGTAGTAGCCCACAGGAGTGACGATACGCGACAGGCTGCAGTTGCGGTACTCGTAGTTGCCGCAGTAGGCATAATCCATATGCGGTGTCAGTG
>NZ_CAJTYX010000038.1 GCF_910583865.1 uncultured Muribaculum sp.
GTTTTTATTGGTCAACAGCCGTTAAGGTTATTTAAGATGCGTCTGCCGTGTGCACCGAGATATACCGGAAACACGGCCATCGCTATGATATCACCTCCGAACCCTACCTAACAGAAGAAGAGTCAATCTGGCGTAGAAGTTCATCGACGGCGGCTTTCAGCTGTGCATCGACTCCGTTTACAACTTCCGCAGGATCATTGGCTACTTTTATGTCAGGTTCCAACTGCGAGTTCTCAAGATACGTTCCCTCGGCGGTACGATAGCCGATTACAGGTATGCCGAAGATAAGCGATGGATCCTGAAGCGTCTCCCAATTTACCGAGGTCATAGTGCCCGGGACCGGCATCCCCACAAGCTTGCCCATACCCTTGTGCTTGTAGACCCACGGTGTACCGTGGGCATTGCTGTAGTTGGCTTCACACTGGAGCATGATACTCGGCTTATTCCAGCGACGCGAAGGCATGTCGCACACGTCAACGCCACGAATCACCTGGGTCAGATATTTGTCGCCGCTGAAAAGCATCTCGATATCCTCGTGAAGGCGACCGCCACCGTTCCAGCGCGTGTCGATCACGATACCTTCCTTGTCGACATACTTGCCGAGAAGGTCAGTGTATATACGCCGGAAGCTGGCATCATCCATCGAGCGGAGATGCACGTAGCCGAGCCTTCCCCCGGAGAGGCGCTCGGTGTCGGCCTCGCGGCGCTTCACCCAACGCTTGTACAGCAGGTCGTTAAGCTTACTCTGCGACACCGGCAACACTACTTCGTCGATACTGTTGCCATTCCCGTTATAGAGCGTGACGAGCGTCTTTTTAC
Organism: uncultured Muribaculum sp.; assembly: GCF_910583865.1. GTDB lineage: Bacteria > Bacteroidota > Bacteroidia > Bacteroidales > Muribaculaceae > Muribaculum. The sequence continues at coordinate 820 of NZ_CAJTYX010000038.1, forward strand.
CGGCCACATCGGAAAGGAGCGAAGTATAGTCAGTGGAATCGCTGAGAGCCACGCCGTTGATCTTCTCCACGATAGTACCTTTTTTGATTACAGTATTGGCATGGTCGAACGGGCCACCCTCTATCACCTCAGCCACACGGAGTCCGTCGCCGTAGTAATCCCAGTCGAATATCAATCCGAGCGAGGCTGTGCGCTCTCCGGCGGCATCGGGATAATAACGTCCGCCGGTATGAGACACGTTGAGTTCTCCGAGCATCTCGGAAAGGAGGTCGGCGAAATCATAGTTATTATTGATGTGAGGCAGGAACTTGCGGTAGGCATCAGTCATCGAATCCCAGTCTACACCATGCATCCCCTTGTCGTAGAAACGGGCATTTTCCTCACGCTTAACGTAGTCAAACATGTATTCACGTTCGGCCTGCGGGTCAATCTTCATCGTGGCCGAATACTTGATAGGCTTGACCGTCTCGGAAGAAACGCCCATCTTGCCCATGCCATCGGAGCCGAGAAGATAGAGGTTGTTGCCGTCCTTATCGGTCTGTATGGAACGGTAACGGTAGCCAAGCTTCTTAGCAAGAGAGGTCTCGCGCTTGCGAAGGTCTGTTTTCCACAGGTCATAGCCATCATCGAACTCGGCGAAGAAGTAAAGTGTCTCGCCATCGTCGGTGATTAAGAAATCGCCAAGATCCGACGACATGGGAGTCACGCGCACCATGCGGTCGCGCAAGCCGTCAAGCTCCACGTCCACCACCTTGGCATCATCCTTCTTGTCATCGGAAGCTTCGTCCTTGTCATCTTTTTTCTTTTTCCCTTTACCCTTCTTCTTATCAGCGGCAGCCTTCTGGGCCTTTTCGTTGTCGGCCTTCTGCTGCTTTTCAAGCTCTTTACGTAGCTCATAATCTTCTTTCGAAAGACGGTATTTGTCGTAGGCATCCTGATTGAGGAACACAAGCATCACATCCTGCTGTGAGCCCCAGCTGGCGTGGCTACGCATGCCGTAGCGGTCTGAGGCAAACACTATGGCATTGCCGTCGAAAGCCCATCGAGGATTAGTGTCGAAGTAGGAGGAACGTGTGATGTTGGTGACCTGCGGATCACCTGTGGTGTTAACAATCGCCACATCGGCATAAGGCTCATGACCGTTACCGGTAAGCTCGAAGGCAATCCACTTGCCGTCGGGCGACCAAGAATAATAGAATCCCCCGTCGCGCTCGGGATTTGTGGAACCGTCAGTGAGGGGACGCACTTTGCCGGATGCCACGTCCATTACCATCAACTTGTTGCGGTCCTCGATGAAAGCGAGTTGCTTGCCGTCGGGCGAATACTGAGGATATGTGCGTTCTATCCCATCGCTGAAGAGCAGACGCTCATCGACCGCGGTAGCATTTGGAAAGTTGAGGTCATCCTTACGTCCGATTGAAGCCTTGTAGAGAGCATAGTGACCGTCGCGTTCGCTCACGTAGACCAACGAACGGTTGTCCGGATTCCATGTCACAAGCGCCTCGGCCTCCGGAGTGTGCGTAATCTGCTTGGTGGTAGGATACTCCACAGAAGTCACAAACAGCTCCCCCCGGTCGAAGAACGCCACTTGCTTGCCATCGGGCGACACTTTAGCGCCACCGGACGAACGGACTGAAGTCTTGTAGGCCGGTATCTCTTCATCTATAGTGACATCGACAGCCACCTTGGCAGGCTTTGCGCCGGGACGCATAGTGTAAAGCTCGCCATCGTATGTGAAGGCAAGCGTACCGTCGACGGCGATAGACAAGAATCTGACAGGATGAATGGAAAAGTCGGTAACCTTCGTCATGCGCGATGGATCATCGACCGGAAACGACCATACGTTGAGCGACTTGTCACCGCCACGCTCGCTTATGAAATATGCAGTGCTACCATCGGGAGATACCACCGGATTGAGATCCTCTCCGCCACGAGCAGTCAGGTTGACATGCTTGCCGGTAGAGACGTCATAGCGCCACACGTCGCGGGTGACCGAAGATGTGTGATGCTTGCGACGTATGTCCTCCATTCCTTTGCGATCCTGATACAGGAACCATTTCCCGTCCGGACCCCAGCTCATCGACTCCGCCGGTACCGCAAGCATGCGCACCGTACGACCGCCAGCCACCGGCACCTTATAGACCTCTCCGAGACGGGCGGTAGGGAATAGAGCGCTCTCGGCCGGATCCTGAATGGCCGCTGAGAATATCACATACTTGCCGTCAGGCGTGAATGCTACCGGAGTCTCCTTGGCAGAGTTGCGCGTAAGCCGCACAGGCGTGCCGCCATTGCGATCCATTACGAAGATGTCGAAATTCCCCTCACGATCGGACGCGAATGCAATCCTACTGCCGTCGGGCGACCATACAGGTGCTGACTCGTAGGAGTCGAGAGTCGTCAGACGAGTTGCCGTACCTCCGGCAACGGGAACCGTGAAAATGTCGCCCTTATAAGTAAAGGCTATTGCCGTGCCGTCGGGTGAAATGGCCGCATCGCGCATCCACAGCGGGGTAACCGCCGTCGCGCCCAATGCATATACCGACATAGCAATGGTTAGAAGCTGTCTTGTCATGATTGTATATAAGTTTTGTCTATTCCAATATAATAACTGCATGCCGCATATGAGGCAATACAGCAAGAATTCCATGTTAGGATTTACACACATGGCGCCATATCCCTACAAGGGACAGGCGCCATGTCTATGCTCTCTGTGAGGTATGCTCATTGTCGGTCAACGCGGAATCTTCAATATCTGTCCCTCGCGTATGTTCGATCCTGAAATGCCGTTGGCCTTGCGTATAGCCTCTACAGTCGTACCTTTGGCCTTGGCGATACGGTAAAGGCTCTCTCCATGTCTGACCTTATGGTTGGTAAAGCCACCCTTCTTCTTTGACGACGAGGCCACGGACTTCGACTTAGACTTTTCCTTCTTAGGGGCAGCCGGTGCTGCTGCCGGAACAGTCTTTTCGGTCGACAACGCGGCAATGGATTCAGGTTTAGCATTGGATGGCGATTCTGCCATGGTGGCGCCTGTATCCGTTGAGTTGGATGAGTTTTCCGCTACGACATCCGGTTTTGATTCGGTTTCCGGCGCCGGCTTCCTGCCGACATATACTCTCTCATATGTGTTGATCTTAAGATTGCGTCCTCGCGGTACGCTGTTCTTGCGCAGGCGATTCCATTTCTTGAGATCAGATACCGAGACACCATACTTCTTGGCGATTCCTGACAGCGTCTCTCCGCGCTTTACCTTATGGGTCTTTACGACAAGCTTGGTGGTGAACTCTCCCGAAGCGTCAAGTTCGTCAAGCGAAGTCGGCTCTACAACGGAGCGGCGTGCATAAAGCGTTGCATCATGTCCGACTATGCTGTCCTCGCTCATTATATAGCTGTAGACCTGCATCGACGGAAGCACGAGTGAATAAGGGCGCACGTCGCCCGGTATGATATCGTGGCGGTACTGCGGATTCAGCACCCTGATTTCCTCGATGGGAATATTCAGCACTTGGGAAATCTGATTGAAATGCACGCGCTTGCCTACATGCACGGAATCGGTAATCAGCGGACGTTTTGCCAATGCGGGAGAGATGCCATGCTGATTGTAATAAGTCATCACGTAGTTTGCGGCGATGAAAGCCGGCACATAGCCGCGAGTCTCCTGCGGCAGAAAATAATATATGCTCCAGAAATCCTTATCTTTCTTGTCTTCCATTCCGGCACGACGAAGTGCCTTGTTGACATTCCCCGGCCCGCAGTTGTATGCGGCTATGGCGAGCGACCAGTCACCATACATGCCATAGAGCTGTTTAAGATATACTGCTGCGGCTTCCGAGGAAGCATACGGGTCACGGCGCTCATCGACAAGGGTCGAGATTTCCATGCCCAGTCCTCTTGCCGTGGGGAGCATGAACTGCCATAAGCCGGTGGCGCCGGCCTTCGACACGGCATCGGGATTCAGCGCCGACTCTATCACCGGAAGATAACGCAGCTCCAGAGGGACGCCGTGCCTCTCGAGAGCCTGTTCGAAAATAGGCATATAATACAGGCTCATGCCGAGCATAGCCTCGACAAGTTCACGCTTGCGCTGCGTGTACATGTTGATATACGACCTCACAATCTGGTTGTAAGGCATCTCTATGGTGGTCGGAAGCGTAGAAAGGCGCTTTATGTACACCTCATCGGTGGCATTTAACGGCTGCGAGTTACCGAAGTTAGTGTCAAGCACTGTGTAATTCTGCAAATACCAGTCTTGAAGCATCTTATGAGTATCGGTCTCAAAGCTTTCCGGGTAAGTTATCGAATTATCGGAAATCGAATGCTTCAACGATAGAATCGAAGGTGCGGCCGACATTGCGAGGGCCGAACAAGCGATGATGATTGATGAAACTACTTTTTTCATTGTCGGAGGTAAAAGGTTGAGAGGGATAAGCGAGAAAGAGAGTGTGGATGTGAACCACCGTCCGGAGGCCTTTCAGAAATTCACAGCCCAAAGGAGTCCGAAACCGGGCCTTGCGCCTCTGGCATCGGGAATGACAGTAGGAGAGAAATCGACCGAAAGGTCTGGAGAGATATCGAAGTGGGTAAGCGACGCGTCAACATAAGCATCAACCATTGCCACGAGATAAAGTCCTATCATTGATATGATACACAAATCGCGGTTGCGACGGAAATAATCCTTCCGCGCCTTGAACGTCTTTTCGAGCCAGCTTTTGTTGAGCTGCGACTCGTCGGTGTTTGGCGGATAGAAATCCATGTACGACTTGGTGTTGGGATCGCTGTCCATAAGATCGCGGTAAGCCTGCGTGTAATCGGTAAGCATCCGGTTGTTCCATGACAAGCCGTAAGTGAGACCCATAAAGCCGCCGACCACAAGCGGGAGCTTCCAGTAGCGGCGGTTATACAGCTGTCCGAGCCCGGGAAAGAGCGCAGACAGCCATACGGCACGTTTGGGATCCGGATTGAACTCGCGCACGACATAATCCGGATCGAATGCCGCAGCTATACTGTCGGCCACACAGTCGGTGCAATCATCGACCGACACCATGCCTTCGGGAATAATAAATGTAGAATCGGCGGACTCTACTATGGAATCTCCTTCCACGAGCACGCGGTCGGCGCGCGGCACATCAAGCCAGAGACTGTCGGGAAAAGCGGCGTAATCCACAAGAGCGGAATCTGCCTCGGCTACTGCAGATGCTGGAATGCGTACAGCAACGGCGGAAGTAGCCACAGAATCCGTGGCTATCTCAGGAGAGTCTTGGAATAAAGAAGCTGAAAAAACGTTAAAAGGAGTGAACAATGCCACAATCACGAAAAAAATCGTGACCGGCATCATCATCCTCACGGAATCAGCGTATTGTGCTCCTTTATCTCTTTTCATACATAAACACAGCCCACACAGCCATTTACACGCTACCAGAAGATATGTGCAAACCCATGTGTCAGCCTTCTGAATGCTTTATAGTGTCAAAGATAGCAATTAATTGCTCAAGTTCATCCTCGTTCTTGAACGGGAATGTGATTTTTCCTTTTCCCTGTGCATTGCACGTGAACTGCACAGGACGCTGAAACGACGCACTGAGATGCTTTTTCAGAATATCGTAGTCATTGGCCCTTGGGGAAGCGGCCTTGGCGACATCATTGCCGTCGGTCTCTTCGCCGGCTTGACGGTAGGCTTTAGCAAGCTCCTCTACCTTGCGCACAGAAAGGCCGTGGCGCAATATTTCATTGTAGAGTTTAAGCTGCAATGACGGCTTCTCTATCGAGAGCAACGCACGTGCATGGCCCATGTCTACCCGCTTGTCACGAAGCCCGAGCTGCACTTCGGCGGGAAGCTTAAGCAGGCGCAAAAAGTTGGCTATGGTGGCGCGCTTCTTGCCTATACGCTCGCTCAGGCGCTCCTGCGTCAGTTGATACTGGTCAATCAGTTTCCTGAAGGTCAAGGCAATCTCTATTGCGTTTAGGTCCTCACGCTGGATATTCTCGATAAGCGCCATCTCGGTCAACTCACTGTCGTTGGCCGTGCGGATATAGGCAGGTACGGATGATAAGCCCGCTTTTATGGCAGCGCGGTAGCGCCGCTCTCCGGCAATGATCTGATATGCATCCGGGCCGGTCTTTCTTAATGAGAGAGGCTGTATGATGCCAAGCTCGCGTATCGATGAGGCAAGCTCGTCGAGAGCCTCCTCGTCGAATGTGGTTCGCGGCTGGTCAGGATTCGGCGAAATAAGCGTGACATCGATATCGTTGATCGCCGACGAGCCTCTGGCAGGCACGTCGTCCATCGAAATCAGCGAATCAAGTCCTCGACCAAGGGCATTACGACGTATGGGTGGCATTATTAGAGAGTGTTAGATAAATCCGGTATATATTATTAGGCAATAAGTTATTGGGCAGCCGTATCGGCTGTGCTTTTCGCCGGATGGCGGCGATGTTTGGCGATAATCTCCTTGGCAAGCATGGTATGGCTCGTAGCTCCACGGCTCTCCGGGTCGTAGAGTAGCGCCGGAAGGCCATGTGACGGAGCTTCGCTCAATCGTATATTGCGCGGAATGACGGTAGAGAATACCATGTCGCCGAAATGTCCCTTAAGTTCTTCATATATCTGGTTGGCGAGGCGCAACCGCGCATCGTACATAGTCAGAAGGAATCCCTCGATTTCAAGCTGAGGATTCAGCTTCGACTTTATTATACGGATGGTATTGAGGAGTTTGCTGATACCCTCAAGAGCAAAATATTCGGCCTGCACGGGGATGATCACCGAATCGGCCGCCGTGAGAGCATTGACGGTGATCAGACCCAAAGAGGGCGAACAGTCAATGAGGATATAGTCGTAGCGGTCGACCACCGGACGCAGCACGTTGAGAAGAATCTTCTCTCGGTGCGGTTTCCCGACCAACTCAAGCTCCGCACCGGCAAGGTCGATGCGCGAACCTACAAGGTCGAGACCTTCTATGCATGTAGGAGTCTGGGAGCCTTCGAGAGGATAATCGTCGACAAGACATTCGTAGATTGACGACGACATGGACTTGGGATCTATCCCATAACCCGACGTGGCATTGGCCTGCGGATCGGCATCTATGATAAGCACCTTCTTCCCCTGATTGGCGAGCGATGCGGCGAGGTTGATGGTAGTAGTGGTCTTTCCTACCCCGCCCTTCTGATTAGCGATAGCAATGATTTTACCCATAGTATAGCATTGAATGCCATCGGTGCCGATAAAGGCATCCATGGTATCCGCAAAGGTAGCGTTTTTCCATCGATTAACGAGTCAATCCGATGGTATAAAATGCGTTAAATGTTGATAAGTGGGCAGAAGTGTTGATAAGTGCCGTAGCATCTCAACGCTCAAACAGGGCCGACAGCGGAGTTATCTCCACGTCGTAGGCCACCGCCAACGACGACCGGGGGCGTATACGGGTGGCATGGTAATAGTAATTGTATTGCCTGTCCCACGAGGTGGCATAAAGCTGCCGTGTCTCGCCCGGAGGAACGGGGTGAGACACGGTGACAGTTCTCGAATGGAGCATCGAGCCATCGTCATGACGGCGGTAGGTTAGGCGGAGAGTAATCGAGACAAGCGATACATCCCGATGCCTGTTGGTCACGAAAAACGTCTCCCGCATGGAACGCAATGGCTTGTCGTAGGAGGCGATCACCACACTGTCTGGTGACAGTTCGGCGGATGCAAGACGGAAAGTGTCGGCATACTCCTCGGTTGGCATGTACATGCGCGGACGCAACGGACCTTTCCGTGTGGTATTCTCAGCCGCCGCAGGAAGCGACATGGCCAGTATGAATATGAGGGCAAACAGGAACTTCATAGCAATGGACGGTCGGATTAAAGATAACGTGGCTCGACCGGGCCGGAAAGCGGACGTGGAAACACCCTCGTGCATCCGTCGAGATCAGTCGGGGCGTCGGAATCGCTCAATCGCATGCTTATACGCGACATGTACGGGATCAGCCTCCAAAGATTCACCTTCAGTTTGCGGCTGTGCTGCCGGAATGTCAGATGTGCGTCGTCGACCAAGGTAAGCGTAAAACGTTTCGGACGGCGCAACACCGGACCGCCGTCACCGGCGGTATAGATCTCGGCTGCGTATATCCCGGGCTTGGCTGTAGCCGACAGGTATCCCATGACAGTACCCGGACGCAATGACCGGCATGGCGAACGCAACACGACCATACGATAATGCACGCCATCGGAACCACCGGGTTTAGACATGTCGCGATGACGCTCTATGGCTATGCTCGCGCCGTCGGAAGGAAACGACCATATGCCCTCTATGCGATGCAGAGCGCGTCGACGCATCTCGGCACGCACCGAATCGGGGTTGTCATAGCCGGCAATTACATAAGAACGGGCGGGAAGCTTGTCAACCAGCTCCCTTGCTTCAGCCACTACGGGAAGAAGCGACGGAATCAGGAGAAATATGAGGAGGAGAAAGCGCATATGCTATTAGGTCAGATAGTTTTGAACTGATATTGGAATCCGAAACTCAGAATCTCTTTCAGCTGCCAATGATGCCAATTGGTATCCTCCAATGGAAGCTGGTGTGAATCGTAGCGGACATGTATATAAAGTTGCGTTGAAAAATAACGGTTGATTGAAAAATTGAACGTGTTCTCCCAGTCACCCTGCGTATAGTCATAGTCGGTGAAGAGGAACAGACGGGAGCTATACGTGACGTTCCACGCAAGAGTCCAGTTTATCTTGACTTCCGCATTGCTACCGAACTCGCTGGTGGTGTGGTGGCCGGGCTCGATTCCGAAATTCTTCTTGGGAATACCGGGATTGGTAGCGATCTTGAGGTTATATGAGAAAGGCGATATGGAAGCGTCGAGAGAGAACTTACGCTTGGGATTCTTATAGTTATAGGTCATACCGACACCGAGGTTAAGCTCACCGGGAGTCATAAACGCGGCTTTCAATTCTCGGGTATTGGGCTTATAATTGTTGAGAAGCTGGGTCTTGAACTGTGCATTGACAGAGTAATACCACCGGTCGATAGCCTTAAGCCCAAGCGTGCCGTTGAACTGGAACTGGTCCTGGGTGATGTTATAGGCATGTATTGAATCCTGTGGAGCACTGGCCAGGCCGACCTTATACTCAGTAGTGGCCTCTACTATGAATTTCGGATGAAACTTCTGGTTGAGCTTTACATTCCATTTGAAAGAACCTATGCCGTTGACATTGTTGTTTCCACCCTGATACCAGTTCGGGCTTATATAAGCCTGCGAGAACTGTAGACGCCCGTCCACTGCGTGCAACCAGTTTTTCCTGGCCACATCCGTATTGGCTGCCTCCGCCACCAATGGCTTTTTGTCGGTGATGATCTCTTTCACCGTGATTGATTCAGTGGATGGATCGACCGTGGCAGTGTACTTTTTCGGAGGTTTGGGCATCGTATATATGTTATAGCGCACATCACGGATATTGTCGAGCATATAGCGCTGCTTCAGTTCACGATAACGACGCGCACGGTTGGCCTCGATCTTTATCCAGTCGAGATCGGCATAAGGAGCCTCGACGAAAGGCTCGGGATCAAACGGCGACACGGAATCGATATGTACAAACTCGTCGTAAACTACCGGCATGAACAGAATCGACGGCAGAGGAGCCACAGGTAGGAACTTAAGCGGTTCCGGAGCCGATGCCGTATCAAGCGTATCAGCCCACATATCGTCAAATGCTGAAATCAGCTCGCCATTTTCGTCAAGATCCTCTTCGGTGAAGGTGGATTCCTCATCCTCGATAAGCTCGATGAGCTTCCTGTCGGAGGTTGGACGCACAACAATCGAACTGTCCGGCTCGATATAAGGGGTCTGGGCGCTGACTGCCGAAACCGCAGCAGACACCAAAACGACAATAATTGCCAATATTTTCATTCCGTTAGACATATTTCCAATTCCGTTCATTCTGCAAATTTACAAATAAGTAGGCTGTAAAAGCAAATTAGAGAGATCAATAATGCTCATTGTAATATCCTACAGAGTTTATCCACGCCTATCTCGGTTGCTGCCATGAGCGCGGCGCTTTGTGGCGACGCCAACCCCGACACCGCAGCAGTCTCGACAGCAGCATGTGGGGTACGCTCCATCGCAACGGCCTATCCGCAAGGCTTATACTCACCTTGTTGAATGCCACACCAAAAAGCAACCACACGGCTACAGCGGTAACCATAAGTATCCCGAGCATAGAATACGTGACAATCATATCTTCTACGGTAAAATCCTTGCGAATATTCCACAACGCCGGAACGCATGCAGCAAGTGTCGATAAGAGCCATACCCATGGCAGCACCGATGACAATATAATGCGCATTGACGGGCGGCGTGTGCAATAAGCATTCATCATCGCATGACGTTCCCGCTTGGCAAGATAATATTTAGGCATATCGGCGGGAGCCTCTGTAGTCACCCGCGACTGAGCGGTGAATACCGCCGCGACATTATCTCCCGTGGCGACCTCTGACACAAAAACATCATCGTCACCATACTGTAGATTCAACGAATTGCCAAACCCCATACGCTCGAAGAACATGCTCCGACGTATGCCTATATTATCACCGTCGCCGCGCCAAGGGCATCCACCGATAGCATCCGACATCCATTCAATGTCGGAAAGCAGAATGTCGTGACGCAATCCCCGGCCTATCAGTCCGTGCGCCACGTCTTTTTCTCCGGGACCGGCATACCCCAGAACCATATCCACTCTATCATCACCGAAAGGAGCCGCCATGGATGCAAGCCAATGAGGCCCGGGCAATCGGCTCTCCGAAGTGAGGAGCAACACCACTGGATAACGCGCGGCCTTTATACCGAGAGTGATGGCGAGTTTCTTCCGTGATATGTTACGGGTGTCATGAGGCGTGAATGTGCCGCGTAGATTCGGGCATGACATCTCGGCTACCGTAAGGAAATCATTTACGCCGTTGTCCTTACCGTCGTTGACCACTATAATCTCAGTAGGAGCATCATAGTCCTGGCTTTTCAATCCCTCGATCACTTCGGCAAGGCCGGCTGAATTGGCATAGGTATATACCACTACCGACACCGGCATCGTTTGCTTCCCGGAAGCAATCCCCTCATCCGATGCTCCGTGCAAGGCGCGGCGCAGCCGTCGGAGCATCGGCAAGTATATACATGCGAGAGTCGTTGCAGCAACGACAGCCACCGCGGCGCATACTATCGAGAATATCTGGTTGACAGCAAATATGAGAACCACCGGTTATTAATCTGATTATGACCTGTGCAACAACTTTATCAGCTACACTCATGCAAATTTACTAACTATCTCCGTATTTCCAAAACTGCATTACAGGAATAAATTAACGGCGATGTATCATCACATTTGACACATCGCCGTCCTTAAATAAGCTATGATTTTATTTCTTGACTTTTACAGTCTCGACAGTACCGTCAGAATATCTTACAATTTTCACGAATACGCCGTTTTCCGGATTCTCGACACTAAGTCCCCTAAGGTCATAATACTCAATCTCATTAATCGTCTTAAGCATTAAAGCATCTTCAATCGATGATGTCGACGGATATATGATACCTGTCTGCGCCACAACATTATCAGCGTTTGGCTCTCCTTCTATATAGCACAGTCTTACGCCTGCGGTCTCGACCGCACGGTCATAGACTGTGATTTTATGTTCGTTATTATCAAGTACTTTTATATCACCATACTCTGGATAATCAATATATGCAAATGGGACATATGTTATTGGTGTATCAAAATAATAATAATTATACGACTTATCTCTTACGAAAGTAAACGGTTCTTCATTATTATCGAAATAAACCAGATAATATAGATTGTCCGGATTTAGCTCGTTTCCATCAGAATCCTTTGCAGATAAGGTAAAAGACAATTCCGAATATTCCCATGCCTTTGTTGCCTTGAAGAAAGAAACGCCGGAAGGATCAGCCGGAACTTTATTCGATTCAATCGCCGGATACGACACCAATGCCGACCTACTTACTATATTCTCTTCTTTCGGTTCGCCTTCAATATAATATAGCTGAACGCCTACAGTTTCCACATCCTTCTCGTAAATATAAATCATACGCAATGCATTATAGGCCGAGAATGATCCACCATTCTCAAAATCGAAAGGCACAAAAGTAGTAGGTTCTTCGAGTCCGGGATAGGTATGTTTGCCAGGGATAAATGTATATGGCTGTCCGTTAAAGAACACTCTATAGTATAGCTTATTAGTATCAAGCAGTTTTCCTTCCACATTAAGCGAAGATATGCAGAACGACATGTATTCAAGATCCGTTTCCGAAACTTGAGCAGGTACATGATGGTCAACATTCCACGGATTCATGAGTTCCTTGGACACATCCTCCGGAACATATTGAATCACGGGAGATTCAAGATACTCCATATAATCAATAAATTCCGGATTCTTGTTATAAACCATCAGCCATTCTGCCGGTGCGGACAATGTCTGTGCGGTTTCATCATAATCAAATGATATGGCATCCCGAAACTTAAGCACTCTTACATTTTCTTTTTCCTCCTCATCGTACTCTTCCATGAACTGTGCCGCTGTAAAGAACGAGAAAAATGCCCCGGAAGGCGAAAAACCGAGATACTGCCCTGATTCAAACGTAATCTTGCCTCCATCACAACATCCTTTAATCCATGCATCGGGAGCCATGTCAAACATACCTTTGATATAGACATCATTATCAATGATACCCATGTCGACAAAATGGCCGAAACCATTGACATCCAAAAGAGACATTTTTTTAACATTCAGTTCCGACGGTGCCTCTAATACTTTATAGTTCATTGGAGTCCAAGTGCTGAACACCTCTCCCTCAAATACCCAGTCATTCTCATGATCTATCTTGCCCGGAAACAGCAACCCGTCATTTTGTATGTCGGCCACAATAGTGCCATCGTCCTTGACAAGAATAGTATATCTGTTCTTCTCTGGTGATACAGGAACAAAAGTCTTTTTAGTTGCCGAATACTCCACCATTGAAACATAAAAATAACTCGTATTGGATCCAAATGTCTGTACACTTACCAACTGAGGGAATTCAAATGTTATGGCAGACCCATCTTTGTGGCCCTTGATATAGAAGTGGTTATTATAATAGGTATAATCATACTGTGAGAAGAAGTCCCTTATATAGACATCTCCGTTATCATATTCCACCATCTCCGATGGACGATAGCTATACTCCAAATGATCATATTTATTGCCAAGAATAGCATAATAAGCACCTCCGCTACGATGGTATAATGTAGTTTTCCCACCCTCCGGAAGAACGGTAACAGGCCTCTCCTGAGCCTTAGCTGTCGCTACAGCAATTATGGCCGCAACAATAAAAATCAAACGGTAAACATTCTTCATAAAACTGATTATTTAGTGATAATTTTTGATCAATAAGCGATATTACACATATCTGAACATACAAATTGCTATTTATAATAAGCAATCCCATCCCAAAGAGTATATCGTCATATTTTCAGCAAATGTAATCATTTTCACTTAAAGCCACTCATAAATTCAATTTTTTGTTTAAAAATATTTATTTATGCTGAACAGATTATCCATTCATTTTACTGTTTTTAAATATTTCCATTCATATAATCCTTGTCTAACCTGAATTCCACAAAATTTCATTACATTTGCAGTCATACACAATATATCATTTCATTTGATTGACAATCCTTGTATTAACAAAACCACATCTAAAATAATCCGTTAATATGAACATGATTCTTGAGAAGGAGCACTTCTCGGAGAAAGTAGTGAAGCTCGTGGTGGAGGCGCCGGCGATAGCCATGTCGCGCCGACCGGGGCATTTCGTGATAGTCAGATGCGGCGACCATGGCGAACGCATACCTCTTACCATTGCCGATGCCGACACGGCACGTGGCACGATAACCCTTGTGGTGCAGGCCATCGGCGAATCGACCCGTAAAATCTGCGCACTCAATCCCGGTGACTGCCTGACCGACGTGGTCGGCCCGCTCGGACAAGCCACACATATCGAGAAGGTCGGCACGGTGGTGTGCTGCGGCGGTGGTGTAGGTGTGGCCCCCCTGCTCCCGATCATCAAGGCCATGAAAGCGGCAGGCAACCGTGTAGTGACCGTATTGGCAGCCCGCACCAAGGAGCTGATAATACTCGAAAAGCAGGTAGCCGAACATTCCGACGAAGTGATCATCATGACGGATGACGGCAGCTATGGCAATCAGGGCCTGGTGACCAACGGTGTCGAAGATGTAATAAATCGCGAGAAAGTCGACCTCGTGGTAACTATCGGACCGGCGGTTATGATGAAATTCGTGTCGCTCCTCACGAAGAAGTACGACGTGCCCACCATGTGCTCGCTCAACACAATCATGGTCGACGGCACCGGAATGTGTGGAGCATGCCGTGTCACCGTCGACGGCAAGACGCGCTTCGTATGCATCGACGGCCCGGAATTTGATGCTCACAAGGTCGATTTCGACGAAATGATGATGCGTCTGCGCTCATACAACTAATCTCAAAGACCACCACACATATGTCAACAACAATATCGCCTCGCGACGCTCAATGGCGCGAGGAACTTCGCAAAGCCCATTCGACCAAAGAACGCAGCACCATACCGCGCGTGAAGATGCCGGAACTCGACCCGACATACCGCGTGACATGCAACGAAGAGGTAAACCAAGGTCTGCCGGCGGAAGCGGCTGTGGTCGAAGCCACCCGATGCATGGACTGTCCCGACCCGCAGTGCGTCACCGGATGTCCCGTCAGCATCAACATCCCCGGATTCATCAAGAACATCGAGCGCGGCGAATTCCATCAGGCCGCTCTGGTACTGAAAGAGACCTCGGCGCTTCCCGCCGTATGCGGCCGCGTATGCCCCCAGGAGAAACAGTGCGAAAGCCGATGCATATACCATAAGATGAAGAAGCAACCAGTGGCCATAGGCTATCTCGAACGCTTCGCCGCCGACTACGACCGCACCTCGGGTGAAGAAACCGCACCCGTGGCACGACCGGAAAGCAACGGCATACAGGTGGCCGTAGTTGGCTCCGGCCCGGCAGGACTGTCGTTTGCCGGCGACATGGCCAAGAGGGGCTACGAGGTGACCGTGTTCGAGGCGCTTCACGAGATCGGCGGTGTGCTCAAATACGGCATACCGGAATTCCGCCTGCCAAACGCCGTGGTCGACGTGGAAATCAACGGCCTTGAAGCCCTCGGCGTCCGATTCGTAAAGGACACCGTAGTGGGCAAGACCCTCAGCTACGACGATCTCCACCGCATGGGATTCCAAGGCATCTTCGTGGCCTCCGGAGCCGGGCTGCCGCGCTTCATGGGCATTCCCGGGGAGAACTTCATCGGCGTGATGTCATGCAACGAATATCTCACACGCATCAATCTTATGGGTGCCGGCCGGCCCGGCTACGATACGCCGGTGCTCCGTGGCAACCGCGTGGCTGTCATAGGCGGAGGCAACACGGCGATGGACGCGGTGCGCACAGCCCGTCGCATGGGTGCAGAGACGGCGATGATCGTCTACCGCCGCAGCGAGGAGGAGATGCCGGCACGCGTCGAGGAGGTGAAGCACGCCAAGGAAGAGGGTGTTACATTCCTCACCCTCCACAACCCCGTCGAATACCTTGCCGACGAGAAAGGGCACGTGCGCGCCATGCGACTCCAGAAGATGCAGCTCGGCGAGCCTGACGCATCCGGACGCCGCTCACCGGTGCCCGTCGAGGGAGCGATTGAGGAGATTCCCGTCGATCTGGTCATCGTCAGCGTGGGCGTGTCCCCCAATCCGCTTATTCCGAACGCCATCGACAGCCTTGAAGTATCGCGCCGCGGCACAATCGTGGTCGATGACGACACCATGCGCTCCTCGCTCCCCGACCTCTACGCCGGAGGCGACATAGTGCGTGGCGGCGCCACCGTCATCCTCGCCATGGGCGACGGACGCCGTGCCGCCCTCCACATGCACGAGGCCCTCGCAAACCAATAACCCACTCCCCACATAATGCACAAGAACGGCGATGCATCAGATTGACGCATCGCCGTTCTTGTGTCCTCAATAGAGAATATTGTTATAATACATATAACGTAGCGCGTCCACTATTTCAGATTCCAGTAAATCACGTAGCGCTCACGATGCACGTCATAGAGCGGCTGCACGGTTATGCCGTCGGCAGTAATCCATTTGAGCGTGCCCGCAGAAGTGAGAGGCGAGGCCTTGATCCCGCGGGCAATATCTGCGGGGATATGGTAATCATAGGTATAGTAGTCGTTGTATTTCGTCGGGTCGCTGACCGGCGCTGGCGCAACCATACCTTCCGTACCGAGGCGTCCCGCAAGCACCACGGGTCCATACTTCATTACACCCACCGACGGGTCGGCCGCCATCGGCTCGACAGCGACTTTCATCGGATAAACGGCCTCAACCCTATCGCCGGATTTCCATTTGCGCTTTATCCCGATATAGCCGTCCGTAATATTCTTTAATGCTACCGCACGCCCGTTTATCCTCACCTCGGGCTTTCCGCTCCACGACGGATATCGGAGATTAAGCGTAAATTCAGCAGGATGTCCACACTCGACGGTAAGCGTCACGCTCTCAGAGGCAGGAAAACCGGTTGTCTGCCTGATCTTCACATTCTTTTCTTTCCAATGCAGTTCCGATGGTATGAACAGGTTCACATACAGCGCGTCATCACCACGGTAATATATTCCTTCGGCATACTTCGCATGACTTTCAAAGCCGCTCCCCACACAGCACCAGAATGAATTCTCAGGGGTTGAATACACGCGGTGGCTTCCGGTCTTGAGAGGCAGGAAATACGCCACCATACCGGAGGCAGGATCCTGCTGCCCGAGAATATGGTTATAGAGCGCCTGCTCGTAATAGTCGGCGATACGCGCGTCCGGATTGAGGCAGAACAAGTGGCGCGATAGTTTAAGCATGTTGTAGGTGCAGCAAGTTTCGCCGGTATATCCGGAAAGATGTTCCGACATTCTTGCCGGATCGAAATAGTGCTCCTTGTCGCTCGAACATCCTGTGGCGAATGTATGCTTGTCTATCATCTCGTTCCAGAAGAATTCGGCGACAGCGCGCGACGCCTCATCGCCCGTAAGCTCATAGCGTCGCAACTCGGCGATGGTTTTTGGTATGAATGTGTTGGTATGTTTCGTTCCAAGGTCGCCGTCGCGCTCCTTCAGCGGGTCGATCACATCGTTATGATAGAAGAACTCAGCGAGGCGACGATAACGTTCGTCGCCAGTGATTGCGTAGAGGTTGTAGAAGGCCTCGTTGACACCTCCGAACTCGTTACGAATCATCCTGCGGCGTGTCATGTCGTCCACTCCCGACAGTTTTCCACAGGCCCAGTCGGCGGCTCCTCTCACGACTTCGAGCGCCCTGTCATTGCCGGCATAAAGGTATTGGTCGATGAGTCCGGCATAGATTTTGTGGAGAGTGTACCATGGCGCCCATACCGATTCTCCACGCATGTTGCGGTTGATAAGTTCCTCCGGGAAAGCGCTCACATATCCATTGCCCAATGCCGCCTGCACGCGTTCAAGTCCGTCGACGATAGAGTCACTCTTTGCCTTGAAAAGTTCAGCGCCCGTGGCGGCATACATCAAGGCATAGGCGCTGAGAAGGTGGCCGGTAGTGTGGCCGCGCAGCTCACAGTCAAGCGACTCCCATCCGCCATATTTCTTTATCGTCATGTAGCCACCCTCGCGGCCACCCCACACTCCCGCGTTGTTGTAGAACGAATGAAGCAACCGGTCTACCTCTATCGCAGCCATCCATGCCGAATCTCGCTCCAGATTTTCGCGAAACCGCGACGGAAGAAGCCTCACATCCTCCAAGGCAAAGCACTCCACCGGTGTCTCCACCTCCTTGACTTTCAACCTGTCGCCAAACAGTCCCGGATAAACCGACTGCCCTGCAGCCGACACAGCTCCCGCCATCATGACCAAAATCGCGCATATTATTTTCCTCATAACTCATGTTTTTACTTCTAAATACGCCCAAACTGACCCGTTTACTTATCTTACCATATTTTTAAATCATACCACAAATTTGACTTCATCGAGTCCCATAGAATCGGGGCGCTACTGCTTTTAGCATAATTTAACTATTCGGGGGGGGTAATTGTGATTAATTATCTATGTTTGCAGCATAATTCAATCCAAGAATAATTATGAGATTTATTTTACTAACATTATTGATGTTTACAGCCGGTATCTGTAGCTCGGAAATCCCGAATTACAAGCGAAGGAATGTCATTACCGAAACTAATGGATTTTATGGGTTCAGATACAAAGGTAAATTTGAGGTTAACCAACAATACGAACAAACTATCGCCTTAGGTGATAACCGTGCTTGCTTTTTAGCAAAACGGGCTGGTAAATGGGGGTTAATCGACATATATAACCGTCCGATCATTCCTTTCCAATTTACCGATGTAAAAACCGATTGTTCAAGCACATCCCGACCAAACCGGACTACATTCTTAGACTCTATCTATATTTATGGTTCAGGAACTATACTGCCACGCCATAAATTCTCATTTAATAACCAATACGCGAAATATAGCGATATCACTCCTCCAATTCTCTTAGTTCAGGAACAAGAACCTGAATCAGGAGAATTCCATTGGCATTTTATTGATTTTAAAGGCAATCCCATTTCTTCAGGCAGATATGAGTATGCAACAATATTCCAAAAAATCAACGGTAAATCCCATGATGATTACATATATCTTGCACATGTCAAATCAAATGGATTATGGGGTGCAATTGATCTGTATGGTAATGAAGTCGTTCCTTTGAAACATCGACAGATGATTAATGGGAAAAATAAATATGTAAAGAAACTCTTAAAACGGAATCAACCTGCAAAGGAAGAAGCACGTATTTCAGAATTGGAGAGCATGGTACCCCTGCCTGTTCCGTATGGGATGTCCTGGAAAGCAGATTCAATAGAAAATGTAAGAATCGAGAAAACAGGAGGCAAACAGATAAAAGTTAGAAAGAAAAATAAAAAAGGAAAATACTACACCACGAATAAATACACTCCTGTCTCATATAAAATTTATGTCAACGACACTTTGGCTATAGATGAAGCATTTGATGAAATAGCACCTCAACAAAAAAATATGATTCGTGTAAAAAAGGATGGAAAATGGGGCATATATAAAATCGGAAGTGGCATGTTTGTCCCATGCGAATGTAGTTCTATAGAACCTTTTGATGCGTGCGGAATTGCAAAATGTCAATTGACTCCAGATATAGAAATGGAAGTCTCCGCTTATGGAGCACATACATCACTCGGGCCGGACATTGAAGATATATTTTATCGCGCAAACGAGACATATAGTAAAAATAGAGATATCGAAGCTACAGGTCCTATATTCGAGGAACTTCTCGAAGCATTGAACTTCTATGACGACCAACGTCTACGTCTCGAGTATCAGTCGCAACAGATGGTGCAATACTTTAACAACCGACGGGAGCGCGAAGATCCGATTTACGGTCAAATGATGGCGGATTTGAGGGAACAAAAAAGGATTGAAGAAGAGAACGCAAAATTAGCGGAAGAACAGAAAAGACAAGCTAAAAAATCCGGCGGTGGCTTTTGGGGACTTTTAGGAGAACTTGCATCCGTAGCGGGAGATGTAATAGATACGACGGGAAGCATCACCGGAAATTCAAGCACCTCTGATGTTGGATCTTCACTCTCGTATCTCGGCAAATCGGTTACCGCCGTTGCACAAGGGAAAGAAATGCCTGAAGTACCAGAACGTAGCAATCCCGTAGCACAAAACTCATCTATCCCAGAAGAAGGAGTTACAGCTGACACATATGGACAATCCAGTGACCTCCAATCTAAAATCAATGTTCTTGATAATCAAATAACAGAGAATCGGGAAGAGGCCGCACGGCTCGTAAAAGAGCGAGAAAAGGCCTACAACAAGTATGAGCGCGACATGTATTATGGCTCGAAAAAGACTCCTTCCAGAGACATTACGAAAAATAATCCTTATAGGACAGCTCGAAAACGCGCACAAAATCTGAGAAATAATAGCATTGGCAATAGTAACCGGCTTTCAGCTATAGATTCAAAGATTGACAGACTTAACAATGAATGGGAACGATTATTAACAGAAAGGTCAAGATTGACTAAAGAATTAAATGCTTCAATCGAATCGCCGGATGAGACCCACGATAATTCATCATCAAAAGCTAAAAAAGGACGTTCGAAAGAGTTTTACCAACGTCAATACGACAGCTATGCATCAGAGGCTAAAATGATTTACACCAGTTTAACAGGAACAGGCTACTCGGTTAAGAAAAATGGCAAAGATCTCGAAGGGAGTGCATCTGGAGGACGTGGAGTTGTGAATTTCAGTCTCTTGAAAGACAAATTAATCAAAAGTCAACAAGGGATGAGACGCATCAGACAAGAAGCATCAAGAAAAGGACATACATTGACCAAATCAGAATACGAAACCGCGCAAGTGTCAATGTTTTAACATGATAAACATTAAGAGTTCGCACATTTCGCCTCTTAAATGTACTACCCCTATTAAGCCTGACGATTTAAATAAAAGCCACGTTCCCGGGAATTTTGGAACGCGGCTTTTATTTTACTATCCGGTACGTGGAATTGAGGTTATTCGGCGGTGTTGTCGGTGTCGGCGGTGTAGGGTTTGCCTTTGAGCCAGCGGTCGAGCCAACGGAAGAACACGCGCTGCCAGAGGATGGCATTCTGTGGCTTGAGAATCCAGTGGTTCTCGTCGGGGAAGATAAGCATCTCGGCAGGTATGCCGCGCAGCTTGGCTGCGTTGAACGCCATCTCGCCCTGCGACGAAAGGATGCGGTAGTCATATTCGCCGTGAGTGATAAGGATCGGGGTGTCCCACTTGTCGACGAAACGATGGGGCGACATCTCGAACGTGCGTTGTGCTATAGGGTTCTTCTTGTTCCAGTAAGCTCCATAAGTCGGATCATCCTTGGTGTCGGCGGGAGCATAGATGTTGCCGCCACCCATGTCCCAGTTGGCGAACCACATCTCTTCGGTCTCAAGGTACTGTGCCTCCATGTTGAAGATTCCCGCATGGGCTATGAGGCATGCGAAACGGTGGTCGTGGTTGCCCGCGAGCCAATATACGGAAAATCCGCCGTAGCTTGCACCGGTCGCGCCGATGTGGTCGGCATCGATCCACGGCTCGGCCTTGACATTATCGACGGCGGCAAGGTAGTCGCGCATGTTTTGGCCGGGATAATCGCCGGAAATCTGCTCATTCCATTCAGTGCCGAAGCCCGGAAGGCCGCGACGGTTGGGCGCAATCACCACATAGCCGTGGGCCGCCATGAGGGCGAGATTCCAACGATAGCTCCAGAATTGGCTTACGGCCTGCTGCGGACCGCCCTGGCAATAGAGCAGTCCGGGATATTTGGCTGTAGAGTCGAAGCCCTGCGGCTTGACAATCCATGTGAGCATCTCCTTGCCGTCGGTGGTAGGCACCATGCGACGCTCCACGGTTGGCATCGTGAGCTGTGCATAGATGTCGTCGTTGACCGTGGAGATGGCCTGCGGCTCCTCGCCGGCGTTGACATAGAAAATCTCATTGGGACGCAGCATCGAATGGCGCATGGTGACCAACGCACTGTCGCTGACCGGAGCCAGACCGTCGTAGTCGAACTCGCCCTGAGCCACCACACTGACGGTACGGTCGAGTCCCATGGCAAACACGGGGCGCACGCCGTCGCGATATGCGAGGAAGAAAAGGCCGCGGCCTGAAGGCTGCCACGAGAAGGCATCGACGGTATAGTCCCATTCTGCGGTGAGGTCGCGCTTCTCGCCGGTGGCAAGCTCCATCACCATTATCCGGTTCTTGTCGCTCTCATAGCCGTCACGCTCCATCGACAGCCACGCGAGATGAGTGCCGTCGGGAGAGAATGCGGGATTGGTGTCGTAGCCCATCATCCCCTCGGTGAGGTTGGTGACGTTTTTGGTGGCGAGGTCATAGAGATACAGGTCGGAATTTGTCGAAATGGCATATTCCTTGCCTGTCTTTTTGCGCGACACATAAACAAGGCTCTTGCTGTCGGGCGACCAGGCAAACGACTCTATGCCGCTGAATGGCTTCATCGGTGACTCAAACGGCTCATCGGCCATGATGTCGGCCACATCGGTCACTTCATTGCCGTCGAACGAGCCGATGAACGGATGGGGAATCTCTGTCACCCATTCGTCCCAATGCTTGTACATCAGGTCATCGATGATACGTCCTGAAGCCTTGGGGAGGTCGGGATATACGTCGGAGGCCGAGCGTGAATACTTTACATTGCTCACCATCAATATATGCTTCTCGTCGGGTGAGAGCACAAAGCCGCTGACACCCTTGTCGAGCTTGCTTACGCACTTACGCGCGGAGCCATCGGCATTCATCACCCACACCTGCATGGTCTCGCCGTCGGGATAAAGGAACGCCACGCGCTTTCCTCCGTCGATCCACACGGCGTTGCTCTCCGACTTAGGCGTGCGTGTGATGCGCTGCATGTCGGTACCGTCGACGTTCATCGTGTAGAGATCATTGTTGGAGGCGTTCTCCTCCACACTTTCATAGCTGATGCCGAAAAGCACCTTGGTCTTGTCGGGTGATACTACGGGAGCGGACACGCGTCCGAGCGCTTCAAGGGCGTCAATGCTGAAAATGCCGTCGGCGCTCTTGAAGTCGGGCTTGTCGATCATCTTGCCTTCGTCAGACGACGTGCCGTTGCACCCGGCGGCACCGGCAAGCAATGCTGCTGACATGATGATGCTTGAAAATTTTAAATTCATATGTGATTGATTTGCAGAATCGATTTGCTGCAAAATTAGTCATAAATACCCGAATACACAACCCTCTTATCCTCAGAAGCGAGGAGGACGGCCACCTCCGGAATGAGGGCCACCGGGTCCGCGCCGTGGTCCGCCGGGACCGGCCTCGTTGAATCCGTCCGGCCTTTTCCCTTTACCGAATGTGTTAAACCGATAGGAGAACGACAGCATGAAGTAACGTGTAAGCGAATTGTAGCTCGTATCGTCGATATAGTTGGCGGTGACGCTGCGGCTCAGTGCCTTGCGGTTCTGCAGCAGGTCATAGGCCTTCAGCGACACCGTGGCGTTGCGCTCGCGCAGGAACTGATAGGATATCTGGGCGTTCCACATCCATTCATCGGAGTCATAGCCGGCGGAATAGCCTCTATTGGCGGTGAAACTGATATCGGTGCCGAGCACAAGACCGAACGAAGAATACCACTGACCGTTGAAACGCGCGCCGTAGTTTGTAATGTCACGCGCTGCGGCGCTCTCCAGAGTGTTGCGCGTGGTCTGCAGACCATAGAACGGACGGAGGTCGAGATCCCACACGTCGGTGCGGAACGCTATGCCTACCGAAGGTCGGAAATTGAACGAGCCGCTACGGTTGCGCTGTCCGTTGTTGAAACCGATTGTCTGCGAGTAGCGTGAAAACAAGTGCACGTTGGTCTGCCAGTGGCGGTTGCGCAGCGGCATGGAGAACATGCCGAAAAGACCGGCATTCCAGTTGCCGTTGACGTTGGCATAGGTGGTGAGCTGTCCGCCTGTCTGCTGATTGAAAGTGGTTTTGCTCACGATAGCGTTCTGCGTGACCTGCGCGTCGGCCATCAACATTATGGAGCGCTGAGCATCGGCGTTGAAGTCCTGGAAACGCAGACGCACATTGTGTGAGAACGACGGATCGAGGTCAGGATTACCGACGACCACGCGTAGAGGGTTGGACATGTCGGCCACAGGCTGCAACTGCGACATCGACGGGGCGGACGTGCGTCCCCGGTAGTCGAGTGTCAGACTGCGGGTCTTTGACAGCTTGTGGCGATAGCGCAGGAACGGCGACACGTTCCAGACCCATCTCGATATGTTTTTGTCGGTGTTGATAAGATTGTCACTCTTCGACATCGAAGGGGACAGGCCGAAACCCACATTGAAATTGAAGTCTTTACTTATTTTCTTGAAGCCTATCTGCATGCGCTGGGTGAAGAAGCTGTTGCGGAAACGGTTGGAGAGATCGGCATTCCATACTTCGTCGAGATAGTCGACCACGGGATCGGAACCATCGCCCGGATATGTCACGGGGTGGTCGTAGACCATCTTGTCGGCATTGTTCCAACGGTAGTTCATGCGATAGCTGAAGTCGAGGAACATCCCCTTCTTAACGTCGCCGATAGGCTCGGTCCAAGTAGCGCGGAATCCCACAGCGTTGCTCCACGTGTGGTTGTCCGTGTACTGGTCCTGGAGGTCGTCGGGATCCACGCCTTCGGTGAAGAATTTGTTCCATGAGTAGGAATAGTCATCCTCGCGCACATTCGACATCGAATACTCCGCCATGAGCGAGAACGAGCGCCCCGGCTTGCTGCGAAACCGATGGTTGAACCATAGCTCGGCTCCGGCCTCATAGGATGTCCCCTTGGAGTCACCGGTGTTGATACTGCGGTTGACGAGGGAGCGCAACGCATCGCCGGCCATCGTGCGCGAGCTGTCGGCGCTCAGCGAATGGTTGAAGTTGAACGAGAAACGCGGTCTCACTTCAAGAGTGTTGAACGAGTCGGGCTTCCACTCGATACGGAAGTCGCCACGCACGTTGTGACCCTTGTCGCGCGATGCGCTCTGCGAGTTCAGATACGACACCGAGTCGGGAAATATGTATTGCCGGTCCTGCCGTTTGCGGGTGTTCTGGTCGGTGTGGCTGTAGAGCAGGTCGCCGCCGGCGCGGAATGTCTCGTCCTGACGCCCCACGTTGAAGTTCATGCCAAGCGATTGCGACGTGTTTATTCCGTTGTTTCCGCCGAAACGCCGGAAACGTCCACCATTGCTGTCGGTAAACCCGAGCTGGTTGATGTTGTTGAAATTGCCGAGGAAAGTCACCTGGTTGCCGTTCCAGAATCGGTTGACGTTGAAATCGCCGGCATAGCGGCTGTCTGTGCCGGCACCGGCGTTGGCCACCCCGAACCAACCGTTTTTCATGCCCGGCTTGACTGTAAGGTTGATTACAGTCTCTTCTTCTCCGTCATCGACGCCTGTAAGACGTGCAAGGTCGCTCTTGCGGTCGACCACCTGAAGCTTGTCGATCATAGTGGCGGGGAGATTCTTTGATGCCACCTTGGGGTCGTCGGAGAAGAATTCCTTTCCATCGACAAGGATTTTTTTCACCTCCTTGCCGTGGGCGGTGATTTTACCGTCGCTGTCAATCTCTACTCCGGGGAGCTTCTTGAGCAGCTCCTCCATGGCCGCGCCGGGCTGTGTCTTATACGATCCCGCATTATACTCCACAGTGTCCTCCTTCACGACTATCTCCGTCTTGACCGCCGTCACCACGGTCTCCTTGAGTATGATCGACGACTCTTTTAGCACAATGGGATCAAGCTTGACATTGGACGATGAGACATTGACGTCTACATTCGCAGCATCATATCCTATATATGTCGCCTGAAGTATGTAACGGCCACGGTTCACTCCGCCCAGCCTGAACCGTCCGTCGAGATTGGTAGTGCCGCCTTTGACGAAAGCACTGTCTTTGGCGGCAAGTAGCCGGACTGTCGCTTCGATCATAGGTTCGCCTAACGAATCGGTGACAATGCCGCTCACGTTGTAGGCTCCGGCGGCTGCAACAGTGGAAATAAGCAAAACAAAAGCCGTCAACGGCTTCCATAGGTAGTTCAACATAATGCGTGGAATTATCTTGATTTTTCTTTCTTCGTTTCTTTTGTGGGATTTCACGATTCATTGGAGCATTTTGACAAAAAAAGGTTTAAAAGACCTCCCGTTTTTTACCCTATTTAACATTTGCGTTCCATTCATTTACAATATTTGCGAGATTCCACGAAGCAATATGGATATCTTTGCAGAAAACTCCAATCACGAATCATAACATAGCGTAACCGTATGACATCCAATCTGAGACATGTCATGACCGTAGGAATGCTTGTCGCTATATCTATCGTCAATATGGAGGCCGGTTCGCATAACACCGTGATAGCCGATTCGACCGCCTGCACTCCTCTGCCCGGTGCGTCGCTGTTCGACTGCAACGGCAATGTGATCGGCATGTGCGATGCAAAAGGCCGATTTCCATATATACCTGCCACATCCTATCCTGTCACGGTCCGTTACCTTGGCTTCAAGGAGAAAATCGTGACCGACAATCGAACCGACACCATATTCTTGCAGGAAATTGCGGCTGAATTGCCGGAAGTTGTGGTGGAATCGAGAAGCCACAAGATGCTGCACATGCTGGCATACGTGCGAGAATATTCCACACTTTCGACCTACACCGACACCGTGCAGCTATTCAGGGAGAAGATGGTCGACTATATGCTTCCGGCCGACAAGACTGTCAGGTTCATAGGATGGTCTATTCCGCGAATCCTCAAAAGCAGGTCATACTACAGGTTTACCGACTCTCAAGGCACGGACAGCGTAAGCAGCGAATGCAACCAACATTTTTCATGGTCGGACTGGATCGGTGTGACAGCACCTCCGGAGCTTCCCCGGGGTTTGACGGGCATGGAATCGAGCACCGACACACTCAGAGGAAAGTATGGGATAATGGAAGTATGGACGAAAAATGCAAGCCGGGTAAGCGTCGATGTCGACGTGCTTGCCGACACGACAAGCCGCAAATGGGTACCGAACCTTTCCGTGTTTTTCCGCAACCGCCTCGATTTCGACCGGTTTAATGTCCGTTTCAACTACGGTAATGTCGCGGGCGATTCAATCGCCCCCATGGACCTTACCGGATATTCATTCAATATCGAGTCAAACGGGCGTGGACACCCTATGTTCATGTTCAATCGTGTCGACGAGCCTTTCTTTGTAAACACCTACGCGGAAGTCTACATCATAGACAAGGAGTATGTCACTATTAAGGAAGCAAAAAAATGGGAGCGTCTTAGCAGTAGGGATCTGGCAGATCTCGAAATATACGAAGCCACAGAGGCTCCGGAGCTACAACCTTCGACACTCGCTCTTATCCATCGAGTAAACAATATCGATAATGGCCAAGTGAGACTGGCACTCACTCCGGATGCACGACTGGGGACACAAAAAGTGGTCAAACCGGATTTCGGGAAACGCGTGCTACAACTTTTCAAAACAGTAACCGGCATAAGCCATGCGCGTGCAAGCCGAAAACGGAAACAACAATGGCGCGAGTTCCGTCATGATGTAATGCGTGAAAACAACTCACGTGGAAAACCACAATCACCACGCGAGCAATAACTTACGCATCCTTGCACTGATTTTACATAAAAAAGTCATCCAAAAATTTGGAAGTTATGCGAAAGAGACGTAACTTTGCATCGCTTTAACGGAGAACACAGGGCGCTTAGCTCAGCTGGTTCAGAGCGTCTGCCTTACAAGCAGAGGGTCGGG
>NZ_CAJTYX010000039.1 GCF_910583865.1 uncultured Muribaculum sp.
CATGTCCGGGTGGTGGAATTGGTAGACACGCTACTTTGAGGGGGTAGTGGCCGAAAGGCTGTGTGAGTTCGAATCTCATCTCGGACACAATATTTTAGCGGGGTGTAGCTCAGTTGGTTAGAGTACGCGTCTGGGGGGCGTGAGGTCGCTAGTTCGAGTCTAGTCACCCCGACTAATTACCCATCAATCGTCTATGATTCATTGGAATTATGGACGATTATTTTTTTGACCATCCACATAAACTATTGGGTGTGTATAGTCGGGTCAGACATAATCCGACGTGCGATGTCAAGATCCTTGCGCCTAACCATGAGACGAAAACTGCCTACGGCAGTAATGCCGCCGAGTAGTGTGCCCATTATAGAATTGTCAACAATCGACGGTACTCCGTTAGTGTCAAGGACACCTTTTACAATATATGCATCAGCACTATTGGCATACTCGTTGAACAACACAAGGTCGTTTCCAGGAATATTCGCTTGTATTTCCATTTGGCTCAGTATTTATTATTTTATGTTACGCCGATTCAAGGCACGATGATATGCCTCCGCATTCCGCTTATGCGCGGCAAAATCACGTGCAAAAAGATGTCGCCCAGAAAAATCAGGAGACGCACACATATATAGACAATCGTGGGGAGTGCTAAACAGAAGAGAGTCAATAGTGGCACGTTCAGGCATACGTATCGGTCCCGGTGGCAATCCGGAACTGCGATAAGTATTATATGGCGAGTTGACCGCAAGATGTCGTCCGGTGACACGTCTTATCGAAAAATCCCCGACGGCATATTTTACTGTAGGATCTGCCTGAAGGAGCATCCCACGATGGAGGCGATTAAGATATAAGCGTCCCACTACTCCTCGTTCACCTCTGTCGTTGGTTTCCTCCTCCGCTATACTGGCAATCACGGATGCCTGCATAGGAGTTATCCCGAGAGATGCGGCACGCGAACGCCTCTTGTCTGTCCAGAAACTTTCCCGCTCTGCTATAAGCGAAGTCACCACATCGGCCGGACGTGCCGTCCAGTAGAATTCATATGTGTCAGGGAAAAAAGCCCCGATATATTCTTCGGATTTATATCCGCGCGTCGACAGGACACTATCGATTGCCGCCATCACATGTGCCGAATCAGCTTCTATAGAGCGCGAGATGCGCGCGCCGAGCTGGGGCAATTGCCGGATATTGTTAAACGTGATTCTGACGGGGGTCTGCGCACCGCGTGCAACCCTGCGGAATATATCGATTGAGCGGGTTCCCGGATCTATACGATACGCACCGTGGGCAACCAAAGGTGATCCGCCATAAAGACGCCACATATCGGCAGCACGCCGTCCGGCACGCCCAAGGTCACGATCAAGTATGGCCGAAACAGAGTCAGAATCCGCACCCGCCGGTATATAAACCCAACATGACGACTCTCCGGCATATTCAACCCGGGCATACATATTATATATGAGGGCTGCTATTGCGACGATTGCCACAACAGCAGCACCGGCCACTAAGACAATATTCTTACATCGAATTACCATAAGCGTATAAAATCCAGATGCGCCTACTCACAACGCATCCAATACTTATTCAAAGATAATACCTTTGATGAATTACATAAACGTTTTTCACAAAATTTATAAGTCAGACAAAAGAATAATATTTGCCGGATACGCTTAATATAGTATTTTTGTACGTGCATCCCACAACCTATACACACTCTCCTTCCAAGATATATGGCAGAACTCATCGAAATACCACGAATAGTGGCATCCATACGGCGTTCATGGCCGGTAGGCGACTCAACGCTAAGGGAATTGGCATCTATGACCACGCGCCGCGACTTTCCACGCCGAAGCCTGATAGTAACTGCCGGAGAACAAGCCGGACACGCCTACTTCATCGAGGATGGGATGACACGCAGTTATTGGCTGGTAGATGGAGAGCAGATAACCACATCTTTCTCCCTCGAAGGCGGAATCGTGTTCAGCATGGACGAAGTCTACTACAATCTGCCAAGTGAAGAATATGTCGAATCGATTGAGACCGTAAGAGCCTATGAGATAGATGTGAGTATGCTGCTCTATATGATCAGACATGACATAGAGCTCTGCAACTGGTGGGGAATCATACACCAGAACGAATACCGACGCATCCATAGGTCTCATAAGGAGAGGCTTACACTGCCAGCACGTGAACGCTATGCAGAATTCGCTATGCAGTTTCCAGAAGTATGCCGACGCGCACGACTTGGGGATATCGCCTCTTATCTCGGCATTAATCCGGCCACGCTCAGTCGAATCCGCGCCACCCGGCCGTGAACGGATGCCGTCATGAGCATCAACGTAGACGACCCACCATTTTTTGATACAGGTCAAAAATAATCTGTAAGTTTTAGCATAACTTTGCAGTCATAAGTAATTGCCAAATGACTACAACCACCCCACCCTATGCTACCTCCCATACTCCTCACAGTGATTTCAAGCCGCGTTACTATATCCTTGACGGACTACGAGGCGTAGCAGCCATGCTCGTCATATGGTATCATTTCTTCGAAGGATTCGCGACATCACCTACCGACCAGATGATGAACCACGGATATCTGGCCGTGGATTTCTTCTTCGTACTTTCAGGATTTGTAATAGGTTATGCATATGACAACAGATGGAGTGAGGACAGGATGACCTCTGGACGATTTCTGATCAGGCGCATCATACGACTTCAACCCATGGTGGTACTAAGCGTAATCCTCGGTCTCATAGCATATCTGTTTCAAGGCAGCGTGAAGTGGGACGGTACTCCTGTGCCTTTGCACACGGCGCTCTTAGCACTTCTTCTCGGGCTTTTCATGATTCCGGTGCTTTCAGGCACGGAAACGGATGTAAGAGGCAACGGAGAGATGTTTCCTCTCAACGGGCCATCATGGTCTCTGTTCTTTGAATATATCGGCAGCTTACTCTACGCACTCATATTGCATAAACTTTCCAATGCAGCACTCCGCTCTGTAGTCATTCTATCAGGTATCGGGTTGGCGGCATGCGCATTATGTAACATGTCGGGAGCATACCATCTCGGACTGGGATGGTCGATGGCCGACATGGGATGGTTAGGAGGATTGCTGCGGCTCTCTTTCTCGTTCGGAATGGGCCTCCTGCTCATCCGCGACTTCAAACCGAGACGCATACGTGGTGCATTCTGGATATGCTCCGCCATAATTGCAGCAATAATGGCATGCCCTTATGTAGGTGTCAATGGATTGCCATCCATAGCCAACGGGGTATATGACACTATATGTACCATCGTGATTTTT
Source organism: uncultured Muribaculum sp. (assembly GCF_910583865.1). Lineage (GTDB taxonomy): Bacteria > Bacteroidota > Bacteroidia > Bacteroidales > Muribaculaceae > Muribaculum. The sequence continues at coordinate 3,299 of NZ_CAJTYX010000039.1, forward strand.
CCGGCCATTGTCTACGTAGGCGCATGCGGCATTACCACCGACACATTTTCCGATAAGATATGCGAGTTTTTGGGAAAGATGTCATATCCGGTATATATAATACATTATCCAGTGATGTACCTGTTCTATGCATGGGTATGGGACAACGGAATCACATTCGCCGAGGCATGGCCAATATGCGCCGCATTGTTTGCCGGCATTATCATGATGGCATGGATGGCCTTAAAATGGTACGACGATCCCGTACGCCATTACCTCTCATCACGCTTCACATCTCGGCGAAGCTGATAAAATGCTTTATCCACCATGAATTCAATTCTAAATACAAATCTTGTCTGAAGCATACCCCATTAAATCTATAAATCACCGATCTGTATGTATAATTGCAATACCCTCGTAAAATGAGTTATCCCACAGACGTGGAGCACGACATTTTTGGCAAAATTCCACATCTGCACATGTAATTCGAGATTTTTGACACAGATTCAACCAATTACACTGAAATAATCCATATTTTTCAAGTTTTTCTAAGATTTTTCACATTTTTCATTGCAGAGATTAGGGAAATTGCTAATTTTGCAGGCGTAACGGGAGATAAATTCCCGTCGCACCAATCTCTAAACCTATGATAAAAGAGATTCCATTCACAAAGATGCATGGCATAGGCAACGATTACATATATATAAACTGTATGGATCGCGTGCCGGATAAGCTGCCCCGGCTTGCCATCGAAATGAGTGACCGCCACACAGGCGTGGGCGGCGACGGAATCATCCTCATCTGCCCCTCGGAATGCGCCGACTTCAAGATGCGCATATTCAATGCCGACGGCTCGGAAGCGCGCATGTGCGGCAACGGAAGCCGATGCGTGGGGCGCTACGTCTACGAATCACATCTTACCGACAAGACCACCGTCACCCTGGAGACACTTTCCGGAGTGAAAACCCTGCGTCTGCATCCCGATGCAGATGACAGGATAACGTCAGTCACGGTTGACATGGGCATACCGGAAATCGACACGGCAGAAGTGCCGGTGACATTCGACTCTCCGCAGATGGTCAACGAGAATGTCGCGACAACCCTTGGCCCGGTTAAAATCACGGCGGTATCGATGGGAAATCCGCATGGCGTGACCATCGTTGATGACGTGGACACCGCGCCTGTAGACACTCTCGGACCTGAACTTGAACGACATCCAATGTGGCCCGACCGTGCCAACATAGAGTTTGCAGAAGTGGTAAGTCCCGTCGAGTTGCGCATGAGGGTATGGGAACGCGGTAGCGGAGAGACTATGGCATGCGGCACCGGGGCATGCGCCACGCTGGTGGCATGCGTGCTCAACGGACTTAGCAAACGCCACGCCGTCGTCCATCTGCTCGGAGGCGACCTGGAGATAGAGTGGGATCCTGCTGACTCACACGTCTACATGACAGGCCCGGCAGAAACAGTATTCCACGGAACTTACCGCCGCCGATAACGAAACTGAAACAGGGATTGAAACCACAAGATAACGATGATACGGATTAACGACAACTTCCATAGACTCTCACCCACCTACCTGTTCACGGAAGTGGCACGCCGGCTGAAAGCCTACAAGGAAGCCCATCCCGATGCCGACATAATACGTATGGGCATCGGCGATGTCACATGCCCCATATGCCCCGTGGCTGTGGAGGCGATGAAAAAAGCGGCCGACGACCAGACACACGCCGCGACATTTCACGGCTACGGACCAGAACAGGGTTATGCATGGTTGCGGAAAGCCATAGCCGACGGTGACTACCGACAAAGAGGAGTGGAGATCGACATCGACGAGATATTCGTGAGCGACGGTGCAAAGAGCGACACAGGCAACATAGGCGACATACTGTCGACCGACTGCCGCGTGGCTGTCACCGATCCGGTCTATCCGGTATATGTCGACACCAACGTCATGGCCGGACGTGCAGGCCACATGACGGACACCGGACAATGGAGTCATATAGAGTACCTGCCGTGCACGGCAGCCAACGATTTCATCCCTTCGTTGCCTACCCGTCACCCGGACGTGATATATCTCTGCTATCCTAACAATCCCACCGGCACGGCACTGACCCGCGACGAACTGTCACGCTGGGTCGACTATGCACGTCGCAACGGCTCGCTGATACTCTTCGACTCGGCCTACGAGGCCTATATCACGCGTCCCGACGTGCCCCATTCCATATACGAAATCGAAGGAGCGCGCGAAGTCGCCATAGAGTTCCGCAGCTTCTCCAAGACCGCAGGTTTTACCGGGCTGCGATGCGGCTACACGGTAGTGCCGAGAGAGCTTAAAGGCGTAGCCGATGACGGAACCGAGATAAGCCTCAACGCCTTATGGTTGCGCAGGCAGTCGACCAAGTTCAACGGAGCGAGCTACATCATCCAACGTGCTGCCGAAGCGCTTTACACTCCCGAGGGACGCCGTCAAGTGGCAGACACCATAGCCTACTACATGCGCAACGCCGCCGTGCTTCGCGACGGACTCGCATCCATCGGGATAGAGGCCCGTGGCGGCATAGACGCGCCCTACATATGGCTACGCACACCGGACGGACTGTCATCGTGGGAATTCTTCGACCTGTTGCTCGACCGATGCCGTGTGGCCGGTACCCCGGGATGCGGATTCGGTCCTTCGGGCGAAGGATATTTCCGGTTGACCGCTTTCAGCAGCTATGAGGACACTCTTCGTGCGGTGGAGCGCATGCGGCCGCTGAAATGAGACAAAAGAACAAACGCCAACTAATAATCACATATTCAAAGTTTTATGTCAAAGTTGAGATTTAAAGTAGTGGAAGAGGCTTTTGACCGTAAAGCCATCCCCGTAGAGACACCTAAGGAACGCCCGACGGAATACTACGGGAAATACGTCTTTAACCGTCAGAAGATGTTCGAGTATCTTCCCAAAAAGACCTATGACGCACTTGTCGATGCTATCGACAACAAAAAGCCGCTCTCGCGCGAAATCGCCGACAGCGTTGCCGCAGGCATGAAACAGTGGGCCATCGACAACGGCGCACGTCACTACACACACTGGTTTCACCCGCTTACCGACGGAACCGCAGAAAAGCACGACGCATTCGTGGAGCATGACGGCAAAGGTGGCATGGTAGAGGAGTTCACAGGCAAGCTCCTCGTGCAGCAGGAGCCGGACGCCTCCAGCTTCCCCAACGGCGGTATCCGCAACACATTCGAAGCCAGAGGTTACTCGGCATGGGACATCTCATCCCCGGCATTCATCCTCGACAAGACGCTCTGCATCCCGACCATCTTCATCGCATACACCGGCGAATCGCTCGACTATAAGACACCGCTCCTCCGTGCGCTCAATAGTGTAGACAAGGCTGCTACCGCAGTAGCGCAGTATTTCGATCCGGAGGTGAAGCACGTCAGCTCCTATCTCGGATGGGAGCAGGAATATTTCCTTGTCGATGAGGCCCTCTACAGCGCACGTCCCGACCTCGTAATGACAGGCCGCACGCTCATGGGACATGAAAGCGCCAAAAACCAGCAGCTTGAGGACCACTATTTCGGTGCTATTCCATCTCGCGTGGAGTCGTTCATGCTCGACCTTGAAATCGAGTGCCACAAGCTCGGTATCCCGGCCAAGACGCGCCACAATGAGGTAGCACCCAACCAGTTCGAGCTTGCGCCTATATTCGAGGAGACCAACCTCGCCAACGACCACAACCTCCTCCTCATGTCGCTCATCGCCGAGGTGGCACGCCGCCATAACTTCCGTGTGCTGCTTCACGAAAAGCCCTTTGCCGGCATCAACGGTTCCGGCAAGCACAACAACTGGAGTCTCGGCACCGACACCGGCGTTCTTCTATATGCCCCTGGCAAAACCCCGAAAGACAACCTGCAGTTCATAACTTTCGTTGCCAATACGATGGCCGCAGTCTACCGCCACAACGGCCTGCTGAAAGCTTCGATCATGTCGGCCACCAATGCCCACAGGCTCGGCGCCAATGAGGCACCCCCGGCTATCATATCCATCTTCCTCGGCTCTCAGCTATCGGAAATCTTCGACAAACTCGAAAAAAGCGATTCCGACGACCTGATTGAACTCGCAGGAAAGAAAGGCTTGAAAATCAACGTCGATCAGATACCTGAAATCATGGTCGACAACACCGACCGCAACCGTACCTCCCCATTCGCGTTCACGGGCAACCGTTTTGAGTTCCGCGCCGTAGGCTCATCGGCCAACTGCGCTTCGGCCATGATCGCCCTCAACGCCGCAGTAGCCGAACAGCTCATGGACTTCAAGGCAAAGGTGGACGCACGCATCGCTTCCGGCGAACAGCTCAACCATGCGCTCCTCGCCGAGATAAAGGAGATACTCAAGGAATCCAAGGCAATCCACTTCGACGGCAACGGCTACTCCGATGCATGGAAAGAGGAAGCAGCGCGTCGAGGACTCGACTGCGAGACTTCCGCTCCGAAAATCTTTGACTCCTACCTGTCGCCGTCGAGCATCGAGATGTTCAAAAAGACCGGCGTTTTCTCAAAACTCGAACTTGAGGCCCGCAATGAGGTAAAGTGGGAGATGTACACCAAAAAGCTGCAGATCGAGGCACGTGTGCTCGGCGATCTCGCCATCAACCACGTAATCCCGGTTGCCATACGCTACCAGTCGGTGCTCACCGACAACGTGTTCAAGCTAAAGACACTCTTCCCCAACGAGAAGGGCGACAAGCTTGCCGCAATGGATCTCGACACCATCGAACGCATCTCCACCCACATGGCCACCATCATGGAGGAGGTAAAGAAGATGGTCAATGCCCGTAAGGCAGCCAACAAGATCGATGACGAGCGCGAGAAGGCCATCGCTTACCACGACAACGTGCTCCCATGCATGGACGTAATCCGTTACCACATCGACAAACTCGAACTTATGGTCGATGACGAAATGTGGCCTCTGCCTAAGTACCGCGAGCTATTGTTTATCCGCTAAGACTACATCTTCGGAATAACACATAAAGATTATCCACACGGACGCGGCGACATCTGCCGCCATGGCACAGTTGCCGCGTCCGTATCAAACATCCCCCTCTCCTACCCCATAATCATAAGGAAAGTTAAAGATATGTATAAAGGTTTGCCTACATCCCGGGGGCTTTACGATAGCCGCTACGAGCACGACGCCTGTGGCGTGGGACTGCTCGTGAATATCAAAGGGATAAAATCACATCAGCTTGTTGAGAAAGGCTTGCAGGTGCTTGAGCACATGGTGCACAGAGGCGCTGAGGGTGCAGATCCCAAGACCGGCGACGGAGCCGGGATCATGGTGCAGATTCCACATGAGTTCATACTTCTGCAAGGCATAGCGGTGCCCGAAAAGGGACGCTACGGCACAGGTCTGGTGTTTCTCCCTAAAGATGAGTACACACAGCAGATGATGCTCGACGTGATCGAGCGCGAGGCCATCGAGATGGGATTGTCGCTGATTGCCGTAAGGCAAGTGCCCACCAACAACGACCAGCTTGGCATAGTGGCCCGAGAGGCCGAGCCTGCCATACGCCAGATATTCATCGCCGACGAGAAAAGCGACGAACCTATGGAGCCGCGTCTTTACATACTGCGCCGCCGCATTGAAAAGAAGATTGCTGTCCTCGACATCCCCGACAAGGAACAGTTCTACATCGTCAGCCTTTCATCGCGTGTAATCGTCTACAAAGGTATGCTGTCGAGCCTTCAGCTCCGCTACTACTACCCCGACCTGATGAACCCGCACTTCACCACGGGTATGGCTCTGGTGCACTCGCGGTTCTCTACAAACACATTCCCCACATGGGCGCTCGCCCAGCCGTTCCGCATGCTCGGACATAACGGCGAGATCAACACCATACAAGGCAACCGCATGTGGATGAAGGCGCGCGAATGCGTGCTACATCCCGCCGCTCTCGGCGACAACGATGTGACTCCAATCATACAGCCGGGCATGAGCGACTCGGCGTCGCTCGACAATGTGCTGGAATATTTCGTGATGTCGGGCATGTCGCTCCCCCACGCGCTGGCCATGCTCGTGCCGGAATCCTTCAACGACCGCAACCCAATATCTCCAGAGCTGAAAGCTTTCTACGAATACCATTCTATACTCATGGAAGCATGGGACGGCCCGGCCACACTGCTTTTCAGCGACGGCCGTTATGCCGGGGGTATGCTTGACCGTAACGGGCTACGTCCGGCACGCTACCTGATTACCCGCAACGGCACAATGGTGGTGGCATCGGAGGTTGGAGTGCTCCCATTCGAAGCATCTGAAATCATAGAAAAAGGCCGTCTGCGTCCGGGCAAGATGCTCATGGTCGATATGGAGAAAGGTGAGATACACTATGATGCAGAACTGAAAGAACAGCTCGCCGGAGAATTTCCCTACCGCGACTGGCTACAGCGCAACCGCATCATCCTCGATAAGATTACCACGGGCCGAAAGGTGGAGAACACCGTACCCGATTTCCGACGTCTGCTACGCGCATTCTCCTACCACCGCGAAGAGGTGGAGAAAATCATGACACCGATGGCGGCCGAGGCCAAAGAGCCTGTCAACTCCATGGGGTGTGACACTCCGCTCGCCGTACTGAGCCGTCAACCACAACTGCTGTTCAACTACTTCCGCCAGCACTTCGCACAAGTTACCAACCCGCCTATCGACCCGTTGCGTGAGGAACTTGTGATGAGTCTCGACAGCTATATCGGGGCCATCAGCCTGAACCTGTTCGATGCCTCACCGGAGCTGTGCAAGATGGTTCTACTGAAGCGCCCGATTATCACAAACCGCGAACTTGACATACTGTGCAACCTGCGCTATAAGGGTTTCAACACTCGCAAGCTCGCCATGACATTCCCGGTAAAAGATGGTGCCGACGGCCTTGAAGCTGCCATAGGACGCCTATGCGACGAGGCCGAGAAGGCCGTCGACGAGGGATGCAACTACATCGTGCTCTCCGACCGTGGAGTCGACAGCGAGAATGCGCCCATACCTTCGTTGCTCGCGACTTCAGCCGTGCACCACCATCTCATCGACCTTAAGAAGCGCCTCCAGACAGCGCTCGTCATCGAGACTGCCGACGCACGCGAGGTGATGCACTTCGCACTGCTCTCCGGCTATGGGGCAAGTGCCATAAATCCATACCTGGCCTTTGCCGTGCTCGATGACCTTGTGGCCCGCAAGGAGCTACAGCTCGACTTCCATACCGCAGAGAAGAATTACATAAAGGCCGTCGACAAAGGTCTACTCAAGGTAATGTCGAAGATGGGCATATCCACTCTCACCTCCTACAAAGGAGCACAACTCTTCGAGGCGATAGGATTGTCGCAAGAACTGTCCGACCGTTACTTCGGTTTCACGGTAAGCAAGATTGGCGGCATTGACCTCTCCGACCTCACCAAAGAGATTCTTGCAACGCATGCGGCAGCGTATGCCGACGATATCGATGCCGACGAGCCGCTGCGCCACATAGGTCAATACGCCTTCCGCAAAGACGGGGAGAGCCACGCTTGGACACCGGAGGCCATAGCGACACTACAACTCGCCACACGCATGGAGAGCTACAAGAAGTTCAAAGAGTTCACGTCGATTGTCGACAACAAGCCTTCACCGATATTCATACGTGATTTCCTCGAATTCCGCAAAGGCACACCCGTACCGCTCGATGAAGTGGAACCGGAAGAATCCATAATGCACCGTTTCGTCACCGGAGCCATGTCGTTCGGCTCGATATCACGCGAAGCCCATGAAGCGCTCGGTATAGCCATGAACGCCATCGGCGCGCGCTCAAACACCGGAGAAGGCGGCGAAGATCCGGAGCGCTTCAAGACACGTCCCGACGGTAGTTCGGCACGTTCTGCCATAAAACAGGTGGCATCCGGACGCTTCGGCGTGACTGCAGAATATCTTGTCAACGCCGACGAAATCCAAATCAAGATAGCCCAGGGAGCAAAACCCGGCGAAGGCGGACAGTTGCCAGGATTCAAGGTCGACAAGATCATAGCAAAGACACGCCACTCCATACCGGGCATATCGCTCATCTCCCCTCCACCGCACCACGATATCTATTCAATCGAGGATCTCGCCCAGCTCATATTCGACCTTAAGAATGTCAACCCATTGGCCAACGTCAGCGTCAAACTTGTGAGCGAGAGCGGTGTGGGAACCATCGCCGCCGGAGTGGCAAAGGCCAAGAGCGACCTCATCACCATATCAGGAAGCGACGGCGGCACAGGTGCCTCTCCCGCCAGCTCGATACGCTATGCCGGACTGCCTGTGGAAATCGGACTTGCCGAGACGCAGCAGACCCTCGTGCTCAACAACCTGCGCGGACAGGTAAAGCTACAGGCCGACGGCCAGCTAAAGACCGCCCGTGACGTTATCATAATGGCCATGCTCGGTGCGCAGGAATATGGTTTTGCCACAAGCGCGCTGATAGTGCTCGGATGCGTGATGATGCGCAAATGCCATCTAAACACATGTCCGGTAGGTGTCGCCACACAAAACGAGGAACTTCGCCGCCGATTCACGGGCCGTTCGCAATATGTGGTCAACTTCTTCCGCTTCCTCGCCAAAGAGATACGAGAGACCCTGGCAGAAATCGGAGTGCGCTCGCTCGACGAAGTAATCGGACGTGCCGACATGCTTCAGGTAAAGCCGGACTACACCACTCCAAAGACAGCCCATCTCGACTTCACGCGGCTGCTCTACATGCCGTCTGAATCAAAGGTAAACGCCATAATCAACGTCGTGCCGCAGAAACACGACATCGACCGTGTACTCGACCGCGAACTCATCTCACGCGCCTACCCCGCCATCGAATCGGGCATGCCCATAGAACTTGAATTCCCTATACACAATACCGACCGCTCGGTCGGAGCGATGCTATCGGGTGTCGTGGCCAAGAAATACGGCGATGCCAGACTCCCCGATGACACTATTTCCTGCACATTCCAGGGATCGGCCGGACAGTCGTTCGGCGCATTCCTGGAACACGGCATATCGTTCCGTCTCGAAGGCGATGCCAACGACTACGTAGGCAAGGGACTCTCCGGAGGTAAGATTGTAATCGTGCCCCCTACCGGTAGCACTTTCGCCCCGCAGGACAATATTATCGCAGGCAACACGCTGCTTTACGGAGCCACATCCGGGGAAATATACATCAACGGACGTGTCGGAGAGCGCTTCTGCGTGCGTAATTCCGGCGCCATAGCCGTAGTGGAAGGCGTGGGCGACCACTGCTGCGAATACATGACAGGCGGACGCACAGTGGTGCTCGGCACCACAGGACGCAACTTCGCGGCAGGCATGAGCGGAGGAATAGCCTACGTATGGAATCCCGACGGGAATTTCGACTATTTCTGCAACATGGAGATGGTGGAACTGTCGCTGATAGAGGACATGGCCGACAATCGCGAACTATACCGCCTCATCGGCAACCACTACAAGCATACCCGCTCGCCTCTGGCAGGAATGATGCTCGACAACTGGCAGCACTACTCCGAACAGTTCATAAAGGTAATACCATTCGAATATAAGAAGGTGCTACATCAGGAAAAGATGGAAAAAATGCAGGAAAAGATCGCCAACATACAGCGCGACTGACATGAGCCATCAAAAATATAATCATCTACGAACCCAATAACGCAACATCACATATGGGAAATCCCAAAGCGTTTCTTACGATACCGCGCAAAGAGGCAGGCTACCGGCCCGTCAACGACCGCATAAAGGACTACGGTGAGGTGGAGCAGACGCTCAACCCCGAGGACCGGCGTCTACAGGCATCACGCTGCATGGAGTGCGGCGTACCGTTCTGCCATTGGAGCTGCCCGCTGGGCAACCGCCAGCCGGAGTGGCAGGACCGCCTCTATAAGAATGACATCCGTGGAGCCTACCGGCTGCTTACTGCCACCGACGACTTTCCTGAATTCACCGGCCGCGTATGTCCCGCTTTGTGCGAGAAAGGATGCGTGCTCAACAAGCAGCACGAACCGGTCACAATCCGCGAAAACGAGGCGGCCATAGTGGAACGCGCATTCCTTGAGGGGATAGTCGAACCTCATATCCCGGCCCGTCGCACAGGATTCCGCGTGGCCGTCATCGGCTCCGGACCTGCAGGACTCACGTGTGCCAACCGCCTCAACCGGAAAGGGCACTCGGTAACGGTGTTCGAGAAAAACGAGGCTGTCGGAGGTCTCTTGCGACTCGGTATACCCGACTTCAAACTCAACAAGACCGTGATCGACCGCCGTCTCGCGCTGCTCCGTGAGGAGGGGATCGAATTCCGCACGGGAGTGAATGTCGGTGTGGACATTCCAGCCTCTGAACTGCTCGACGATTACGATGCAGTGTGCATCGCCATCGGATCCGAAGTGCCACGCGACCTCCGGATAGATGGTCGCGAGCTGAAAGGAATCCATTTCGCTCTTGAGCTACTGCAACAACAGAACCGCGTAAACGCAGGCCAGGAAATCGCCGCCGACAGCCGCATAACGGCTAAAAACAAGAATGTGCTCGTAATCGGCGGAGGAGACACCGGAAGCGATTGCGTAGGTACCGCCCACCGCCAGGGGGCAGCGAGCGTGACACAGATCGAAATCATGCCGATGCCTCCGGAAGGCGACAACCCCGACACACCATGGCCCTATTGGCCGGTAGTGCTCAAGACCTCGAGCAGCCATCTCGAGGGTTGCACGAGGCGCTGGCTTCTCGACACACGACGTTTCATCGGTGATGCCGACGGCCATGTGGCCGAAGCCGAGCTCGAGGAAATAGAATGGGCCGACGACCCCGCAACCGGGCGCAAGAAAATCGTGCGCACCGGCAAAGTCGAGAAAATCAAGGCCGACCTGGTGCTTCTTGCCTTAGGATTCACTAATCCGGTGGCCGAAGGGCTTCTTGAACAACTCGGAGTCGACAAGGACACACGCGGCAATATCAAAGTCGATGCCGACATGTCAACGTCAGTCCCCAAGGTGTTCGCCGCAGGCGACGCCTCCACCGGGGCATCGCTCGTGGTTCGATGCATGGCCTCCGGCCGACAAGCCGCCGAAGGCATACATAAATATTTGTCAACAAAATAACACATAATGCGAAGATGTGCGGGAAATACCTTGCACATCTTCTCTTTTTTAATTACATAAACAACAACGTATATCTCCACTGATGGAACCTCTTAAGCATGAATGCGGCGTGGCAATGGTACGCCTGCTCAAACCCCTCGCCTTCTACAAGGAAAAATACGGCACATGGCAATACGGACTCAACAAGCTGTATCTTCTCATGGAAAAGCAACACAACCGCGGCCAGGAAGCCGCAGGAGCAGGATGCATAAAGATGCACTCACCCGCAGGCTCCGAATACGTATTCCGCGAACGCGCACTTGGCTCGGGTGCAATCAGCGAGATATTCTCCAACATCAACCATCAGATCGAGAATGCCCGTCTCGACCGCCATGACGAAAAATGGATTGAGGAGGAAGCTCCATTCATAGGAGAGATATACATGGGCCACCTGCGCTACTCCACCACCGGACGTAGCGGCATGAGCTACGTCCACCCGTTCTTACGACGCAACAACTGGTGCTCACGCTCTCTGATGCTCTGCGGCAACTTCAACATGACCAACGTGGAGAGCATCTTCTCGGAAGTAGTGGCAAAAGGCCAGCACCCACGCATATTTTCCGACACAGTCATCATACTCGAACAACTTGGCTATGCGCTCGACAAGGAGAACAACAGGCTCTACCATCAGTTTACCGAGAATGGTCTGGATGGGATAGAGCGTGCCCGTGCCATCGAGGACAACCTCGATATCCCGTCGATATTGAACGCCACTGCCCCGAGCTGGGACGGAGGTTACGTAATATGCGGAGCCATCGGCTCTGGCGACATGTGGGCATTGCGCGATTCCCACGGCATACGCCCCGCTTTTTATTACGCCGATGACGAGATTGTAGTGGTGGCATCGGAACGTCCGGTCATACAGACGGTGATGGATGTGCATATCGATGACGTTCACGAACTCGCACCCGGTGCAGCCGTGATTGTCTCAAAGAGCGGTGACATACGCATAAGCAGAGTGATTCCCGAAGCTGACGATGCACGCTGCTCGTTCGAACGCATATATTTCTCGCGCGGCAGTGATGCCGACATCTATCGCGAGCGCAAATCGCTCGGGCGTCAGCTCGCCGCTCCCGTTGCAGAGGCTCTTGACGGCGATCTGCAGCATGCCGTTTTCTCTTTCATACCCAACACTGCCGAAGTGGCATTCATAGGCATGGTGGAAGGCCTTGAAGAGGAACTTGACAGCCGCCGTGCCTCAGCCATAATGAAAGCCCAGGAAAGCGGGACACTTACACAGGGGAAACTGTGCGAAATCATGAGCCGTAAGCTACGCGTTGAAAAAGTGGCCATAAAGGACATCAAACTGCGGACGTTCATAGCAGAGGGATCGACCCGTGCCGACCTCGCCACCCACGTCTACGACGTGACCTACGGAGTGGTCGAACCGGGCGTGGACTCTCTTGTTGTGATTGATGACTCAATCGTGCGCGGCACCACTCTCAAGCAGTCGATACTGCGTATGCTCGACCGCCTTTCGCCACGCAGGATAGTGGTAGTAAGCTCGTCACCACAGGTGCGCTATCCCGATTGCTACGGAATAGACATGTCGCGAATGAGTGAATTCTGTGCTTTTCGCGCCGCAGTTGCCCTCTTGAAAGAGAGCGGTCGCACAGATGTGCTCGACGACGTGTATCGGCGCTGCCTGATGCAGGAATCGCTTCCCGACTCCGAGATAACCAATTGCGTCAAGGAAATTTATGCACCGTTTACCGATGACAAGATTTCCGCAAAGATAGCCGAGATGCTCACACCGACGGACACCCGCGCGGAAGTCCGCATAATCTATCAGACACTCGACGGACTGCACAAGGCCGTCCTCTCATCGCCAGGCGACTGGTATTTCTCCGGCAACTATCCCACTCCGGGCGGTACTCGCCTCGTCAACCGCGCTTTCGTCAACTACTACGAAGGACATCCCGACCGCCGCAACTGACTGCTGTAATTGGTTACATCGTCTTTTCCTGCAATACATCTTGTTTTCTCTATCATTGACACTTTTGAGTTGTATGCTCAAAAGTGTCAACATTTTTCAATTCAAGGGAAATCAGCGATGACGTATCACGCGGCACACATTTGTTGTGCTTGCCGAATATTGACTCAGCGCTGCGGATGAACTCTTTGCACCGAACTCCCCATTGTGATGGAATATCGTTCCGAGACTCATCGCAAACGGCTTCGACCGGGATAACACGAAAATTGGCCACGGAAGGAAGCGGAGGAAGTGTGAAGAAAAGGCGATAGTCGGCGGTATCGATAACAGCACGTCCGAACATATCACGTGACAGGCGCACGCGAACCATGGCACCACCCCGAGTGTCTCGTGTACGCATATTCGATATGAAATTACCAAGCGAGTAAACCACTGTTGCACGTCGTCCGAGTGAATCGGTACGCATCTCCATAGGTTGAATCACATGGGGGTGGCTGCCAATGACAAGATCCGCCCCGCTATCAACAAGGAAATCGGCAAGTGAACGCTGAGAAGAGTTTGGCAATAGGCTATACTCATCTCCCCAATGTATGCACACAGTCACAATCTCCGCGCCTGCCTTCCGCGCCTTTTCTATATCTGACAACATCAGGACGCGATCGATATAATCGACGACAGCATCGGTCTGCGTCTTTATCCCATTGGTTCCATAAGTATAGTTCAGGAAAGCTATACGAAATCCCTCCACATCGCGAATCAGAGGCAGCAAGGAATCGCGCTCGGCCTTGTTCCGGTATGTACCCAAATGATCCACTCCGGCCAAGTCAAGACGATCAATCGTCCGCTTCAAGCCCCGGTCGCGTCTATCAAGAGTGTGATTGTTGGCAGTGAGCATCATGTCGAAACCTGCGCGTTTCAACGCATCCAGATATTCGTCGGGAGCGCAGAAACAAGGATAACCGGAGAATGGTGCTCCACCAAGCGGTGTCTCGAGATTCACCACCGCGTAATCAGCTCTTGTTATATAAGGTGTAATCTCCCGAAAGCAATCAGAGTAATCATATTTACCTCCGACACGACGAGCAGCATCAATCTGTGCCTGATGCTGCATGGCATCACCTGCAAAAACAAGAGTAACCTGGGGCGGTTCATCGCCCCAGGTAAGAAGGGAAGCAAGCGAAATCAGCAGACAAAAAAGCGGTGTCATCAAACTACGTGACGAGAATCAGGCCAGCAGATTAACCTCGAGGGTATATCGCACCTTGTCCGGCAAGGAGAGTATTTTTCATCAAGGAACAGATAGTCATAGGGCCAACTCCTCCCGGCACAGGAGTTATATAACTACATAGAGAAGCCACCTCGTCAAAATCGACATCGCCGCGCAGACGGAAGCCGCTTTTACGGGAAGAATCGGGAACACGAGTTGTGCCAACATCTATTATCACGGCTCCCGGCTTTACGATGTCGGCGGTGACGAATCCCGGATGTCCGAGAGCGGCAATTATAATATCAGCTTGGCGACAGATATCCTTCAGGTTCTCCGTTGCGCTATGGCATACCGTCACAGTGGCATCTCCGGGAATATGCTTCTGCATCATAAGCGATGCGACAGGCTTGCCGACTATGTTGCTGCGGCCAAGCACCACGCAATGCTTTCCCTTGGTCTGGATTTCATAGCGCGCCAATAGCTCGATGATTCCGGCAGGAGTGGCTGAAAGGTAGCATGGCAACCCTATGGACATACGTCCGACATTGATAGGATGAAAACCGTCGACATCCTTCCGATAATCAATTGCTTCAATCACTTTTTGCTCGGATATATGTTTAGGCAACGGAAGCTGCACAATGAACCCGTCAACATCCGGATCGTTGTTGAGACGCTCTACGGCCTCAAGAAGTTCTGCTTCTGTAGCGTCATCTTCCATTCTAATCAGAGTAGAGGTAAAACCGCATTGCTCACATGCTCGAACTTTATGAGCCACATATGTCTCGCTTCCCCCATCGTGTCCGACGAGTATAGCCGCCAGATGAGGACGTTTCTTACCTTGCGCCACCATGGCATCCACAGTGGCTGCAATCTCTTCCTTGATTGTGTCGGCCACCTTCTTTCCGTCAATGAGTGTCATATATCCTTGATTTTAGCTGATAAATTCCGGAATGTTTTAGCCGGTCTAAAATACGGCTAAAGCAATGCAAATTTAGAAATTTCCGATTGACGACACAATATCCATCCTATTAATAATGCCTAAAATCATGCCACAGGCAAAAAACGGCAGCTTGCTCCTACCACCGGCAATACGGGTATAAGTCTGGTAGAAACAAGCTGACAAATATTTGATACTTCAGATGCCGTATTAATCAGGCAGCCGGAGGAGCTATCTATTGACGCATGCGCGTTTATCCCAGGATGGTCGAGCTGGATCCTCTGCCACAAGAGCCTCAGCAAGATCAATCCCCAATGACGATGCAAGCATCTTCCCATACTCCGGATCCGCGTTATGGCACGCCCTCACATGCCGCTGCTTTATGAACAACGGTATACCTTCCATCTGGGTCGCAGTATTACTGCATGTAGCTTTCTTGTCGTCATCGCTCATCAGGCGCCACAACTTACCCGGCTGAGTGTAGTAGTCGTCGTCATAGTCACGTTCATCGTAATTATAGAGGTCTCCATGTAGTTCCATCGGCGGTTCCTTCCTTGACGGGGAGTCCTTCCATTCGCCGAAACTATTCGGTTCGTATGCCACAGCAGCGCCATAATTGTCGTCAGTACGCATCTGCCCATCACGATGATACGAATGAAACGGGCATTTAGGACGATTGACCGGGATGAGGTTGTGGTTTACCCCAAGACGATAGCGCTGAGCATCTCCATATGAGAAAAGCCGTCCTTGGAGCATCTTGTCAGGAGAGAAACCTATCCCGTCAACGATATTGGTAGGATTAAAAGCGGCTTGTTCTATTTCCGCAAAGAAATTTTCAGGATTGCGGTTAATTTCAAGAATTCCGACGTCTCGCAGAGGAAAATCCTTATGATACCAAACCTTGGTCAAATCGAATGGATTGACATGATATTTGGCAGCTTCATCTTCGGTCATAATCTGCACCTGTAGCTTCCAACGCGGGAATTCACCACGTTCTATAGCTTCAAACAAATCGCGTTGGTGCGACTCACGATCTTTCGCTATGATAGCTTCTGCCTCCTGATCGGTAAGATTCTTTATTCCTTGAAGTGTACGGAAATGGAACTTTACCCATACCCGTCTGTTATCCTTGTTGATGAAACTGTAAGTATGGCTTCCGAACCCGTGCATATTGCGGAATGAAGCCGGAATACCACGTGGCGACATTGTTATCGTAACCTGATGAAGGGCCTCCGGAAGTAAAGTCCAGAAGTCCCAATTGGCCGTAGGATTACGCATGCCTGTGCGCGGATCTCGCTTTATCGCATGATTGAGGTCGGGGAATTTCAACGGGTCACGGAGAAAAAACACCGGAGTATTGTTACCGACAAGATCCCAATTACCTTCGTCGGTATAGAACTTCATGGCGAAACCACGTATGTCGCGCTCTGCATCGGCAGCCCCTCGCTCCCCTGCCACTGTCGAAAACCTCACAAGGCAGGGTGTCTGCTTTCCCACCTTTGAAAAAATCGAGGCCCGGGTAAATTCGGTGATGTCGTCCGTGACAGTAAATGTGCCGAAAGCTCCTGACCCTTTGGCATGCATGCGCCTCTCGGGAATGACTTCGCGGTCAAAGTGAGCAATTTTTTCAATGTACCACGGATCCTGCACAGATAGTGGTCCACGCAAGCCTGCGGTCTGAACATCCTGGTTGTCGGGGATAGGGCGCCCGTTTTCAGCGGTAAGTCTTTTCTTGTCCATACAATCACAATGAATTTATAATCAGTAAAAATGTGTTAGTCATAACACCAGAATGTATAAAAAAGTTGTTGAATCCGGCAAGCCCAACCATAACAAACATGAAAGATACTAAAATGCAGGTTAAAAGATGCTTCTTAAGCAAATACATTCGCCAAACACAACAATTCCACGTAATTTTCATTAATTTTGCACACGGAAAAATATGAAACCTCTTTACTGTAAGTAAGTTCATAAAATAATTATTGAAACACGATTTATGTTCCGCAACGGTAATTCATTCTGGAGCGCCATGCCTCCGGTAACAAAAAATCTCATAATCATCAACGTAATCATTTGGATTGCGATGATTGTTTTCCCTCACGCCACTTCCGAGAAGGTACTTGACATAGCAGGATTGCATTATTGGAAAGGCGATGACTTCAACGTCGCCCAACTACTCACATACATGTTTATGCATGATACCGGAAGCATAGCCCATCTGTTTTTCAACATGTTTACTCTCTTCATGTTCGGCATCACACTCGAGAGAGTGCTGGGAGGAGGGCGCTTCCTGTTTTATTACATAACCTGCGGTGTCGGAGCTGCTTTGATCCAGGAATTCACCTGGATGCTCACCGCCGAAGATCTTGCGGTAAAAGTACTCGCCAACGCTTATGGCGTAGACTTCCCGGAAATGGCCGATGCGATAAAACGCGTCGACATGGGCTTCTCCGTAGGGAGCGTAGGTGAGAGCCTGCAAATGATTTACAATCATTATCTCGTGACAATCGGTGCCTCTGGAGCTATCTATGGCGTACTGCTCGCTTTCGGGATGCTTTTCCCCAACCGTCCGCTCTACCTCATGTTCATCCCTGTTCCAATCAAGGCCAAATGGATGGTGCTTGGTTACGGGCTCATCGAACTTGCACTCGGAGTAAGTTCGGCCAACGACGGCATCGCGCACTTCGCCCATCTGGGTGGAATGATTTTCGGCGTACTGCTTATTCTTTATTGGAAACATCAGGGAGTGATTCGCAGAAATGATTTTTATTGACACACTCAAAGCAATGTGGCACAACAGCGGCCCGGTCATACGTCTGATAATAATCAATGTGGTTGTTTTTGCATTGATCATTGTCGGGCAACTCATTGCATCATTATTCAATTCAGGTGTCATGGCCGCAACTGTGTCATGGCTCGAATGTCCCGGCAGCCTGCGCTCTGTCGCGTTGCATCCATGGACACTTATCACCTACATGTTCGTACAGGTCGATATATTCCATCTTATTTTCAATATGCTTTGGCTGTATTGGTTTGGAAGCGTATTCACCTTTACAGCCCACCCGCGGCAGGTCTACTTCCTTTATCTCGGAGGCGGCATCGCCGGAGCGTTGCTGTTCTCCGTTCTCGGAGGATTGATGTTATGGCATCCGGCACCTCTCGTCGGAGCATCGGCATCGGTGATATCCATAGTGACAGCAACAGCCATACTCCACCCCAACTACCGCTGGAACATGATCTTATTCGGGGAAGTTTCCTTGAAATGGATTGCCGTGATAACAATCGTCATATCATCGCTGGGCGGAGGAAGCGCAATACCACACCTCGGCGGAGCTGCCTTTGGTCTGACATATGCTTTGATGCTGCGCCACGGCAGAGACCTGTCCACATTCTTTACGCTGAAATCAGCAAAACATTATCGAAGAGCCGGTCGGCCAAATTTAAGCAGTCATGTCTCCGGGAAATGCGAGAATGACGAGCAGGCGCTTGATGAAATACTCGACAAAGTCAGGCGGTCAGGATACTCATCACTGTCGGGTCAAGAAAAGAGAAGATTGATTGAAGTATCACGTAGATCACGGTAGTAATATCAACAGTCATGAAGATCAACCCCGTCAGAAAATTAACACGCGTCATAATAACAATCCTTGACTTATTAATAGTCGTAGGCCTGCTTGTTTCGGCATATGGCGGTTCCATCGATCCGTCCGTATCCGTGTTGCCGCAGCTATTCGGAATGAGTTTCCCGATATGGATTATGGCGATGCTTGTCATGCTCCCTGTCTCCTACATCCTATGGCGTAAATCCGCTTTCATCCCGGTAGTAGGTCTGCTTGTCGCTTCGCCGGCAATATTCACGATCTCACCTATACATATAGGCGGCTCGTTGTCGGAATCGGAACGTCAGCGCAGTTTCACGGTGATGACCTACAACGTGTATGGTTTCACAGACCATGAATATGAAAAGTCCGACAGTGCCACACCGCCCTCGTGGGGTAGCCGCACTCTCGGACAGATCATCGCCGGACAGCCCGATATAGTCTGCCTTCAGGAAGCTTACAATCCGTCGGTACGCTACAAAGCACAGATGGATTCAATCAAGGACATTTATCCTTACCGCAACTTCACCGACCAGGTTGGTGAAGTATTGTTCTCCAAATATCCTTTCAAAATAATCCCCACTCCGCAACCGCAGTGGGAAACGGCCCACTATTCGGCATATGAACTCGATGTAGAAGGCCGGCCTTTGCTTGTGGTCAACTGCCATCTACAGTCTATCGGCCTGACACCTGACGACAAGGCCCTTTATCGCGAACTGACCGACAAGCGGCTCGAATCCCCTACCCGTTCGGAACTATCGCAGGTAAAGAACAGCATCTTGTCGAAACTCGCCGAAGCTTTCCGTCTCCGTGCCGAACAGGCGCGCCACATACGCCAATTCCTTGAAAATCATCCCGGCAACGCCATACTCACCGGCGACTTCAACGATGTTCAGAGCAACTATGCCTACCGCTGCATATGCGACGCAGGAATGCGCGACGCATACACCGACAGTGCGTTCGGTCCCACAATCACATATATCGACAGCCGCTTTTACTTCCATATCGACCAGATTCTGTATCGCGGCGACATGCGCGCGGTCGACATCGTCCGTGGCAACATGAAAAGTTCCGACCATTATCCCCTGACGGCAACGTTCCTATGGAACCCGTCAGACACGTCACACTCATCTTGAAACAAATATCAACCAAACACAATAACGTTTTGAACCGATTTCTATCATCCGCAGCATCCGCGTCAATCATCGCCGTATGCTCGTTAACAGCCAATCACGCAATGGCACAGCAACATCAGAATCCATTTCTGACGGAGTATGACACTCCTTACAGTATTCCACCGTTCAACCGCATCACTACGCCCGACTATCTACAAGCTCTGAAAGCAGGTATAGCCGAGCAGCGTAAGGCTGTAGACGCTATCGTGAATAATCCCGAAGCACCTACGTTCGCCAATACAATCGTGGCTCTTGACCATAGCGGCCCGATTCTTGATAAAGTGTGCATGGTATTCTTCAATCTGGACGAGTCGAACTCAACTCCAGAGATGACCTCTGTCGGCGAGGAATTTTATCCGATGTATTCAGCACATACCGATGAAATATCCATGAATTCCGGACTGTTCAAACGCATCAAGACATTGTATGACAACCGGAATAAGGCAGGATATACACGCGCACAGATGCTTGCCGTAGAGGAAGCCTACAAGGACATGGTGCGCAACGGAGCGCTTCTCAATGCAGAACGCCAGGAAGAACTAAAGACAATCAACACTTCGCTTGCCGACCTCTACCTGAAGTTCAACAAGAATCTCCTCTCAGCCACCAATGAATTCTCGATTGTCGTTGATGACGAAAAGGAACTTTCCGGGCTTCCCGCTACAAGTGTGGCTGTCGCAAAAGCCGAAGCAGAAAAGCGCGGTCTTGGCGAAGGGAAGTGGGTATTCACACTACACGCGCCGTCACGCCTTCCTCTTCTCCAATACGCCGATTCACGATCGCTACGTGAGAAAATGTATAAAGGCTATACTACTCTTGCTTCATCCGGCAAGTACAACAACTATCCAGTAATCGCCGAGATACTAAAGGCCCGTACACGCAAGGCCAACCTACTTGGATATAACAACTATGCCGACTACATGACCGAAAATGTCATGGCGAAGAACGTAAAGAACGCCGAAGAGCTGCTTATGCAGATCTGGAAGCCGGCCATAAAGCGCGTAGATGAAGAAGTGGCCGAAATGCAGGCTCTTGCAGACAAGGAAGGCGCCAGAATAAAAATTGAGCCCTGGGACTACTATTATTACGCCGAGAAGGTGCGTAAAGATAAATATGCGCTCGACGAGGATGAAGTGCGCCAGTATTTCCATGTCGACAGTGTGCGCAAAGGCATTTTTACAATGGCCAACAAGCTCTATGGCATCACCTTCACGGAAATGCCAGACGCGCCTAAATATGATCCGGAAGTCACCGTCTACGACGTACGCGACGCTGCCGACAATCATGTGGCCGTATTCATGACCGACTACTTCACACGCCCGTCAAAGCGACAGGGGGCATGGATGAGCGAGTTCAAAGGTTCCTGGGTTGACGATGACGGCCGGGCAGAGCGTCCCGTTATATTCAATGTCTGCAACTTTACCCATCCGACAGGCGACTCTCCGTCGCTCCTTACCCTCGACGAGGTGGAGACAATGTTCCATGAATTCGGCCACGGTCTCCACGGCATGCTTTCGCGCGCCAAGTATAAGAGCCAGGCCGGTACCAACGTCGACCGCGACTTTGTGGAGCTTCCCTCGCAGATTCATGAGCATTGGGCCATGGAGCCGGAGTTGCTGCGCAGTTTTGCCCGTCACTACAAGACCGGCGAAGTGATTCCTGACGCTCTCATAGAGAAACTTCAGAAAGCAGCCACACACAATCAGGGATTCACTACGACGGAACTTGCCGGCGCAGCCCTCCTCGATCTCGAATGGGGCAAGCTGACGTCTACAGACAATATCGACGTGGAGAACTTCGAGAAATCCGTAGCTGCAAAACTCGACATGCCCGGAGAGGTACAGTATCGTTACCGCTCACCTTACTTCAAGCATGTGTTCGGCAGTGACGGGTATGCATCTGGGTACTATACCTATCTTTGGGCTGAAGTGCTCGATGCCGACGGGTTCGAGTTGTTCAAGGAACGTGGTATTTTTGACCCTGCCACCGCCAAGGCCTTCCGCGAGAACGTACTCGAGATGGGCGGTTCAGAGGATCCAATGCAACTCTACATCAACTTCCGTGGTCGCAAACCCGATGTCAATGCACTGTTGAGAAACCGCGGCCTTATCCCCGATTCGTCCAAGTCAATAACCGTAAAATCTTCCGAAGGGAAATAACTGAATCGTCCAATTACATCAACCATAAAAAGCGTCGTGTCATAACACTGTGATACGACGCTTTTATGGATTTTGTCGGATAACATCCTGGATATCAGAAAAGCAATCCGGTATGATTCTCCTTTACGGCAAGGCGGTGTGTCGAGATTCGGTACACCGCCGTTTTTGTGTCGGGACGGTAGGGTGCTGTCAGTCATCGCGAAGCGCTCTGCCTTGCAGAGAATGGCCTCAGATGGTAGGAGCTGAGACTGAGGCTGATAAATACAGGTGACTGGGAAAGCATAAGTTTGTTTGTACCCTTCTATTGATTTTGCGTATCTTTGCACCATTATGTCGAAAACATCAGTAAACAAACGCAAACGGCGCAATGGCCGTAGCACCAGTCACGGAATGAGCATAAACGCCAGGCTGCTTATGATAGGATTCCTAATGCTGGCAGCAATGGCCATAATATGGACATCCGGGAACGTAAAAGGATGCTCCGGAAACATGGGCACGGAATCGTCAACGTCGTTCGACAGCCTGGGATACGTCGTGACTAATCCTGCACTCCAAGAAAAGATCCTATATTATAAAGGTATGACGGTGTCGTTCAATCCCGAAGCCCATATCCCCAACTGGGTGGCATGGGAACTTACCGGAACTGAAACTCAGGGGGAAGAGCCACGAGCACAGAGCTTTACCGCAGATGAGGATGTGGACGGATGTGCAGACCCGTGGGATTATAGCTATTCCGGCTACGATCGCGGACACATGGCACCTGCCGGCGACATGAAATGGGACGCAGATGCCATGCGCGAATCATTCTATATGACGAACGTGTGCCCGCAAGTGAAAAGTCTGAACACTGGGACGTGGAAAAGACTTGAGACTAAATGCAGGACATGGGCTCGCGCAGACAGTGCCATATATATAATCTGCGGGCCGATATTGACAGATAGCCTGAAGGAGACAATCGGCGACACACGTGTGGTGGTACCGAAGCGTTTTTTCAAAGTAATCCTGTCACCGTATGCCAATCCTCCTCGTGGAATAGGATTTATAATGAACAACGGATATGTGAAAGGGGGCATGCAGCAGGCGGCGGTGTCAATAGACGAAGTGGAGGCAGTCACTGGACATGACTTTTTCTCGACATTGCCCGATGCAGTGGAAAACGAAGTGGAGAGTCAGTGCAGATTCCATAACTGGTCGGTAATAAAGTAAGTATATGTCAACAATTTGTGCTATATCCACTCCGGGGGGAGTGGGCGGCTTGGCAGTAGTAAGAATAAGCGGCAATGAGGCCATCGAAATCGTTGGAAAAATCTGGCGCGGGAAAGCGTTAGTCTCATGCGACAGCCACACGGCGCATCTGGGATGGGTGACCGACAGCAATGGCGAACGTCTTGACCAAGGGGTGGCGACGATATTCCGAGGCCCTCATTCATTCACGGGCGAGGATGTCGTGGAACTGTCTGTGCACGGGTCGGTCTACGTGCAGCATGAGATTCTCAACGCGCTCGTGGTCAACGGATGCCGCATGGCTGAACCGGGAGAGTTCACACGTCGGGCATTCGCGTCGGGCAGAATCGACCTGGCTGAAGCTGAAGCGGTGGCCGACATGATAGCATGTAACTCACGGGCATCCCACAGGCTTGCGCTCAGCCAATTGAAAGGTGATTTTTCAAAACGCATAGCCGGACTTCGCAAAAGCCTGCTGGAACTTGCATCGCTTATCGAGCTTGAACTGGACTTCTCGGACCAGGAGTTGGAGTTCGCATCGCGCGAGCGGCTCATGGAAATCGCCGTGGAGGTAAGAGACGTGGTCAGCGGCCTGGCATCGACCTTCCGCAAAGGCCAAGCGTTCCGCGAAGGCATACCAACAGTCATCGTAGGGGCAACGAATGTCGGCAAGTCGACGCTGCTCAACCGTCTGCTCCATGACAACCGAGCGATTGTGAGCGACATCCACGGCACTACGCGTGACACGATAGAGGATACGGCCGAGATTGAAGGTGTAACTTTCCGGTTCATTGACACTGCGGGACTTCGCGAGACGGACGACACAATCGAGGAGATGGGGATTGAGCGTACACTTGATTGTGTATGCCGCGCATCGATAATCGTTCTCGTGGCAGACATGTCACGACCCCACACACTTGGCGAAGCATGGTACAGAGTGGCATCAGCACTCTGTGGAAGCAACGGGGGGGAAACAAATTCCAATGACATACAGTTATATCAAAGTGATTGTGCAATCAGATACGGCATGTCGCATCACGACATGAACGGGACGATACCCTACCCCACTCTGCTTTTGTTATGGAACAAGGCGGACATCGCAGGAGGAAACAACGCATTGTCACACTCAAGCAAGGATGCCTCTGGGTGTAGCCTGAGTTGCAATGGGCACGACAAGATTCGCACCGTTGAAAATGACATTGAAGCGTTCTGCCGTGAACATGAAATGCAGTTTTATCAAACAGAATATAGCGCCAAAAATGGCCAAGGAGGTGATATAGAGTCCTTATTGCTTCAATGCGCGGGCACCGACATCCTCACATCGACCGATGTCGTTGTGACCAACGCACGCCATTACCAGTCGCTGACTGAAGCCCACGACGCTATATGCCGCGTCATCGACGGCCTTTCATCGGCCATTCCACCGGAATTCATCGCCCAGGATCTCCGCCATACCCTCAATCACCTCGGTGAAATAACCGGTACCATCTCCACCCTACAAATCCTCTCCTCCATCTTCTCCCGCTTCTGCATCGGCAAGTAGCCTATTGGTGACAACTGGTGCCATCTGGTGTAA
>NZ_CAJTYX010000040.1 GCF_910583865.1 uncultured Muribaculum sp.
TGTGCTTATGGCTTTGAACGCCTCATACGCCTTTCTCGCCGCTTCCTTTTCAGCGTTGCTGACGGGAGCGGGGTTCGCCATTCTCTTGGCGAAATTTTCAGCGTCCTTGCCCCTTAATACGGGGGTTTCTTTTATAGGTCGTGCCATGTCTGTACTCCTTTGTTGCTTATTAGTTTACAAAGATACAACAAATTTCTGATATACAGAGTTGTCAAGCCAGAGCTGGCGCATGAGAAAATCCAGTCAGTATTGACATTTGTCGATTTAATTGCTAATTTTGCAAAAATGCTCAGTAAATCGGCTGATTTAACCTTAAAAAGACAACACTTACATTTTATTACTAAAACTACTGATTATGGGAACATTGTTTTTTGGTATTTTTGCGCTACTTTTTGGTCTATTCACCATATATCTGCGGTTATTCAAAGCTTCTGAAGGACTTGGAAAACTCGATAAGATGAAAAAAACGTACGGAGAGAAAGCAGGAACAATCATTCATATTTTCTCATATACCGTTCTTCCAATCGCCGCCGGCATATTATTCATAGTCGCATATTATAATGGTAGTGACATCTTCTAATAAATCATGTTCTTCAACCCACTAACGTGAATCAACAGGCTTGCATGCCCTTGGAATCCGGTGAGGGATGTGTGGGATATGAGGAGACGAAGCCGTAGACCACGGAGGATATGCGGGAGATGAGCGAGGATGCTTCGGTCTCGTTGCCGGCGAAGTCTTTGACGAATACCACCAGGGTATATGAAGTGCCATCGGGGAGAACCACATGTGCGGCATCGTTGTGCGCAATCAGACGTCCCTCTCCGTTGACATACCCCGAACCGGTCTTATGCGCAATGACAATCCCCTCCTTATCGGCAAGCGGAGCCGATATGCGGTCGACGCCGGTGGTGCAATTCCGAAGCGCATCGCATATAAACTCCCGGCTCTCCGACGAAAGGATACTGTCATTGAACAGCCTGTCGACAAGCACGGCTGTCGACACCGGCGACGAATGATTTTCATAGCTCAATGCATGGTCATGATGCATGTCGGACTCACGCACG
Source organism: uncultured Muribaculum sp. (assembly GCF_910583865.1). Lineage (GTDB taxonomy): Bacteria > Bacteroidota > Bacteroidia > Bacteroidales > Muribaculaceae > Muribaculum. The sequence continues at coordinate 1,066 of NZ_CAJTYX010000040.1, forward strand.
GCAAGCCGGAAGCCGTCGCGAGGTACAAGCGTGGCAATGAAACTGTCGGTCTCCGCCACAGACAGCAGCCTGTCAAACATGATATTGCTTGCATTATTGTCGCTTTGCATAAGTGTGTAGCGCATCAGCGCACTGACAGGGATATCGAATCGTGAGGCCGTGTGCTCCTTAAGCATCGGGCTCCATGTATCGGGGTCAAGGTCGACGCGCCTGACATGCAACACCGTGTCCACCGACACCCCGCGAATGTCAAAGTCGTGGCATAACGCCACCGCCTGATGCAGCTTGAACACACTCATGAGCGGATACACGTCGCGGTCGTTGACCGCCACCGTGTCATGCCCATTCACTATGAGAGCCACGCCGACCTCGCCGTCCACACCTGAGACAATCGACTCAATGCTGTCACGTAGCGCATCACAATCCACAGCCGGTGCATCGCCGCCAGCAGCAACAGCACTCCGTCCGGCACATGACATCATGACCGAGATACCCGCACAAAGCATCACCGCCGAACCGAACCACTTCCTTGGATTAAGAATTAGCGCCAACACCATATCCGGTCTCATCTTACCGCAATCTTTACAACACAGTCGCCTACACGCACGACATATATTCCGGCAGCCCCGGCGGCATACGACACTTCAGCATCATGGGACCCATCGGCCATCAACAACCGTCCATCGACAGTGAATACCGACACTTCAGCACCGTAAGGATTGGATATCCGAAGAGACCTCCCATCAACGGCCACTGCTATGCCGCCAGATGAAGCATTCACATCCTCAATGCCCGACAAGCCCGACACTATCACTGAATTGGAACGTTCGCTCGTCACCTCGGGGAGATAGCCGTGCTTGTCGCGGTAGATGCCATTGACATAGTAACCCACCGTATCGTCATCATCAAGACCAAGATTTTCGGCCACACAGCTTGTATCGGGAGTCTCATATGTACGAACAGGTACAAGGATACGCTCTCCGGCGTTCATGTCGACCGTGACGCGCAGATTATCGAGAAACAGCATACCGAGCATCTCCGAAGATACCAGTATGAACGAGTTAGACTTGCAGCCGCTGAAATCGAAACTCTTCGACGCCAGATCTTCCGTCACATCAAATTCGCGCCGGTCCAGATATTCAAAAGAGCCGTCACCCTTATAATGTCCTATTGCGATGAAGCCCTTGGTCATGTTCTTGCGGCCCATGGCATCGAAAGCCACCGTCACGTTGCCTCCACCGACTGAAAGGTCGTAGACCGGCGATAAGAGCATGGCATCGTCAAACAGGCTGAAATCCTGGTTGTTCAGGCCGAGCATCCCTTTGGCGAAAGCCGGCATAACCACCTCCCAGTCGCCGTCTATGCGATATTCGAGCTCTTTCTGAGGCTTGTCGACCGTGCCTTCCGTGTCAAAATAGGAAAAATCAGTGCTAACAAGGTCATATTTCCCTGCCGCTGACGCAGTATGTATCTTCACCACATGCATGGCATACACGGTGGCCACATCCGATTCCGACCATAAGCCGGTGAACCGGCCGTCGCCAACTTCCACGGCATCATATGCCACGGGGGCCGACACGCTTCCGGGCACTACTTCGATTCTATTGGACTCTTTCGTTATGCTCCCGTCCTTGCAGCCGCACACCGTGTAGTAATAGGGAGTGCCGAAGTCTATTCCCGTCACCTTGAAACTTGTGCTTTCCACAACCTTCCCTTCAAGCAGATATTCTCTGGAGAAGATAGTGGTGACCGGGTCATAACGCATGGTGAATACATTGAGTGCATACGAATCGACGCCGACAGTCTCCTCCCAGTTGGCAGTAAACGATTCGCGCGTGAAATCCGCAGCGGGCAGCGCCACAGGAATCGCCGCACCGCCGTCGTCCACGACGATATCGTCGATATAGAACGCACCGTACATTCCCGAGAATGCGATATGGGTGTCAGTTGACCCGGCATTCATTGCTACGGAATATTCCTTCCACTCAGAGGTGAAAGTTAGAATGGCCGCCCCTTCGAGGTTATTATAGTCCATGACAAAAGCCAGAGTGCCGTCGCTCTCCCCTTTGGCCCTGAACTTGACCATATAAGATCCGGCATTGCCACTTACATCGACCGAAGGCGTCGTAAGCACTCCGGTGCCCACCGCTATATAGGCGCAGCCTCCGGCCTGATAGACATCTGTTCCCGTCCATCCCGGAGTCTGCGTCATGTCCGGCGGCACAATACCGTCGACAATCACGGAAGTCTCCTTAAACGGAGCCCCGTCGCTCCCCGATTTAAACCCGGAGAAATCTTCCTGCAACACTACGGCAGCACTCGACGCGGCACACGCAGCAAGTGCGACGATACATGTAAGTAACGATCGTTTCATGAAATCTTAGAATTTTTAGCGGACAGACCGCGATTAAGAATCATGCCATAATGGCACAATTACGCATATCACAATAGCAAAATACACCTGCCTTATACGACAGAATATCATTTTGCCACAAATATACGTCAAACATTCCACATAAACAACTTATCACCAAAACATAATCGCCTCCCGAGAGGTTATATCTATCAGAACACAATTCCAACGATATGAAAAAAGACATGATATTTTTCTCCCCCGAAGTTGAGGGTCTTACCTCGACATCGGCCAACCATATCGCCAACATGGCCAAGGAGATGATACGCAACCTCGACACGTCGCTCGCCAATATGGTGTTCTACTCGACCGAGGTGTCGCTCATCGGAAGTGAAAAAAGCAACGTGTTAAGGCAGGGTAACACCGACAAGGATGTGACGGCTGTGGCCGACATGCTCCATCGGACCGCCCGGGCCAAATCATTGATAGCATGGCTCCGCGAAGCCATAAAGGCAAAGGAGCGCCTGCTAAAGGAAGCGGAATCGCTGACCCTCGACGACTATGCCCGCGAAAAGGGCATTACCCTCGAGAAGGAACCGCAGCTTGAAACCGCCCTGACGGAGGATGACTACTACGCATCGCTCTCGCTCGACGAACGCAACCGCTACTACGAGCTTGAGACCCTCGCCGCCGTCATCGGCGAGGAGATCCATCCGGACGGACATTTCGCCGATGCCCGGAAAGAGCTCGACGAACGCAACTCGAAGCCGCACGACGTGAAAGGCGACGGACGCGACACGCTCATCTACACCTACACCCCCACCGTGAGCGGCACGGTAGTGGAGGAGACCTATTTCGCGCTGCAGAAGCAGTACCGCGAGGCACAGGCCAGGCTCAACTCGATAAAATACGATTGCCGCAAGGCCGTCCTCGAATCGGAAGTCAAGGTAAAGACCGACTATGCCGAAGCGATGAAAAAATACACCTCGTCGCGCCAACTGCTCGAAGCCGAACTGGCAAAGGATATCCGGAAACGTGTAAAAGAGATTTCGGCATACCGCATCCTCATCCCGGATTCGTTACGTGGAATATTCGACGAGGTATCGCATCTCGGAAAGGACAATGTAAGCGACAAGGAGGCATGACCACATACTCCTTTCGGTAGACACGGAAACAGCGTCGGTCGGGAAAGATCCGTCCCATTTGCGGCGGACAATCCCTAATGGAGGGCGGAGACTGCCTACATCACAACATTTGACAGGGCGCATGCATTGATTCCTTCGGGAACCGGCATGCAATCATCTAAAGCCGCATCGTCGGCTTTGTAGCAAAATCAACAGGCCGGGGGCGCAAACCTCTTTTGCCGCCATTGATGGCTTGACTGTCCGGAGGCGGTTTTTGCTCTTGACCGCGACCCCGGGTTTTAGCTTTTGATTTCGCTCTATCAGGCACGATCCGCCACCAGCCGCCACTCGTGGAGGCCACGCAGGGACACCCGTCCCGCATGGCCTCCACTTACGTATTGCGCTATGTACCAATCGCCAAAGGTTAACAGTTCATGCCAGTAAGCGCCTCCACCATTACCTTTCAAGCGTTCGTCATCCATAGTGAAGCCTTTGATGATATACTCTTTCAACCGTTCGGTTGCCCAACGTCTGAAATGTGTGGCGATGACAGACCTGATTCTATATCCCAACGAAATAATCATGTCAAGATTGTAGAATGGTATCTCACAAAACAAAGACGGCGCACCGATTGAATTCTTTGACGGAATTCATCGGCACGCCGTCGGGTCATACTTGAATATGGATATACCTTATTGATTGCTTCCAAAAACACGCATCCCTATGTGTGTCCCTATAATCGGAATCGGCTTTTATGACTGAAAGTCATACGGGAATGGCCATCATGGGGATGTCGGCGTGGAATAGCAGACGATGGGCAAGCGACGGATTGAATATGCGTGCAAACATGTTTTTCTTCTTGTTTGGCACGACAATGAAATCAATATGGCGGCTACGACCCAAAGCCTCGAAATCGTCCACGACATTTCCGGGCGACATCGTTGCCGAATGATATTCGAAGCGCGGATAGTGTTCGCGGCAATATTCCACCAAAGGCTCGACGGATGAAGCCTTGCGGCGTATCATGCCTTTTTTGTCGGGGATACCAAGCAGGGTGACGCACAGATGCTCGTCGTTGAACAGCCGATACAGCGCGTCCATGGCAAGGATATCATCCTGGTCGAGATTGCAGAACAGCACCACATGCTTCACATCAGTGAACTCACCGAACGAGGCCGACTCGGGGATGGTGATAATCGGGAAACGGCAAGAATCAAGCACTTCGGCAGTGACACTGCCCACAAGTTCGCGCCCTTTCTTGTCGCTCTCACGCGTACCCATCACTATCAGCGACGGCCCATGCTCCTTGGCATACTCAGCAATCACCTCTTCGGGAAGGCCCTCAAGCACCTCCGTAGTGAACTTTACAGCGGGTAATTCACCGGATTTTATCCGTTCTTTCAGCCTCCGGGCATACACGTCCATGGTGTGGCGCGCCTCGTTGTCAAGTTCTCGTTGCAGTTCCACATCAGCCACTTCCTCATAACTCAGAGTATCGGAAAGCTGCGAAGGCATGGCAAGGTTCGGATCAAGAAAAGCGTTGATAAGGGCTATGGCGCTCCTGTGCCGCTCCGCTATGCCGAATGCGATATCAACCGCCTTTAGCGAATGGTCGGTGAAATCGACCGGTACGAGGATGAGGTTACCCTCCTCCCGACGTTTCTCCCTCTCGCGGGCCAACGGCAGAAATATGTCGCGGTTCTCGATTATACGCAGAGCCTTGGGCAGGTCGCTTTCGAGTATACGAACCCTCACCCCGGGACTGACCACCGGCGTGGAGAGATTCACATTCTGCAACACGGCCTTCACGCCCTCGCCCTCAAGGAGAGCCTTGAGGGCGACAGCATGGTCATAGGTGTGTATTGCGACAGTGATAAGACGATCTTCTGCCATCTCGGTGATCTGTCTATAGTACTTGTTTCCGGTGTGTGCGTTACTTGTCTGCGGCGTTCTCTTCAAGGATGGCTATTGCCATGTCGTAGATAGTGGTATCGTCAAGCACTACTATGCCTCCGTCGGGACCCGGCTCGATGTGGACGCCGCAGTTGTTGCCGAACTCATAGTTGGAACCGCCGAAATAGTTGCGTACGGTCTGCACGGTGGTATTGAGCTTATCGGCAATCTTATGCATCGAGCCGTCGGGGAGGCTGTCTTTGATACGGCGAAGGTCGTTGAAAGAAATAGTCTTTGTCATGATACTATAGTTTTTAATGTGAATAATTAATTCGACATGATACCTGCACCGGCCTCTGCCGACACGTTGTATCTTCATTTCCCTAAATTAGGATATTCCACCCATAAAAACAAATTTTACGGGAATGAATGTTCTCTGTTTTACAACATGTTTTTGTACCTGCCGAATCTCCACGCCACTAATGCAGTGAGACACAAACCTTTCAGATGACGGCCACCGCCTTTCCGCTGATCCATGCGCGATGGTTATTGTCGACCTTCACGTCATACCACTTGGTGGCGACCGAATCGATGCGGGTGGTAACAGAGTCAAGAATCTCCACGCACGTGCCTTCGTGAAGCAGCATGGCCTCCTCCGAGCGGTCCTTAGGCACTCGCGGCGACGTGCTGAGAAGTGTCGAAGGGTCAATCACCACAGCCCGGTCGTGGGCTGTGGAATAACGTGTCGACACGGAAGCAAACACATTAGCGATCACACATAGGGCCAACAGCACAAAACCGCCGAAGAACCCAACCTTGCGCAACGGCACATTAGCCGAAAAGATATAAAGCGCCACAGCCCCGAGCATCAGTATGAAGCATCCTATGGCCATGCCGGCCCATACGTTGCCCGACAGACGGCAAGCGATGCCGTTGACCGTATTGGAGATAAACATGCCACGGTCGCCCGGCTCGTCAGTGATACGTGAGTTGACAAACTCCAGATTGGCACGCGCGTCGACGTTGGACGGGTCGAGACGCAACGCGCGCTCGTAATAGAGTATGGCCATCCCCGGCTTTCCCTGACGGTAATAGCTGTTGCCGATGTTGTAGAACAGGTTGCTTGAAGTGCCGTCGACTTCGGCAGCCTTCAGGTAAAGCGCCGTCGACTTGGCGAAATCGTCAGCGGCATATGCCGAATCGGCGCTCTCCACCAATGATTGCGCAGACATGGAGAAGGTCTGACAAAGGAGAGCGAGCGCAGCAATGATATGTGATATTCTGAAATTCATTGTCGTAATCTTATTTCTTTCTGATACCTTCCATTTCATTCATGGCATCCGATGCCTCGCGGTAGAGCTGCTCTATCTGCTCGTCGGAACGCGCAGGTGAGTAGCGGGCCATCTCGCAGTCGTCGATCAGACGACTGAACGTGTCGACAAGCTGACTTGGAGCGCCGTAGGCATCGAGCTGCCCGACGATATTGTCACGCGTGAGCTGCGAGGCCGGAAGAGCGAGCTTGTCGCCGAGATAACCCCATATTGCGCCCAGCAGCTCGGCGTAGAAACGGTCGGAATCGTGGGCATGCATGGCGTTGGCCGCGCTCTTCAGACGACGTCGCGCCACCTTGCCCGCACGGGCCAGACGGCGTCCCTGCACGTCGGCATTGAGGCGCGCCTGCTTGCTGTAGAGCCATACCACAACCACGAGTATGGCAAGGAGCAGTATGTAGATGGGCCAGTACCACCATGCGTTGTACACATATGTATGCGTCTTTTGCAGGTCGAGGTCGCCGAGCTTTATATGGAGTATGTCGGAATTCTTGCTCGACACGCTCTGCTTGCCCACCACAGCGGAGGAAGCCGCAGTGCCCTGAAGTACCTTTATATCATAGGATGGTGTGGTCAGCGTGACGTACTGACGGGTCGACGGGTCGAAGTAAACGAACTTGTCGGCTCCAATCTTGAACGCGCCCACGCTCTGCGGCACGAACGTGTAGTCGATGGTCATTGTGCCGGTCACGTTGCTTCCGCTCACATGCGAGTCGATATCTACCTGCGGCTGATACTGCTCGAACTCGGTCGGGAAGTCGATCGAGGGTTCTTTTATGTATTTGATATTGCCTGTTCCGTTGATGGTATACACCAGCGAGGCGGCCTCGTTGGTCTTGAACACCTGTCCGTTGAGACGGCTCGAAATATCAAAACGTCCGACCGCGCCGGTAAATCCTTCCGGCTGCGGCTGAGGAAGAGCGTCGACAATCACGGAGGCGGAGTTGGAAGTGGTCTTTATCTGACGCTCCACCGGACGGTTGCCACCCCAGAATCCGCCCATCCTCTCGTACTGCACCACCGTCACGTCGTACTTGCCCGAGTTGATGGTGAGCTTGCCCGACTTCTGCGGGAAGATGATGCACTGCTTGAGTATGGCGGTCATATAGTTCTGGCCGTTGTAATGCTCCACCTCGTTGAGAGTAGGGTTTAGTGGTATCTCGTCGATCAGGAAGCCGTCGAACGAAGGCTGTGTGGTGGGGATGAACGAGCTGATGCTGTGCTTGGTGTAGAGTTTTATCGTGCACACGATGGCCTCCTGCTCATAGGCGCGCGTCTTGTTGAGGATGATCCGCACGAGCACGTCGTTGGCATTGACAGCCCGGTCGGCGCTCTGCGTGCCGATATCGTCGACACGTGCCGAGGGCTGTGTGCCCTGCTGCGCCTTGTCGGGGGGGAGCACGGTGAAAGTGGCCGGACGCGTGGAGTAGGTCTTGCCCCCGGAGTTGATGCGTGCCTCGCCTATAGTGTAGTTCCCCGGGGTATCAGCACGGTAAGTGAATGAATAGTCGACAGTGGTCGACGACGAAGCCTGCCCGTTGACCCACTGGTAATTCTGCATACGCGAAGTCGACGGCCCGTAAAGCAGCGTGCACCCCTTGATTTCCGGAGCCTTCAGCCCGGAGCCCTCGCCGTCCTTCAGACGGAAGGTGACGTTGAACTTATTTCCCGCAATCACGGTACGTGGAGGTATCACCGTAAACGATGTCTCGGCCATGGCCGCAGCCACGGCGAGCATCATCAACAGCACTGTCGTCAATATTCTTCGTGTCATTGCAATGTCATGTTTTCTTAATACAAAACCGATCAAAAATCATGTGTCGCGCCTGAACCGGCGTCTGCCGCACACCGATGGAAGCATCACCATTGCGGCCCTGTGACGCGCCTTCCGCCTTGTGCCTCTTTCTTCTGCATCTCCTGCACCTTGCGGCGGGTGGCATTCTCCTCATTCTCCATGGTTTTGAGGATTTTCGCGGCATTGGCGTCGCTTATGCCGCCTTGCTGCTGCTGAGGCTGCTGTGGCTTCTGCTGGTCTTGCTTCTGTTTATCCTGGTCCTGATTGTTCTTATCCTGGTCCTTGTCCTGGTCCTTATTTTGATCCTTATTTTGATCCTTATTTTGATCCTTGTTTTGATCCTTGTTCTGGTCTTTGTTCTGGTCCTGTTTGTCCTGGTCCTTATTCTGGTCCTGGTCCTGCTGCTGTTGCTCCTGTTCCTGCTTCTTCAGCTGAGCGAGACGCAGATTTTCGCGGGCCTTGTCGTTATCTGGATTCTTCCGCAGAGCACCTTTATACATGCCTATGGCCTGGTCGTACTGCTGCTGGTTGAAAGCCATGTTACCGAGATTGTAGAATGCTTTCTCACTTATGGCATCGTCACAGGCAGTCTTGGCCAGGTCGGTAAGGAGCGATTGCGCCTCAGCCATGGGGTTGTTCTCGTTGTTGGGATCGGCATTGCCAGCCTGCCTCAGCAGCGACAGGGCAAGATTGTACATAGCCTTCTCGCTCATGGCGTTTTCTTCAAGCGCCTTGCGGTACTCCACCTCGGCATCGGCATAATGCTTTTCCTCATAGTGCTTGTTGCCGGCACGGATATGGTTACGCTCCTTGCGAGTTGACGTGTCGGCAGGCTTGTCGGCATACGCACATGGCGATACCGCCAGTATGGCTACCGCCGCGACGGCTATGGATAATATGTTGCGTTTAAGTGTTGACATAGGTCATTTACCAAAGAAGTTGAATTTCTTGAGCCATCCTATCTTGCGTTCAGGCAGAAGGAGGTCGGCAATGAGGAAGGCGAAAGCAAGCCATGCGAACACGGGGAACTGCTCGGCACTGGCCTTGTATGTGACTTTCTCAAGCGATGAAGTGGCAAGCGTCTTAAGCTGCTCGTCGACATCCTTAACCACGCTCGAAGAGGCGCCCTGCACGTAGATGCCTTCTCCTGCCTCGGCGATCTTGCGGGCCATCTCCTCGTTGAGACGTGTGGTCACGGGAGCGCCATTGTCATCGCGCAGGAACTGTCCGTCGCGGCCTATGGGTATCAACGCCCCCTTTGCCGAGCCGAGACCGATCACATCGACCTGAATCCCCTGCTTGGCGGCGGCCTGGACGGCTGCGACAGGGTCGTCCTCGAAGTTCTCGCCGTCGGTAATCACTATGATGGCCTTGTGGACCTCCTCATCGGGAGAAAACGAGGTGACTGCCATATCGACAGCAGCCCCTATGGCAGTGCCCTGGGTGGGCACCATCTCGGTCGAGATGCTGTTGAGGAACATCTTGGCCGATGAGAAGTCGCTCGTCACAGGGAGCTGCGTATAGGCGTCGCCGGCAAAGACGATGAGTCCCACCTTGTCGTTGCCGAGCTTGTCGAACAGCTTCTCCAGTATAAGCTTCGCACGCTGAAGGCGGCTTACACCGCGCGGATCGTCGGTGGACGACGCAAGCATGGAGTTGGAGACGTCGAGACATACCATTACCTCTATTCCCTGCACCTCGCTCACCTCCTCCTTTGCACCGGCACGCGGACGTGCAAGCACGATGACAATGGCCGCCACAGCCACAAGCTGTAGCACGAGCTTCAGCGCCGGAGTATAGCGCGAGGCTTCCGGCATCAGCGGAGCGAGCACTTCGGGATTGCCGTAAAGGCGCAGCCTTCGGCGACGCGTGAAGCGCGCCCACAGATACAGTCCGACCACCACCAGGAGGGCGAACATCAGATATAATAGTGCAGGATTGGCAAAGCTGAACATAGTGAACAACAGAATTTATGGTAAGGTGCGCAGCACGGTGCGGCGCAATATTATCTCGGCCAGGAACAGACCGAAAGCGAGCCATGCCCAGAGCATATAGTCATCCTCGGTATGGGAGAAGTGCTTCACGTCCATCTGGGTCTTTTCAAGCTGGTCGATCTCGGCGAATATCTCCTTCAGCACCGTGTTGCCGGTAGCACGGAAATACTTTCCGCCGGTCGAACGGGCAATGTTCTGCAACGTGGCCTCATCTATCACAACGGGCATAGGTACATAGTCGATACCGCCGAAGTAGTTGCGCTGCGGGGTCGGAGCGGTGCCGTTGCGGCCAACACCTATGGTGTAGACCTTGATGCCCATCTTCTTGGCAATCTCGGCGGCGGTCATGGGTGCGACCACACCGGTATTGTTAGTGCCGTCGGTGATAAGGATTATGCTCTTGCTCTTGGCTTTCCCCTCTTTTATGCGGTTGATGGATGTGGCGAGGCCGTCGCCTATGGCTGTGCCGTCGTTGAGCATCCCCATGCGTATGTCCTTGATGTAGTTGGTGACCATAGCGCGGTCGGTGGTCATCGGAAGGGCCGTGAAACTCTCGCCGGCGAAAATCACGAGACCGATATTATCGCTCTCACGTCCGGCCACGAAACGTGCGGCCACATCCTTGGCGGCCTCAAAGCGGTCGGGGGTGAAGTCGCGGGCAAGCATCGACGACGATATGTCGAGTGCTATGACTATGTCGGTGCCTTCGGTCGATGACGTACGCCAGCTGTCGCGTGTCTGCGGACGTGCGAGCACTATTATCACGCATCCTATGGCAGCCAGGCGCAACAGGAAAAGGACATGGATAAGATATTCCTTGACCGAACGCGGAAGCCGGGCATACGGGCCTACAGTGGATATGCCGAGAGCCGGGAAGGCCGAACGGTACTTCCACACATACCAGGCTATCAGGGGGATGTATATCGTGAATAGCCAGAGATATTCCGGATGAGCGAGCTGCATTACTTATTGGGTTGAGGATTATTACTTTCTGCGGCCTCCGGAGTAGCGGCGGTATTTTCGACCGGCTCGACAGGGCGGGTCGACTCCACGAACCGGGTGGCCATGGCGAAGCTCTTCACGTTGTCGTCGGGGAGAGGACGTACCTTGGCGAACTTCACGAAGTCGGCCATCTCGAGAATCTCCTTCATGAGGTCGGACGACGGACGCGTGACGTCATGCTCCTTCACCTGGTGTACAATCTGGGTGGTGGTCATCTCCATGGCGTTGATGCCGAAACGCTGCTCAAGGTATGTACGCAGAATCTCGGTAAGACGCGTGTAGAACTCCTTCTCATGCCCGTTCTCACACAGTTTCGCCTCTTTCAGGCGTGTAAGGGCCTGCATGGCGAGTTCATATGGAGGCACAGGCTTCTTTTTCGGAAGTACGTCCACCACTTTCTTCTTGCGGAAGAAGAACACGACGGCAACGGCAAGCACCACAAGGGCGCATATGAGTATCACCCACCAGTAGTCGGCTATGAAATCGGGCACGAAGTCCCAGAGTTTCCATCCGGCATCGACGGTGCCGGCGTAATCATGTATCGTCTTAAGCGAATCCACGGCTACGGGAACCACCTTCAGCGGCAGGTCGTTGGACATGACTGTGTCACCGCCGGCTGCATAGACAAAAGGCGGTATAGTATATAGTCCGGAGTCGAAAGCCTGTATGACTATCTGCTGGCGTATCTCCTCACGGCCCGAGCCTATGTCGGAGGTGTCGGGCTTACCTACACTGACCACGTCGACAGCAGAGGTGAGCGTGTCGCCCACATTGAGGAAATGGCCCTGAGTGCCGCGATCCTGCACTATGTCGACATGGAGCGTGGTCTGCTTTCCCATGAGGATGTAGGCCGAGTCGAGAGCAGTCTTTACCTGCACCGGGCCGGCCGCCTGCGCCGAGGTCATGCACAAAGCCGCAGCTACGGCCATGACGGCAACCATCATGCCACGCAACGTCCTGTGAAATATGCCGGTTGAAGGGATTGTCTTGTCCATCGTAGTAAATTTATCACTGTTCATCTCACGCCACGCTTCTTGAACAAGCCCATGAGCGACTTCACATAGTCCTCGTCGGTGGCGATCGAGGCGTAGTCCACGCCGCAGCGGTTGAAACGGTCGGTCATCACCTGCTGGCGCTCGTACCACCATTTGTTATATGCCTTGCGCACGCGTCCCGACGATGTGTTGACCCAACGGAGTGTTCCCGTCTCCAGATCCTGCACACGCATCAGTCCGACGTCGGGCAACTGTGCGTCACGCCGGTCATATACCTGAATGGCCGTGACGTCATGCTTGTTGTTGGCGATGGATAGAGAGCGGTAGTAGTCGCCCTCGTCGATGAAGTCGGATATGAGGAACGTGGTACAGCGCTTTTTCAGCGCGTCGGTAATGTAGCGCAGGGCCTGGGCAATGTCGGTGCCACGATGCTCCGGCGTGAAGTCGAGCAGTTCGCGTATGAGGAAGAGGATGTGGCGGCGACCCTTCTTGGGCGGGATGAACTTCTCGACCCGGTCGGAGAAGAAGAGCATACCGATCTTATCGTTGTTCTGTATGGCCGAGAATGCGAGAGTGGCCGCTATCTCCGCCATCATCATGCGCTTGTGCTCACCCACCGCACCGAAGTTGCGGCTCCCCGACACGTCGACGAGAAGCATTACCGTCATCTCACGCTCCTCTTCATAGACCTTTACATACGGACGGTTGTGGCGGGCTGTTACGTTCCAGTCGATATCGCGTATGTCGTCACCATACTGGTACTCGCGCACCTCGCTGAAGGTCATGCCGCGCCCCTTGAACGCCGAATGGTATTCACCGGCGAAGATGTTCTGCGACAGGCCCTTGGTCTTTATCTCAATCTTACGTATCTTCTTGAGTAGCTCGTTAGCGTCCATAGTGATGGCGTGGATTAATCATACGGTAGATGAGGGGGTATATCGAAATTGAATGCCTTTGCGGAATACACCACGACAGGCCTCATCTCCACAAATAATCAGGGTACCTCTACCTTGTCGAGGATTTCAGAAATCACATCGTCGGCGGTGATGTTGTTGGCCTCGGCCTCGTAGGTGAGACCAAGACGGTGGCGCATCACGTCGTGGGCCACGGCGCGTACATCTTCGGGCACTACATAGCCTCGGCCACGCAGGAACGCATAGCTGCGTGCCGCACGCGCGAGCGAAATCGACGCACGCGGAGAAGCGCCGAAGTCGATAATCGACACGAGATCATTAAGACCGTAGTCGGCGGGGAAACGTGTGGCGAACACGATATCCACTATATAGCGCTCTATCTTCTCATCGATGTAGATCTTCTCGCAGACCTTCTGCACCTCGAGAATCTCCTGCGGACGCAGAAGCGGACGCACCTCCTTGCGCTCGTTGGTGATGTTCTGGCGGATTATTATCTTCTCCTCCTCCTTGGTAGGATAACCGATAACCACTTTCAGAAGGAAACGGTCGACCTGCGCCTCGGGCAGAGGATATGTGCCTTCCTGCTCGATAGGGTTCTGAGTGGCCATCACGAGGAACGGCTCGTCGAGGGGGAAAGTGTTGTCACCGATGGTCACCTGACGCTCCTGCATGGCCTCAAGCAGGGCGCTCTGCACCTTGGCGGGAGCACGGTTTATTTCGTCGGCGAGCACGAAATTGGCGAATATGGGGCCTTTCTTCACCTGAAACTGCTCGCTCTTCACGCTGTAGACCATCGTACCGGTCACGTCGGCGGGGAGCAGGTCAGGGGTAAACTGTATGCGGCTGTACTTCGCGTCGATAACTTGAGCGAGAGTCTTGATGGCCAAAGTCTTGGCAAGACCGGGGACACCTTCGAGAAGAACGTGGCCGTTGGATAGAAGTGCGATGAGCAATGAGTCGATCAGATGCTTCTGGCCAACGATCGTCTGATCCATACCACGCTGTATCAGATTGATGAAATCGCTTTTGGATGCCACAAGATCGTTGAGTTCACGTATGTTTACCGGTTCACTCATAATGGGATAGGTGTTAGGGTATATTTATATTATTCTGATGCAAATTTATTAATTCTAACAACTCAACCGTTAATCGTGATTGTTAAAATTTTATATATATCCTTTAGGTTGTTAAAATCTGCAATCGGGGCATTTCCACCTCCTCCGAGTCAGAAGTAGTCTAAAAAGCCCCTTAACGTCTACGCTTCATACGGCTCTCTATCTCACCGATTTTTGCGGTGGCACGGCGCACGCTCGCAGGGTCGGAAGCGTCGATTCCGTATTTCGACGCAGGCGGTATCACGACCACCGTGCCGGGGCGTATGAGATCGGGATTGCTGATCTTATCGGCGTTCTCTTCGTAGATATACACCCAGAAACAGTTATTACCGTAATATTTACGTGCCATGGTGGTGAGATAGCGGCGTCCCGTCACTGTGTCGGTCACCACTTTCGGTGTCTGAGGCGCTGCAGGGGTGGCCTTGGGGGAAGCTTGCGCGGTTTGAGCTACGGGCGCGGCAGGATGTTCCTCCGGCTCCGGCGCAACCGCAGCGACATAAGCGGCCTCTCCGATTTCGGTGATGAATCCGTCGTCGGCCACTGAATCAAGCATCTCCTCCTCGGCTTCGAGATCTTCCGGCGATGTGTCGCCTCCCCCGAGATAGCCGAAGCTGATACCTAAGAAATAGCCCATGGCAAGACCCACAAGCACACCTATGAGCAGCATGAGCCACGGATTGAGTCCGGAGCGCTCGCGATAGACCACCACAGTCTCCGGTTCGGCCACCGGCTCTTTATCCTCCTCGACCCAGGTCCTTACGGCTGCCATAGGCCGCTCCGTAACTGCGGGTTGCTCCGCCGGCTGCGGGTTTCCGCCGGTCATCACCTCGGGAGTAGCGTCGACAACAGCCGCGGCCTCATCCACCACCTCCCCGTCGGTCAGAGCCGGCATGTCGTCCACACTGTTGCTTTCAGTGTTAGCGGCATGCATGACATGCGCAACAGGTTCAACAGTAGTATCGGGGGCGGGTTCAGGCTGTGTCTCTTTTTCAAGGGACGCATCGACCGTTGTGACTTCCGGTGCAGCCACATTTACAGGCGTCTCCTCCTGCGTTTCATGCACCTTATCCGCTTCCGGCGCATTATCTTCAGCGGGGGTATCCACGTTTTCACCGGCCCTGTCGGGCGATGCGGTAGTCTCGGCAAGCGCCTCTTCAGTCACCCCGGGAGCAAGACGCACCGGTTCGAAGGCAGCAAAGGGCTCATTGACGGCTTCGGCAAGGGAGGCATCGGGCGCCCACAGCACGGCTTCCGGCGACAAAGGCGACGGAGCGAACGTCCCGATGCCGTTTATAGTCACTTTCTCACCACGCACAAGGGCTTCCGCGGCCTTGTCGAGCAGAGCACGCAAAAACATGGCCGCCTCCTCGTCGGTGCATCCGGTCGACGTGGCTATGGAGGAGGCAATCCGGTGGAATGTCATCTTATCGTTCATGACTGTTCGCTGATTTTCCTACGCAGGAGCGTACTGGGGTTAAACTGTATGGTGATTGCGGGAGGTAGGAGCACGCTCCCTCCCCGGTCGAGGTCGTCGACCACCTTCTCATCTTCCTTTACCGTGGTGAATGTGCCGAACCCGGGCAGGAGCACCGTGTCGCCATCCACAAGGGCGTCGCGCAGAGCCGAAGCCAGCCCCCCGACAAGAGCCTCGATGTCGTGGCGCGGTCGGCGCAGATCTGTCGACAAGGAGGCTACAAGTGTAGTATTGTCCATTATATCATGAGTTTTTGTTACCATATTACCACGCGCTCCTCCGGAGCGAGCCACATGCCGTTGCCCTCCCTGACTGAGAAAGCCTCGAAGAAGGGGCGGAGGTTGCGCAAAGTGGCGTTGACACGCCAGCGCCCGAGTGAATGGGGATCGGTCTTGGTACGGTTGAGTATCTCCTCATCGCGTATGTTGCCGGCCCACACGTCGGCATACGCCAGATAGAAGCGCTGGTCGGGCGTGAAGCCGTCGATGACGGTGTCGGCGGCAGGATTTTCCTCAAGGTCGAGATGATAGGCCGTGTAGGCCACGCGCAGGCCGCCCTGGTCGGCGATGTTCTCGCCCAGCGTCAGGCGACCGTTGGCATGGGTATCGCCGAGTACCACGATGCTGTCGAACTGTGCGGCGAGCCTGTCGGTAAGGGCAGTGAACTTCTCCTTGTCGGCGGGAGTCCACCAGTCAGCGAGATTCCCGTCCTTGTCGAAGCGGCTTCCCTGGTCGTCGAAGCCGTGTGTCATCTCATGGCCTATCACTACACCGATGGCACCATAATTCTCCGCAGGGTCGGCGTCGGGATTGAAGTAAGGCGGCTGGAGTATTCCCGCCGGGAAACAGATTTCGTTGGTGGTCGGGTTGTAGTATGCGTTGACGGTCTGCGGGGTCATGTACCAGCGGTCGCGGTCGACCGGCTTCCCCCATTGGGCCAGATTGTATACCTCCTCATTCGCTATGGCGCGCTTTACATTGTCCCAATAGCTCTGTCTCGGGTCGATGTCAAGCGCCGAATAGTCGCGCCACTTTTCGGGATAGCCTATCTTCACGGTAAACGCGTCGAGTTTTTCAAGCGCACGCGCCTTGGTGGTATCGCTCATCCACGTCAGTGCGGAGATATGCTTCGCGAGAGCCTTGCGCAGGTTGCCCACAAGTTCGAGCATCTTCTTCTTGGAGCGTTCCGGGAAGTACTTCTCTACATACAGCTTGCCGACCGCCTCGCCCAATAGGGCATTGGGCACGGCAAGGGCACGCTTCCAGCGCGGCATGGGCTGCTCAACGCCGGTGATGGCGCGCGTAAGGCCGAACTTCGCGGCTACGAAATCGTCGCTCAGATAGTCGGCGGCGGCATCGAGGTACATCGCCGTAAGGTAGTCGTGTATGGCCTGCTCGGAAGCCGAAGAAAGGATCGAATCGACTACTGCGAGCACCTTGGGCTGCCCGACAATCACCGTGTCGATGTCATTGATGCCCTGACGGGCGAAATAGCGGCGCAGATCCACGGAAGGATAATCCGAGGCAAGCGCGGAGAGCGACATGGGATTGTAGCTCGCCGCAGGATCGCGCAGCTCCTCACGGCTCATGGCGGCGCACGCGAGCTTCGTCTCTATGTCGAGGGTGTTTTCGGCAAGACGCCGTTGCCCTTCCGGAGAGTATCCTACAAGTCCGGCAAGGATGCGCAGATAGGTGGTATAAGCGTCGCGCACGTGGCGGGCGCGGTCGGTATCCTCAAGATAATAGTCGCGGTCACCCATTCCGAGGCTTCCCTGGGTTAGGTACATGGCATTCACGTCAGAACGCATCATGTCGGCCTCTATGCCGGTGTCGAAGAATCCCGACATGCCGGGATGCGTGGCGAGCATATCAAGCACATCGGCCCGGGAGGCCTGGTTTATTGCCACGACATCGCCCATGACAGGCTGCGCGCCCTGGATGTTCAGGCGCAGGGAGTCGAGCCCCATCGAATAGAGGTCGCCGATTTTCTGTGCCAGCGAACCGGGGGCGGCATGACGGCTGTCAAGACCTGAAATAAGGTCGCGTACCTGCGTGCGGTTGTCGTCGCGCAAGCGGTCGAACGTGCCGAACCTGGCAAACTCGGGTTTGAGAGGATTGTTCTTCATCCAGCCTCCGCAGGCATAGTCGTAGAAGTCGTCCTGCGGCGCTACGCTCTCGTCAAGATTGGAGCGGTCGACACCGCGCGGTACATTTATAGCGTTCATGCTCATGAGTGTGGTCATTGTGACGAATGTGACTGTGATTCCTGTGACTCTTCCTATTAACGAGGACATATGTGTGGGTATTTGAGTCAATTATATTAACGTAGGGCGACCATGAATAGTTTTCGGTACATGCACTGTCGATTGGGGTCATTCCATGCCGAGGCTCTTCTTGAGATCGTCAAGTTCCATGCCGGCAAGTTCCCATAGGCTCATGGCGTTGTCGAGCTGCTTGCCGAGCGAAGCGTG
The DNA here is from genome assembly GCF_910583865.1 of uncultured Muribaculum sp. Taxonomy (GTDB): domain Bacteria; phylum Bacteroidota; class Bacteroidia; order Bacteroidales; family Muribaculaceae; genus Muribaculum. Next base: position 19,526 of record NZ_CAJTYX010000040.1, read on the forward strand.
GAGGTCGAAAATCTCACGCTCCACGTTGCCGGCGGCTATCTTGGCCTCCACCTCGGCGATCTGTGCCTCGATGTCGGCGATGGCAGCCTCGGCATCGGCAACTTTCTTCTCGGCGCGCTTCACCATACGCTGGCGTTCACGCTGCTCGGTGTAGCTTACACGTCCCTGCTTAGGAACGGCTTCAGCCGGTTTGTCGGCGGACGTATCGACACCTTTGCCACCTGATGCGGATGGCCCGGGCTGCGGCTGCGCTTGCGGTTTTTCTCGCTCAAGCTCCGCGAGCGAGGCGAGCTTCTTCTTTTCGAGGAATTCGTAAATGCCGCCGAGGCATTCGCGCACCCTGCCTCCGCCGAACTCGTAGACCTTCTCGACAAGTCCGTCGAGGAACTCGCGGTCGTGGCTCACCACAATCACTGTGCCGTCGAAATCCTTTATGGCCTGTTTGAGTATATCCTTTGTAGCCATGTCGAGATGATTGGTAGGCTCGTCGAGTATGAGCAGGTTGACAGGTTCAAGCAGCAGGCGTATCATGGCAAGGCGCGTCTTTTCACCACCTGAGAGCACTTTCACCTTCTTGTCGGAAGCCTCGCCGCCAAACATGAACGCGCCGAGAATGTCGCGTATCTTGGTACGGATGTCACCCACGGCCACACGGTCGATCGTGTCAAACACGGTAATCTCCCCGTCGAGCAGCTGCGCCTGGTTCTGGGCGAAGTAGCCGATCTTGACGTTGTGGCCGAGTTTGAGATGGCCGGTAAACGGAATCTCACCCATTATGCACTTCACGAGCGTCGACTTGCCCTCTCCGTTCTTCCCCACGAAGGCGACTTTCTCACCACGCTTTATCGTGAATGTCGCCCCGTCAAACACCTGATGGTCGCCATATGCCTTCCCTACCCCGTCGGCAATCACCGGATAGTCGCCCGAGCGCGGAGCCGGAGGAAACCGCAGGCTCAGACGGGAGGTATCCACCTCGTCGACCTCTATGCGCTCGATCTTGGCAAGCTGCTTCATGCGGCTCTGCACCTGCACGGCCTTGGTGGCCTTGTAGCGGAAACGCTCTATGAATTCCTCGGTGTCCTGTATCTGCTTCTGCTGATTCTCATAGGCACGTCGCTGCTGCTCGATGCGCTCCTGATGGAGCACCACATACTTCGAGTAGTTGACGGCGTAATCGTAGATTTTACCCAATGAAATCTCGATCGTGCGGTTGGTCACATTGTCGATGAATGCACGGTCGTGGCTCACAAGCACCACGGCGCCGGCCTTGGTCGTGAGGAATGTCTCAAGCCACTGTATCGACTCAATGTCAAGGTGGTTGGTAGGCTCGTCTAGTAGCAGCACGTCGGGGCGCTGGAGAAGAATCTTGGCAAGCTCTATGCGCATTCGCCACCCTCCGGAAAATTCCGATGTCGGCCGCTCGAAGTCGCTGCGCACGAAACCGAGTCCTATAAGTGCCTTTTCCATCTCGGCCTGGCCGCCGTCGCCATCCTCCATGGCTATCTGTTCCGACAGGACAGTCATCCTGTCTATCAGCCGGGCATAACCCTCGCTGTCGTAGTCGGTGCGTTCGGCAAGCTCCGCGCTGAGGCGGTCATACTGTACGTGCAGCTCCCGGATGTGTCCGAAAGCCTTGCGCACCTCCTCGATGACGGTATTGGTGTCGGTCAGCGTCATGTGCTGGGGCAGGTAGCCGATGGTGACATCCTGCGGTACAGCCACCGTGCCCGATGTAGGTCGCTGCAATCCTGCTATTATCTTCAGCATGGTCGATTTGCCCGCGCCGTTCTTCCCCACGAGGGCGATACGGTCGCGCTTGTTGATTACATAGCTTATGCCGTCAAACAGGCTTTTGGCGCTGAACTCTACCGATAGATTCTGTATGGAAATCATCTTATTTCTGGAAAATTACCACAAAGTTACTTATTATCGCAGACATTTCATAACTTTGTAAATTCACTCACAATTACACCGCACCCCATAATGAACATTTTCAAAGCACTATCTCTGACGGCCATGCTGGCCGCCTCAGTGACATATTCCTATGCACGCGAGTTTCAAGACTGGTCGAACTTCGGACGCTACCATACTGCAAATACAGAAGTAAAATCCCTCCCGGCAGAGCAGCGCAAGGTGGTGTTTCTCGGCAATTCCATCACCGACAACTGGGCCAAGAAGCGTCCCGCTTTCTTCCACGACAACGGATATGTAGGCCGCGGCATATCGGGACAGACAACATATCAGTTTCTTTCACGCTTCAGAGAGGATGTCATAAACCTGCATCCGAGAATAGTGGTCATCAATGCCGCCACCAACGATGTGGCGGAGAACACCCATCCATACGACGAGGATATGACCGTAGGCAACATAACATCACTAATAGAACTCGCGCAGGCCAACGGCATCACCCCGGTGCTCACCACCACCCTCCCGGCTGCTTCATTTCCGTGGCGCAAGGAGATTACCGACAGTTCAGACAAGATTATATCGCTCAACAAGCGCCTCCAGGCGCTCGCCGAACAGAAAGGCATATTATTTGTCGATTATTATTCGTCGCTCATAACACCCGACGACCCGTCGCGCGCCCTGAACGCGAGCTACTCATACGACGGAGTGCACCCGAACGAGACAGGATACGCCGTGATGGAATCCATCATAAATCCTGTACTCCAGAAAATTCTGGCAAAATAACGCCGTACCCGACATCATTAACAACCACAAACAATAATATTAAATTATCCAAAATATCGCCACATATTTGGGGGATTAGGAAAATTGTAGTACCTTTGTCCTCCGGGTAAGTCCTACACGACCAGCTCCCCGGGAACTCCGCCAGGCCTTGACCGGAGCAACGGTACCGGGTTGTAGCGGTGCGATGTAGCAAGCTTACCCTTTTTTCATACCCCTACCGGTCCTGATTACATCTTTTCAGAAGAATAAATCCATAGCAAGAGGTTGTATGAAACTGACCTCAAATTTGCTGCGGAATGTCGTTTGCCGGAAAAACTTAACATGCCGTCTAAGTAGTAAATCACATCCAGGTGTATATATAACAGAGGCAGTCGTGCCACAGACCCTTAAACCAACATAATTCATGACAAGAAAAACTTCGATAAAGTGTACAGTGCTATCATTATCACTCGCGGTATTGCTGCCGGCGATGTCATGTCGCGCGCCACAGCAAGCCGATGACAGGAACTACGCGAAAAAAGTCAACCCGTTCATAGGCACTGACTTTACCGGAAACACCTATCCCGGAGCACAAGCGCCACACGGGCTCGTGCAGTTGAGTCCCGACAACGGTCTCCCGGGCTGGGACCGTATAGCAGGTTACTTCTACCCCGACAGCACCATAGCTGGATTCAGCCACACGCACCTCAGCGGCACCGGTGCGGGCGACCTCTATGACATATCCTTCATGCCGGTGACCGACCCTGTGGCGAAAGCCGAAGCGCCGCTCGGCATACATTCCCGATTCTCCCACGACTCGGAAGAGGCATATGCCGGATATTATAAGGTGAAACTCGACGACTACGACATAACCGTCGAACTGACAGCCACCGAACATTGCGGCGTGCAGCGCTACACATGGCCCGGCAACAAAGGGAAAGTGATACTGAACCTCGCCAAGGCCACCAACTGGGATGCCACCAAAGACACAGGCATCGAAATCATCGACTCGGTGACCATACGCGGCCACCGGTTCAGCGACGGATGGGCGCACGACCAGAAGGTATGGTTCGCCACGCGCTTCTCCCGTCCGTTCACATCCGTGGAGATGGATACCGTAGGAGGCCACGTGGCCACTTTCGATTTCGACACCAGACCGGGCGAGACGCTTACGGTGGTAACAGCCATTTCAGGCACCGACAGTGAGGGCGCAATGAAAAACCTCGCCGCAGAAGGCCCGCACGATGATTTCGACAAATATCTTGCCGACGCCACCGACACATGGAACAAGCAGTTGGGCAAAATCGAAGTGGAGACCGACGACCCGGAACTCAGCACGGTGTTCTACACCGCCCTCTACCATTCACTGCTTGCGCCGGTAGTGTTCAGCGACGCCGACGGACGCTACAGAGGCCCCGACGGCACCATCCACACCACCGCGCAGGGCAGGAAGAACTACGGTACATTCTCCCTGTGGGACACCTACCGCGCCGCACATCCGCTCTACACCATCATCGAGCCTGAAGCCGCCGGCGACATGGCTCAATCGCTCCTGGACTTCGCCGAACAGAACGGACGGCTACCCGTGTGGAACATGTGGGCCTCCGAGACCGACATGATGATCGGCTACCACTCCGCGCCGGTGATTGTCGACGCCGTGCTCAAGGGTATCGGCGACATCGACCCGCACAAGGCTCTCGACGCGTGTGTCCGCACAGCCCGTATGGACGATTACCGCTCAATCGGCGACTACCGCCGCCTCGGCTATGTGCCTTGCGACCGCGATTCGTCATGGTCAATGTCAAAGACCCTTGAATACGCCTACGACGACTACTGCATAGCACGCCTCGCCAAACACGTGGGCGACAGCGCCATCTATCGTGAATTCTCGGAAAGGGCGCAGAACTACCGAAACACGTTCAACCCCGAATCGGGATTCATGCAGCCGCGCAGGAGCGACGGATCGTTCGTCACACCCTTCTCTCCCGAAGCCTACACAGAGGATATCTGCGAGAGCAACGCATGGCAGTACCTATGGTCGGTGCAACACGACGTAGAGGGTTTGAAAGGTCTTATCGGCGGTGACGCGGAGTTCGAGAAACGCCTCGACCGCTTCTTCACCGAGGAATCGGATTCGGCCTCCTTGCCGATATTCAGCACCGGCATGATCGGACAGTACGCCCACGGCAACGAGCCGTCGCACCATGCCGCATACCTCTACAATTATTGCGGACGTCCCGACAAGGCCGCCGACTACCTGTCGAAGATAATGTCCACGCTATACACCTCCGCTCCCGACGGCCTGTGCGGCAACGAGGACTGCGGACAGATGTCGGCATGGTTCGTGCTCAGCTCCCTCGGTTTCTATCCCGTCGATCCGGTGAGCGGCGAGTACAGCATCGGCACACCGTTCTTCAGGAAAGCAAAAATACACCTTGACAATGGCAAGACTTTCACAATCGAAGCTTCCGAGGCAGCGCCGGGCAGACCGGTGTCGGGAACAGTGGAACTGAACGGCAAACCATTGACGGACCTTACTATCAAACACTCCGACATAACCTCGGGAGCATCCCTTAACTTCAAAAACGACTCATCGAAGAAATGAAAAGAGCCATATTATCACTGGCAACTGCCGCATGCATCATGACCGGCATTGCCGCAGAGGACTACACTCAGTATGTAAACCCGCTCACCGGCACCCAGTCGAGCTTTGAACTTTCAACAGGAAACACCTACCCCATAATCGCACGCCCCTGGGGCATGAACTTCTGGACACCCCAGACCGGAAAGAACGGCGACGGATGGCAATACACCTACGACGCCCACAAGATACGCGGATTCAAGCAGACCCACCAGCCAAGCCCGTGGATCAACGATTTCGGACAGTTCTCGATAATGCCCGTGACAGGCTCGCCGAAGTTCGATGAAGAGAGCCGCGCAAGCTGGTTCTCACACAAGGGTGAAACGGCAAAGCCATACTATTACTCGGCCTACCTCGCCGACCATGACGTGCTCGCCGAGATAGCACCCACCGAGCGTGCAGCCATGATGCGCTTCACATTCCCCGACGACAGCTCTTTCGTCACAGTCGATGCCTTCGACCGCGGATCGGCAATAACCATAATCCCTGAACAGCGCAGAATCGTCGGAAAGACCACCCGCAACAGCGGCGGTGTGCCCGACAACTTCGCCAACTACTTCGTCATCGAGTTTGACAAGCCTTTTGAATATGTCGCGACATTCGGCAACGATGCCGAGGGCGACTCACTCGTGCTCACTCCGGGCAGCAAGAGTTTCGAGGGCAACCATGCCGGCGGCGTAATCGGATTCAAGACATCGCGCGGCGAGAAAGTGCATGCCCGCGTGGCCTCGTCGTTTATCAGCTCGGAGCAGGCGCTGATCAATCTCGGCGAACTGGATGGAAAGACATTCGACATCGTGGCCGATGAAGGAAAGGAGCGCTGGAACGACATTCTCGGCCGCGTGGAAATCGAGGACGACGATATCGACAACAAGCGCACATTCTATTCATGCCTCTACCGCGCAACGCTGTTCCCCCACAAGTTCTATGAGATCGACGCCTCGGGACGCCCCGTGCACTACAGCCCCTACGACGGCAAAGTGCATGACGGCTACATGTACACCGGCACCGGATTCTGGGATACTTTCCGTGCCCTGTTCCCGCTGCTCAACGTATTCTACCCGTCGGTCAACCTCGAGATGCAGGAAGGCTTCCTCAACGCCTACCGCGAGAGCGGGTTCTACCCCGAATGGTGCAGCCCCGGCCATCGCGACTGCATGGTCGGCAACAACTCGGCATCGGTCATGGCTGACGCATACCTCAGCGGCGTGAAGGTAGCCGACACAAAGACCCTCTGGGAAGGGCTGCTCAAGGGTGCTTCCGCCGAACATCCTACCGTAGGCTCCACGGGCCGCAAGGGCGTGGAAGAGTACAACCGCCTAGGCTATGTGCCCTATGACACCGGCATAAAGGAAAACGCCGCACGCACTCTCGAATACGCCTACGATGACTGGTGCATATATCAGCTCGGCAAGGTGCTCGGCAAGAGCGACAAGGAGCTGAAGCCATTCGCAAAGCGCGCCATGAACTACCGAAACCTCTTCGACAAGGAAACCTCGCTGATGCGCGGACGCAATGCCGACGGCTCGTTCAGCACGCCGTTCTCGCCGCTGAAATGGGGCGACGCTTTCACCGAAGGCAATGCATGGCACTACACATGGTCGGTGTTCCACGACCCGCAGGGGCTGATTGACCTGATGGGTGGCAACAAGAAGTTCGTGGCCATGCTCGACTCGGTGTTTACCGTCCCGCCCCATTTCGACGACAGCTACTACGGATTCCCCATCCATGAGATACGTGAGATGACCGTGATGAACATGGGCAACTATGCCCACGGCAACCAGCCCGTGCAGCACATGATCTATCTCTACGACTGGGCGGGAGAGCCTTGGAAGGCGCAGAAGCATGCGAGGGAGGTGATGGACCGCATGTACACACCGGATCCCGACGGATATTGCGGCGACGAGGACAACGGCCAGACCTCGGCATGGTATGTGTTCTCGGC
>NZ_CAJTYX010000041.1 GCF_910583865.1 uncultured Muribaculum sp.
CGCCCATCTCTTTACTTTATATGCCCATCAATGCGACGACATAAAATCAGCCTCTATGAAGCGCGCCACGGCGTCGGTGTCGTTTGACCCTATTACTTCGGAAGCCGCGGCTTTGACCTCGGGGAGTGCATTTCCCACAGCCACAGGAAGGTCGGCCACCCTGAGCAGGGGCAGGTCGTTGAGATTGTCGCCAAATGCCACTATGCGCGTAGCTCCCACCCTGCGGGCCACGCGCCTTACCACCGCACCCTTGTCGATGCCGCGCGCGAGAACCTCGATTATGCCGTAGCCCGGAATGGTGCTGTCGGTGTAGGAACTTACCGCACAGTCGCCTGCGGCACGAAGCCGCTCGGCGACGGCGCGGGTGGCCTCCACCTCGCCGATGGCGAAATAGAGTATGGTGCGCGGGAGCGAATCAGCCAGTCCCGCCGGGTCGTCGAAATAAAACCTTTTGAGGTCAAGCCCCCGGCGCAGGTCGGCGAACGACCTTTCGGCACGGCTTACAGGCCCGTTATGGTATGCCGCGAGCAGACGTCGGTCGGGAGTTATCGTGTAGATGAACGGATGAAGCCCGTGCGACTCCATGATGTGCTTCACCCGGCGCGCCGTATCGTCGTCGAGCAGCGTCAGGTCGTCATATTCACCCTTGACCGGATTCCACACGGCAGCACCGGTCATCGTGACGTAAGGCACACGGGTGTGGCAATCGCGCATAAGCGGCACAACTGTGGCGGGAGTGCGCGCTGTAGCCACGGTGATGAGCGCGCCACGTCGGCTCAGGTCATGGATAAGTGTAGCGCTCTCGGGGCTGACCTTGCTATACAGGTCGAGCAGCGTGCCGTCCATGTCGGTGACATAGAGCGTGCGACGCTGCCCGTAAGTATCATTCTTATGCATGCCGGCGTCGATCAGATTGATAGTCGGCGCAGGGTATCGAGAAGATCGCGGTTGATAGGCTTGTCGTTCTTGATGGCCTTGGAGAATGGCACATAGACGATGTTGTCGTTAGAGATACCGATCATCACGTTGCGCTGGTCGTCGAGGAGGGCGTCGATGGCGGCGGCACCGAGGCGCGAGGCCAGGATGCGGTCGGCGGCAGTAGGTGATCCGCCACGCTGAAGATGGCCGAGAATCGACACACGCACGTCGTAGCCGGGATACTCGTTCTTCACGCGCTCGGCCAAAGCCATTGCACCGCCGGTGACGGGGCTTTCAGCCACAAGCACAATCGAGGAGTTCTTGCTCTTGCGGAATCCGTTCTGGATAAGTTCGGCAAGCTGGTCGACCTCTGTGGATATCTCCGGTATGATGGCGGCCTCGGCTCCGGAAGCTATCGCTCCGTTGAGGGCGAGGAATCCGGCATCGCGTCCCATCACCTCGATGAAGAAGAGGCGCTCGTGGCTCGTGGCCGTATCGCGTATCTTGTCGACACACTCCATGATGGTATTGAGGGCCGTGTCGTAGCCGATGGTCTTGTCAGTGCCGTAGAGGTCGTTGTCGATAGTGCCGGGGAGGCCTATTATCGGGAAATTGAATTCAGTGGCGAAGATACGGGCGCCGGTCAGCGATCCGTCACCGCCGATCACCACCAGGGCGTCGATGCCATGCTGGCGCAGGGTGTCGTAGGCGAGCTGACGGCCTTCGGGAGTCTGGAACTCCTTGCAACGGGCTGTCTTTAGTATAGTGCCGCCCATCTGTATGATATTCGACACGTTCTGCGTCTTGAAGTCAACGATTTCGTTGGTGATAAGGCCGCGATAGCCACGATAGATACCCTTCACGGAGAAGCCGCTGAAAATCGCCGAGCGGGTCACTGCACGGATGGCGGCGTTCATGCCAGGCGCATCGCCTCCCGAGGTGAGTATGCCTATGGTCTTTATTGCTGACATGGCTGAATGAGTTTAGAAGTAATATTGGTCTTGAAAAGACAAATTTAATAATCTTTTTCTACATTATATCCCGGCATGCGGTCGCATTAACATATTTTTATCCGCATGTGCATGAAATGGCGGCCACGTCCTACAATCAGAAGGGGGCGGGGGTGTCGGCGGGTCCGGCGAGGAAGTCGGCGGTGCCACCGGAGAGCGGGGTGGAGGGGGATGTGAACGTGCCGGAAGGTTCAGCGCCGAATCCGCCGGCGTTGAGGCTCGACTCCACGGTTACAGGTGCGGCGGATGGGTCGAAGTCGTTCTCGCTCCAGTTCTCGAACCTGGCAAGACGCCCTTTGAAGCGCAGTTTCACCGTGTCGACGGAACCCGAGCGGTGTTTTGCCACGATGAACTCGGCCAGGCCGCGTATGTCGTGTCCCTCGGCGTCGACATCGCTCTTGGTGTAGTACTCCGGACGGTGTATGAAGCACACGATATCGGCATCCTGCTCTATGGCGCCCGACTCGCGGAGGTCGCTCAGCTGCGGGCGCTTGCTTCCGGCGTCACCCGCCTGACGGCTCTCCACCGAACGGTTGAGCTGCGACAGGGCCACTATCGGGATATTAAGTTCCTTGGCGAGCTGCTTGAGCGATCGCGATATCATGCTCACCTCCTGCTCGCGCGAGCCGAAACGCATTCCCGAGGCGTTCATCAGCTGGAGGTAGTCGATGATGAGTATCTTCACGTTGTGCTCCCTGACGAGGCGGCGCGCCTTGGTGCGGAGCTCGAAGATGGAGAGCGACGGAGTATCGTCGATATATAGAGGAGCGCTGTAGAGGTGCTTGATACGCGTCATCAGCTGGTCCCACTGTATGCGCGTCAGTTTTCCCGACTTTATCAGCGAGCTTTCAAGCTCGCACACATTCGAGATGAGTCGGTTTACAAGCTGCAGGTTGGACATCTCAAGCGAGAATATCGCCACCGGGATGTTGTAGTTGACCGACATGTTCTTGGCCATCGAGAGCACGAACGCGGTCTTGCCCATGGCGGGACGGGCGGCGATAATGATGAGGTCGGAGTTCTGCCATCCGGAGGTGAGGTTGTCGAGGTCGTGATAGCCCGATTCGAGGCCCGAGAGACCCGACTCGCGGTTGGCGGCGGCCTGTATCTGCTTGATGGCCTCGGATATCACCGGGTCGATCTGCGTGACATCCTTCTTGACGTTGCGCTGCGAGATCTCGAACAGTCGACCCTCGGCTTCCTGGAGAAGGTCGTCGACGTCGTTGCTTTCGTCGAATGCCTTCCCTTCGATGCCGGCGGCAAACGAGATAAGCTCCCTGGCCAGATACTTCTGCGCCACGATGCGAGCATGGAACTCGACATGGGCGCCCGAGGCCACGCGTGATGTCAACTCGGAAATCACCACCGGGCCGCCCACCTCGGCGAGCGTGCCGTTGAGGCGCAGCTGCTCCACCACGGTGAGCATGTCGATAGGCTTCTGCGCCGCGCCGAGGCTCTGTATGGCCTCGTAGATGCGCTGGTTGCGAGGCTCGTAGAAGCACTCCGGCTTCAGGATGTCGCAAACAGTAGTGTAAGCGTCCTTTTCAAGCATCAGCGCACCGAGCACAGCCTCTTCCACCTCCTTGTCCTGGGGCATGATACGGCCGCCGGTGTCATACATCGACTGGTGTTTGGGGGCATTGCGCCGGGGTCCGTTGTCCCGGTTGTTGCCATATGGTGTCTCTAATGCTGGGTCGGGCATGATTATCTGTAGTATATTGTTACCGGGGAGCAAATTTACAAAATTAATTTCGTAACTTTGGCTACCGCCACTGATACCAACGTCAGGGAATGCTTAAATTAAATATCTCTATCCATTGAAATAATCAATCCATACCACGTGAAAAAATATTCATTCATCCTGCCCGTGGCGACGCTATGCCTCGCCACGGCATGCAATTCCGCTTCTGACAAACCCCTGCTTAACGACGAGGTGAAATATGTGGATCCGTTCATCGGCACGGGATTCCACGGCCACACGTTCCCGGGCGCCACACGCCCGTTCGCAATGGTACAGGTAAGTCCCGACACCCACATAATGGGATGGGACGCGAGCAGCGGATACCATTACGACGACAACGAAATCTATGGCTTCAGCCACACACACCTTTCGGGCACCGGCATCGGCGACCTCGGCGATGTGGCCCTCCTCCCCTACTCCGGCACCGACTCGATAAAGCCGGTGGCCACGTTCAAAAAGGAGACCGAGAAGGCTTCGCCGGGCTACTATGCCGTGCGGCTCGACAACTTCGGCATCGACGTGGAACTGACAAGCACCGACCGCGTGGGATTCCACAAGTACGTCTACACCGACACCGCCGACCGCCGTGTGATGCTCGACCTGGGCCACATACTGCAGCCCAACTGGGGCCACAAGCTCGTGGGCAACGACTATGCCGTGGTCAACGACTCGACGGTGGAGGGCACAGTGCGCACGCAGGGATGGGCGCAGTACCACGACGTGTCCTACCGCATCACCTTCTCCGAGCCGGTCGAGAGCGAGGTACGCTACATCGACGGCAAGACCTCTGCCGATATACCGGCCGTCATACATACCGACCGCGACCTGAAACTCCACTACCGCTTCGCCCCCGCCGACCGTCCGCTCTACGTAAAGGTAGGCATCTCCATGGTCGACCCCGAAGGAGCCGGAAAGAACCTCGCCGAGGAACTTCCGGGATGGGACTTCGTGGCCACACGCGAAGAGTCGTCGGAGATATGGAACAAGGCCCTCTCGGCAATCGAGATACAGGCCGACTCGACCGTGATGGTCAACTTCTACACCGCGCTCTACCATACCATGATCGCGCCGTTCGCCTACCAGGACGTCGATGGCCGCTACCGTGGCATGGACAAGATGGTCCACCAGGCCGAGGAGGGGTATGTCAATTACTCCGTGTTCTCGCTCTGGGACACTTTCCGTGCGTTCCAGCCACTGATGACCATCATCGAGCCTGAACTGGCCGCCGACTGGGGCAAAGTGCTCGTCAAGGGCTACAAGGAGGGAGGAATCCTCCCGAAGTGGCCCATCGGGTCGAGCTATACCGGCTGCATGGTGGGCTACCCTGCGGTGGCCGTGCTTGCCGACCTCTCCTGCAAGGGTCTCGCCGACAGCACCGACCTCAAGTCATGGGCCGAAGCAGCGGCAGCATCGTCGGTCTACCGCCCCGACCTGGCAGAGAAGTTCAAGGGCACGCGCGAACTCGACCTCATCACCATGCACCCGTATTATAAGGAGAAGTACGGATTCGTTCCCGCCGACTCGGTACCCGAATCTGTGTCGTGGGGCGTTGAGATGGCCTACGAGGACTGGTGCGTGTCGCAGCTCGCCGCAAAAGCCGGCATGGACTCGCTGGCGAAGGCTTACGCCGCCAAGGGCGACTACTACAAGCGCTATCTCGACCCTGAGACGAAGATGATGCGTCCGGTGATGGGCGACGGCTCGTTCCGCACACCTTTCAACCCGCGTTACTCTGCACACATGAAGAGCGACTACACAGAGGGGAACGCCTTCCAATGGAGCTTCTTCGCCCCTCACGACATGGACAACTTCATCGAGGCTATCGGAGGACGTCAGGAGCTGGAGGCACGCCTCGACACGCTCTTCACCACCTCGTCGCAGATCGACGGCGCGGAGGCATCCAACGATATCACAGGCCTGATCGGTCAGTATGCCCACGGCAACGAGCCGAGCCACCACATGGCATACCTCTACAACTGGACCGGTTCGCCATGGAAGGGCCAGGAGCGCCTTGACTACATCATGCGCGAGTTCTACACCAACGCCCCCGACGGCATAATCGGCAACGAGGATTGCGGCCAGATGTCGGCATGGTACGTGATGAGCGCCCTCGGACTCTACCAGGTTGCGCCGGGCATACCGGTCTACACCATAGGACGCCCGATTGTCGACCGTGCCGTGGTAAAGGCGCAGCACGCCCCGTTCGAGATAACAGTCAAGGACAACTCCCCTGCCAACAAATATGTCAAGCGCGTGCTTCTCAACGGCAGGCAGCTCGACACGCCGTTCATCACCCACGACGATATAGCGCGCGGCGGCACACTCGTGTTCGAGATGACATCCGAACGCCCCTGACATGGCCATCACATTTTTTTGGTCAATGCAGGAAATATCGGTACATTTGCACCTCTGAAAGTTTAACATCTTAATTTTAATCGTTATGCTTAGCCAAAAGTTACAGGACGCTATAAACGAGCAGATTAACGCCGAGTTGTGGTCGGCCTACCTCTATCTGGCAATGTCGCTCGACGCCGAGTCGAAAGGCCACAGCGGAGTAGCCAACTGGTTCTACATCCAGTTCAAGGAGGAGCAGGACCACGCACGTATATTCATGAACTATCTCAGCTCGCGCGACGTGAAGGTGGTACTGAAGCCCATTGCTGAAGTCCCCGCCACATGGCCTGCCGTAATCGACATGTTCCGCCAGACCCTCGACCACGAGCGCAAGGTGACCGGCATGATCAACAACCTCGCCGCCATCGCCAAGGCCGACAACGACTTCGCTTCCGTCAACCGCCTCGTATGGTTCATCGACGAGCAGATCGAGGAAGAGGAGAACGCACGCAACCTCATCCAGGCCACAGAGGCAGTGGAGGACAACAAGTACGGCATGTACATGCTCGACAAGGAGCTTGCCGCACGCACCTACACCACCCCCTCGCCCCTCGCCACCGCCGAGTAATCATCCCGACAGCGACAGACTCATATAGACGGCGACCGCACGCTCCCCGACAGGGACATGCGGTCGCCGTCGGCATAATATCCACCCTGCGCGCGCGTTACTAATTATATGAAGCATGTCAATATATTATACCGATATATAGCCGCAGCGCTATGCGCCGGCATACTGTGGAGCTGCGGGGGTGCCAAGCTCGCCGTGGCCGACGAGCAGATGGAGCGCGGGGAGTACTACGACGCGTCGCGCACCTACCGCGCCGTCTACAACAAGCTCAAGAAGCGCGAGGAGCGCCCGCTGCGCGGCGAAGTGGCCTACAAGATGGGCCTCTGCTACCGCAAGCTCAACATGAGCGCACGTGCATCCGCCGCTTTCCAGAATGCCGTGCGCTACGCCTACCCCGACTCGCTCACACAACTCTACCTCGCCCAGTCATTGCAGGCCGAGGGACGCTACCGCGACGCTATCACCGCCTACCAGGAATATCTCGCCACCGACCCTAAGGATGCCGAGACGGCTGAGACCGGAATAGCCGGCTGCCGCAAGGGGATGGGCGCGAAAGCCACCCCCACGCGCTATATCGTAAAGCAGGCGAAGCTGTTCAATTCGCGCCGTGCCGACTTCTCTCCGATGTTCGCCGGCGCCGACCACGACGTGCTCTACTTCACCACCACCAACGAGAAGGTGACCGGAGACCGGCGCAGCGAGATCACCGGTATGAAGAAGGGCGACATATGGGTGGCGCGCAAGAACGAGCAGGGCCAGTGGCAACGACCGGAAGCCGTAGAGGGTGAACTCAACTCCGAGCACGACGAAGGCATCGTGTCGTTCACCCCCGACGGGGGCACGATGTACCTCACCCGCGCGCGCCGCGAGCCTAACGCCCACACCGGGGTGGAGATCTATACCTCGCAGCGTTCCGACGCCAAATGGAGCGCCCCGGTGAAGTTCGAGATCACCGCCGACACGCTGTCGAGCTACGGGCATCCGGCGGTGTCGCCCGACGGCGACTGGCTCATCTTCGCCTCCGACATGCCCGGAGGAATGGGTGGGCTCGACCTCTGGCGCATCAACCTCAAGGACCGCGTAGGCTCGCTGGAAAACCTCGGCGAATTCATCAACACGCCCGGCGACGAGTGCTTCCCCTACATGCGCTCCGACAGCGTTATCTACTTCGCCTCCGACGGCCATGCCGGTCTCGGAGGACTCGACCTTTTCAGGGCGGAGCAGACACCATCCGGAGGATGGAACGTCACCAACATGGGCTATCCCGTCAACTCGTCGTCCGATGACTTCGGCATAACCTTCGGCGAGGGGGAGAGCGGCTATTTCAGCAGCAACCGCACCGACGGACGCGGCTACGACCATATCTACTCGTTCCTGCTCCCCGACCTGAAGATCAACATCTCCGGCATGGTGCTCGACAAGGACGAGGAACCGGTGCCGAACTCCGTGATACGCATCGTGGGCGACGACGGCTCCAACCAGAAAGCCACAGGTAAGGCCGATGGCAGCTTCTCGTTCCCGTTGCAGCGTGGTGTGCGCTACGTGATGCTCGCCGGCGCCAAGGGCTACCTTAACGCCAAGCAGGAGTTCCGGGCCGACACCGCCGAGGTCGATGCCGAATATGGCGTAGACTTCATCCTCGCGTCCATCAACAAGCCCAACGTGGTCGACAACATCTTCTACGACTTCGACAAGGCCACGCTGCGCCCCGAGTCAAAGACCGCCCTCGACTCCATCGTACAGGTGCTCCGCGACAACCCAAACGTCACTATTGAGATGGCGTCGCACACCGACCGCTGGGGTACCGAGGAATACAACCAGCGCCTCTCGCAGCGACGCGCCCAGTCGGTCATCGACTACCTCATCGCCGCCGGCATACGCCCCGAACGCCTATCCCCGCAAGGCTATGGCGAATCGCACCCCAAGACCATCACCAAGCGCCTCGCCCGCCAGTATCCCCAGTTCAAGGAAGGCGACATCCTCACCGAAGAATTCATCCTCACCCTCCCCGAAGCCGACCAGGAAGTCGCCGACCAGATCAACCGCCGCACCGAGTTCCAGGTCCTCTCCATCGACTATAACATTTTTTAGAGAAAGCGGTTAAGGACAATAACGAGAATAAGGAGATTAAGGAGGTTAAGGCCATTAAAGTCATCAAGGTCATTAACGTCATTAACGCCTCTACTCCGCCGGCCCTCCCTACTGTCCTTATTGTCCCTAACCTCCTTACTCTCCTTATTCTCCCCATTTTCCTTATCTTCCCTATTCTCCCTAATCTCTTTAATCCCCAATCTGCATGCCCTCCTCAACCTTCCTCCGCCAACGCTCCGACTACCGCAACCTCCTCGTCTATCGCAAATGCGAATGCATCTACGACCTCACCTACTACTTCATCAATAAATTCATCGCCAAAGGCGACCGCACCGCCGACCAAATGCTCCAGGCGGCACGTTCAGGTAAGCAAAACATAGCCGAAGGATCGGCCGCCTCAGTCACCTCACGCGAGACCGAGATAAAGCTAACCAACGTGGCCAAGGCCAGCCTCAAAGAGCTACTTGAGGATTACATCGACTATCTGCGCACACGCTCCCTACCGCTATGGCAACCGGGCGATCCAAAATTCGAACAGGCACGCCGCGTATGCTCTGCCCACAGCGACAGCGCATACTATCGCGAGGCAGCCGCCACACGCAGCGACTCCGCCATAGCCAACATCACCGTAATCCTCCTCAACCAGACCGACTACCTCCTTTTCCGTCTGATCGAATCGCAAAAGAAAGCCTTTCTCGCACAAGGCGGCATCCGCGAAGAGATGACCCGCGCTCGCCTCGCCCACCGCAACCTCCACAAATAAAGAGCTTAGGCAGATTAAAGAAGATTAGGGAGGCTAAGGACATTATGGAGATTAAAGTCATTAACGTCATTAGCGCCTCTTCTCCACCGGCGCGCCCTCACTCCCTAATCTCCCTAATGTTCTTAATCTCCTTAGCCTCCCTATTGTCCCTATTCCCCTTAATGACTTTAATCTTCTTAGCCTCCCTATTGTCCCTACCTTCCCTAATCCTCCCTTAATTCTTTGAAATCTTTTGGATTTCTGTGAATAATATTTAACTTTGCCACAGACATTCTGCCGTATGGAAGCCCGAGCGCGGGCATCGAGTGCGGCGGGGTGTGGAGAGCTTGCGCCCGCAAGGGCCGACCGCTCTCCGGACATATTTTTTTAAAAGCGTTTATCAGCGCTTTGTTCTTGACAATCTGAGAATCTCGCAAATTCACAAACACAGTCAAAAGCAAGGCAACGGTAGATGTCTATGGTTATGTATATGACAGCGCTATGCCGCCACTATACCTTTCCGGGCAGCTTCATGCTCGCCCCGAAGGTTAGTTGCAGGCCTTAGCGTGATTCCTATGCATATATGCGTGGGCTTCTGCGTTGCTCTTTCCCTGACTGTGTGGGCAATGCGAGAGCCTTCGGATTGTGGGAAAGAGCAACGGTACAGTTTCCCGCGCTTTTTTGTTTTACGACAGAGGCAATCATCAACCAACCATCATCTCTTGCTTCTTATTAACCGCCTGACTTCGGGGAGACTACAAGGCACACATATCAGGTCATGAAAAGACTATTTTTCGTGCTGACGCTCATCGCAGCTGTCCTTACCCAAGTTTCGGCGCAGACCTCGCAGCTCGCCACGTTGCTCCACGACGGCAATCTCTCCATCTTCTATGGTGCAGGCGCCCTCAAGGATGCCCATGAAGCCGCCGTCGCAGGCGACGTAATCACCCTCTCCGCCGGCCAGTTCAACGCCTGCACCCTCACCAAGCCCGTCACCATCCGCGGCGCAGGCATGGGACTCACCGAAAGCGACAACTTCGCCGTACCCACCGTCCTCACCGGCGACTTCTCCATAACTATTCCCGAAGATGCCGAACATTACCTCGTCCTCGAAGGAATCCAGCACAATACATCTATACAAATATCGAATGTTTATAACCCCCAATTTATAAAATGCATCCTCGGTAAGTTGAGTATCATTGGCAATTCTACCATGAAAGATGCAAAATTTATACATTGCGATATCCGAAATCAAATCAGTGCCAGCAACAACATTACTTTTTCATCGACAAACAGCCATATAGTAATCGGAAGTTTTAGCACATCATATTTGACCGCTAACTATCAAAACTGTATCATTGAGACACCCTCTACCCTATACCACAGTCTGCTCAACAACTGCATAATCAAAGGCCTCGGGAGTTCGACATCCATAAAATTAAACGGCAACTGCACGCCATTCTACTGCGTATGGTACGGTGCAGGAGTAAAACAGCCATTCCCCTATGAAACAGCAAAAGGCACAAACACACGCCTCGACCATGAGAACGTATTCAAGGAGGGCACTTTCTACGAGCTGACCGACGAGATCAAGGCGCTAAAGACATCCGACGGCACGCAAGTGGGCATCTACGGCGGCAACATGCCTTTCGAGCAGACCACGACAGTGCCGCAGATCTCCAAGTTCAGCGTAGCGCCCAAGACGAGCGCCGACGGCAAGCTGTCGATCGACATCGAGGTAGAGGGGATCAAGCAGTAACGCGTCATCGACAGTAACACTCTGAAATCATGATACGCAGACTCATCCTGCCGTTTGCCATGGCGGGTGCGGCGCTGTCGGCGCATGCCGACGCGGGCTACACCTACTGGTTCGACGGCGATTCCACCGTCTCGGCTACTGCCGGAGGGGTGCTGTCGGGCAACGGGGCCTTCTCGCTCGACATCGATGCCTCCGCCCTCGACGGCTCGCGTCCCCACTCGGTCCATTTCCAGGTAGCCGATGCCGACGGGCGCCGCTCGGCACCGCGCAGCGCCATGTTCCTCAAGCCGTTCACCCTCGCAGGCTCCACGGCCCACATCTATGTCGACGGCCTGTACCACTCATACATAGCAACCACACCCACCGAGAGCGACGCCGCCATCATGTGCGAGATCGACGCCTCGGCCTACGGCTACGGACTCCACACCATCATGGCCCATGTGGTGACCCACGACAACATCCCGGCGGCTCCCGTCGAAGGGCTGTTCATGCGCGTACCCACCGAGGCCGAGGTGAGCGGCTACCGATGCTTCTTCACCCTCGACAACGACTCTACGATGCTGCGCGCCGGCACATACTCCGCAGGCATCGTGCATGCCGACATCGACGTAGAGTCGCTCTCCATCGGACTCCACTCCATACAGTTCATGCTCGCCTCGCCCGACGGGCTGACCACGCAGTGCAAGTCGGCATTCTTCATGAAGCTCCCTCTCGGAGGTGGCGACATCAGCAGCTACGACTACTGGGTGAATGACGACACCGACCATATCACCCACGTCGACCTGAAAGAGGCCATGAGTCCGTTCCGTCTCACCGGCCTGCTGCCGGTAAAGAGCTATCCGCTGCGCACCTCGTCGTTCCGCTTCAGGGTGGAGGGTGGCAAGCCGGTGATCTACCCGCTCAACGACTTCAATCTGCTCGTATCGTCGGCCAACGGACTTTTCACCACCATCTCCTCGCCGTTCTTCGACGCCTCAATGCCCACTTCGGTGAAAGCCGCCTCCATCGTGCCCACTCCCGAGGGCACGGTGACAGCCGTCTCCTCAATTGGCGAAAATGAAATCCGCTGGTATGAATTCGACGTAAAAAGGGGCGACAGTATCGCAGTGACGGTCGACAAACCCTGCACCGTCGAGCTGTTCGACAATGAAAGCAACATCAGATACTCGGCCTCAGGCCATGATGCCGTGGTCGGCGGTGGATTCCATGCATTCTCCGACGGAAAAGTCTACATGGCAGTCCACGATGCCAAAAAGACAGGTGCTATAAATGCAACAGTGAAACATATCGACCGCTATGCCGTGCTGAAGCACACGCCCGACCGCATGGCTCCCGACGGCCTGGTGTTCATCGACCTCACCGGCAACGGCTTCGACCATCTCAAGAAAGTGACCCTCGGCGACAACGACATTATCGAATGCGACTCACTTTTTGCCTACGACCATGCATTCGCGAGGGCACAGTTCAACTTCTATGGAAAGAAGTTGAGCGCCCGAGGCCCGCAGAAGCTGACATGCTATTTCGACGATGGCACTCCGGAAGGTCGCACCACAGTGACACTGGACAATGCCATTACATTCGAGGATGTGCAGAAAGGGGAAATATCAGTCCGAGTCTTAAATTCAGCCTCGGTGGGTGGTCGGCATTACATGACAGTCGCAATCAAAAACAGCGGCAGCATCTCTCGATGGGGTATTCCGATAAATATAGCCTTCGGAAACATTGTCCATCAATTTGAGTTCGACAATTTTCATGTGATAACGCCAAATCCTCTCAACGGGGTCGAGTTCCCCATCAGCCACCCGACGGACAACCTTCTCGAAACGGGAAAGCCGGGAATCTTCATGCCCATGATTCTACCATACATAGCGCCATATGAGACACTTCAACTTAAAATGTCGGTGACAAGGTTCACCCTCTTTTCATTTGATATGTATGCATGGGTCGGAGAGGCATGGAGCGATGCCGGAAGGTATCTTTTAGGCGAAACCGGAGGAATCGTGACTCCACCGCAGCAGCCTGACTGCATCAACTACGACACCTTTGCCGATATGCAGAGTCTGATCAGCGAACACGGAGGCACAGCCGGACAAGTGGCAAACGTATATCTCGGTCTGGGCCAGACAATCGGAGGTATTTATCTTGGACTTGGCAAACGCCAACGCGCCGAGGAACGGCGTTGCTATGGCGCCGACTACGCCATGGTGGCCGAATATCTGCCTCAATACGATAGTCCGTTGGCCATGTCGCCTCAGGCAATATTCCAAAACAGCATGCCGCTACCCGAATGGCTTTCCCTACCGGCATCGTACCTATTCGCCACCAACGAGAGAGAAGCGGCACATGCCGAATGTGCCAATCCTCGACCCACTCCTACCCGAATCAATTTACCCGTCTCACATGATCCCAACGACATCCTCGGCTACCGCTCTCCAGCCGACACCGAGCATATCGGGCGTGATGTCAAGACTTTGGAGTACACTCTTGAATTCGAAAACGATCCGGAACTGGCCACAGCCTCAGCCGTCACAATCGTCGTGACAAACACTCTTGACAAGGGTGTGTTTGACTTGGCTACATTCAAGGCCGGTGAGTTCACGATCGGGAAGCACACCATCGACTTCGAGGGGGCAAAGAAAGGCGTAAGAACCATCGACATACGCCCGGAAATCAACGGCATAGCCCAGGTGAGCGTGGACTTCAACGAGTCGTCCGGCGAACTGCTCCTCACCGTCAACTCGCTCGACCCGATCACGCTGGAGCTGACCGACGACGTGATGCAGGGTGTGCTCCCCGTAAACAACGACGGGAATGGCACGGGGCAGCTGACATACTCCATAGACCTGCGCGAGGGGCTTGCCGACAACACCACGGTCGGCAACAAAGCGACCATCGTATTCGACGAGAATCCACCTATCGATACCCCGACATGGCACAACATCACCGACTACACCCTCCCGCATAGCGAAGTGACCGACGTGGCCACTGACGACGACGGCATGACGTTCGCCATAACGGTCAGCAGCTCAGACACAGGCTCGGGCATATGGCATTACGACCTCTATGCCCGTTGGGATGGCCAACCGGACTGGACGCTCATGGCAGAGTCGCTCGAAGCCGACGAATCCGGCATGATTGCCTATAGCGCCCCGGCGGCATTGCCCTCGGTACAGTTCGCCACCGTGGCCTACGACCGCGCCGGCAACCGCGAGGACTCCGCTCTGCTGCGCAAGCTGCTCGGTGACGTTGACGGTAGCGGCAAAGTGGATGCCAACGACGTGTTGCTCCTGCGCGCCTACTACATCGAACGCCCCGTGACACTCGACCTCTCCGTGGCCGATGTCAACTCCGACGGACGTGTCGATGCCCAGGACGCCACAGCCGCACGCGTGATCTACCTCGATTCGCAGGTAAGGCCGGTGCTCCGGACTCCGCACGTGCGCACACGCAAACATACCTCCAGATAAAACCAACAAACAAAATACAAACATGAAATCGAAACTCATCTGTGCAGCGCTTACCCTCCTCCTTTCGGGAGGTAGCGCCGCAGCCTACAAGACCACCGAATCGGAAAGCCTCAATGTATGGTTCGAACCTGTGACGCTCGTGGCCGACGGCACGACAGTGTCGCGGCTGGTGGTGTGCGAAAACGACACAATAGACTATTCGGCGTTCAACATGGCCTTTTTCGTGCCGAAAGGCATCCATATCGTGAAAGTCAAGAAAGGACGCGACTGGGTCGAGGACATAGAGATGTCGGCTCGCGCCTCATCCACCCACTCCATCGCGTGCAACATGCTCTCCGACGGCACCACCATCAAGGTGATCGCCGATTCGAGCATGCTTGATGACCTCTATCCCGACGATGAGGATGGCAATAAGCTCGACGAACTTTACAGCATCGGGCTAATCGCCGACCCCGACATGGTCAACGGCACATACACCGTGCAGATGCTCGACGTGAAATTCGTGCTCTCCAACGCCGACGCATGCGTGCCTGCCGAGCAGCCCATCTACGGCACTTTCACCATCACCGGAGGCCAGACTACCGGCATCGATGAGGTAGGCAACGACCGTTCATCCGATGACGGCGACTACTACGACCTCCTTGGCCGTAAAGTCCACGGCGTCCCCGCCGCCGGCATCTACCTCCACAACGGTGAAAAAGTCATCGTCAAGTAAGGCTTATAAATAAAGACTTATCATACAGAGGCTACGGGGGTGTATCGTGATTCGACACACCCCCGTTTCATATAATACCATGCTATCTGAGGTTTCTGTCATTTCAGGCGCAGGGTGCGCTTGTCGAGGGAGGAGTGGAGCACCTTGCCGGAGCGGCGCAAGGAGGAACCGTGCACCATGAACATGTCGGAGGGAGACGCGGAGGGTGAAGGTGTCACCCCTGCGGGATAGGTGACGGCAAGCATGTAGGCGTCGGTGGAGAAGCCGTCGGCATCGATCCATGAGTTGAGGTGCATGAGGCGTCCGTCGGCGAGCTGGTTGATGTAGATGTCGGTGACCGCACCGTCGGGCTGCGTGACACGCAGGCCTATCCAGTCCTTCCCCTCGCGACGCTCAATCTGCGGTATGGACTTCTGAGACACGCTGTCCTTCAGAATCACAGCGGTCACACCTTTCACGCGGTCGACCGTCTGCGGCATATGGAACGACCAGTAGGTCTCCGTGCCTTTCAGGGTCTCGTCGGGCGCTTCATGCGTCTCCCAGTAGAGATGCTGCGGATAGTCGTGCACATAGTCGCTCGGGGCAAGATAATTCGGATAAACCGGACGCACGAGCACTGCCGCATCGCCGTTGGTCACCTCAAGGTCGTAGCCGCGCTTGCGGGTGTCACCACCCGGATGCCACAGCCATTCGAAGCGCCCCGGCTCGTGGCTCTCCAGGTCATCGACCACGTAAATCACGTTGTCGATCCACAGGAAGTGCCTGTAGTTGCGGCTGAGCCACCGCGACATCGGGCCGGTGCCGTTGGCGAGCACATACTTGAAACGTCCTTCATCGACCAGCCCCGTCACCTCGCCGGGAAGCATCGAGCCGTGGTACTGCTGATGGCGCGGCTGTCCCTGCCCGTTGAAGCGCACCACATTGTGGGCCTCCGTCTGGAAGAAGTAGTTGCGGTATTCCGGCTTGCCGTAGCTGCAGTTGCCCGCATCCTTTATTATATCCACACCCTTGTGGAAGATTATGAACGAATTGGCGTCGGCATGCGAGTGGTTCCACGTCATGCCCGACTTCACGGCGAGCATCGTGGCATCCTTATCCCACGAGTCGCGCATCGTGGCCCATCCGAAGTCCTTCCACAGGTGCGACTTCGGGAGGTCTGGCACGGCAGGGGCTTTCGAGGTGTCGGGCGTGTAGAGGAATCCCATCGGCACCGTGCGCGGGAATCCCTCGCGATGCTGTCCCGGCTCTACCTGGCCGACATACCATCCGACTATGGCGGCCTCCTTCTCCATCTCCTTCTTTCCGGCGTTGCCCGGCTGGGCGAGGGCGAGGAGCATCGAGCTTTCGCCCGTTACGTTCTTATGGCTGTCGCCGAAATTGATGCTGTGGAGGATGCCCGTGCGCGGGTATGCCACATGGCTGAAAAATGATGCCAACTGACGTATCTGCGGTATGTCGGGGAGCTTCGCGCCGGGATGTGAGTTGAGCCACGCCTGGCGCAGTATCAGAGCCTCGGTGATGCCGAAGCTCGCGTAGTTGATACTCTCGTACATGCCTCCGTCGCGGTCGAACGTGCGCGGCTTGCGCTGTATCACGTCGCCGGCGAACCCGAACCATTCCGGCAGGGCATCGACAGCCTTGCGGGCGGCATCGGCAGCCTCGGGTACTTCGTTGCCTATGGCCATGGCGAGCAGCCCTCCCATGCCAACACACGATGTCCACCAGTTGTGGCCCATCGAATTGAGCGAATGTATGCGCGTAGGTTCCAGAAGCCAGTCGCCGAGCAGCGGCTCGCCGGCCAGACGCCACATCCCCTCGGCTATGTGCTTGCGCTCGGCAGGCGACAGCGTATCGTAGATGGCATCGTAGGCCACGGCCACCTGAAACGACCGGTGCGCCATCTGCAGCTCGCTACGCCATGCCGGATTGCGCGCCATCATCTCCGAGTTGGCCCACGAACGGGTGTCGGCGGTGCGCATCAGCACCTCCTTGAGCTTCTCGGCATAGCGGCGGTCGCCCGTCATCTGCCATGCCAGCGCCATGTATTCGAGCTTCATTATATCGGGCTTGGCCAACTGCGCCTCGGCTATAGTGCGGATATTCTCCCAACCTTTCACCATCAGTGAATCGCCCGACTCCACACGCGCTTTCGCGCTCTTCACCCTCTCGGGAGTGAACAGCAAGGAGGGGTGGTTTATCCCCGCCGACATCGCAAACACGCAGCCCAGAGCCACGCCCGCAAGAAATTTACGTAGTGACATATGATGAGTTCATTCTGTTTCTTACCTTAAGATTCGCCCGAACGGCCCGAAATACCTAACCGCACGCAGTCAAATGACGGCCACACCGCAGATCGACAACCGACGGGGATGGATGGAATCACATCCGGCGCATGTTGCGCGGATGGTGGCACAGGATTTCCCTGCGCAGCTCCGTATTGTCGAGATGCAGATATATCTCGGTGGTGCTTATCGACTCGTGGCCGAGCATCTGCTGTATGGCACGCAGGTTGGCGCCCCCTTCGAGCAGATGCGTGGCGAAAGAGTGGCGCAGCGTGTGGGGGCTGATGGGGCGTGTGATGTCGGCAAGCGCGGCAAGCTTCTTTATGATGTAAAATATCATCACACGTGTGAGGTGCGTGCCGCGCTTGCTCAGAAACAGGTATTTCTCCTCGCGGGGCTTTATGTCAATCGCCGCACGGTCGGGAAGGTAGGCCCGTATCTCGGCCACCGCCGCCGGCGAGACAGGCACGATGCGCTCCTTGCTCCCCTTGCCGAGCACCCTCAGATAGCCCTCGTCGAGAAAGAGCGACGACATCTGAAGCTCGACAAGCTCGGTGACTCGAAGTCCGCACCCGTAGAGCACCTCCATTATCGCCCGGTTACGCTGTCCCTCGCGTGTCGACATGTCGATGGCGGCTATCATGGCGTCAATCTCCTCCACGGCCAGCACCTCCGGGAGCTTTCGCGCACGGCGTCCCACCTCAAGCATCTGCGCGGGATTGTCATCGCGGTAGCCCTCCAGATGGAGGAAATCGAAGAAAGAGCGCACCCCGCTCACTATGCGTGCCTGGGTGGTTCCCGCTATGCCGAGGTCGTGCAGTCCGGCGATGAACTCACGGAGATCATCGAGATCCGTGTCGGCAAGACTACGGTTTCCGGCCGAAAGGAAGGCCGCCAGCTTGCACACATCGTTGCTGTAGGCCTGTCGCGAATTGTCGCTCAACCCCTTTTCAAGAAGCAGGAAAGCCTGATAATTTCCGAGCAGCTTATCCCAAGCAGGTAACGTCCTCATACGCTCAACCGGATTCAGAACCACAGACTGAAACGCTGACGCGGCAGGTGGGGCAGCCCCACTATCACGGCGGCACGGCTGTTGGTGAAGGTCATGCCCCGGGTGATACCCCCGTCGACCGCCGCAAACAAGCTTGCCATATGAGGCGAACGCATCAGGTTGCGCAGAACAACTACCCCGCCACGCGCGAGCATATCCTTCAGCGCGGATGCACACGCTTCGACATCCTCATCTCCGTCGAGGGCATTCACGAGCACGAACGGTAGCACCGACAGGCCCACACATTCTGCGGAATACGCCTCCAGCGCCTCTCCAAGAGAGGGGAGCGCGACGATGCGTTCCGCATACCTGCGTGTAACGACATCGTATACCTCGGGATGCGCGCCATCACCCTTGTAGATCATCAGCCGCGACGACGACGACACGTCGAGCAGCGCAGTGGTCGACACCCCGTAGGATGTGCCGACCTGCAACATCACCTCGGGATGGAAATAGCATGCTATACGGAACAGCATCTTTGCGGACTTCATCGAAATCAGCTTCGGGCGCTTCCCCTCGACCTTATGGGCGAGCGATGCGGCTATGGCGCGCCGCTCATCTATGTCGGTATAGGCATAATATGCCGACTGCTCGCGCAGCACACGCAACACGAACTTGAACGCGAACGGGGAGTGTATGCCGAATCCCCGGCTGCGCTTATAGCGGTTGACCGCAGTGATATACAGCTTAAGCCGTTTCTTTATCCTTACCACGGGCGGGGAGCGAGAGCATCGCGAAAAGGAGCGCCGCGATTACGGCGACATATATCAAAATCACCGACACCATCGATATGGTGCCCGTCACCTTCACCGACTCGGGGCGGTAGGTCATAACCACCTCGTGGGAACCGGCAGGCACGCGTATGGCACGCAACAAATAGTTGACACGCGCCAGAGGGGTCTCCTGCCCGTCGACGGTCACCTTCCAACCCCATGGGAAATACACCTCGGAGAACACTGCCACGCCACCGTTGGCACTGTTGACGCGGTAGGCAAGACGGTCGGGGGCATAGGAGGTCTCATAGATGGTATCGCCCGAGGCTTTCGGAGGAACCGATGTGCCGAGCACGTCGCGGAACTTCATGTCGCTCACAGCCGTAAGCGCCGGAACGATCGTGTCGAGCGCGGCCATCTCGGCATCGGCATCCTTGGCATATACGACACGGTCTACAAGCCATGCGTTGCCGAGCGCACCGGGATTTTCCACCACGTCGCTCTCGCCCATCACCACGTATTTGGCGTTGAGCATGTTGAGCACGTTCATGTCGGCTTCCGAGACATTACCCGTAGCGAAGTTGCCGAGATGGCGGTCGATCATGTCCTGGTAGCGCGTGAGCTTGGCCGCATGGTAGCCGCCGATAGTCTTGTGATGGTAGGAGGGGGCGGCCTCGCTGAATCGCGGTATGTCCATCACACGATAGTTCATGGCCGTGTCGGCGAGTATCTTACGGTCGGCGGTGGTCAGCGGGAATGGTGTGCCCTGCGTGAGACGGCGCGGCACGAAGCTCGCTGAGTCGAGGTAGCGCTTGTTGACGGTGAAGAGGTCGACGGTGACGAGAAGCACAAGGATGGCTGCAAGCACCCTGGCGTTGAACTTGCGTTCGCCGTAGAGCCACAGCGCCAATCCGCCTGCAAGTATGAAGGCCAGACTGCGGAGGCTGTCGGCGGAAATCATCGACATACGCACCTTCTGAACCGCTGCGAACAGCTGGGCGTAAGGTGCCTGCGTGAGATATGACCCGTAGGCCTGCGCCTCCTGCTCGCTCAGGAATCCGCCGTAAAGGTCGGGGGCCAGGATTCCTACCAGGCAGAAGAGAGCACATAGCCCGAATGTTATGAAGAATGGCGTGCGGAATCGAGTTTTCCACTCCCCACGGTCGGCCACCACCTCCTTGAGGGCAAGAATGGCGAGCAACGGTATGGTGAACTCGGCCACCACCAGAATGCTGGCCACCGTGCGGAACTTGTTGTACATCGGGAAGTGGTCGATCATGATGTCGGTGAGCCACATCATGTTGTGACCCCACGAGAGGGCAATGGAAATCACCGTGCACACAAGCAGCATCCATTTCATCGGACCGCGCACCACCACGCAACCGAAGAGGAACAGGGCCACGAGGATCGCGCCGACATAGACCGGACCGTTGGTCATGGGCTGGTCGCCGAAATATTGCGGGAGCTGCCCGAGATACGGCGCGATCTCGCCGGGAATCTGCCCGGAGGCTGTGAGCTTTCCGGCTTCGGGAACGTCGGCGAGCGACAGGAACTTGTTGCTCCCCGCCTCCGGCTTGATGGTGGCGCCACCCTTCACGTCGGGAATCAGCAGGGTGAACGTCTCGCTTTTGCCATAGCTCCATGCTGTTATGTAGTCCTTGTCGAGACCTCCGCCTTTGGCATCTTTAGCCTCACCGCCGGCAAGTTCGCTGTGGCGACCGCGCATCGACTCCTTGGAGTATTCATACGTGTGGTAGAGGTTGGGCAGGTTGGCGGCCACTGCAAGGATGGCGGCGACGGCGAGCACACAGGTGGCCTTGACCCAGCGGCGCGCATTTCCGCTGCGGAACAGCATCACGGCATAGGCCACCACGAATCCCGCCACCACTATCATGAAATAGTAGGACATCTGCACATGATTGCCCGCGATCTGGAACATGGCGAACAGAGCCGCCAGCGCTCCTCCGGCCAGATAGCGCCCACGGTAGGCGAGCACGATGCCGGCGATGGTGGGCGGGATGTAGGCCAGTGTGTAGAACTTCCATATATGGCCCGCGCCTATGATTATGATGAAGTATGACGACATGCCGTAGGCTATAGCCCCGACAAGCGCGAGATACCACCTGACTTTCATGGCCAGCAGCAGTATGAAGAAGCCCATCATCATGATGAAGAGGAGATTGACGGGCGACGGCAGCCACAGCCCGTAGGCCGTGCGCACGGCGGATACTATCTTGCCGGCGGCATACTCCGGCGAAATCTGGAACGTAGGCATTCCGGAAAATAGCGCGTTGGTCCATCGCGGGGTCTCGCCGGTGGCATCGCGGAAAGTCTCGGTCTCATGGCTTATCGCCATGCCCTGCAATGTGTCGTGCTGGCGCAGCTCGCCACCCTGCACCGCATCGGGCCAGAAGAATGCGAACGATATGGCCAGAAGCACGAGCACTGACACGACGAACCCTATGAAAGTGCGCGACGTGACATACTGCCTGATGCGCTCACCTGCCGATGAGGTATTTGCTGCTGAAATGATTGTCATGATAATCATACAAGTTTGGGGATGCGCTGTCGCGTCACCCCCAAGCCTTATTTTTTGAAGTTAACGTATGGATTCGATTACGGGGGCAAGCGCGGTGTAGACGCGCTGCGTGGCGCCGAGATGCTCACGGATATAGTGCCCGGCGGCACGTCCGGCGGCGATAAGCCGATCTGGATCCTCGACCAGGGGGTCGAGCGCTGCCGTGAAACCGCCCTTATCGCTGAAAGTAAATGCCGCGCCGCATTCGATCATGTCGGCTGCTTCCTTGAATTTCCGGTAGTTTGGCCCGAAGAGCACAGGCATGTCGTAGACGGCGGCCTCGTTGATGTTGTGTATGCCCGCCCCGAAGCCACCGCCGATATAGGCGATGTCGCCGTAGCGGTATACGCCCGACAACTTTCCGTAACAATCGACCACCAGGCAGTCGGCAGCGGCGGCCTCCTGCGGGGTAGCCTTCGAGAGGCACACCACGGGACGGTCGAGCTTCGACACGATGTCCTCGATACGGTCGGGGCGCACCTCGTGAGGCGCGATTATCAGCTTCACGTCGGGGTGGTTGTTGAAATATGGCAACAGCAGCTCCTCGTCGGGCGGCCATGTACTTCCTGCCACGATGGTCAGCGACGCATCGTCGGTCATGGTCTCTGCCTGAGGCACGTCGGGGCGCTCGCGCATGATGTCGGTCACACGGTCGAAACGGGTGTCGCCGGCCACTGTGACGTTGCGCACTCCTATGTCGGCGAGCAGGCGCATCGAATTGTCGTCCTGCACGAATATGTGGGTGTAGCAGCGGAGCATCGAGCGGAACATGCCGCCCCAGGGCTTGAAAAACACCTGCGACTGCCTGAATATGGAGGAGATTATATATGTAGGTATCTGCCTGCGGCGCAGTTCCTGGAGATAGTTGCCCCAGAACTCATATTTGATGAACAGCGCCATGCGCGGGTTGACGGCATCAAGGAACGCCCTGACATGCAACGGGGTGTCGAGCGGCAGGTAGCTCACGGCATCGACCATGGGGAAGTTGCAGCGCACCTCGTAGCCCGAGGGGGAGAAGAAGGTAAGCAGAATCTTCGCCTCGGGGTGGCGGCGGCGTACCATCTCTATGAGCGGACGCCCCTGCTCGAACTCGCCCAGCGATGCGGCATGGATCCATATGTAGCCATGTGCGGGGTCGATGACACGCCTCAGATAGGGCACGGCCTCGCGCTGGCCCTTGAGAAGGCGGCGCACCTTGTCGCTACGCAAGGCGGCGATGCGCATGCCAAGTCCGTAGAGGCTTATACCTGCGTTGTAAAGGAAATTCATTACTCCGTCAGTGAGATGGCCCCGCAAGCTCGGTTGATACGGCTGATTGTCTCCTCCTTGCCCATAAGCTCGGTGATGTCGAACATGTGCGGGCCTTTGCACTCGCCGACCACCGCGAGGCGGAAGGCGTTCATCACGTTGCCGAGATGATAGCCTTTCGAGGCTATCCAGTCGAGCACGATCTTTTCGGCGGCGGCTGAGGAGAAGTCGTCGAGACCCTCAATCACCTCGACAAGCTCGCCCATGATGCGGAGAGTGTCGACGCTCCACCGCTTTTTCACATCCTTGGCGGCATATTCGACCGGAGCGGTGAAGAAGAAGCGGGCATGGTCCCAGAGGTCGCGCACGAAGTATATGCGGCTCTTCACGAGGCCTACGGCGCGGGCTATATAGCTGTCGGAGAAAGCGGCGGGGTCGATGCCGTGGTCTCGGAGCACGGGCTTGAACAGCTCGGCAAGCTCCTCGTCGCTCTTCTTCATGAGGTATTCGTGGTTGAACCATTTCCCCTTCTCGAAGTCGAACCGGGCGCCGGAGCGCGAGCAGTGGGCAAGGTCGAAGCGCCTGATAAGCTCGTCCATGCCCATCAGCTCGGAGTCGTCGCCGGGATTCCAGCCGAGCAGGGCGAGGAAGTTGACCACGGCCTCGGGCAGGTAGCCCGACTCGCGGTAGCCCGAGCAGACGTCACCACCCTCGGGATGCCATTCGAGCGGGAACACGGGGAAGCCAAGGCGGTCGCCGTCGCGCTTGCTGAGCTTGCCCTTGCCGTCGGGCTTTAGCAGGAGTGGCAGGTGGACGAAAGCGGGAGCTGTGTCGGCCCATCCGAAAGCCTCGTAGAGGAGCACGTGGAGAGGAGCGGAGGGGAGCCATTCCTCACCACGGATCACGTGGGTCACCTCCATGAGGTGGTCATCGACGATATTGGCGAGGTGGTATGTGGGGAGATCGTCGGCGCTCTTGTAGAGCACCTTGTCGTCGAGCACGGAGGAGTTGATGGTTACTTGGCCGCGAAGCAGGTCGTTGACCACGACGTCGCGTCCCGGCTCCACCTTGAAGCGCACCACGTAGGGGTGGCCTTCGGAGATGAGGCGGTCTACCTCGCCGCCTTTCATGGTGAGCGAGTTGCGCATCGAGCCACGGGTGGTGGCGTCGTACTGGAAGTTGGACACCTCCTTGCGCTTCGCCTCAAGCTCTTCGGGAGTGTCAAACGCTATGTAGGCCCTGCCCCTGTCGAGGAGCTTGCCCACATGCTCGCGGTAGATGTCGCGACGCTCGCTCTGCTTGTAAGGGCCGTATGCACCACCTTCGCGCACGCCTTCGTCGATGCCGATTCCGAGCCATGCGAGCGCTTCGTTGATATAGTCCTCGGCACCCGGCACGAAGCGGTTGGAGTCGGTGTCCTCGATGCGGAGTATCATGTCGCCGCCATGCTGGCGCGCGAAAAGATAGTTGTAGAGAGCGGTGCGTACACCTCCGATATGCAGCGGCCCCGTCGGCGACGGAGCGAATCTTACTCGAACTTTACGATCCATAAGGGTATAGATAAGTAATTTGCCGCAAATTTAAACATTTTTCCGCAAACCCACTCCCTCTACTCTTCCCTTTTTCCAACATCACTTTCCCATATCACAATTTTTAAAGTGCAAGGCAATGGAGTCTTTCTCGCAACGGACGATGAACTCGGCGCTGTCAGTGAATGACAGAATATGGTGACGTATTATTTCATCCGCATCGTTCATTTCTGCCGGAAAATCCTTTGTGATGATATAGTATTTACGTATATGCGTCTGATAATTGTCGGTGCGGGCAATTATATGCCGGTCATCAAACCGAGCGTCAACAACATATTCAGCACGTCGCCCGAGGCTGTCGTACCATTGAGACATCTCAGGCACCAGATTATCCCCGGTTAAGCACACACGACCATCCATGTTCCGACCTCCAAGAACGATAAATCGCCCATGACCGTCATTTTCCAGCATATAGACATTATGCCCAAGATTGTATGACCCATGAAGTTCCGGACACGCCCGGACCGAGACATACATGAAGCCGACAAATCTAAGCTGAATATCGATTATCCCGAAAATGACAATAAATATGACAGTAAATACTAATCTGAAAAATTTATCCATAATGATAGTCTCGCCACAGGCACTTGTGGAATTAGCGCATGTATCCATATATCGGCTTGTCTGAATCTGAATTCGATTCAAATACAAGATATAAATAAGTGTCTGTCTTATAGGATAGGAACCACCAACAACGATGTACAAATACGGAATCTCGATCGAGAGTCAGAGGATACAGGTCATAATCTGGAAGAGCTGTTTTTATATTCATACCTTTAATTACCGTATCATCAAATTCATATACGGGAGAACCGTATTTTTCAACAACTTCTTCATATGTCATACCCTTTTCCCCCAATCTGTCAAAATTGTCCTTGGGGTCAATCCAATCATATCTGCTTCTGTATTTCTCAATATCAGACATCCCATTTTCTGCTTTGGGGCTACATCCACATAATGACACAATTATAATTAGCAGAATGACATGATTAACCAGATTATCATGGCATCCACCTAGTTTGCGCATAATCGAATTGATATCCATAGATAGCTTTGCTTTTATTACCGTCCGTTTCAAAATATACTGTGAGTTTAATATCTGCCGTACTGTCGCCCGGAATGTCCCACCACCCTTGCATTATAGGCATAACCGGTATACTCTTAGAAATAGGGTATATTTCCGGCCAACCGCCATATCCAATACCATTGTGTAACGTGTCATATTCCAATATAGTATATTTACCATATTTTTCCATTACTTCTTCAATGCTCTTACCGTCAATGTCAAGGCCATAATATAAGATTGAGTCCTGAGGATAGGTCGTCAGGGAATCCCCCATTCCTCTCCATCCCAAACTCAAAAAAACCATACCGGGATAAATATCAGATCCATATACAATGTCAGTCCTCCTTTGTCGATTGAAGCACACTAAAACCCAAACCAAGACGACTATTATAATGATGGATATCGTTACTCTTTTTTTCATTGCACTACCTAACCTTAAAATCCATATTATCTGACTAATGACGCATCCGATAGGCCTCATTTATGGTTCGTTTGTAACTCCATATATCAAGAATGTAGTCCACCGCACGTCCGGTGGAGTATTGCGCCACAGAGGGGTTGCCGAAGCGGTCGTAAGTGAAGCTCTCGCCGCGAAGGCCGTCCTCGACGAGACGCCCGGCGGCATCGTAGTTGAAGCCAACGGTCTTGCCCTCCTTCAGGGCGCCTATGACGGAGTTGTCCATCGTCGACACCGTGGCCGCGTTCGGGGCTACAGTCGCAGACAG
>NZ_CAJTYX010000042.1 GCF_910583865.1 uncultured Muribaculum sp.
GGAATCGGTCCTATTTTTCAATCGCCCTCTAAAGTTTAGCGGACAGTAATAATAAATATATGCAACCGATTCGGCATTACTGAGGAATCATACAAACTTAAATACCACTATTTGGATAGAATGCCCCAATATCTGTCAGGACAGACGGATCACTGGGGTTACTATAATGGACAGATCCATACTACTCCTGATGGCCGTAATCCAAATGCCAAGACTCTATTGTACGGCACACTCCAGGAAATCACCTATCCTTATGGTGGAAAGACTATATTCGAGTTCGAGCCTCATACATATTCAAAGATTACCCATTGCCGGGAGTTTGGAGACATGGTAAATGTAGACGAGGCCATAACGGGAGGTGTGCGCATCCGTAGAATAATAAATATTCCCAACGACAGCACACCTGCACAAACCCGGGAATTCCGCTACACATATAATTATGGTAAAAAGAATTCCGGTAATATTTCTTCCGGAATATTGGAAGGCTATCCTACTTATAGCAAATATCTCTCGGTGGGCGGTACTGTATTCGAGGAAGGTTCTTCTGTTTCGTTAAGTCATATCATAAACAGCTCCGGACTTCACATCGGTTACCCTGAGGCCGTGGAACTGCATGATGACGGAGGCTACGAAATCCATCGCTTCACGAGCTGCCTTGATGAGGCATATCGTGATGTTGCGCCTGTTATATGCTCTGAATCGCCACGCTTCCTGCCTATAAGCAGCATGGCGCATTATCGGGGCTATCCTTTATGGACGAAATACTATGCCCGGAGCGGGAAACTCCTGAAAAGTTCGGACTATGACTACGATAAGATTTCACCCGGGGCAACAGAGCTGCCTGCGGTACACAGCGCATGGATATCCATAGGCTCAGACTCACCGCATTATTTGAGGCACAGTTTCTACAAGAATTTCGTATTCAGTCTTGTCCGTACCAAAGAGGAAGTCTGCGACTATGGCATAAATGATGACGAGACTTTCCGGAGGATTGCATATCGACGGTACAACAACTTCGGACAGATCAAAGCGGATTCACTTGTTATTCCGGGTCAAACCCGTGTCACTCTCTATAATTATGCATGGGAGACAGACTCGACCTTCAAGAACCGTTTTTATCTCAGCCATGTCAAGGACGTGACGCATAAAAGCGGGAACAGTGTAATGGATGTCACCGGATACACATACATGATGCATAAAGATGCCCCTTACGTATCAAGAGTCGACATGGATGCCGGAGGCTCAACAAAGCTGTTATACAGCTGTTCCATCGTGAATGACAAGTTACGACCCGTGTCAGTCCATTATTCCGACCATGTGCCCGTCACATATCTCTGGGGCAGGGATTATCTACATCCGAGAGCTGTCATAAGAGGTTGCGACCACTCAACCGTCGGGGCTGCATTGGGCTTTTCTCCCGACCGTGCCCCGGACCACTCGTTCTCCCTGTCAGACAGACTGGCGTCCCTGCGTGAGTGCTTGCCGGGATGTGAGGTGACCGAATACACCTACTCGCCACATATAGGAATACAGTCTATCTCCTCTCCGTCCGGACGCACGCAATATTATGATTACGATACATTCAGGCGCTTGATTTCGATAAACGATACCCGGAAAGAACCGATAACGAGCTACCATTATTCTTCAGTATCTTCTTCCGGGGAGTTAGGGGATGAGTCGTGGAGAATCCGCAGCTATCTTGACAGGAATATACAAATCATAGGATCATATATCATATATCCAGACAGTCCAAACTATTTCTGGGCTGATATAGAGGATCTTAATCTTCCATATAGATGGAGTGTCGAAGGGACGCATAAAGATGCCGTGAAAATCAGCAACCAAGGAAAATATGTAGTAATACATGCGACAGATAGCATGACATCACTTCTCGATCTGAAGCTTACCATTTTTGATAAGGATGGTAATGAATTCTGGAGCCGGATGTATCCTTTCCGACAAAGAAATCACTATTTTAACATGGAGCTGGAAAAAATTTCAGTTTCGACAGAATATGTGAAGGTGAAAATGACGATAACAGGCGTGGATCCGAATGTTGTCGTACCTGATCTTACCGTTCTTGTCAATGGCCATTATGTGGGGAATATCAGTGGAATATCCGGCAATATGACCCAACTTGCAACAGGTGTCATAGAGATTCCCCGTGACTATAACAATGACTTGTATCTGATTAATTTAAAAACACTTAAATATGAAGATACATGGATGTACACGACTGATGAATTGTTTTCCTCCACTTCACAAGAATGACAGCCATGGTAAAGCAGATTTGCGACATACTGAGGGCATTCGTGCTGGCGCTGCTCTTGTCCGGCGGCAACAACGCCTACGCGTATGCTGAAGGACAGATAATGGAGAAACCCGTACGGATCACTACCGTACCGGGCAAGTTCGTGTTCCTCAGCACCTTGAATCCATGCGAGTGGGGATTCAGCCAGTTCGCAGGCAGCGGCAAGGAGATGTTCTACCTCCTTGACCTCGAAGAGCCTATGGGGGTGTCAATCCTTACCCTCGGTTCGGACATATACAGTACGGAAATCAAGGTGCTTGGAGATAACGGCTATGTCAGCCGTATGTCAACCAGCCGGGAGTATCAGGATATACTCAAGGAGAACGGCAGATGGGATGATGCCTCATACTTCGAGACTCAGGATTGCTTTGTCGCAAACCTACTCCCCGGCACGTACAGGATAACTGTGCAAGGCATCAAGGGTGGCAATTCCAGCGCTACCAACGGGCCTGTCAGGGTGACGGTCGTAGGTTATGACTTTTTCAACCTCGGACACTCACTGATTGCCCCCGACTCCATCCCGGGCACACGCCAATGCCCGTTCCATATAGGCCGTTTCGTAAACGGTTTTACCGCCACTGTGGAAAAGGGCAAGTCCGAAATGCCTCCATCTGTTTCGGAGATGTTCTTCCGTCTGGAACTGACGGAATCGATGTCGCTTTCGTTCGACTACGACGATAGTGACTACGAGATTGCATTGATCCATAACAATCAAAGTCAGGTGACAGTCCTCAGACCCGTCTCTTCAACGGATGGTGCGGGTATCGATTTCGATGCGGGGAGTTACCTGTTGTGGGCGCGCTTCCTCCCGGCAAATGAAAATGGCATACTGGCATTTTCTGTGGTTGGAAAAACCGAGGAGCTGCCGGAGCGCCCTGAGCCACCTTCGCCGTGTGACCGGGCCACCTTGGGGAAAAACTACCTCCGTACGCGCACATATCTCGATGCCTCAGGGGCGGACTACCGCGATGAGATACTGTATGTCGACGGACTCGGGCGCGAGTCCCGCAGGGTGCTTGCCGGCGGCTCACCCTTGGGGGATGACATCGTGTGGAATTTCGGCTACGATTCCTCGGGACGCCCCGAGCGGCAGTGGCTTCCCCGACTGTCGCAGGGAGGGGGATATGTCAGGGACGCTGATATCGACTATTCGCCCTACGGCGACGATGCCGCCCCGTATTCCCTGACTGAGTACGAGCCTTCCACGCTCGGCCGCATTAAAAAGCGGTATGGCCCGGGGGAAGAATGGCATTCTTCCGGCAATGCGGTGGCACATTCCTATGAGACATCCACATCCACCACAGGCGACCTTGGATGCTTCCGTTACGTCACCGCCTCCTCGGGCGGGGGAGTGGCCGTGCGGTGCACGGGGCGCTACGGAGCGGGCGAGCTGCTCGTGGAGCGGGTGACCGACGAGGATGGGCGGGAGGGGCTGACGTTCACCGACGGCCTTGGGCGCAAGGTGCTGGAGCGGCGTCCGATGGGCGACGGCACGTATGCCGACACGTACTTCGTCTACGATGACCGTGACAACCTCGCCGTGGTGATGCCCCCCGAGGCATCGGCCCGCATGGCCCATACGGGGATGTGGCAGGCCGCCTCCGAGGAGCTTGACCTCCACTGCTACATATACAGTTACGACGGCTTCCACCGCATGACGGGGATGAAGCTCCCGGGGTGCGGGATGCGCGAGACGGTCTACGACAGCGCCGACCGGCCCTTGCTGTGGCGCGACGGCAACCTGCGCGCCAAGGGTCGTTGGGGGTTCCGGATCACCGACATGCTCGGGCGCGAGGTGCTCACAGGCACGTGCGCCTCATGGAGCGGCCATGTCGGCTCGCTCCCCGTCTACGCCTCGCCGGAGCGGTTTCCCGACCCGATTGCCTCCGCACCCATGCCGCGTGCGCCCTCTACCCTCAGCCTCCACGGTTACGACCTCTACGGCATCACCCTCACCGACCCCGAGGTCAGCACGGTAAGCTACTACGACGACTACGGCTTCATCGGCGCTTACGGCAACCCCGGGAGCGACCGCCTCGGGTTCGTCCCCTCCGGCTATGCCGGCTCCGAGCCTTACCCCTCGGCCCGGGGGATGCTCACGGGGCGGCTCACGGGCGCGCCGGTGTCGGCCGGTTCCGACTCGCTGGAATACCTCGCCTCGGCGTTCTACTACGACCACCGCGAGCGTACCGTGCAGCGCGTGTCGGCCAACCGCCTCGGGGGCTACGACCGCGAGACGACTGAATACGACTTCGTCGGCAACCCCCTGCGCACGGAACTGATCCACTCCACCGCCGCCGACCCTTCCGGCATCCGGCAGCAGTGGGAGCGCTCGTTCGACCGCCAAGGCCGCGAGCTGGCCGTCCGCCACCGCCTTGGCGCGGGCGAATGGACCGTTCTCTCGGAAAAATATTACGATGCCGTGGGACGCCTCATCGGCGACATCGCCGGGAATGACCCAAAGTTGGTCTTGCGCGAATACACCTACGACATCCGCTCCCGGCAGACGGCCATCAGTTCAGCCACTTACTGCCAGCGGCTGACGTTCACCCCCGGTGGCAATGTCAGCCGCATGGAGTGGAATCCCGACTACCGCTCCGAACCATGGAGCGCCTACGACTTCTCCTACGACTCCCTGTCGCGGCTTGTCGCCGCCGGATACTCCGACAGCGACGGGCGAAGCCGTGCCTACGACACGTCCTATTCCTACGACCTCGACGGCAACGTCACGTCGCTGACGCGCTGCGGCGTGTCCTCCATGGGCATTTCCGGCGAGAAATACGGCATCATCGACGACCTGACGTACGAGTACGAGGGTGGCAGGGTGGTGCGCATCACCGACAGTCACGACGGCCCTTACTACATGGGCGCGTGCCACTTCGTGGACGGAGCCGACGAGGATGAGGAATACCGTTACGACGACAACGGCAACATGGAGATGGACCGTAACCGTAGTATCGACGCTATCATTTACGACACCAACAACCGTCCCCGTTACATAGGATTCGCCGACCGTTCCAATATCCGATACATCTACGATGCCGACGGCGTTAAGCTGCGCACCGAGCATGTGATCCAGGGCATAGAGCCGTTGACCCACGTAGGCGGGACATCGGATGGCTCATACGTGAGCACTTCGACCGACTACTGCGGTCAGTTCGTCTACGAGGACGGGGAGCTTGAACGCATCCACCTGGGCAACGGCTACCTCAGCTACAAGGATGCCAATGGCGGCCGCCTCCGACAGCCGGAGTACCACTTCTACCACCGCGACCACCTGGGCAACAACCGCGTGGACATCGGCGCCTCCGACTGCTCGATCCGCCAGATCGTCCACTATTACCCGTTCGGGCTACCGATGCAGATGGGCTACGCACCCGAGGCGCAGCGCTGGAAGTTCGGCGGCAAGGAGTTCGACCGCATGGCCGGGCTCGACCTCTACGACTACGAGGCGCGCCTCTACGACCCCGTCACCCTCCGCTTCCTCCGCCCCGACGACCATGCCTCGACCTACCACCGCCTCTCCCCGTTCTCCTTCTGCGCAAACAATCCATTGATTATTACCGACCCGACAGGATGTAGAATTGAGTTTGTGGAAGGTAGTACGGACACCTTTATATCTCAATTCTACGAGGCATATAACTATCTAAAAGAATATGGTGCTTCTGGAGTTTTAGATGAAATAATTGGTGCAGAAGATTTTACCATTTTTATACAAGAGTCTGTCAAAAAGGAATCTCCAATTTATGAGAGTTTGACTAAAACTATAACTTGGAATCCATATCTTGGGCTATTATGTGGTGAAGATGGTATAATGTATTTTTTATCTCCTGCTGAAATTCTTAATCATGAGGCTGCGCATGGGTTAAGAGACAATATTGACAAGGAAGGTATCGATAGGGATTACCAAATACTAGATGGGCAATATAGGAACAAGGAAGAAAGAAGGGTTGTCGAAACTGTCGAAACCCCGACCGCACGTAATCTGAATAGATTGAACCGAGAAGGTAGTACTCGAAAAAGTCTCTATGGGACTCTAACGAAGGTGTCAACTGTACGAGGTGATTTGGAGGATGTGATTGACGAATATTAATGACATTTACATATGATATATCATAAAAATTTTAATTTTGCAACATACTGTATAGGTATAATACTAGTGTTTATGCCATTTCAAGCGCGTGCATTCTGCTGCGATTCCGATTCTATTGAAAAAATAGAAATCGTATCGACCTATGGTATCTTTTATCCAGTGGGATTTACGCGGTTTTCTTGGATAAATGACATATCAAGAGACGACCACTCTTGGAGACGTGCGGTCATTACTTCCCCTAAGAAGTTGGAAGAGATAATGACGATTCTTTGCCAGGCAAATAAAATTGAGGATCTGGATTATGATGTATATGATCCTGCTGTCAAAATAGTGTCGGATAAAAAATTGGGACTTATATGGAGCAAGCCAATTACCCCTTGGGTAGACGGCACTATGGTCATATACGTTAAGGGCAGGAAGATTCCTGAGCTTATATGGCTCTATATTAGACGATTTGATCGTGGAAAAGCAAGATATGAACTGCCTGCATATTTTTTTGAATTACTACATTCTGATGATTGAATATTCGTTAGGCTTATGAAACATATACTATTGTCAATCATTTTGTTGACTGCCATAATATCTGCCATGACAACCACTAGCAAAGCAGATGTGGCTATAAATAAAGTGGTAGTGTATCCGGCACTCATATTGAAGGACTCATTACAGTTATGTCTAGATGATACTTGTATTTGGCTTCACGATACAGTTGTAATGCCTGCACATAAAAGCGATTTCCAATATAGACCGTTACGTCTGCGTCATCCAGTCTCTGACCATGACTCAATAGCTGGGATATTTGGTATGCTTTCCCGTTTGGAGTATATCAGAGATCTTGGCTATTCGAATACCGAGGAACCCGGCATTCTTGAAATTGATAGCTTAGGAAAATTATCGTGGAAATTATTCTATCCTTCGTTGCTTGGACAGATCTTGTTGTTTAAGGACAATGGTACGGAAATAATCTGGATGACAACTGAAGGCGTTGAGATTGACGGAAAACTATACGCCTACTCTGAAGAACTTAAACGATATTTCGAGAAGATAGCCCGTGAAAGGATAAACCGCAAGAAACCCGAATGGTGATCATATTCCTGTTCCTCAAGGAATGACACAAGATGACTTTGATAATAAAGTGTTAGAAATCGCTAATTCCTTTGGTGATAATCCCGGAATTACATACAGCCTCTTACCAACAAATCCAACTCAAGGAAATTGTAATACAAGTACATCTACTATACTGTTAAATTCTGGAATTAGCAGAGACGATATTCAGAGTGTCAAGAAACAAATTCCTGGTATTTCTTGGGGATTTAGTCCTATTTATCGACCTTTGACTATCACTCAACAAGAAGAAGCCGTAAAAACACAGAATATTGTTAAATGGCGTGAAGAGCTGATACATTAAACATATAGGATAATATGAATGATACTAAAAATCAATCTATAGCACTTAATCTTATAGGAGCATATCTTGTTCTTATAATTATATTAATCATATTTTTTTCAATACAACGATATGTTTTTTGTCATGAGTTACCAAGTCCTGACAGAGAATCTGGATTTGGTGTTGAAATATGGGTGTCAATATTTATCATTTCACCTTTGAACATTTTTATTCTATGTAGTCTCTATTGGCTTAAAATCAATCGTTACATAGTAAAAAAATTCAATGCTATTCTAATAGAGTCAATATTATATGTGGTTTTGTTGATAATCATAGATAAGCTTAACTTTAAAACATTAGAGAACTATATAATTATATCTCCCTATATAGTTATTATTCCATTAGCTATTTTACAATCTCTTATAATTCGGTACAAGAAGAAAACTGCTACAGATATATGATGTGCAATATCCATTCGGTAATATTACTTTTGCTTGGGTTTGCATGGAATTTTTATGATATAGCAGAAGTAATAGATATTACCACAAGTGTCATAGCTAAAACTGGACAGGAGGGGTTGCTGAAATAC
Organism: uncultured Muribaculum sp.; assembly: GCF_910583865.1. GTDB lineage: Bacteria > Bacteroidota > Bacteroidia > Bacteroidales > Muribaculaceae > Muribaculum. The sequence goes on from NZ_CAJTYX010000042.1 coordinate 8,381, forward strand.
CAAGATCCCTCGGGACGCCCCGAGCGGCAGTGGCTTCCGGGGCTGTCGACGGGAGGAGGCTATGTAAAGGCCGCTGATATCGACTACTCGCCCTACGGCGAGGATGCCGCCCCTTATTCCTTGACGGAGTATGAGCCGTCAACCCTCGACCGCATCAAAAGGCGATATGGCCCGGGGGAGGAATGGCATTCTTCCGGCAATGCGGTGGCGCATTCCTACGGGACATCCACATCTACCACAGGCGACCTTGGATGCTTCCGTTACGTCACCGCCTCCTCGGGCGGGGGAGTGGCCGTGCGGTGCACGGGGCGCTACGGAGCGGGCGAGCTGCTCGTGGAGCGGGTGACCGACGAGGATGGGCGGGAGGGGCTGACGTTCACCGACGGCCTTGGGCGCAAGGTGCTGGAGCGGCGTCCGATGGGCGACGGCACGTATGCCGACACGTACTTCGTCTACGATGACCGTGACAACCTCGCCGTGGTGATGCCCCCCGAGGCATCGGCCCGCATGGCCCATACGGGGATGTGGCAGGCCGCCTCCGAGGAGCTTGACCTCCACTGCTACATATACAGTTACGACGGCTTCCACCGCATGACGGGGATGAAGCTCCCGGGGTGCGGGATGCGCGAGACGGTCTACGACAGCGCCGACCGGCCCTTGCTGTGGCGCGACGGCAACCTGCGCGCCAAGGGTCGTTGGGGGTTCCGGATCACCGACATGCTCGGGCGCGAGGTGCTCACAGGCACGTGCGCCTCATGGAGCGGCCCGGTGGCATCGCTCCCCGTCTACGCCTCGCCGGAGAGGTTCCCCGACCCGCTGGACGCCGCATCCGTGCCGCGTGCGCCCTCTACCCTCAACCTACACGGCTACGACCTCTACGACTACGAGGCGCGCCTCTACGACCCCGCCACCCTCCGCTTCCTCCGTCCCGACGACCATGCCTCAACCCACCATCGCCTCTCCCCGTTCTCCTTTTGTGCAAACAACCCCCTTGTCAACACCGACCCCACAGGCAAATACGTGGAGTCGCCTTGGGATATCGCCAGTCTGGCGATGGGGGTCACATCATTGGTGGTCAATGTGCAACAAGGCAATGTCGGTGATGCCATAGTTGATGGAGTAGGTATTCTATTGGATGCCGCCGCTGTAGCCCTTCCCGGCGTTCCCGGTGGTGTCAGCACAGGCATAAAGGCGTACCGCACATTAGGTAAATCTGTTAAAATGACAGATAGAACTATAAAAAACACTACGACTCTAAAAATTGTGAATTCTATAAGTGAAAGAGAAATTTTTAAAATAAGTGTTGAAGATACATCAAACAAATCCTACGAGGAAGTTTACGATATTTCAATTAAAGATACCGATAAACATGATTCTGTTCAATTTGCTGCTGAACATGAAAAGAATGCTCGAGGTTCTACATATGATAAGTATACGGCTCATCGGGCAGGAAAAACTTATGGAGAATCCCGAAATAATCAAAGAGGAGATAAAAATAGAAAGTATCAAAAATCACCTAACCCGAATAAAAGAAAAAATGACAAGTAAATTGGGGCATAGACTACTTCCCGAATCGGAGATAAGCGTATTTCAGAGAGCTTTAGATGAATTGAAAGCTGGCAAAAACTGGAATGGGCTAAGAGACTTCTTGAAAGACAAGTCGGAATTGTATCCGGATGATTATTATATCTTGACAGAATTATCACAAGCATATTTCCTTATCAATTCCCCAAAAGATGCATTGTGTGCCGCTCAAAAAGCATTCCTGTTGGAAGAGAACGATGAATTGGTTATATACAACCTCGCAATGGCCTTGCAATTGAATGGGATGTATTCCGATGCAATGAAATATTTCGACATGATTCTGTCAAAACTTATTGATGATATTGCCTATGGCAATCATGGTGAAGGTAAAAAGTGGGCCAAATCCTTACACAATGATTCATTATATATGAAAGGCGTATGTTATATGGAACTTGGCAATAATGAAGAAGCCGCTTATTGTATACGGTCGCATATCTATAATCGTCGCAGAGGCATATATAGTGATTTTTCGCGTAAACAAGTCTTACGACGATTAAATAAGTTGCAGCATTTAACATAGAAAGGTCTTTGACAGACGTCATGTGGAATAAATCTACATGACGATTTGTCAGTTCTGCATAGACTGCAAGCCGGCAACCGGTTTCAGGAACGGACAATGGGACATCGATATTGGAAAAATTTGTGTACTTTTGCAACCGCTTGCGCCTTAGGCGCATCTAATATGGTTGGATATTAAAACTACACAATTACAGCAATATAGTATGAACTTGTTAAAATCCATTGCGACTGCCGGTGTGCTGAGCATGGCCCTCGCTCTTCCCGTGAGCGCTGAGGAGCATCTCAAGAGCTTAGACCCCAAGCAGTTTGATCCGGAGACTCCGGCTTCGACCGATTTCTACCAGCATGTGACCAAAGGATGGCGCGACGCACATCCGCTAACCGCCGAACATGCACGCTACGGAGCTTTCGACGTGCTCAACGACTCGTCTGAGGCACGCGTGAAGCGCATCGTGCTCGGTCTCGGCGCCACCAATCCCCAGCCGGGCACCGTGGCCCACAAAGTGTGGACCATCTACTCGCAGGCCATGGACTCCGTGCGCCGCAACCGCGAGGGTGCAGCTCCCATCCAGGCCGACCTCAAACGTATCGACAACACTCCCCACGAGGAGATGACCGACCTGTTCCTGTGGATGCACGGCAACTATGCTTCGCCTTTCTTCGGGGCCGGACCTATGGAGGATCTCGCCAACAGCAAGGTGTATGCCATGTATGTGTCGGGCGGAGGCATGGGTCTCGGCGACCGCGACTACTACCTGCTCGACGACAAGCGCAACAAGGAAGTGCGCGAAGCCTACAAGAAGCTGATCGTTAAGCAGATGCAGAATGCCGGCTTCAAGGCCAAGGACGCGAAGCGCATCATGAACAACGTGATGAAGATTGAGACGGCTCTCGCCGACTCAGCATGGACGCGCGAGCAGAGCCGCAATATACCAGCCATGTACAATCCGTTCACATTCGCCAAGCTGAAGGAGACATATCCCGGAGTCAACTGGGATCGCTTCTTCATCGAGACGATGGGAATCCCCTCGCCTGAGACGGTGATTGTCACTGAGCCTAACTCCGTGATGCAGGGTGTCAACCTCCTGTCGACGCTTTCTGACCGCGAGATCAAGGACTACTACCTCTGGAAATACGTTTCGCAGGCCGCAAACAAGCTGAGCGACAAGTTCTCCGACGCCTCCTTCGAGTTCAACAAGGTGGTCAGCGGCGTGGCCGAGCAGCGTCCGCGCTGGAAGCGTGCCCTCGGAGCCACGGAAGGTGTGCTCGGCGAAGCCGTAGGCCAGCTCTATGTGGAGGAATACTTCCCCCAGTCGTCGAAGGACTACATGGTCGGCCTCGTGGAAAACCTGCGCACGGCTCTCGGCAAGCATATCATCAACCTCCCTTGGATGAGCGACGACACCAAGCTCAACGCCATCAAGAAGCTCAACGCTTTCACTGTCAAGATCGGATATCCCGACAAGTGGAAGGACTACAGCGGAATGGTAATCGACCCACAGCTCAGCTACTACGAGAACATGCATAACGCCGGCATGTGGCATCAGAAAGAGGAATATGCCAAGTGGGGCAAGCCTGTCGACAAGACGGAGTGGGGGATGACACCTCAGACCGTCAACGCCTACTACAATCCTCTGGCCAACGAGATCGTGTTCCCCGCCGCCATCCTCCAGGCTCCGTTCTACGATCCCGCCTCGTCTGATGCCGAGAACTACGGCGGCATCGGCGTGGTCATCGGCCATGAGATGACCCACGGATTCGACGATCAGGGCCGCAACTTCGATGCAGAAGGCAACATGGTCAACTGGTGGACTCCGGAAGATGCCGAGAAGTTCGCTGAAAAGACCAAGGGTCTCATAGCCCAGTTTGATGCCGTGGAGATTCTCCCCGGCCTGCACGGCAACGGCCAGTATACCCTCGGCGAGAACATCGCAGACCAGGGAGGCCTGCGCGTGGCTATGACCGCATTCCTTGATTCGCAGAAGAAGAAGGGCGTCGACATCGCCACCGAGAAAATCGACGGCCTGACCCCGATGCAGGTGTTCTATCTCAACTACGCCAACCTCTGGGCGCAGAACATACGCGACGAGGAGATCCGTTCGCTCACACAGGGCGACGTGCACTCTCTCGGCGAACAGCGTGTCAACGTCACTCTGCGCAACATCGCTCCCTTCTTCGAGGCATTCTCCATAAAGGAGGGCGACAAGATGTTCCGTCCCGAGCAGGAGCGCGTGATTATCTGGTAATCCATTCATCAATACAGAAAAAGGCCTCGCCGGAAGCGAGGCCTTTTTCTGTATGTATATGTCTTATTTCATCGGCAGGGTATCTTGGCGATACGGCGCTCGTGTCGCCCTCCGTCGAAAGGCGTATCAAGAAATGCGTCTACGATGGCGAGGGCGAGCGTAGGTTCGATGAAGCGGGCTGGCATCACCAGAACGTTGGCATCGTTGTGGGCGCGTGCCAGCCGGGCTATCTCCACTTCCCAGCATAGGGCGGCGCGTATGCCCTGGTGCTTGTTGAGAGTGATGTTTATGCCGTTGCCGCTGCCGCATATGCCTATTGCGGGATAGCAGCGCCCCTCTTCTACGGCCTGTGCGCATGGATGGGCAAAGTCGGCATAGTCGCAGCTTTCTGCCGAGAATGTGCCGAAATCCTCATATTCTATGCCTTGTGAGGTAAGGTAGCCTTCGACTATGCTTTTCAGCTCGTAGCCGGCATGGTCGCTGCATAGGGCTATTTTCTTTCCTGGTTTCAGAATGGACATTTGGGTGTGAATTTATATGTTTTTTAGAATTTCTGCATGTCTACGAGGTGGCGGTAGCTTCCGTTGAGCGCCATCAGCTCGTCGTGGGTGCCCGCCTCTACAATACGTCCCTCGTTCATCACGCATATAAGGTCGGCGTTTCTGATGGTCGACAGCCTGTGGGCTATCACCAGCGTGGTACGGTTCTTCATGAGGCGTTCGAGGGCTTCCTGCACCGACTTCTCGCTCTGGCTGTCGAGGGCGGATGTGGCCTCGTCGAGGATAAGCACGGGCGGGTTCTTCAGTACCGCGCGAGCTATCGACAGGCGCTGGCGCTGTCCGCCCGACAGTCGGCATCCGCGGTCGCCTATGCACGTGTCGTAGCCCTGCTCGGTCTCCATTATGAATTCGTGGGCGTTGGCTATGCGGGCCGCCTGTTCAACCTGTTCCGTGGTCGCTTCCTTCACTCCGAAGGTTATATTGTTGTAGATTGTGTCGTTGAAGAGTATCGCCTCCTGGTTGACATTGCCCATAAGCGCTCGCAGGTCGTGGACGCGCAGGTCGCGTATGTCGATGCCGTCGATGGTGATCGAACCCTTGTCTACGTCGTAGAATCGTGGCAGCAGGTCGGCCATGGTCGATTTTCCCGACCCGCTCTGTCCTACGAGGGCGACGGTGGCTCCGGCGGGTATGTGGAGCGACACGTCCTGAAGCACGGGGACTCCGTTGGAGTAGCTGAACGTCACGTCGTTGTAGCTTATGTCACCCTTGAAGTCCTTGATTTTCTTTGGGTGCGCGGGGTCGTTGATGGGGTTGCGCGCATCGATTATGGCGTCGACGCGCGTCATTGCGGCCAGACCTTTCTGTATGGCATATACGCTCTTCGACAGCTCCTTTGCCGGATTGATGATGCTGTAGAAGATGATCATGTAGTATATGAAGTCGGGGGCATCCATCGACGAGTGGTGCCCGATTATCAGCGTGCCGCCGAACCACAGTACGATGGCTATCGTGATCGTGCCGAGGAATTCGCTCATAGGGTGGGCGAGCGACTGGCGGCGCGCGATTCGGTTGCTGATCTTGTAGAATATCTGGTTGCCGGCGTGGAAGCGTGCTTTCACCTTATCCTCGGCGTTGAAGGCCTTGATGATGCGCAGGCCGCCAAGCGTCTCCTCGATGTTCGACATGAGAAGTCCCCATTGGTTCTGGGCCTCAAGTGACTGGCGTTTGAGGCGCTTGCCCACGCCGCCCATCACCAGCCCGGCAAGCGGTATGAGTATCAGCACGAAAAGGGTGAGCTGCCACGACATGATAATCATGGTGACGAGGCACACTATAATCATCACCGGATTCTTGAAAAACATGTCGAGCGACGACATTATGGAGTTCTCGATTTCGGCCACGTCGCCGGTCATGCGGGCCATGACGTCACCCTTACGGGCATCGGTGAAGTATGATATCGGCAGACGCACTATCTTGTCGTACATGTAATTGCGTATGTCGCGCACGATGCCCGAGCGCATCGGTATTATGAAGTACGACGACATGAACGTGGCTCCCGTCTTTAGGCCGGTCATCACCACGAGCAGTGCCGCGAGTGTTGCCAGTGTGGCCGACGGCCCGTAGGTGAGGATCATCTCCTGCGTGTAGTAGTAGAAGTTGTTGAAAAACACATCTTTCAGGCTTCCCTCCTCCAGCGACACGTAACTGTATGTCATTTGGTCAATGCCGAAAAGCATTCGCAATATAGGTATCACCACCGCAAAGGAGAAGAGGGTGAGGAACGCGGCGAGGATGTTGAAGAATATGTTGAGCGCGAGATACTTCTTATATGGAGGCACGAAGCGCCTGATGATTACGAGTAATTCTTTCATGCGGCAAAGATACGAATAAGTCGAGAGAAAAGGACATGCTTGCATGTACTTTTCCGAGCGTGAGTATCTAAGGCGACAGCCAAAGATACGAATAAGTCGAGAGCAAAGCCAAATTTATTTGATGCGGGGTGGGGCGGAAGTCTGCAAGATGTATTAATTTTGTGGAAACAATTCAGTACGGCTCTATTGCGCGGTGAAACGTTATCAAGGACTCAAAGCGGCTCGCATAGCGGTGTCGGTGGCTGTCGCCGCCGTCATAACGCTGTTGTGGATTGAATACAGCGACCTTGTGCTCAACGCATTGGGATGGATAGAGCATACGCAGGTCATACCCGCCGGTCTGGCATTCTCCGGCGTCACCGTGCTGTTCTGGCTCGTGATGACAGCGCTGTTCGGGCGCATCTACTGCTCGATGTTCTGCCCGCTCGGCGTGGTGCAGGATGTCGCGGCACGCCTCGGACGCATTAGCCGGAAGGGCTCGCGCCGCGACTATCATTATGCACCACCCATGACGCGTCTGCGCTACTGCGCCCTTGCCGTAGTGGCGGTGTGCTTCTTCACCGGCTTCCTCCTGATTCCGGCCATGATTGACCCATACAGTATGTATTCCGCGTTCGTGCTCAATGTGTTGAAACCCGTGTGGGGATGGGTGAGCAACGGTGTGGCCGCCATTGGCGTGGCCACCGGATGGTGGACCGTCACCTACGTGTCGGTCATCACCGCTTCAGCGTTCGGTGTGGCTCTTTCGATTGTGTCGATGCTCGGCGTGGCCACGTCGGCGTGGCTTCTGGGACGCCCGTTCTGCAACACACTCTGTCCGGTAGGCACGGTGCTCGGAATCGTGTCGGCACGCTCGCTTTGGCATATAGATATCGACACCGACCTGTGTACCAACTGCCGGAAGTGTGAGCATGCATGCAAGGCCCAGTGCATAGACCTTACCGACCATGTCGTCGACGGCTCACGTTGCGTGTGTTGCTTCGACTGCCTCACTGTATGCCCCGACGATGCGATATTTTATCGCCCTGACCGTAAGCAGCTCTCCCTGCCTATGATGCAGAGCCTCGACAGGCCGAGGGTAGGTAGTGCGAGCGCATGCTCCGCGACACCGGCCACCACCGCAAATGCCGTCGCTAATGATGATAATAAAGAATCAAAATGAAACAATATCTCGAATTGCTTGACCATGTGCTGACACATGGCGTAGACAAGGGCGACCGCACAGGTACCGGCACTCGGAGCGTGTTCGGCTACCAGATGCGCTTCAACCTCGAAGAGGGCTTCCCCCTGCTGACGACCAAGAAACTCCACCTTAAGTCGATTATTTACGAGCTACTGTGGTTTCTGCGCGGCAACACCAACGTGCGTTACCTCCAGGAGCACGGTGTGAGAATCTGGAACGAATGGGCCGGCCCCGACGGTGACCTCGGACCGATTTACGGCTACCAGTGGCGCTCATGGCCCGATTATTCCGGCGGCCATGTCGACCAGATCGCGGAAGCCGTGGAGACTATAAAGAACAACCCCGACTCGCGTCGCATCATAGTGAGCGCGTGGAACGTCGGCCAGCTCCCGGAGATGCACTTGCCGCCTTGCCATGCTTTCTTCCAGTTCTACGTGGCCGACGGACGCCTCAGCCTCCAGCTCTACCAGCGTTCCGCCGACATATTCCTCGGCGTCCCGTTCAACATCGCCTCCTACGCACTTCTTCTCATGATGATGGCGCAGGTCACCGGCTTGAAGCCCGGCGATTTCGTCCACACGCTCGGCGACGCGCACATCTACAACAACCACATAGAGCAGGCGCGCCTCCAGCTGGTCCGCGACCCTCGGCCGCTCCCTCGCATGGTTATAAATCCCGAAGTGGAGTCGATATTCGATTTCAAATATGAGGACTTCGCTCTCGAAGGGTACGATCCGCACCCCCACATCAAAGCAACAGTGGCCGTATGATTAAGGGTATAGAAAAACTGCCTCCGGTGACGCTCGTAGCCGCTGTTACACGCGACGGAGGCCTTGGCCGCGCCGGTGAGCTGCTTTACCGCATAAGCGCCGACATGAAGCATTTCAAGGCGCTCACGATGGGGCATCCTTTGATAATGGGGCGCAAGACATTTGAATCGTTCCCCTCAGGGCCACTCCCCGGGCGTCTCAACATAGTCCTCACCCGCAGCGCGATGACTCTGCCCGAAGGTGCGGTGGCGGCAGGTTCGCCCGATGAGGCGCTGAGGTTTGCAGCCGAATACATCGCCGACAAGACTGCGTCATGTGATTCTGCGGATTGTGGCGCGGAGATGTCTGCCATGGTGATAGGCGGCGGCGAAATCTACCGTACATTTATGCCTATGGCCTCGGTTCTTGAGCTTACGGAGATCGATGCCGATGCTCCTGCCGGTACCGACACATGGTTTCCTCCTGTCAATCCTGCCGACTGGAACACTGTCGCCGCCTCTGCTCCCTTTGCCGACCAGCGTACTGCCGTCGCCTACCGTTTCCTGACACTCCGTCACCGATAACGGCGTTCGGGGGCTGTTTTGACATGGGAACCGGAGATTTAACAATTATGAAATTGGGGAATTCAATCTTTTTAATAACTTTGTGAAAAAATTGTAATGCAGTCGTGTTGGGTTGATAATGCGCTATGTTTCAATTTGATGATTTTTGTGTTCCGTTTGTGGAAATGCGGAAATCATAACCGATGGGAAAGTAACTATCAGTATATATATTCTATTAATTCAACCAAGTCATTATTATGAAGAGACTCATTCTCTTGGCCAGCATCGTCTGGCTCGCTTGTGTGGCCGCGATGGCCGCACCCGGTGATATGAAGTGTAGTGGCGTCGTTGTGGATGATCAAGGCGAACCGATTATCGGCGCCACGGTCAGTGTTCCTGGCACTTCGATTGCCACAGCCACGGATATCGACGGTCGCTTTTCACTGGAAGTGCCAAAGGGGAAGAAAATCCACATTTCCTACATCGGATACAAGTCTGTCAACCTGAATGCCGCTCCGTCGATGGGCGATATCGTGCTCGACGTGGAGGCACAGATGCTTAAGGACGTGGTAATCGAGCAGTCTGCTGCAAAGACCCGACTCACTCCCGTGGCCGTGTCGACCGTAGGCGCGCAGACCATCGATCTCAAACTCGGAAATCAAGAGTTGCCTGAAGTGCTCAAGACCACTCCCGGCGTATGGACTACCAAGCAGGGTGGTGGCTTCGGCGATGCCAAGACAAACGTGCGCGGCTTCAAGAGCGCCAACGTGGCCGTGATGATAAACGGTATCCCCATGAACGACATGGAGTGGGGTGGTGTCTATTGGAGCAACTTTGCAGGGCTTTCCGACGTGACGAGCAATATCCAGGTGCAGCGCGGACTCGGTGCCACAATAGTGTCAAACCCCTCCGTTGGCGGTACAATCAATATCACCACACGCACCATCGACACCGAGAAAGGCGGGTCGGTATGGTACGGAATGGGCAACGACGGTCTCAACAACTTTGGTATAAAGGTCTCTACAGGCCTTATGAAGAACGGTTGGGCCATCACCGTGCTCGGTTCGCGCAAGTGGGGTGACGGATATGTGCAGGGTACTCCCTATAATAACTACAACTACTTCCTCAACGTCTCCAAGCGCATCAATGAGAACCATCAGATTTCTCTTACCGCATTCGGAGGAACACAGGATCACATACGCCGTCCGAACCAGCGCTCCGGTCTGTCGGTAATGGGCTATCAGACCTACGGTAAGGAATACATGAACGGCGACTGCATGTACAAGTACAATCCTACCTACGGTTACGACAAGTACGGCCATGTAAAGACCCAGAACAAGAACTATTCGCATAAGCCTATCATACAGCTCAACCATATCTGGAAAATAGACGACACCTCGTCGCTCTCATCGGCACTATATGCTTCGTTCTGCGATGCCGGCGGCTATGGAGGCCAGGCGAGCGGCCTTAACGGTTACTCTTATCAGGATTGGTATGGTGCCACCGACGGCGTGCTGAGCACGCGGTTCCGCCGTCCCGACGGAACCTTCGACTACGGTGCAATACAGGATATAAACGAGGCCTCTACCGAGGGATCGATGCTCGTGATGTCGAACGCTGTCAACCAGCATCAGTGGTATGGACTCGTATCGTCATACAAGAAAGAGATTGACTTCAATAACGGCAATATACTCAACGTGATCGGTGGTGTCGACATGCGCTACTATCGCGGGTCACACTACAACGAGATTGTCGACCTCTACAATGGCGAGTATTTCATGGACTACTCCTCACGTCGCAGTGTCAAGGCCGATCTCAACGCCGCCGCAGCCAATCCGGCATGGCAGTATGAGCATCTCGGTGTGGGAGACATCGTCTACAAGAACTATCGCGGATATACCGCCCAGGAAGGTATCTACGGGCAGGGCGAGTACACGATGATGGACGGCAAATTCAACTTCGTGCTCGCAGGTTCGGTCAACAACACCTCCTACTGGCGCCATGAGCTGTTCTACGCCGACAAGGCCCACCGCGATTCCAAGACAGTTAACTTCTGGGGCGGAACAATCAAAGGCGGAGCCAACTATAATATTGATGACAACAACAACGTGTTCTTCAACGCGGGCTACATATCGCGTGCTCCGTTCTTCCAGGGAGGCGCTTTCCTTTCATTCAGCAACTCCAATGTCACCAACAAGGATGCCGTCAACGAGAAGATTGCGTCATTCGAGATCGGTTACGGCTACCAGAGCCGCACTTTCGCCCTCACACTCAACGGTTACTATACCAAGTGGATCGACAAGACGATGGCAAAGGGCGGTACGATGGACGACGGCAACCGTTACACCATCAACCTCGAAGGTGTCAACGCACGCCACATGGGCGTAGAGCTTAACCTCAACTGGGTGCCCCTGTCGTGGCTTAACGTCGAGGGTATGCTCTCGCTCGGCAATTGGGAATGGTGCTCCAACGCTTCGGGTTATTTCTACAACAATGACGGCCAGCCGCTTGCGAACATCCAGACCGGTGCGGTTGCTTCAGGAGTGGCAGCTCCCGACCATGCGAAGGCCACCGTCAACCAGAAAGGCGTGAAGGTGGCAGACTCTCCACAGACCCAGGGTTCCGTATCGCTCGGCTTTATCCCCTTCAAGGGACTTAAGCTCGGTGTCGACTGGGTGGCAGAGGCACGTACCTATTCCGACTTCAACCTTACCGGTTCGAGCCTGTCCGACGGTAATCTGAACGTGGCCGAACCTTGGCGCATCCCCTGGGGACAGCAGTTCGACCTCTTTGCATCCTACAGCTTTAAGATGGGAGGTCTCCGTGCCCGTCTCTACGGTAACGTCTACAACGTGTTCAACAACTACTATATCGTAGACGCCATGACCAACACTACCGCTCCCGGCACATGGGAGAACGCTTACGGTGTGTTCTACTCATTCGGCCGTACCTACTCCATACGTATGCGCATCAACTTCTAATCTTCTCAGATGATTACTATTATGAAAAGAAATATATTCAAAGGTCTGCTCGTGTGTGGTGTGGCCGTGGCCATGGCCGGTTGCTCCGAAAACACCTGGAACGAGGACAATCTCGACGGATTCGAGGTGCCGAGCCTCAACACCCCCAAGCGCACATATATCGACTATACGCTGACCTCATCCGACTACAGCAAGCTTTCGAAGCTGAAAGCAAACCGCCAAAAGGCCGAGGCGGCAGGAGTGCTGTCGCAGCTCGATGCCGTAGGTTCCAACGGCTATTTCTCCGATGTGGTTACAGCGCGTGACTATATTCCCGCGTGGCTCGATTCTGTAGCCAACACTACCGGCTCTGTATTCAAGAGCGCGCTCGTCAACACTACAGCCCGCATATCCTATGAGACTGTAGCCGACATGCCTGTACCTGTCACCGGCATCAACGGTGCTCTGGAGTTTGAAGTATCTACGGACGATTATATCGCCGTATATTCTCCCGACGAACTCGACCCTGAAAAAGCCGACTATGCCGAAGCATTCTCTCCGGGTCATCCTGCTTCGAAGTATGTACCCCAGCTTCTCAAATCGGAATTCCCCAATGCTACCGCCGGAGAGTATGCCTATGTTACCTACAATGAGAGCCTGACCAACCCCGTGTTCGGCGGCTCTACCGGTGGCGATGAACCCGAGAAGTTTGAGCTTTCCGACGTGCTTGGGTCTATGGTAAAGAATTCTCCTATAGATGCCAATGTATATGTCAGCGCCATATGTGCGCAGGGTCTCATGGTTACCGATAAGTCGGGAACTTGCCTTGCATATACCGGGAAGAATTTTGATGCTACGCCTTGGAAGGTGGGACAGCAGTTGAATCTTACAGGCAAAGGTGGTTCATACAATGGTGGACTTCAGGTTGGCTCACCTGTATATGGCGACGTTGTCGGGACTCAGGCTGTTAATACTGTCGCAGAGGAAATGGACGCAGCCAAATGGGACGCTCTTACCAAGACATATGCTGATGCCAAGACTGCCGGCAATGGTATTCTTGCGAAATATGTTAAGGTCAATGCCACAATCAAGATTGATGGAAACTATGTGAATTTCACTGTTGCCGGCGCTGAAAACGGTGGTGGCCTCTACCAACCTACACAGGCTCAGAAGAATGCATGTGCAGATGGCGCTTCTGTAGTTATTGAAGGTTGGGCGCTTTCTCGTGGATGGAGTAATACATTGAATCTACAGTTGCTTAATATTATTCCGGTATATATCGATGGTAAGGCTGTATGTGAAATTGCAGAAGTAAAGAAGGCTGCTGCCAAGGCTTCGCGTGCTGTGGCCGATTTGGCTTCAACGAAGGTCAATGCCGTTTACGAGTACAATGGTTCGGCATGGACTGTTCCTGCCGACGTGTATGTGCTGACCGCTACAGATTACAAGCAGATGGGTGTAACGACGTTGAACGCCGATCAGGCCAAGAAGTATCTGCCTATGCTCTTTGCCAAGGAATATCCCTATGCTGCCGACGGCGACGTGAAATATGCTGTCTACAACAACCACAAGTGCGACCAGCTCGTCTACAACGGTACTGAATGGACTATCAACACCATGACTACCATGAGCCAGTTTGTGCGCACCAAGGACATGTCGTGGATTTACGATCCTACCGTCTACGTCACTTTCGAGACCGGTAAGTCTGGCAACTTCACCGATGAGAATTCCGGCAAGTTCTGGAAAGGATGCGTAGAGTGGGTATGGAAGAACAAATGCGTGGAAGGTCTCGGCCTTGATGCTTCCCTTTGGGACAACTGGGGTGCCTCCGATGTATTTACCACTCATGGTTATTGCTGGGGTCGCGGTGCTGCCACGCAGGAAGGCTATAGCGGCGCTTCTGCATGGTATGGTAACCTTGATACCAAACTCTCCACTGTCAAGAAGAATATCACGGAAGAGGAGCTGAATGCGTACTTCGGCGACGTGGCTACCGATGCCAACAAGGATCAGTTCTCCGAACTTCTCCAGAAGCATTTTGCCGAGGAAGTTGCAGCCGGAGCGCTTGGCATGGTATTCCCCGATGCCAAGCCCGGTACCGACGGCATCGACCAGGAGTACGAGATTTCAATTACTCAGTATAACCCGTCGAGCCATCAGGTGGCCATCCGCTATCGCGTGGTCGCTCCCGGCAAGTTCCAGTTCGTTGAGTGCGAATCTTGGGGTCTTAAGGCAGAGTGATTCCATCTGCTTGATTGACTCACGTCGCTATCAATAAAGACACTGTAGTCTAATCTTTATATCCCGCAGTCCCGGTGACCGAATTCAGGCACCGGGACTGCATTTTTTATTATTACTGTCCGCTAAACCATAAATCAGAGAGTCCAACATCTTGAA
>NZ_CAJTYX010000043.1 GCF_910583865.1 uncultured Muribaculum sp.
CAAAGTTAGACACTTCCACGTTCTCCTCCAAATTTTTCAACAAGAATTTTATGTTGTAAAACATATCACTCCATATAACTAAGTATGTACCAGATACATCCGTCCGTAATTTTAACATACATTCACATTAGATTCAAATCCGTCATTGAACCGGCCGTTTCCGAATATTGTTTAATTTTATCTACCCGAATAATCAAAACGGTACTGCTATCCGTTACAAAGATACTAACCATATCTATAATTAATAAAACAGAAACTCATGAAACATATCCATCTCTACTGCGCTACATTGCTCGCGGCAGCGACAACAATTACCGGATGCAGCAAAAAAAACAGCAATGCACCCGAAAGCGACTCCCGGATCAACAACTTCCAGGTAGTGCAGACGATAAAATCGGCTGAACGCGACTACTCGTACACGGGAGCCAATGCGGTGTTCAACGACTCGATTCCTGTCTACAGCAAAGTCTCCGTCACCATCCAGTGGCCCGACAAGATGGGCGCATTCAACATAAAGCCGCTGCAGGACTCCCTGATGGCAGCCATATATGAAAGCCCGAAAGCATCGATCGACGAGACTATACTGGCCGCGCTTGAGGCGCCACGGGGAAAAGATATCTACAAGATGGAGCCTGTCGACAGTATCCCCACACAAAAGCTGGCCATGACGCTCTACAACGACAAGATCGCATCGGCGGTGACGTTCAACCCCAATTTTATAGTATATCAGGTCATGAGCTCCATATACGACGGAGGCGCGCACGGCATGAGCGTATCCCGCTTCATCAACTATGATTTCGACTCCGCACGTGTGATCACTCCGGAACTGGCATTCCGACCGGGCAGCGACGAGAAGCTTCTGGATGCCGTCAAGAACCAACTGATGAAGATGTATGGAGTAAGCTCCCTAAAGGATTTGAACGGAAAAGGCGTGTTCTCCGACCAGATTTTCCTAAGCAAGGAGTTCTATCTCCAAGGCTACAACATCGTGTTCCACTACAATCCCTATGACATAGCCCCATACTCCACGGGAAGCATCGACGTGCCGGTGCCGTACTATACGATAAGCGAATACCTCTCACCGGAAGTGCTCCGGCTGTTCGCCTCCACCGAAATCTGACTACCGCCGTTTTTGTATCCGGACGGGAGGGTGCTGTCAGAATGGCCTAAGATGGTAGGAGCTGAGACTGAGGCTGATGGGAGCGTAGTTCCCTACGTGACCAAAGCCAAATGTCGATAGCGACGACCCAGATGAGCCATTATGACACACCCTCGCACATGACATACGCCACGGCGGCAGCCTCAACGGGCAAACCGCTTCAGCAGATTGTAGCTCGGGACGATGCCAAGCTCTCCGGCCTTGCTCAGGTCGGCCACGCCGGCATCCTTGTTCCCGAGCTTCAGGTAGATATACCCCCGGTTGTAGTAGGCCTCGCCGAAATCGGGCTTGATCTCTATCGCCTTGGTGTAGGCGCTCAGCGCCGAGGTGTAGTCGGCCGCATTGAGCAGCATGTTGCCCTTGTCGTAGTGGGCGATCGCCATGCGAGGCGATAACTCTATCACCTTGTCGAGATCGGAAATCACTTCCGCGGCCACCATCTTCGAGGTCTGCCCCGCCATCTCGGGAAGGATGCCCTCGCGGTTGGTGTCACGCGACAGGCGGTCCATCTCGGCATTTTTCATGCGGGCGTTCGCCCTCAGCAGGTAGGCCAGGGCAAAGTCGGGAGCGAGCGCCAAGGCACGGTCAAGGTCGGCCACGGCGGCGGCATAGTTGTGGAGCGTGTAGTAGTCCATCGCACGCCCGAAATAATCGACGGCACGCGGCGTATGCGTGCCAAGGTAACCGTTGTAATACTCGATCGAGGAAAAATGCTTCTCTATGGCCTCCTCGTCGGAAAGCTGCGGCTCGCGGTTGGTGGTCATAAGAAGGAACCGCAGCGCACGCGTCGCATTGAGATCGTCCACCTCCTTTATATAATATGGCACCTCCTTTATCTCCGTCGTGGTGACATAGTATGAAAGCGTGAACATCGGCTCCACCTCTATCGACAGGTTGCGGTCCTGCACACGTCCCTTGATACCCTCGGTGGCGTAGTCCTCCTTCACGCGGGCATTGTCGTCGACGGTGAGAAGCGACGTGAAGCGAGCCGCCACCTGCTCCTGCGTCTCGTCGCGGTCGGAACGCGAGCCGCCGGCATCCGGGTCGACATCGGCACCCTCGTCGGCGGGAACGGCCTGACGCGAAAGCGCCATGGCACGGTCGTAGTCGCGCTCGGCCTTGGCGCGCTCACCCATCAGACGGTAGTTCTCGCACCTCACGAAATATGCGCCCGAAAACGACGGGAACTCCTCGATCACACGGTCGAGGTCGGCGTTCGAGCCGGCATAGTCGGCGATCTCCTTCGAGAGGAGCGCGCGGTTGTACATGGCCTTGTAGTTGTCGGGGTCAAGCGCGAGCACTTTGCTGAAGTCGTCGATGGCCTTGTTGTTGTCATTGACCTCGGCGCGCAGCAGTCCGCGGTTGAAAAGCGCCGGCACGCTCGTCGGGTCTAGCTGCACGGCATAGTCGAAATCGGCCATCGCACCGAAATAGTCGTCGAGCTGATAACGCAGGAACGCGCGGTTGACAAAGTATCCGGCAAACTGCGGCTGGAGCTTTATGGCCTCGTCCATATCATCGCGGGCGCGTGCATAGTCCTTCGCGGAATTGATCGCTATGTCAGCGCGCATCACATAGGCGTTGACATTGTTCTTGTTTAGCTGGAGGGCATGGTCAATGTCGGCGCTCGCCTTGGCCGTGTCGCCCATGGCCAGATAGAGACGCGCACGCCCCACAAGGCCGTTGTCGTAGCGCGGGTGGTAGCGGAAAAGCTCGGCATAGGTCTCCTCCGATTTCTTGAAATCCTTAAGTTCCTCCAGGGCGAGCGCCTTGTTTAGGAGCAGGCTGCGGTTCTCGGGAAGCTGCTCAAGGGCGCGGTCGTAATCCTCGACAGCCTCCTTGAGCTTGCCCAGGTTCTGACGCGCCACGCCGCGCACCTCATAGGCGCCCGTGATGAAGCGGTTGTGGGATATGGCCGTCGACGCGTCGTCCTCAGCGCCGATATAGTCCTCAAGCGAGATCTTGGCTATGGCCCTGTAGAAATAGGGCTGCGCCAGATAAGGCTTGGCGGCTATCACCTGGTTGAAATACTGTATCGACAGCACGTAATCTTCCAGATAGAGCGAATTCTGCCCCACACGCATCACCTGGTCGGTGTTGATCTGGGCGCACATCCGCGCTGCGGATGAACATAATATTGCAAAAAACAGTATATATTTCAGATACTTCATTTTCATTGCGACAAAATGCGGATTGACATTACCGGTCGTCGTCGTCACCCATGCCTATGAGCCATTGCGTGGCGGGACATAATTCAGACCGGCATTTCCGTGTAAAGTTACGTCATTAAGTTAGAAAATGAGTCGATTTAGACAAAAATAACAATTATCCAATGTCAGCCAAGCAGCGAATAGTGGTGATCGGAGGTGGATTCGCGGGGATATACCTCGTCAAGCATCTCGACCGCCGGCTCTACGACGTGATCCTCGTGGACAGCAACAATTACCATAGCTTCCCTCCCCTCTTCTACCAGATAGCCTCGGCGGGGCTCGATCCGGCCAGCATAGCCTTCCCGTTCCGGCGCGAGATGCGCAAGCTCCACCCACTCCCGGCCTACCACATCGGCGAGGTGCGCCATATCGACACTTCGGAAAAGACGGTGACGACGCAATATGAGACCATCCCCTACGACAGGCTGGTGATCGCCGCCGGCACACGCAACAACTTCTTCGGAATGGCCGGACTCGACAAGTACGTGTTCACAATCAAACGCACCTCGGAAGCGCTGCGCTGCCGCAACGAGATTCTCGACCGCTTCGAGCGCGCCGCCATATGCCCCGACAGCGCCACGCGCCGGAGGCTGCTGAGCTTCGTGGTTGTCGGGGGAGGGCCCACAGGGGTGGAGATAGCAGGCGCGCTCGGCGAGATGAAGCGTTATCTCCTCACGCGCGAATATCCCACGATAAGCCCCGACGAGATGACGATCACCCTTGTCGAAGGCTCCGACAGGCTTCTCCAGACCATGAGCAGCTCGGCGTCGGAATATGCGCTGAAGGCTCTCTCACGGCTCCTGGTCGATGTGCAGACGGAGCGGCGCATGCAGTCATACGCCGACAACGTTATAACATTTTCCGACGGCGGCACGCTATACTCCGGCATGGTGATATGGACGGCGGGGGTAACGTCGGTATCATTCGAGGTGAGGGGCACGCCGCTGCAACTCGGACATGGAGGCCGCATAATCGTCGACGAGTTCAACCGCGCCACCGGACTGGGTGACTCGGTGATGGCGATAGGCGACATATCCGTCCATGCCTCCGAAGCATATCCCCACGGCTGCCCGCAGCTGGCACAGGTGGCCATACAGCAGGCACGCACACTCGCCCGCAACCTCAACCGGCGCTCGTGGGACACGACGTTCCGCTACCGCGACAAAGGCTCGATGGCCACCATCGGGCGCGGACGTGCAGTGGCCGACCTGCCGCACATGCGCCTGAAAGGTTGGCCGGCATGGATGGCGTGGATGTTCGTCCATCTGATATCCATCCTGGGCATGCGCAACAAGGTGGCGGTGCTCGTCAACTGGACATGGGCATACTTCACCTACCCTACGTCGCTCAGGCTGTTGATCCATCCCGAGCGCTATCCGCTGCGCCACCGCTGGGGCGAGTCGTAGCCGTCAGTCGGCCACAAGCTCCTTGCGACGGGCCACGTAGGGCATCACGCGCCTCGCCACTATCCCGGCGGCTATCGCCAGGGTGGCCACGGCTGCGAGCGAATATGCCAGCACCCTGTTCTCGATGCCTAAGAACTGGTCGGCGACACACATGAACGAAGTGATGACATAAGTCATGAACACGGCGGGAACCATGGCTAGCACGAAATTCTTGCCGCGCGACGCGAGCCATACCACGATGCTCCACAGCACGACCGTGCCGAGTGTCTGGTTGGCCCATGCGAAATAGCGCCAAAGCACCCCGAAGTCAATGAGCGTGATGCCGAACCCGATGGCAAACAACGGTATGCATATAAAGAAGCGCTTCACGACCGGACGCTGGTCGATGCCGAATATGTCGGCAATCATCAGTCGGGCGGAACGGAAAGCGGTATCGCCCGAAGTGATCGGCGCGGCCACCACACCGAGCATGGCCAGCACGCTCCCTACAGCGCCGAGCGTGCCGCGCGATATCACGTCGACGGCCCACGCCGGATTGTTGCCGTTGTCGGCCATAGTCTGGCTCAGAGCCCCCGCACCACCGAAGAATGCCATGGCCACGGCGGCCCATATAAGCGCTATGACGCTCTCGGAGATCATGGCCCCGTAGAACACCATCCGGCACTCAGTCTCGTTGCCCACGCAACGGGCCATCATCGGCGACTGCGTGGCGTGGAATCCGGAGATAGCGCCGCACGCTATGGTGATGAAAAGCGCGGGCATGATAGGAAGGTCGTGGGCGTTGAGCTGGTAGTTGTGGAACGTCGTCATCTCCGGAATCGAATAGTCGCCGAACAGGAGCGCCCCGAACAGCCCGAGGGCCATGGCGATGAGCGCCGCCCCGAACACAGGATAGAGCCTCCCTATAACCTTGTCGACAGGGAGCATCGTGGCCACGATGTAGTAGACGAGGATGATCCCGACCCACCATGCCTGCGAGACGGAGGGCACCAATGTGCCGAGCAGCTGCGCCGGACTCAACAGGAACACCGCGCCGACAAGCACCATAAGGAATATGGAGAACACCCTTACGAGGTCCCTGACGCCGACGCCGAAATACCGGCCGATAATCTCGGGCAGGCTGCGCCCGTCGCCCCTGACGATCATCATCCCCGACATATAGTCGTGCATGGCGCCGAAAAATATTCCGCCGAGCGTTATCCACACGAATGCCACCGGCCCGAAGCATGCGCCGAGTATGGCGCCGAATATCGGGCCTGTGCCGGCGATGTTGAGCAGCTGTATGAGAAACGTGCGCCATCGCGGCAGGCGAATATAGTCTACCCCGTCCGCCATCCGGTCGACGGGAACGGGCCGATCCTTGTCGATTCCCGCCTGGCGGTCAAGATACCTTCCATAGATGAAATACGCACCAATCAACGCCGCCAGGCACACAAGAAATGTTATCATGATTAAAAATTTTCTGATTCAAGGGAGAGTGCCCGGAGACCGTTCAACAGTCCGCCCGACACCTCTCAATACTGTCTCCTACTCTGCCCTCATGTCCTCGACCTCCTCGGTGGTCAGTGGGATTTTCTTGCCGAGGCGACGATGGCCGTCTGCGGTGATCAGGAAATCCTCCTCGTTGCGCACGCCGCCCCAGTCGCGCCACTTCTCCACCTCGGAGTAGACGATCATGTCGGCGAAGCGACCCTCCTTCTCCCAAAGGTCGATAAGCTCCGGTATGAAGTAGACCCCCGGCTCTATCGTGTGGACCATGCCCGGCTCAAGCGGCCGCGCGAGGCGCAGCGACTTGCGTCCGAACTGCGTGGACTTCGGCTTGCCGTCGTAGCCCACCCACACCTCGCCGAGGTTCTCCATGTCGTGGTCGTCGAGGCCCATCAGGTGGCCCAGCCCGGTCTGGAAGAAAAGGGCATAAGCACCGCTCTCGACGGCATCCTGCGCGGAGCAGCGCAGCATGCCGAGGTCCTTCATGCCCTGCGCCACCACTTCTGCGGCACGGTTGTGCACGTCGATGAAAGGCACACCCGGCCGCAGCATCTCCACCGCAGCCTGGTGCGCGGCCACCTGCACGTCGTAGACAGCCTTCTGCCTCGGCGTGAACCTGCGGTCGGCGGGGATGGTCGAAGTCATGTCGCCGGCATAGCCCGACTGCGTCTCGGCGCCCGCATCCACGAGCACCATGTCGCCCGGCTTTATCAGGTTGCCATGGTAGGGGTTGTGGAGGGTCTGCCCGTTGATTGTGCAGATGGTGTTGAACGACAAGGTGCAGTTGTTGGCTGCGGCCACCCTTTCGAGAGCCGCCATCACCTCATATTCATACATGCCCGGGCGCACGCAGCGTATGGCCTCGATGTGCATGTCGGCGGTCACGTCGCACGCACGCTCTATCTCGGCGATCTCCTCGGCGCTCTTGTGGTTGCGCTGGTCGACCACGGCGCGTATCAGTTCCACCGACGGGGTGTGTTCGCCCGGCTTCAGGTCGAGCAGGCGCCACAGCTTCAAGGTGTGCTCGGCGCGGTATTCCGGCAGGGTATGTATTCTCCGGCCAGCCTTGCGCGCATCGTCGAGCACGCCGCGCAGGCTGCCGGAAGGCATCATATGCTCCACGCCCACGCCGTGGGCCTTCTCATGAAGTGTGGGCTGGGTGCCCATCCACACTATATGGTCTATCGAAAGCTCGTCGCCGAAAAGTATGGCCTCGCCGCTGTCCGCGTCGATCACGGCATTAAGCCCCGCATAGGGGAGACCGAAATAATACAGGAAAGTCGAGTCCTGGCGATATGGATAGGTGGCATCCTCGAAGTTACGCCCCGTCTCGTCGTTGCCTAAAAGCAGTATCAGTCCGTCGCCCACCTTCTCGGCCAGACGGCGTCTGCGCTCCACATATGTATCTTTACTGAACATAGCGTTTATCTCTTTATTTTTTACTATTTCTTACTTTTTCCGTTCAATCCGCAACCGCGGAGTCCACAAAGATACGAATAAGTCGAGAGAAAAGAACAAGCTCACTTGTACTTTTCCGAACGTAAGTATCTAAAATGATTACATGGGATAGTAGGGATGCTTCCCGAAGCATCCGATGCACGGCGAGGCGAGGATCTATGGACACGGATGTACCGGGGGTACATCCCTACGTTGGGATTCAGGCGATTGCACCTCGTAGGCGGGACGAATCATGGTGATAAGACGTTGGACGCCTCCCTTCGGTTGTGGGGCGATTGACGGATGTTTGGAGAATGACGGAGGAATGGCGATTGAGGGTGGTGTGGAGGTTGACGGTTGCATAGCGGTCGGGACTGCACATGAGGAGAGATTGCGGGTGGCAGCGGGCTTTCTCTGCCGGGTGATGCAGTTTGTGCGGTCGATGTTGCGCTCGCGACGCTTTCGGGCACGTTCTTTCCTGGCGGCCTCCGCAGCCTCAGCTTCCGCCTTGCGGGCGGCCTCCGCACGGGCAATGCGCTCATCCTCGATGGCCTTTAAGCGGGCAGCCTCGGCAAGGATAGCATCGCGACGGGCCACACGTTTTAGCCGCGCACGCTCGTTACGCGCCTTGCGGGCATCGACCTCGGCCTTTATCACCACCCATGCGCACTCGAAATATGTCTCGCAGAATTCGTGATCGACATATTCCTCGGTCCTCTTCCCCTCGATATAGTCGCGGATCATCCGCTCGGTGTATTCCACACTGATATACGGCATGAGGCGGATGGACCTCATCCACGTCTCGTCAAATTTGTAACGCTGTGTTTTCATAATTGCGATAAATCAAGATTGGTAATATTTCAAGTCATACCATTGGCATAAACCAACTAAGAACATCGCAAATTTACAACCAAACCAACGATATATGCAAATTTTTACTGAATTATTTTTCCGGCATATGTAAGAGGTTGTTTAAAAACAAAAGTGAAATACCGGGTTCGCAGATTTGAGATGAATTTCGCCTTGCGGATTCAGGAGCATAGTGGGCTATGCGACTGAATCAAAAGGTGAAGGGCATCCAAAGATGCGAAACTAAGGGTATTCTAATTGGGTCATGGATAAAGATTATATTTTAACATACTGAAATAATCGGAAACGGAAATTACCTTTCTGCTGCCGGATTTTTGTGAAATCGCATTTGCATCTCAGTCACATAGCCCACTATGCTCCTTCGTCTTAAATCCGATTTCCCTGAAAATCCGACAGCCCGGTATTTCACTTTTGTTTTTAAACAACCTCTAAAAAGCCTCGGAGAAGCGGTGTCGCAATCGATGTTGCAAGACACGGCCTCTCCGAGGTAATAGATTATAGAGGATGCTAAAGGTTTCTAAGAGGTGGTTTAAAAAGCCTCTCAGTTTTCGGGATTGAAGATGTGGCGCAGGCGAGAGAAGATGCGCTTCTTGATAGAGTCGTCGGCCTTGATGTTGGGCTGTCCCTGAAGGCTCTCTATGGCCTTGCGCTCGGTGTCGTTGAGGGTCTCGGGGATGTAGACCATGATGTTGATGAGCTGGTCACCGTTTCCGTAGCCCTCGGGCGAGGGGAGGCCCTTGCCACGCAGGCGGAGCACCTTCCCTGGCTGAGTCCCGGCGGGAATCTTCACGCGTGCTTTTCCGGTGATGGTCGGCACTTCGACCGAACCGCCAAGGGCTGCCGTAGGGATGTCGAGCATCAGGTTGTAGACAACGTCGTTGCCGTCGCGTATCAGCTCCGGGTCGGGAATCTCCTCGATAACCACGAGCAGGTCGCCGTTCACGCCACCGTGGCGCGCGGCGTTGCCCTTACCCTTGAGCTGCAGCGTCATGCCGTCGCTCACGCCGGCAGGGATGGTAAATTCCACCACCTCCTCCTGACGCACGATGCCCTCGCCGCCACAGTACTGGCATTTCTGGGTGATGGTCTTTCCCTCACCCTGGCAGTCGGGACAGGTCGAGGTAGACTGCATCGGGCCGAGGAATGTCTGCTGCACGTGCTCGATCACTCCCGAACCATGACAGCGCTGGCACGTCTGGAAAGCCGTGCCGTCCTTCGCACCAGTGCCGTTGCAATGCTGGCACTGCACGAAACGCGGAATCTTCAGCTTCTTGGTCACACCCGTGGCAAGCTCGCTGAGGGTGAGCTTGACCTTTATGCGCAGGTCGCTCCCCTTGGGCTGCCTGCGGCGACGCGGCGCGCCACCGGCCGCCGAACCGAATCCGCCGAACCCTCCGTAGCTGCCGCCGCCGAAGATGTCGCCGAAATGGGCGAAAATGTCCTCCATCGACATGCCGCCGGCATGGAAGCCGCCGCCACCACCGCCGCCGAAGCCGGAAGGACCCATAGAGTGGCCCCACTGGTCGTACTTGGCGCGCTTGTCAGCATCGGAGAGCACGTCGTAGGCCTCGGCGGCCTCCTTGAACTTCTCCTCCGCAGCCTTGTCGCCGGGATTCTTGTCGGGATGATATTTCAAGGCCAGCTTACGGTAGGCCTTCTTGAGCTGCTCCGGAGTGGCGTTCTTGTCCACGCCGAGCACTTCGTAGTAATCGCGTTTGTTGTCCATAACGGCCGGATTTTATTGTCCCACTACCACCTTTGCGTGGCGCAGGACCTTGTCGTGGAGAGTATAGCCTTTCTGCACGGTGTCGATCACCTTGCCTTTCTGGCTCTCGTCGGGAGCGGGGAAAGTCGTCACGGCTTCATGCAGCTCGGTGTCAAAGACTGTGCCGGGAGCGGAATCTATCGGCTTCACGCCGTTCTGCTCGAGATATTTCACGAACTTGTTGTAGATCAGCTCGACACCCTCGCGGATGGAAGCGGCGTCGTCGGAGGCCTTGATGGCATCGAGCGAACGTTCGAAATCGTCGATCACCGGGAGGAGGCCCTTCAGGGCGTTCTCGCCGCCGTTCTTTATCAGCTCGCTCTTCTCCTTGAGCGTGCGCTTGCGGAAATTGTCGAACTCGGCCATAAGAAAAAGATACTCCTTCTTCTCCTTCTCAAGCTGTGCGCGGGTGTCGTCAAGCTCTTTCTGAAGGGCGGCCGCGCGGTCGGCCTCCTCATTGGCGATATCCTTAGCGGCCTCGGCGTCCTGCTGCTCTACAAACTCATTATCAATGTCATTGACAGAAATCTCGCCATCAACCGGATTCTGCGGCGCGGCGGCATTTCCATGATTCTTATTCTTGTCCATATGCTTGGTCTTTTTTCTTTTCATCGGTCTATCCGGTTATTTTACTGCAAAAACAATGCCGTAAATTCCCATATTATCTATCTATAATAACCGCCGACGTGGCGATAACGTTCATTCAGAGGACGTTTAATGACAAATGTTAAATTCCTGCGTTCCTCTACATCCGGTTGGTCGACACGAAGAATTCCATGCCGGCGAACCGGATGGAAGCCTCGCGTGACAACTTGTCACTGTCAGCGCCCGGGAATATGCCGAACACAGCCGAACCGGACCCTGACATCGACGCATAGGCCGCGCCCATGCCGAGAATGGCAGACTTCAGCCCGGCGATTTCCGGATGGGCCTGAAAGACACTCTGCTCAAACTGATTCACCAACCTCCCTTGCCATGAAGCGACAGGCCCGGCAAGCAGCCCGGCTAAATCAACGTCCGGGTCGCGCGGGGTCACACCGACATATGCCTCGCGGGTCGACACGTGCACGTCGGGCTTCACGATAAGCACCGGCACTCCCGCAAGGGACACCTCGCAGGGAGAGAACACGTCTCCGATGCCCGTGGCGAGCATCGGACGGTCGTAAATGAAAAAAGGACAGTCGGCGCCGATGCGTGCGGCCACACGTGCCATCTCATCGGCGGCCAGCCCGAGGCTGAAAAGGTTGTTAAGCCCGAGGATGGTAAAGGCGGCGTCGGCACTGCCTCCCCCGAGGCCTGCGCCGTCGGGAATCACCTTGTGGAGGTATATGTCGACGGAGGATAGGGGAGCCACCTCAGCCAAAGCCCTATAGGCGCGCATCACAAGGTTCTTCTCCGGCGGGCAGTCGACGCCCCGGCCCGTGACAGTGAGCGTGGTGTCCTCCCCTCGGGCGGGGACTATCTCAAGTATGTCGTGCCAGTTGACGGGATAAAACGCCGTCAGCAGGTCATGGTAACCGTCTGGTCGTCGGCCTGTGATATAAAGCCCTAAATTTATCTTTGCGTTAGGAAACAATATCATTATTCTTGAATTTCAGATTGTTACTGATGTTTAAATGGAACGGGGTTTACAGAAACGGGGCAACGGCCTTGCGCTCGACCACCACCTCGCAGTCGGGGAATCCCTGACGGATGATGCGGTTGACCCGGGCCGTGTCGGACAGAGCCGTGGAGAGCGGAAACGGCAGTTTGACGAGATCCGTGACGATCGACCCCGGGATGACCATCTCGCGCAGACGTTCAACCGACGGCGCGGACTCCATCGCGGCATACTCGGAATAAGTGTAGCGGGTGAATGCGGTGTTTATCCCAACCCCGCGCCGGTCAAGCAGATAACCGTCGGCAAGGAGCACCGGCGCAGACGCACCGCGCACGTCGGACGGATCCGGGAAAGATACGATACGGCTGCGGTCGCGGTTCATAGTCACCGGCACATTGTCGGCAAACGGGCCGTTGGTGCGATACACCACAGCCTTGGGAATCATCGAACTATGACCCACCACCATACTTTCGGGGCGCTCCTGTGGCATCACCGTCGCATCACCTCTGCGGGCGCGGCATGCCATAACGGCCACACCCATCACCGCTACCGTCAGATAAACTACATATCTCTTCATAATACTCATATTCCGTGAAAGATTCGCAAAATTAAACAAAAACGAGGATGTCTTAAAATCCTATAACACCCAAGCCCCCGTTTTTGCTTGATTCCCCCCTCACCATGAAAAACAATCCCTGTAGTTGTAGGATAGTGTCATTCGCAATATTAGGATAAATTGGGATTCACATTATCTCCACGGTGAAAAGTTTCCATATACGTATTTGCCTACTCGTGAAATTCACTGATACATAGTTCGATGATTTCTGTGTGCCTATTTGTGTGCCAATAAATTTCGAGAATGGATCTGGGACTATATAAGACTTTGAATGCCAAATAATTATAGCATGTACTGTTCGATGATTACTAACTATTGTATAACATATAAATTTATCGTCGCTTGAACGCTGTTTAAATTATCTTATCGCATTGCGATTCATTCCAAGCAAGCAAGAATTGACGAACTAATCGTTTGCGCAAGTTTAACAGGGACCGCGTTTCCAAGCTGGCGCATCGCTTCTGTCCATGAACCGATTATTTGGTAATTATCAGGGAATGTTTGCAAACGTTTAGCTTCAAATACTGTAAAGTAACGGAATGAACCATCTTGAAATTTTATCATATTTTCGCCTCCGGGAACACCATGTGCGCCAGCCTTAATAGTTTTGGCCGGTTCATCTATTGGACTTCCGGTATGACCGGGATATTCTCTTGCGCCGTCTCGTATTATATGTTCAGAAGGAAAATAGTCTTGATCATCACATTGGGGAATATTTATCAAAGCATCCCTAACTGTTCTCCACGGCAGTAAGTCTGGAGGGAAAAAACCATATTTCAATGACAACATATTTTTCATCCTTCCGAAATCAGAAAATTCTTCATTGGATGGTGTTATTTTATGCCTGTCCCAATAAGAATTGGTCACATACTTTTCCCAAAGTAGGGAATCGAAGGAATGGGTTACGGGCGGGAGAGACCAAGAAATACCAAGGTCTTTCCTGAAGCCAACAATTATCACTCTCTCACGTTTTTGAGGTACGCCATAGTTCGCCGCATTAACTAAGTGAATTTGTACTTCATATTGTTCTGAAAGCGGGATATTCTTACTTTGTTTGACGATATTGTCAATATGTGAATTCCAATCCTCGTATGCATTGTGGATTGTAGGATATTGAAGTTGAAGCAGGATATAATCCAGATATGATTTGAAATTTGGACGTAAGAGTCCTTTCACATTCTCAAAAAAAAATGCCCGAGGCAATAAATCTCGTATGGAACGTATTGCAGAAGGGAACATATCTCGTTTGTCGAGATCACCTTTTGCTTTGCCTCCCATGGAAAAAGGTTGACAAGGAGGACCTCCCGCAACAATGTCTACACCATGACACTGTGAGAAATCATAAGTCCGTATATCCTCCTCAAATACGATTCTTCCATCGTAATTTCTTCTAAGCGTCTTACAAGCATCGCTGTTCCATTCAACAAAAGCTGTATGATTAACACCTGCAAGACCTATTCCAGTCGCTAATCCTCCAGCTCCGGAAAATATTTCAAGACAATTACACATTGTTGAAATCACTAAAATAAATTTCAATACTCTTGAAAATGTCCTCAATCGATTTGGAAGGCTCCGCGCAACGATTAGCCCAATTTCGTCCAGGATGCAATGTGTCCCATTCTGAACGCTCTTGATTATATCTTCCGCTACCGGGATCATGGTTTCCGAAACCATCGACAACACAATTCCATAACGGGTTATAGTTTCTAATCAAAGCTGCTTCAACCGTACCGATCAAATTGCTTGCTGCATTTTCCAATATCATGAAACGGCAAAGAAAATCGCTCATATCCAAATTTGAAGCTGCGCCTATACTTTTTGCGTGGTCGCATAATCTTCTGTAAAGCTCATGTGAAGAACTTATCGGAACACGTCCTTGTCGCCATCCACGAGGTACGGCTTTGCCGATATAAATAGGTTGTCTAAAATCTAATCTATTTATTTCATGAAAGTCCTTATATAAACCGTTTTTCCCAATAAAATATAGTGCATATACTCCAGCTCCTTCAAAATCTTCCAAAGGAGGCATAGGCTGTATGGGAGTTCCATTGAAGAACCTTATTGTATCTTTAATAAGTTCCTCAAACTCCGGCGAATAGAAAACGTGTTTAGAACGATCAAAACTAAATTTCATAAAAAGTGGAAAACTTCCGAGTAGGCAGACAGGCGACCAAACCTTTTGCGGCTACAAGGGTGTTCCGTTATTGTATATAAGTTATTACTTATATTGTGTGGTCTTTGTCTGCACTGGCGCGTTTAGATTGCAAAATTACAAAATATTCTGAAACATAGGATTTAAAAAAGGTGTGAATTTGGACATTCACTCATCTCAGGTTTTTCCACAGCTTTTCCAGGCATCTGCGAAAACCATGGATTATTTTTTAACAACTTCACCAATCGGAGTGTTGCCATTATTGGAAACTTCTATTATCTTTGCGTCCATGATCATGAAAACGAAATTCGATGAAATAGGCCTGCTGTTCTTGAAACGCAGAAAGGAACTTGGACTCACCCAACAGCAATTGGGTGAAAAGGTCGGCGTCACCAAGTCGGAAATATCGAAAATCGAGAACGGACGAGGCATAACATTCTCTACCATAAACAAGATTTCCGACGCATTGGGCGTCGCGGTCGTGGTCGAACTGAAAGAAAAATCATCCCCGTCGAGCGACATCATACCTGACAGCCTTATGACATACTCTTCTGAAAACACATTTGAGTTTCTGGTGGAATACATTACGTCCAAAGTGGTCGAATGGATCATGAAAGAACAGAATGTCGGATTGGAGGAAGCGTTGCTGCTGTTTCACAACTCCGAAACATTCGATGCGCTATGCCGCCCCGACAACGGCATGTATGTCGAAAGTCCGGCTTTTGTCTATGAAATTTTTCAGGAAGAACTGCGCCGTGGCACACTGCGCGGCATGACCGAATGACAGCTTGCCGGAAACTGACCTGTAAATTCAAGATAATACGCATATTATTGCACATTTTACCTATAAGAAGTTACTTATCTGAAAATAAATCCGGAGCTTTGGGAATATGCTTTTGCATTTGTTGGCATGAATTGCTAACTTTGCGAGGAATAGTACCCGCCGCGATGTGAACGTCGCACCCTCCGGCGGCACGATAAAGAAAAAGCAATATGAATTTCAAGCAATTTTGCATGACCGCCCTGGCCGTAGTAGCCGGCATCTTCATAACAGGACTCCTGGGCTTCTTCGGCATGATCTACATGATGATACAGATGATGCTCATGAGCATAGGGCAGCAGCATCCGGCGACAGAGAGCCACTCCATACTCCACATCGACCTCTCCTCGGAAATCGTGGAGCGCGAGCAAGGCACGACACTTATGCAGCAGCTGCAGGGAGTGGAAAACAACTCGATATCACTCAACCGCCTTCTCGACGCGCTCAAGATCGCTGCCACCGACCCCAAGATCGAGGGCGTGTATCTCGACTGCGGAGGCGTGTCGGCCGGAGTGGCCACGCTGATGTCGGTCAACGAGGCAGTCAACACTTTCCGCAACTCCGGCAAGTGGGTGGCCGCCTACGCCGACAGCTATGCCCAGAGCGACTATATCGTGGCCTCCGCCGCGGACTCGCTCTGGCTCAACCCAGTCGGCGAGGTCGACATACATGGCGTCGGAGCCGGGCTGCTCTATTTCAAGGGGCTTCTCGACAAGCTCGGGGTAGATGTCCAGGTGTTCAAGGTAGGCACATACAAGAGCGCCGTCGAGCCGTTCCTGCTCACCGCCCCCAGCGAGGCCAACATAAGGCAGACGCGTGAATACCTCGACCCCATATGGAGCGACGTGCGCACCGCCATCGCATCGGGGCGCAACGTGGATCCCGCCGTGATAAACGCCTGGGCCGACAGCATCATAGTCACCGAGGACCCCGCCACCTACCCCTCTCGCGGGGTGGTCACCTCGCTGCGCTACCGCCACGACGCCGAACAGACGCTCAAGGCCATGTCGGGCATTGACGATGACGACGACCTGCGCCTGGTGAAACCGTCGGAATACCTCAACCAGTCATATCCCCACAAGTATCTGAAGGAAGCATCCAAGCCCGACTACCGCATAGCCGTGCTGTATGCCGTGGGCGACATCGTACAGGAGGGCGACGAGGGTATAGTCGGCGCCGACATGGCACCCCTCATCTACGACCTCGCCGATGATGACGACATATCGGCGCTCGTGCTCCGCGTGAACTCCGGCGGCGGCAGCGCCTACGCCTCCGAACAGATATGGGAGGCGCTCGAATACTTCAAGACAAAGGACAAGCCGTTCTACGTGTCGATGGGCGACGTGGCCGCCTCCGGAGGATACTACATATCCTGCGGGGCCGACAAGATATTCTGCCAGCCCACCACGCTCACCGGCTCCATAGGCATATTCGGCATGGTGCCCAGCATTGAAGGTATGATGGAGAAGCATCTCGGCGTGAACTACAGCCTCATCGCCTCCAACCCCAACGCCGCGATGGGCATCATCAGGCCATTCACACCCGTGCAGCGCAAGGCCATGCAGAGGATGATCGACCGTGGCTACGAGACATTCGTCGGACGCTGCGCCGCAGGCCGCGGCATGCCTGTCGACTCCATCAAGGCCATCGCCGAAGGGCGTGTATGGGCCGGGACAAAGGCCATTGAAATAGGCCTGGTGGACCGGCTCGGCACCCTCAACGACTGCATCATGGCCCTGGCCGAGGAAAATTCCGAAGGCTCATATTCCATCGTCGAATATCCCGACCCGGAAGGCACATGGTGGGAAAAACTCATCATGAGCAATGCCCAGATGCGCACTGAAGCCATCAAGAAAGAGCTGGGCGCCGCCTACCCCATCTACAAGACCGTACAGTCGCTCGGTACGATGGACCCCGTGCAGGCGCGCATGCCATTCACGGTAGAACCCTGACAACAATCAAGCCAGCAACCCCATGCGCCACAACAGACTTGTCGACACGCTGATACTCCGACCGTTATCGTGGATATACGGTATGGTCACCGCTGTGCGCAACAAGCTGTTTGACTGGCACGTCCTCAAGGAGCATACTTTCCCGGTGCCGGTGCTCGTCATCGGCAACCTTGCCGTAGGGGGCACAGGCAAGACCCCCCACACGGAATATGTGGTGGACCTGCTCAGGCAGGAATACAACATAGGAGTGCTGTCGCGCGGATACCGCCGGCGCACCAAGGGTTTCATACTCGCCGACAAGCGTTCGACACCGGGCGACATCGGCGACGAGCCTTACCAGATATACCAGAAATACGGCCACGACATCCGCGTGGCTGTCTGCGAGAGCCGTGTGAAAGGTATCAACGAGTTGCTGAGGCTTGACCCGTCGATCAATCTGGTAGTGCTCGACGATGCCTTCCAGCACCGTCACGTAAAGCCATCGACATCAATCGTGCTCACCGAGTGGCACCGTCCGGTCTACAACGACGAGATGCTCCCGCTCGGCCGTCTGCGCGAATCGATGCAAGGACTGCTCCGCGCTGACATAATAGTAGTGACAAAATGCCCGCAGGACATACGCCCCGGCGACGTGAGCATCATCTACGACAACCTGAAGCTGTTCCCGTTCCAGCGCCTCTACTTCTCGCATTACCGCTACGGCCATCTGGTAAGCGTGTTCCCCGATGAAGTGCGTTACGTGCCCGGATTGGAATGGCTCAACCCTGACGATGCCGTGCTCGTTGTCACCGGAATAGCCAACCCGCGGCCGCTCCTGCGCTATGCCAGGGGCTTCAAGGCCAAGGTGAGCGTGCTGCGCTTCCCCGACCACCACAATTTCACACGTCGCGATTTCGCCGAACTGTCGAAAGCCTATTCGCACCTCGAAGGCAAGCACAAGTACATCATCACCACCGAAAAAGACTCGGTGCGCATGGCCAACAACCCGTATTTCCCGCCCGAACTGAAAGGGGCCACGTTCTATCTGCCCATAAAGGTGGAATTCATGCCGCAGAAGATGCCGCAGAACGCCAACCCGTTCGACATGGAGATACGCCGGGCATTGCGGGACTTCAACTCGGCCTCCTCACAGGTAAGGAAATAACCGCATGACGCCGGACATGCATCGTGTTAAATGACTCATCTTTTCAAACCATAACTTCAAGTACACCGTTATAATCCCATGTTAGCGAAAATAAAAGAAACAGCAGAATATATCCGCACGCGTGTAGCCGCCCCCGTCCCCACCACCGCCATCATCCTCGGCACAGGTCTGGGCGCGCTTGTCGACTCGATCACCGACAAGCAGTACATCCCCTACAACGAGATCCCCAACTTCCCGGTGTCGACCGTAGAGGGGCATAGCGGCAACCTTATCTTCGGACGCCTCGGCGACCGTCCCGTCATGGCCATGCAGGGCCGCTTCCATTTCTACGAAGGCTACGACATGAAAACAGTGACCTTCCCCATCCGCGTGATGCACGAGCTTGGCATAAAGACACTCTTCGTCAGCAACGCCGCCGGAGGGATGAACCCCGAGTTTGAGATCGGCGACATAATGATCATCACCGACCACATCAACCTCTTCCCCGAGCATCCTCTGCGCGGCAAGAACTACGAGGAGTGGGGCCCGCGCTTCCCCGACATGAGCGAGGCCTACTCGCGCCGCCTGATCGACAGCGCCAGGGAGATAGCCGCCGAGAAAGGTATCCGTGTGATGCACGGAGTGTATGTGGGTACTCAGGGTCCGACGTTCGAGACCCCGGCGGAGTACCGCTACTTCCACATCATCGGCGGCGATGCCGTCGGCATGTCGACCGTTCCCGAAGTGATCGTGGCGCGCCACATGGGCATGGAAGTGTTCGGAGTGTCGGTGATCACCGACCTCGGCGTTGAAGGTATCGTCGAAAAGGTGTCGCACGAAGAGGTGCAGAAGGCCGCCGCAGCCGCACAGCCCAAGATGATGGAGATAATGACCGAACTGGTCAAGCGCTCCTGACCACAGAGCAACCAAAAATAAAGAGCGCCCTCTCCACCGGTGGGGGCGCACATTATATATATCATACACATCATGGAACAGAATCTCACTGAAATATCCTCGATAGGGGAGTTCGGCCTAATCGACCGGATCACCCGCGAATTTCCGCTCGTCAATGCAAGCTCGCTGCGAGGCACGGGCGACGACGCGGCAGTGATGCGCTACGCCGGCACCGACGTGCTCGTCACTACCGACATGCTCCTCGAAGGCGTGCACTTCGACCTGACCTACGTGCCGCTTAAGCATCTCGGCTACAAGGCCGCCGTGGTCAACTTCAGCGACATCTACGCCATGAACGGCACGCCGCGCCAGATCGTGGTGTCGCTCGGCATCTCGCGACGCTTCGCCGTAGAGCATATCGACGCCCTATACGACGGTCTGCGCACGGCATGCGCCGTCTACGGCGTCGACCTCGTGGGCGGCGACACCACAGCCTCGCGCCAGGGGCTGGTGATCTCCGTGACATGCATCGGCGACGCCCCCGCCGACGGCATCGTGTACCGCGACGGAGCCAAGGACACCGACCTGATCTGCGTGAGCGGCGACCTCGGGGCGGCCTACATGGGCCTCCAGCTGCTCGAACGCGAAAAGACGGCCTCCGCCGGGCAAAAGGATTTCGTGCCAAAATTCGACGGCAAGGAGTATCTCGTGGAGAGGCAACTCAAGCCGGAGGCGCGCCGCGACATAGTGCAGGCGCTCGCCGGTGCAGGTATAAAGCCGACCTCGATGATCGACGTGTCCGACGGTCTGTCGAGCGAGCTGCTCCACATCTGTAGGGGTTCACATACCGGCTGCCGTGTCTACGAGGACCGAATACCCATCGACTACCAGACTGCAGTGATGGCCGAGGAGCTGGGGATGAACCTCGTGACAGCCGCCCTCAACGGCGGCGAGGACTACGAGCTGCTTTTCACCGTGCCCCTCGCCGACCACGAGAAGGTGAAGGATCTCCCCGGCGTGAAGGTCATAGGCCATATCACCAAGGAGAGCCTCGGCTGCGCCCTTGTCACCCGCGACGGCACCGAAATGCCCCTCCGCGCCCAAGGCTTCAACCACATGGCCCCCGACCCCGCTTCCGACCCCACATACCCCGCCATGAAGTCGGAGGAATAGCCATTCATACCCTCTAGGGTATAATAAGGTCGGACTTGCAATATTTTATACCCTTTATGGTGCAATATCCCTCGTTTTTCATATCTTTGCACCATAAAGGGTATATTTTCTATGACACCATTGGCAAAATATGTGAAAGAAAAACGTAAGCAATACGGGCTGACGCAGGTCGACCTGTCGCAAAAATCCGGTGTGGGATTGCGTTTTGTCCGTGAACTGGAGCAAGGTAAGGAGACATTGCGCCTTGATAAAGTCAATCAGGTGCTTAAACTGTTCGGAGTCGAAATGACACCGACGAAAACCTCCGGATCATGAAGAAAGCCAACGTGTTCATCGATAACACTCTTGCCGGTATCCTGACCGAGGACGATATGGGCTATGAATTCCGTTACGACACCCGTTATCTGAATTCCGGGAATCCGACACCGGTCAGTCTGACACTTCCGCTTCAGGAATCCCCTTACCGCGACGATGTTTTATTACCGTTCTTTGACGGGCTTATACCAGAGGGATGGCTGCTTGATATCGCAGAACAGAGCTGGAAGATATCGGCCCGCGACCGTTTCTCACTGCTGCTTGCCTGCTGCAAGGATTGCATCGGGAACATCAGCATCATACCTTTTGAAGAAAGCGAGGTGAACGATGGATAATTGCCTGGCATGCTACAAACCACTCGAAAACGGGGAAGTGGACTTCCACAAGGGTTGCGCAAGAAAAATTTTCGAATTATTACTGTCCGCTAAACCATAAATCAGAGAGTCCAACATCTTGAAAGGCA
>NZ_CAJTYX010000044.1 GCF_910583865.1 uncultured Muribaculum sp.
CTCTATGCTTTAAAAAGTTTTGATGTTGTATAAAATTAAGATGCGTCAGCCGTGCTTCTTTGTATTGATATTCTTTGCTATAAGATTGGGTGGTTCTTCAATACTTATAAGCAATTCACAATAATAGTGTGAAGAGTTCTCGTCGTAAATATAGAAATAATTTCTGCAAGTTGGTTGTAAGTATTAATTTTGCAGTGCCTTGGAAGGAGACGCCGGGTATTGCTGCAGCCCTCGATAGGTTGGTTCAAAGTCATGTATTGGTTTATTCTTTTATTTGCCGGCCTGATGGAGGTCGGATTTACTTTCTGCTTAGGCAAGACAAAGACAGCGACCGGCTCGGAACTTGCATGGTGGTGGGTAGGATTCGTGTGCGCATTGGCGCTAAGTATGTGTCTGATGGCCAAGGCCGCCGAAAAGCTTCCTATCGGTACGGTCTATCCGGTGTGGACCGGTATCGGCGCGGTGGGTGCGGTGATTGTCGGGATAGTCTTTTTCCATGAACCGGCCACGTTTTGGAGGATATTATTCATCACCACACTTATTCTTTCGATTATAGGACTCAAAGTCATGGGATGATGGGGAGAAAAATGCGAAGGTTCAGACAGGAACTGGCGATGGAAGAGTGCCACCGCATTTTGTACTGCGGCAAATATGCCGTATGGGCAATGACGAGTGATGACGATTATGCTTATGTGGTACCGGTTAACTATGCCTACGACGGCACTGCGATTTACGTGCACTGTGCGAAGCAGGGACATAAGCTTGACTGCATCATGCGCAATCCAGGATGCTCGATGTGTGTAGTGGATAAGGACGATGTGATACCGGAGGAATTCACATCATATTTCCGGAGTGTGATTGTTTTCGGAAAGGCTGCGCTTGTGAATGATGATAAGGAGGTCATAAAGGGACTGTCGCTTTTGTGCGAAAAGTACAGTCCCGGCATCGACCCCTCAGATGAGATTGCCCGTTTTATTAAGGCAGTGTGTGTGGTTCGCATCGATATTGACCTGATCACGGGCAAGCAGGCGAAAGAGCTTATCTCTGTACGTAAGTAGTACCACTGTTATGTGACAGGAACTCAGATGCGGCAGAGACAGCATGGCTGAAAGCCTTGTTCTGCCCCGGCACTGTTATGAAAAGATGTACCGACCCGGGAATCATGTCATATCTCACCTCTTTGCCGAGGCTTCTGAGGCGTTCGGCGAATTCGAGACCTTGATCTTTAAGGATGTCGCGTTCGGCGGCTATGAGTAGGGTGGGAGGCAGTTTCTTCAGCCATGTATCCGGGGTATCAGCCGGAGATATGAGAGGCTTGTGCGGATCTTTGGTATATGCAGAGTTGAATGCATCCATCAAGCGGTTGTCCAGGCCGAAACCGTCGCCATATTCATTCCAGCTTGATGAGTTGTCGCGATATGCCTTTGTAACCGGGTAAAATGCTATAAGACTGTCGAACGTTCCTTCCGGGAAACTCATTGCCGTGGCTATGGCCAGATTGCCTCCTGAACTATCGCCTCCCAGCGATATGCCTGCGCACCGCCATACATCAAGGCTGTCGGCCGCGCATTTGACGGCATCAACACAATCGGTCAGGCCTTCGGGGTAGGGGTGTTCAGGCGCGAGCCTATAATCTACTGCCAGCACCGCTACGCCGTTAATAGCCATAGCCGCACAGAAACGTGTGCAGCTGTTTATGCTCCCGATGGTCCAGCCTCCTCCATGAAAATATACGAGCAGCGGAATCGTGTCGTTGTAGTACCTGTCACATCGGAATAGAACCATATTGCCGGTCACAAGGTTGCAGCTTACACCTTTGGGAAGTTCAGGCTGCACGTTGCGCGACATCCTGACGGATGCGAGTGCGCCGTAATCACCGCCAATGGCCTTATACACGGCATCTGCCTGGCGTATCTGCATGCTGTCGGGGATGGCTTTCAGGAAAGAATCCGCTTCTGCCCGGTAAATGTCCTTTACATTGCAGTTTGTCGCGCGTACTGTGGCCATGGTTATGAATATCGCTATGATCAGGACTGTAATATGGTTTGTAATTCGTGCCATTGGTCGTAGGCTTTTTAATGGGAAAGCGCATAAGCGGCATGCAATCCTATGGTTGCACCGGAGCTTATGCGCTGTAGTCTTATAGTGGAGGGTGTTGGGCGTTGTGTTGTGAAATCTGGATGTCCATTAATTAATATTCGTTCCAGGATCGGATTTCGATGCCGTCTAACGGCAGGCGCGTGAATGCGTCGATGAATGAAGATGCCAGACGGGCGTTGGTGAGCAACGGGATATTGAGGTCGATGGCGGCGCGACGGATGCGGTAGCCGTTTGTCAGCTCAGTCTCCGACAGGTTCTTAGGTACGTTGACTACAAGATCCACTTCCTTGTGGTGGAGCAGGTCGAGCGCCTGGGGCTGCATGTCGGGTTGGCTGGGCCAATACACTTTCACCGCTGGAATACCGTTGTCGGTCAGGAACCTGTGTGTACCGCCTGTGGCGTAAAGCTTGTAGCCGTTGTTGTTCAGCTCATGTGCCGCGTCGAGCATGTCCGCTTTCTGTTTCGGGGTACCCGTGGAGAGAAGGACACCTTTGCCTTTCGATGGGATGCGCAGACCTACTGAAAGCATCGATTTAAGTATGGCCTCATCGGTGTCGGTACCGATGCAACCGACTTCGCCGGTCGACGACATGTCGACACCTAGCACGGGATCGGCCCCTTGCAGGCGGGAGAAGCTGAATTGGCTTGCCTTGATGCCTACATAGTCGAGATCGAATGCGTTCTTGTGGGGCTTCTCCGTCTCCAGCCCGAGCATAACGCGTGTGGCTATGTCGATGAAGTTAAGTTTAAGCACCTTGCTCACGAACGGGAACGAACGTGATGCACGCAGGTTGCACTCGATTACCTTGATGTCATTATTCTTGGCGAGGAACTGTATGTTGAAGGGTCCGGAGATGTTGAGAGCCTTGGCTATCTTCTGGCTGACCTTCTTGATGCGGCGTATGGTCTCGACATAGAGCTTCTGCGGGGGGAACTGTATGGTGGCATCGCCGGAATGAACACCGGCGAACTCTATATGCTCCGATATGGCGTATACCTTGATTTCGCCGTTCTGGGCCACTGCATCCATTTCAATCTCTTTGGCGAACTGGATGAACTCCGTGACTACTACTGGATGTTCCTGCGACACATTTGCCGCCAGACGCAGGAATCGCTGCAGTTCCTCGTTGTTGGAACATACATTCATCGCGGCTCCTGAGAGCACATAACTTGGACGAACAAGTACGGGGAAGCCGACTTCGTCGATAAACTCCTCTATGTCGGCGAACGATGTCAGTTCGCGCCATCGCGGCTGATCCACCCCGATGCGGTCGAGCATGGCCGAGAACTTGTGGCGGTCCTCGGCGTTGTCGATTGATGTGGCCGACGTACCGAGTATAGGTACACCGGCGTCATCGAGCCTTGTGGCGAGGTTGTTGGGAATTTGGCCTCCTACAGACAGTATCACCCCGTGTGGCTGCTCAAGCTCGAGGATGTCCATCACACGTTCGTAGGTCAGCTCGTCGAAGTAGAGGCGGTCGCACATGTCATAGTCGGTTGACACCGTCTCGGGGTTGTAGTTGATCATCACTGAGCGCCATCCTTCGCGCTTCACTGTCATGAGCGCATTGACGGAGCACCAGTCAAACTCTACCGAGCTACCTATGCGGTAGGCTCCCGAGCCGAGAACGACTATCGAGCGGTGGTCATGAAGGTATTTCACGTCGTCCTCATTTCCGTTGTATGTGAGGTACAGATAGTTTGTCTGGGCGGGATATTCGGCACCGAGGGTGTCGATCTGTTTTACTACCGGGACTATACCTGCCTGCTTGCGGAAAGTCCTTACTCTGTTGGAGGCCTCGACGTTTGAAGTGATGTTGCTTTTGAATATGGCGCGTGCTATCTGGAAGTCGCTGAACCCCTGTTCCTTCGCCTGGCGTAGTAGATTCAGCGGCAGGCGGTCGAGCGAGTCGAACGTCTCCAGCTCGTCGGCTGTGGCCACTATGTTGTGGAGTTTATAAAGGAACCAACGGTCTATCTTGGTCAGGTCGTGTATCTGGTCGACGGTGTATCCTTTGCGCATCGCTTTCGATATGACGAATATTCGGTTGTCGGTAGGCTCGTGCAGCGATTTGTCGATGTCCGGAATTGTTAGTTCCTTGTTCTCGACGAATCCATGCATACCTTGGCCGATCATGCGAAGTCCTTTTTGTATGGCCTCCTCGAATGTGCGTCCTATTGCCATGACCTCACCCACCGACTTCATCGACGAGCCGATCTCTCGCTTCACGCCGTGGAACTTGCCAAGATCCCAGCGAGGAATCTTTACGACCACGTAGTCGAGCGCAGGTTCGAAGAACGCTGAAGTGACTTTGGTGACAGAGTTTTTCAGGTCGAACAGTCCGTAACCGAGTCCGAGCTTCGCGGCCACGAAAGCCAACGGATAGCCTGTGGCCTTGGAGGCGAGGGCGGATGAGCGCGAAAGACGAGCGTTCACCTCTATCACACGGTAGTCCATGGACGAGGGGTCGAAAGCATATTGCACGTTACACTCACCTACGATGCCGATATGGCGCACGATTTTTATGGCGAGTTTGCGCAGATAGTGGTAATCCTCGTTTGAGAGTGTCTGCGACGGAGCGACTACA
The DNA here is from genome assembly GCF_910583865.1 of uncultured Muribaculum sp. Classification (GTDB taxonomy): domain Bacteria; phylum Bacteroidota; class Bacteroidia; order Bacteroidales; family Muribaculaceae; genus Muribaculum. Next base: position 4,689 of record NZ_CAJTYX010000044.1, read on the forward strand.
ATCGATTCGCCGGTATGGATTCCAAGCGGGTCGAAGTTCTCCATGTTGCAGACGGTGATACAGTTGTCGAACCTGTCGCGTACCACTTCATACTCCACCTCTTTCCATCCTTTGAGCGATTTCTCCACAAGCACCTGAGGCGCGAACGACAGCGCTTTTTCCACCAGTTCTACCAGTTCACGCTCGTTGTCGCAGAATCCGCTGCCGAGACCCCCGAGTGCATAGGCTGCGCGCACGATTACGGGGTAGCCGAGTTCTGACGCGGCCTTTATGGCATCGGCAACCGACCCCACGGCCTCGCTTTTGATGGTCTTTACGTTGATCTGGTCGAGTTTTTTCACAAACAGTTCGCGATCCTCGGTGTCCATGATTGCCTGCACGGGAGTGCCGAGCACTTTTACCCCATACTTTTCGAGGACGCCGGATTGTTGTAATTCAACGCCGCAGTTCAGGGCGGTCTGTCCGCCGAATGCGAGGAGAATACCGTCGGGGCGTTCCTTCTCTATAACCTTTTCCACGAAATATGGCGTGACGGGGAGGAAGTAGATAGTGTCGGCGATTCCTTCGGAAGTCTGGACTGTGGCGATGTTGGGGTTGATCAGTACTGTGTGGATACCCTCTTCTTTCATCGCTTTCAGAGCCTGCGATCCCGAGTAGTCAAATTCTCCGGCTTCGCCTATTTTCAATGCGCCGCTTCCGAGAAGCAGGACCTTGTGTGGCAGTACGGCTTGTGTATTCTGTATTATCGACATGGTTGATCAGAGCATATTGATGAATTCGTCAAAAAGAAATTCCGTGTCCTTCGGGCCTGACGAGGCTTCGGGATGAAACTGTGCCGAGAAAAAGGGTTTGGACTTGTGGCGGATGCCTTCATTTGTGCCGTCGTTCATGTTGATGAAAAGCGGCTCCCAATCGTCGGGAAGGGTGGTGTCATCTACGGCGAAACCATGATTCTGCGAGGTTATGTAGCATTTCTGTGTGCCTGCGCGACGCACCGGCTGATTGTGGCTGCGATGGCCATAGGGGAGCTTGTAGGTGGAGGCACCTGCTGCGCGTGCCAGCAGTTGGTTGCCCATGCAGATTCCGCATATTGGCTTGCCGCTGTCCATAGCCTTGCGTATGTTGGCTACTGTGGCATCCACCATGTCGGGGTTGCCGGGTCCGTTGGAGATAAACAGCCCGTCATAAGGGATTGAATTGAAATCATAATCCCATGGCACGCGGACGACTTTTACACCTCGGCGCGTGAGGCAGCGAATGATGTTGTGCTTGACCCCACAGTCTACGAGCACCACCGTGCGTGGTCCTTCGCCGTGCACTTCCACTCCTCGGCAGCTTACTTTGGCTACGAGATTTTCCGTGTTGGGGTCGTAAAGCGGTATGTCGCCGCATCCGTCCACCACAATCTTCCCGAGCATGGATCCATGTTCGCGCAAGTGCTTTGTCAGGGCGCGCGTGTCGATGCCGTAGATACCCGGTATCTTCTCTTCCTTCAGCCATTCGGCGAGGCTGCGGTCGGCCTGCCAGTGTGAGTGGTCCCACGAATAATCCTGGGCTATGATTGCCTTGGCGTGGATGTGGTCGCTTTCATAGTACTCGCTTACATCGTCTTTTTCCCTGCGAGGGGGCACACCGTAGTTACCGAGGATAGGGTAGGTGGTGACGAGTATCTGTCCTTCATAGGATGGATCTGTCAGGCTTTCCGGATAGCCTGTCATTGCCGTGTTGAACACGACTTCTCCGGCTGTAGATGCGGCATATCCGAATGATTTGCCTTCGAATATGGTGCCATCTTCCAGTACGAGTGATGCCTTCTTTGTGTCGCGCATAGGTTCGCTATATCTTTGATGAAAACAAAAGTTTGCAGTCGTTGGCTAAAACCGTGCAAAGTTATGCAATTTTCTTCATGTAACGATGGTATTGCCATGAAATAATTGCTTTCAATGGCAAATTTCCTGAAAAATTCCTTAATATTATGTTTTTGTTTTTTAGAGCCTGGCGCGGTGGATATATGGAAATTAGCGGGATGGAAATTTTGTAACTAAAAATATAATATGTAATTTTGTTTCATTAAAAATGGTCGTTTGACCTGGCTAATTCAAAAGACAATGGATCAGAATTATTCCAACATGGGCGGTTCGTGCCCGAATCCACCTCGAAACAATGATGTATTTGCTACTGACCGTTTCGGCAAGAGCCGTGGTGTCTGCGCCCTCCTCGCCATTTTTCTTGGCGGATTTGGAGTGCAGTATTTCTATCTCGGCAAGACCACAGCCGGCATAATCGCTCTCATCGGCACATGGGTGCTCTGCGGCTTGCCGAGCATACTTTGGCTCATTCAGGGCATACTCATGCTTGTGATGACTCCTGAAGATTTCGAACGCAAGTATGAGTGTACAACCTCGACTTTCCCTCTCTTCTGATATCTGAATGAAATTTTCCCGGCAGGTGCGGTAAGGCATATGTCTTACGATAGCAATCACCTGTCCATGAATGGTATGCCGGGGAAAATATTCTTATAGTGAATGTGTGTCGGGCTTGCTTCTCTCTGGGGGATGCTGTCTGACGAATTTGTGCGATTATTGTAATCCATTCATGGGTGCACAGCCTTGTCGTAATTTCCGTTATCGCGGACTTTTCGGCAGGGCTGTGGGTCGTTATATGGCTTTATCGTTGCCTCTTCGATGCATCAGGCCGGGATGCATGTCGTTTTTTAAGGAGATTATGCCGTATTTGTAAAAAAAAATGTGCAAATTTGCACATTAAAACTTTTTAACAGCCCAAAGATGGAATTTTCTGCCAATCAGATAGCGTCCCTCGTCGGCGGCACTGTGGATGGTGACGGAAATGTCGCCGTGTCTACTTTCGCCAAGATCGAAGAAGGTCATCCTGGAGCACTTTCGTTTTTAGCCAATCCGAAGTATTCACATTATATATACGATACCCGTAGTTCCATCGTACTCGTCCGACGTGACTTCGAGGCCGAGCACCCGATAAGCGCCACTCTCATACGTGTCGATGATCCATATGCCACAATCGCGCAGTTGCTTCAGATGGTGGCGGCCATGACGGCACCTCACCCGAAAGGTGTCGAGCAGCCTTCTTTCGTTGCTTCCGACGTGGATGTACCTGAAGATGCTTATGTAGGTGCGTTTGCCTATGTGGCCTCAGGTGTGAAGCTCGGCAAGGGGGTGAAGATATATCCTCAGACCTATGTGGGCACGTGCGTCGAGATAGGTGAGGGAACTATACTTTATCCCGGCGTTAAGGTGTATCACGGATGTTCGATCGGAGCGCGATGCATCATACATAGTGGTGCCGTGATCGGCGCCGACGGATTCGGATTCGCCCCTACCGATGGTGTCTACAACAAGATTCCTCAGCTTGGCAACGTGACCATCGGCGATGATGTGGAAATCGGCGCCAATACCACTGTCGACCGTGCCGTGATGGGAAGTACTCGCATCGGAAAGGGCGTGAAGCTCGACAATCTTATCCAGATAGCCCATAACTGCGAGGTAGGCGACAATACTGTGATGGCTTCGCAATCGGGCATTGCGGGATCGACCAAGGTAGGAAGTGGATGTATGGTAGGTGGACAGGTGGGTTTTGCCGGCCACCTGCATATAGGCGACAATGTGCAGGTCGGCGCACAGTCGGGCATAAACAGGAATGCTCCCGACGGCGCGCGTATCATGGGATATCCCGCCGTGGATTATGGCGACTTCGCCCGGCAGACAATCAATATCCGCAACTTGTCGAACCTGTATAAGCGTGTCGGGGAACTTGAGAAAAAGCTTAAGTGATCCGTCTTATGACGCTCATCTTTTTATGAGAAATATAAGTTAATTAAATCATACTCCTCAAAAGATAACCAGATAAATGAAACAGTGTACACTCACCGATTCGTTCAAGGTGCATGGTAAGGGACTGCATACCGGTCTAATGATCGATGCCGAGTTCTGCCCCGCTCCTGAAGGACATGGCTATAAGATCCAGCGCACCGACCTTGAAGGGCAGCCTGTGATTGATGCTGTAGCCGAGAATGTTATCGCCACCCAGCGTGGCACCGTCGTCGCCAAAGGTGATATAAAAATCAGCACCATAGAGCATGCGCTTGCAGCACTCTATGCGGCAGGTATCGACAACTGCCTGATAAAGGTAAGCGGTCCGGAAATACCTATACTTGATGGTTCGGCCAAGGAATATTGCGAGAAAATCGCTCAGGTGGGAATCAAGGAGCAGGGGATCGAGAAGGACTATTACATAGTCCGCCAGAAAATAGAGGTGCGCGATGATGCCACCGGTGCTTCTCTCGTGGTGCTTCCCGACGATGATTTCTCTGTTGATGTGATGATTGACTTCAATTCTCCGGTGCTCAACAACCAATATGCTGTGCTCGACAATCTCAATGATTTTCCGAAAGAGATAGCGGCCAGCCGTACATTCGTGTTCGTGCGCGAGGTAGAGCCGCTGGTGAAGAACAATCTCATAAAGGGTGGCGATCTCGACAATGCCATAGTGATTTACGACTCTCCGATGGAGCAATCTGAACTTGACCGCCTGGCCGACCTCATGGGCGTCCCGCACAAGAATGTCGATGAATTCGGATATATCAACAACGTGCCGCTGACATGCGACAATGAGCCGGCACGCCATAAGTTGCTCGACGTTCTTGGTGACATTGCCCTTATCGGACGTCCGCTGAAAGGAAAAATTATCGCCAGCCGTCCCGGCCATTCGCTGAACACCGTTTTCTCGAAGAAGATACGCAAGGAAATCAAGCACCAGGAGGTGCAGGCTCCCTTGTATAATCCTTCGGCAGAGCCTGTGATGGATGTGAACCGTATCCGCGAACTGCTTCCTCACCGCTATCCGTTCCTGTTGGTCGACAAGGTAATAGAGGTGGGGGAAAGCCACATCGTAGGCCTTAAGAATGTTAGCGGTAACGAACCATTTTTCCAGGGTCATTTCCCGCAGGAACCCGTCATGCCGGGTGTGCTGCAGGTAGAGGCCATGGCGCAGACCGGCGGCCTTCTTGTGCTCAGCACGGTGGACGATCCGGAGAAGTATTCCACTTATTTCATGAAGATAGACAATGTGAAGTTCCGCAGTAAGGTGGTACCGGGCGACACTCTCCTGTTTCATGTTAGCTTCATGACACCGTTGCGTCGCGGTTGTGCGGTAATGAAAGGCTATGCTTTCGTCGGTGAGAAGATTGTCACTGAATGCGAATTCATGGCTCAGGTAATCAAGAACAAATAAACAAAGAATATGAAACAACCATTAGCCTATGTGCATCCTGCCGCCAAGATCGCTCCGAGCGTGGTGATTGATCCGTTCGTCACCATCGACCAGAATGTGGAGATTGGTGAAGGCACGCGCATCGGAAGTAACGTCACGATAATGGAGGGTGCCCGTATAGGGAAGAACTGTACGATTTTCCCCGGTGCGGTGATTGGCGCCGTCCCTCAGGATTTGAAATTCAAGGGTGAGGAGACCACCGCCATCATCGGCGATAATACGACAATCCGTGAGTTCGTCACGGTAAATCGTGGGACCGCCGCAAAGGGAAAGACCGTGGTCGGCAACAACTGCTTGATAATGGCCTATTGCCATGTGGCTCACGATTGTGTGGTGGGTGACAACGTTATCATGTCGAATGCCGTGCAGCTTGCAGGCGAGGTTCAGGTCGATAACTATGCCGTGATAGGCGGAGGTGCCCTCGTGCATCAGTTCTGCCACATAGGTCCTCATGTCATGCTGCAAGGGGGTGCGCTTGTCAATAAGGATATTCCTCCTTATGTCAAGGCCGGGCGTGAACCTATAGCATATGCGGGAGTCAACTCTATCGGTCTGCGTCGTCGCAATTTCACCAACGAGCAGATCAGCGAGATTCAGGAAATCTATCGCTACCTCTATCTGTCCGGCATGAACTTCTCTGACGCGATTGACCGGATAGAGGCCGAGCTTCCCGCCACCAAGGAGCGTGACGAGATTATCCTCTTCGTGCGCAATGCCAAGCGTGGTATAATCCGTGGCTACGTATAATTTTTCAGCTCAACATGGTTACATGGCTGCCGCATCCCGATGGGTGTCGGCAGCCATGACTGTGATTGTGCTTATTTTATGCGCTTTCCGGGCAACCTCAGCAGAGCCATATCGGGAGTCTGAGGTGAGGGGGGTATGGCTTACCACCAACGGCGGCCTTGACTGGCCTAAGGGCGTGAATGATGTCGAGGCTCAGAAAAAGGCGCTGACCGATATGCTCGACCGTCTTGCGAAAGCGCATTTTAATCTGGTCATATTTCAGGTGCAGGCCAACGGCGATGTGTTGTGGCATTCGCGGTATCAGCCGGCCATGAAGGCTGTCACCGGCGACGGGAGTGCCGATTTGCGGTTCGACGTGTGCCGTTTCGTGATTGACGAGTGCCACAAACGCATGATGGAGTGTCATGCATGGATTGTGCCGTTCCGCATGGGGTCTGTGTCGCATATCTCCGGTTATAAAGGGAATCGCGTGCGCCATCCCGGACAGGCGCGTCGGAAGCAATGCATTTCCTATCACGGCACGCTCTGGCTTGATCCGGGAGTGCCTGCCAACCGCAAATGGCTGATAGACGTCTATCGCGAATTTGTGCGCGAATATGAGTTCGACGGCATAAGCCTTGACTATACGCGCTATCCCGGTGCTGATTTTCCGGATGCTTCTTCCTATAAGAAATATGCCCCACGGCGTATGCCGCTTGCTGACTGGAGACGCGCCAACCTTAATGGTTTCGTCTCCGACTTCTATGATATGGTCGCTGACGAACGGCCTGAAATGATGGTGGGTTCGGCGCCGATAGGCACATACAAGAATGTCGGCAGACTGCGCAATTCTACCGCATACGGTTCGTTTTATCAGGATCCCGTGCAATGGATTTCCTCGGGTCATCATGATTTTATAGCTCCGCAGATGTATTGGGACGAGAAGTCCGGCTATTCAGTAAATCTTGCCACATGGGCCGACGAGGTTTCCGATGCCGTTCCTGTCGCGGCCGGTCTTGCCGCATATAAGATGATGGATGCCGGATGGAGTGATGATGTCATAGTCGACCAGATTGTAAAGGCCCGTAAGGCTCCCGGCATTTCGGGTGTGGTGTTTTTTAGAGCCGAGCATGTCATAGGGAGTCACCCGAAAGCCCAAAGGCTCTATCGGCGTTTGTGTGACGATATTTTCGATGTGCCTGTACCTCTCCCATGGGCCTCGGAGATCACCGGGCAAACCGGGAGTTAACGATATGCTAATAAATATTGTCATACCAGTATATTAAAACGGTAGCGTGCCCAGTCCGGCACGCCACCGTCGTATATAAAAGAGCCTCCCCGCCCGGCCTCTCTCCATTAAAACGGGCGGGGTAAATGAGGCTCTTATAACTATTGCTTATGCAAGTTCTTTCTTTATCAAGTCTGTCCAGGCTTTGATACGTGGTGCTGTCAGTTCCTCTTTGTTCACGTTGTCAAGCATGAGTCCGACGTAGACTCCGTCGACGAATGCGGGAGTTGAATCGAAGTCGTAGCCGTCGGCATCAAATGCGCCTATGAATCTGGCACCGGTGGGGAGAAGGCGGGAGTATAATTCTCCTAAAGCCCCGCAGAACGTATCGCTCATCGACTCGTCACCGCAACCGAACAGCGCTATGGTTTTTCCGGTAAGATCAAGAGCCTCGACTCCGTCAAGCATGTCATACCAGTCATCCTGTAGTTCTCCCGACCCCCATGTGCTCGATCCAAGTAGAAGTACATCATAGGGCGCTACATCGGCAGGTGACGATTTGGCCACATCACGTACATCAGCTGTATCAATTGCCAATATCTTTGCGATTTGTTCGGCGACCTCGGCGGTCATGCCTGTGCTTGATCCGTAGAATATACCTGTTTTTTTCATTGTCATTATTGTAATCTTTCTGACAATATAACACATCGCGCATGAAAATGTTCTTGTTTTCCATGGCACGAGTGTGAAAGATTTATGACGGGTTTGTCGATAGGCGGTTGAATAGGATTGTGACTCGACGGTGGTCAGAAGGCTAGGTGGAAGGCAATCCGGATGCCCCAGCGAGGTGCGTCGGGATTGTTTCGATAGGAGAGCCGCCACACATAGTCTACTCGCAGCACGCGAAGTATGTTGTCGAGGCCGGCGCTGATTTCCATGTAGGGGCGGTTGCTCATCGGGGTTGTGTGCACGTCGGTGGGGAACGTGAAAAGTTCCGGATTGCAAGCCGGATTGTTCCGGTCGCTTAGATGTCCCCATAGCGCCTTGAAGTTGACTACCTCACGCAGTTTCATACGGTTGAACAATGGGATGCGGTTGAATAGCAGCCCGTTCATCCAATATGTGAAATCAACCATCGCATAAGAGTCGTTGATGAATTCCAAAGGGTTCATCAATGCGAAGCTTTCAGGCTGTATGGTGTATGACAGATTGGCATTTGGGAGCATTAGGTTCATGTAAGGGGTGCGGCTCCATACGTGTCCGCCTTTCACTACGGCATCTATATAACCGAAGGCAGACAGCCACCAGCGCTGGGCATAGCGGAATTCTGTGCGGTTGATGCCGAACATGCTGCCGAGGAATCCCTTTGGGGCGAATGTGTGGGTCAATTCGAACACCGGCGCGTCAAGGTTGATGGGGAGGCGGTTGGACTTTCCCTGATAGAATTTCTCTCCGGGAGCGTAACGTAGTTTCAGTTCGAACATGGTCTCGTTATAATGGCCGAAACTTTGGCCGTAGCCGTTGATGAAAGGTATCCATCTGGTAGCTTCCTGGCGTTCGAAGGCGGCGCTTGCCACAAGTGAGAAGTTGTTGCGAAGCTCGAGGGTGTATTCAAGCTGCTGCCGGCGCTGGTAGGTTAGGCGCGTGTCCTCCATGCGCTTCAGCGACAGGAAAAGATTGTCGGCGTTGGTATAGACATAGCGCTGTCCGAGCTGGTCGATGTCGTAAAGCGATGTGAAGCGCAGTGAATGTACCGGGAATTCGCGGCTGTGCAGCTTTTTGTCGTGAAAGGAGTATTCCAGTTCGCCACGGTATTTCCACTTATGGTCGCGGAGTCCGTAGGCCACGTAGCCTCGGGCGAACCATCGGGGTGACAAGGCTGCGGTGGTCATGCCGCCGGTGCGCAGTCGTATACCTTCTACGGTATTGTAGCTGATGGATGTGTTGACAGGCCCGTAGTCGAACTTGCTCGGATTGCCGGTGTGCACGTAGCCGCTGACGAGCAGGCGCACGGTGCGCTCGGTCCAATAGTATAAAGGTACTTGGCGGAGGCTTGCTACCATCGTCGACAGCGATTTTTCCGAGCGGTCGAGCGGAACATCGCGGCGGATGTCCCAAAAAGCGTCGTCCTGAAGGTAGGCATCGTCGGCCACCACCTGATATTCCGCATGACCGAATGTTGCCGATTCATCGGAGGGTGAGTCGAAATTGAAGTCGTCGTATGTGGTGTTGCGCCTTACATAAAGGCTGGGCATTCCGGGCAGGATGCTCAGTTCCATGGTCATGTCGTCAGACCTCTTGAGTCGCGTTCCGTCGGGAGCGCGGTCGAAAGTCTGGGTAAGTGTCATGCCGTCGATGAAGTTGACGTTGATGCTGTGGGGCAGGTAAAGCTCCATCTTCTTTATCATCATGGTCGAGTCGGCTTTAGGCACGTAGATTTTGCCGAGAAATCCCCACGTCTGGGGCGTGTGGGGTACAAAACTCAAAACCACGCATGAATCCTCCTCCACAACTACGGTGTCGGAGAGATAGAATTTATAGAAGTCGGCGGCAATAGGCGATAGGGGGCTGACGAACCGGTTTTGCAGCAACGTGATGTCGTTCTTGTAGATGTCGATTTCGCGGAACACATCCTCCAGTACCTTCCGAACGTTTTCCTGGTTTGACATTATGTCGTCGATACCCTCGTGGCGCAGGCCGCTTACGTGTTCACGTTCGCGGTCATCGCTGTGGCGGTAGTTGACGGTCGCGGCTTTCTCTCGCATGGCAATGTTGAGTATCGGTTTGCCGGACACGACCGAAGTGTCAATGTGGTCGCGCAGGAACGAGAATTTCCGGTCGATCCACGATGTGGTATCAGGCACGTAGTTGTTGATAGCTATTGACATGCGTTCATACTTGTCGAAGTTGTAGAAATCGTGTCGGTGCGGGTCGGTAAGATTGCGCGCGGCTCTTATGCGTTCCATGAATGCCACGGCCGGATTCCCCTTTTTCCGATACTTTTCTTTCTTGGGCTTTACCACCACTTCCGACAGTTGGACGCCGGTAGGGTCGAGTTCTACAATCAGTTGGCGTCGCGTGTGTCTGTCGATGGGTAGGGTGGTGGAGGAATATCCCATGACGCTCACTCTTACACTGTCGGCAATCGAGTAGGAGTGTAACGAGAAGCGACCGTGGTCGTCGGTGAGCGTGCCACCAGGGGTAGTGGTTAGCGCTACTGCGGCGTAAGGTACCGGCTCTCGGCTGTTGCTGTCGAACACGATACCTTTCACCTCGATATTTTCGGCCACGGCAATGCCGCTCCATGCGACTAAGGCCACCACCATGGCGGTAAGGCGTATTGGGCTGAAGCGGTTTATATTATGAATGCGTGCTATGTGATGTTGGATAGAACGTTGCAGTAATGTCATTGTCAGTGAATCAACTTGCAAAGTTACTCAATTCTGCCACAACCGTTCTTCCTCTCAACGTATTTTATGCGTTTTTAGTGAATATTTCATGTTTTGGATTCCTGTAATATGCGACAAATCCTTAGTATGCCTGTAAATAATGCTACGCCCATGAATTTTCCTTTACAATAAACGGTACGTTACCATGTCGTTCAAATACTCGATACGGTTCAATCATGCCAATGAGTTAATCGCCAAGACAAATTTGACAAGATATTATCCGTTTTTGAACAGCAGTTTTCTGGCAATGGTATCGCCATTCCTTAATTTTGCATCATGCCATACGGTCGATGCACAATACAATAAACCAAGACTTCTAAGTAGATATAAAAATAATACGAATAATATGGACACAAGACAACTCCTACTACAGGCGATGCTTGCATACATGATTGCGGTTCCCGGATTTGCTGCTGCCGATGACAGCGGATCATCACGAACCGAAATATTTTTGGCAGATCCTACCGTATATGTGGAGGGTGGCAAGTATTATATGGCAGGTACACGCAGCTATGAGCCAAAGGGATTCACCTTGCTCGAAAGTTCCGACTTGCGCAACTGGAAATACGCCATGCCAGACTCCATGATTTTGCTGAAAGGCAAAAAAACATATGGGACAGAAGGTTTTTGGGCTCCACAGATTTTCAAAGATGGCGACAGTTATCTGCTGGCTTACACCGCCAACGAACAGACCGCCGTTGCTAAAGCCGCCAAGCTTACCGATCTTTATAAGCAACGTTCAATACGTCCCGTGGACAACAGTGCCAAAAACATCGATCCTTTTATTTTCAAAGACGATGACGGTAAATACTATTTCTATCATGTGCGTTTTGTGGACGGAAATATACTGCACGTAGCTGAGTTCAATCCTACAACTTTCCTGCTCAAAGGTGAACCGGTGGCATGTTTCCGCAATACCGAGAAGTGGGAAGATACCGGTGCATATCCCAGCGCGCCAATTATGGAAGGCCCTACCGTAATTAAATTTGACGGCACATATTACATGTTCTATTCGGCAAATCACTATCTGAGTCCGGACTATGCCGTAGGCTATGCTACGGCTTCCACTCCCATGGGGCCATGGACCAAACATCCAGCCTCACCAATTCTACATCGAAATATTGTAGGGGAGAGAGGTTCGGGTCATGGTGATGTTTTTTTCGATAATGAAGGCAATATCCGTTACGTCTATCATGTGCATCATGACGACACCCGCGCCAACCCACGCCGTACACGTATCATCACTCTCAACGTTGACAAGTCGAAAGGGCATCCTTATACCATAACCGCCGACCCGGCGTCGATAATAGTGCCGGAGTTTGTCGATGACGATGAAGAGGATGCCGGAATCTCGGAAGTTGGTATTTCGGCATCAGATATAAAGCCTGTGGCATATTACTCTCTTTCAGGATGTCGAATCGAACCGTCTAAAGTCGAAAGGGGATTGTATATAGTTAGATATTCTGATGGAAATACGCATAAGATAATTCGTTGAATTCCGGTATAAACCATGGCGGTGTGTCGAAATTCGGCATACCGCCGTTCTTATGTCCGGACGGGAGGATGTTGTCAGTCATCGCGAACGCTCTGCCTTGCAGAGAATGGCTTCAGATGGTAGGAGCTGAGGCTGAGGCTTATGGGAGCGTGATTTCCTATGTGACCGTTATCGGCTTGCCGCTTTCGTAGCATCGCGGAGAAAGAACCCGAATGTCAATAGCGACGACCTGGATGAGCCATTATGACATCCTCATGGAAAAGCATATGAAACAGTATGATCTATTGACTGATTGGTCAATTCAGATGCAAACGGTATTCTCTTGGAGTGATGCCTGTCTGCTTCTTGAAGAAGCGTATGAAGTGCTGTGGGTATTGGAAACCGAGCAGTTCCGCTATCTGTTTGGTATTTAGCTGCGGTTCAGACAATGAACTCTTTGCGAAGTTTAGCATCTTCAGTTGTATATATTCCTGCGCGGTCTTTCCGGTCTCTGATTTCACAAGATCGCCGAAATAGTTTGGGGAAAGGCATATTTTGTCTGCAAAATATTTTACGGTAGGTATCCCTTCGGTTGCGCCCAATCCGTTGTCTATATAATCGTCAAGGAGTTGTTCGAATTTTCCCAATGTGCTGTGATTTAGCTCCTCGCGAGTCACGAACTGCCTTTCATAGAAGCGCATGCAGTAGTTCAGCATGACCTCGATATTGGATATGATAAGTGACTTTGAAAATCTGTCGATCGGATGTTGCAGTTCTCGGGCTATCTTATCCATATAGTCTTGTAAGATCATTCTTTCCTCAGTGGAGAGGTGCAGGGCTTCATTGGATGCATATGAAAAGAATGAATATTGTTTGATTTTTTTGCCTAATGGTGTGCGGTGTAAAAAGTCTGGATGAAACAGCAGTCCTACGGATTCCGGGACCGGACCGTCCTCCAGCCGATATATGCCCACGGTCTGGCCCGGGGCAAAGCTCACCACTGTCTCATCATCGAAATCGTAATTGGTCTTACCGTAGTTTATGCGACAGCCAGTAGTCTTTTTTAGAAACAAGGCATAGAATCCGAAAGCCATGGTATGGCTGTTTTGAGGCACTGAACTGTCAAAATGGACGATTCCGACCAATGGGTGTCGTGTCTCAAACCCGAAATATCGGTTGTACTTCTCTATTGTGTCGGCCTGATATATTTCCATGCTTGTATTCCGATTAGTTTCAATGCAAAGATAAGTGTTTTTATAATATGGAAGGGTGGTAGGATTGAAACATATGTAATCGGGGTACTTATCTCCGTAAAGTTGGTATGTGCTGTAATACAGGTATCTAATGCCGCCACAACAATTCCGTAATTGAGGTATATAGGTGAGTAAGATTGGTAATGGTTTCCACGATGGTTGTATCTAATTTTGCAAAAAAAAGAAAAACAACAGCCAATGACAGAAACAGAATTTTTGAAATACGTTTCATCAGGAGCGGTGATAGCTGCCGGAAGCGATGCCCACCAGGTAATGCACCGGATGAGCCAGGATGCGTTGCGGCTCACAGCCCGAATCAACTCCTCTTATCAGGAGCCGTCCAAGTTGCGTGAACTAATGTCGGAGCTTATAGGCAAGCCGCTTGACGACCGCTTCGGATTGTTTCCACCCGTTTATACGGATTGCGGAAGGAACATAACCATTGGCCGTCGCACATTTATAAACATGGGTTGCACGTTTCAGGACTGGGGTGGAATTTCCATAGGGGATGACTGCCTAATAGGTCATAACTGTACTATCTGTACGGTGAGTCATGACAAGAACCCTGAAGCAAGGGGCAATATTGTTTGTCATCCTGTAAAAATAGGTGACAAAGTATGGGTAGGGGCGAATGTGACAATCCTGCCCGGAGTCTCGATTGGAGACGGTGCGATCATAGCCGCCGGCGCGGTGGTGACAAGGGATGTCGATGCCGGTACGATTGTCGGCGGTGTTCCAGCAAAGGTAATCAATAAAATCTGACAATATGATGAATAAAAATATCTTGACATTCATGCTTGCCGCTTCGCTATCAGCGACAGCACACACAAAGGAATCAAAGACTATGAGCAATAACGACAATAAAATCGTGACAGAAAAACTCGAACTGTCAACCGAATGGGACAAGACATTCCCAAAAAGCGAGAAAGTGGACCACAGCAAGGTGACTTTCCCTAACCGTTACGGTATCACTCTCGCCGCTGACCTTTATATTCCTAAGAACTCCAAAGGCAAACTCCCGGCAATAGCCGTCAGCGGACCATTCGGGGCGGTTAAAGAGCAGGTCTCAGGCAGATACGCGCAGGAAATGGCTGAGCGCGGTTTCCTGACGATTGCTTTCGACCCCTCTTTTACGGGTGAAAGTGGTGGCACGCCCCGGTATGTGGCATCACCCGACATCAATACCGAGGATTTCAGTGCCGCCGTGGACTATCTTCTGACAAGGGATGATGTCAATTCTGATAGGATCGGGATTATCGGAATCTGCGGCTGGGGCGGCTTTGCCGTAAACGCTGCCGCCAACGACCCGCGAATCAAAGCCACACTCGCATCGACCATGTATGATATGAGCCGTGTCAACGCCAACGGATATTTTGATGCCTCGACGCCGGATGAGCGTCATGCTCTTCGTGAGAGACTTGCGACACAACGCACTGCTGACATCCGCAACGGTTACTATACCCTCGGTGGCGGTGTCGTTGACCCTCTCCCGGCTGATGCGCCTCAGTTTGTCAAGGATTACTACGATTACTACAAGACGGCTCGCGGTTATCATCCACGCTCATTGAACTCAAACGGTGGATTCAATGCCACATCGCCCATACCGTTCATCAACCTGCCGCTTTTGACTTATGCCAATGAAATCCGTAATGCCGTGATGCTCGTGCACGGTGAGAAAGCCCACTCTCTCTACTTTAGCAATGACACTTACAAGAAGTTGATGGAGAATTGGAAGCCCGGCACACCAAATAACAAGTTGCTATACGTTGTTCCCGGAGCCAGCCATACCGATCTTTACGACGAGATGGACGTAATCCCCTTTAATGAAATTGAGAAATTTTTTGATGAATATCTGAAATGAATTCGGTTATGAAGATGCGTTTTGTTTTTCAATCATGGCAAAAGAATGAGATTTAACTTTCATTGAATACCTTTGTGCGATACTCAATGCTCATGAGACATTTCTTATATTACGTCTGCGTTTCAGGCTGAGTTTGTCATTGTGTTTTTTGAGCATTTCCAATGCGTACTTTCGCATCGAGGCAAGGTTGACTGCACCGTTTTTAGCATGTACACGACATTGATCTTCCTTGAATCTCACGTTAAGATGCCCGTGCAACTCGTTCTCGACACCCCGGTGTTCCATTATTAGCGCGGCATGATATGAGCTCTCAACCTTTTCCTCGCTACTGAGATAATATGCAGCTTCATTGGATCTTACTCCGTTGACCGTTCGCTCTCTGCGCATCCTGCTTATACATTTAAGCCCCGACCATGGCTTCCTTTTCCAGAAGTATCGTGAATCTGCGTTTAATCTGCCTTACGAAAATACCCGAAAACACTGGCGAAAAACCTCCTGCGAAAAACTCGTAGATTCAAGAACGAAGTGCAAAATTCATCGCTCTGAATAGCCCAATATTTT
>NZ_CAJTYX010000045.1 GCF_910583865.1 uncultured Muribaculum sp.
CCGGTTTTTATTGGTCAACAGCCGTTAAGGTTATTTAAGATGCGTCTGCCGTGCCAAATTTACTTCCGTCTAAGAGGTTGTTTAAAAACAAAAGTGAAATACCGGGTTCGCAGATTTGCGATGAATTTCGCCTTGCGGATTCAGGAGCATAGTGGGCTATGCGACTGAATCAAAAGGTGAAGGGCATCCAAAGATGCGAAACTAAGGGTATTCTAATTGGGTCATGGATAAAGATTATATTTTAACATACTGAAATAATCGGAAACGGAAATTACCTTTCTGCTGCCGGATTTTTGTGAAATCGGATTTGCGTCTCAGTCACATAGCCCACTATGCTCCTTCGTCTTAAATCCGATTTCCCTAAAAATCCGACAGCCCGGTATTTCACTTTTGTTTTTAAACAACCTCTAAAAACGCGAAATCGCAGAAAATGGAGATAAAGCGGCCCACGTGGGAATACTATTCATCGGAATTCAGCCGCGAAAGTTTGTTCTCCAGGTCTGTCGATGACAGGCGCGAGATAATCTTTCCCCGATAGGCAAACGATATACTTCCCGTCTCCTCGCTTACCACAACGGCAGCGGCATCCGTGGCCTGGCTTATGCCCAAAGCCGAGCGGTGGCGCAAGCCCATCGATCGCGGAATATTGGTGTCGTGGCTCACCGGAAGAATACAGCCCGCAGCCTTTATCCTGTCGTGGGCTATTATGAGTGCGCCGTCGTGAAGCGGCGAATTCTTGAAGAATATGTTCTCTATGAGCCGCGAATTAATCTCTGCGTCTATGAAATCGCCGGTCTTTTCATATAGTTCCAGAGGTATCGACTGCTCTATGACAATCAGCGCTCCCGTCTTTGACTTTGACATGGACATGCAGGCATAAACTATAGGAATCACCCAACGGCGTGAGTCCACGCCGGCCGAGGGATTTCTGTGATGCCGGAAAAGGTTGCGCAGGAAATGCCATCGGTTATGATTGCCAAGCTCTACAAGGAATCTCTTTATCTGATCCTGGAAAAGTATGACCAGGATAATCAAGCCAATCGACATCACCTTGTCAAGAATGGTGCCGATAAGCCTCATCTCGAAAATCTCACTTGCCACCACCCAGACAATAATGAAAGAAAGCACTCCGAAAAAGATATTTATCGTGCCCGACTCCTTCATTATCTTATACAAGTAATACAGGAGCATTGCAACGATAATGATATCGAGCGCGTCTTTTATGCCGAATGGTGCCATGAGTGGAATTTGTGATTTTTATGAGTGATTCATATTGCCGCGCAGTGTTGCCTCTACAACCGCACGTGTATCTACTGCTGCCGCCACGTCATGTACACGCAGAAACGCCGCCCCCCTTTCAATGGCAAGCGCGCCAAGAGCCACAGTTCCGGCAAGCGACTCCTCGGGCGACTTTCCGGTGAGCCGGTATATCATCGACTTGCGCGACACACCCACAAGCAGTGGACAGCCGAGCAAGGAGAAAGCATCAAGATGATGCATCAACTCATAGTTCTGTTCAAGAGTCTTTGCGAATCCGAAACCCGGATCAATGATGATATCCGATACACCAAGCCCGCGCAAATCCGCAAGTTTCCGCTGTAGCTCCGTAATCACGTCGGCTGTCACATCGGAGTAACCGGTGCAGGACTGCATAGTCGAAGGAGTGCCACGCATATGCATCAGGACATACGGAACATCAAGGCGTGCCACCGTGGAAAACATAGCATCGTCAAGCGTGCCGCCGGAGATGTCATTGACAGCGTCGACACCAAGTTCCTCCACCGCCATGCGAGCCACATCGGCACGGAAAGTATCGACGCTCACAGGGATGTCCGGCGCCACCTCCCTAAGATATTTCATGCCGGTACGTAGACGGTTTATCTCCTCCCCGACCGATACTTCCGTAGCGCCCGGGCGTGATGAGTAAGCCCCGATATCGATCCAGTCGGCCCCATCCGCCACCATCTTCTCAACCCTCCGGGCGATAGAATCGGCATCGGCAGTGCGCGAGCCGGCATAAAACGAATCGGGGGTAACATTGACGATACCCATTATCTGCGGGCGCGTGATCTCCACGATGCGGTCACGTAGTTTCAGAGAGAAAGGATGCATGGCGCTTACGGGAAAAGAATTTTTTATTTCAGACGCTCTACGAGAGCGGCGGCATCAATCGACTCCTGGGTGCCATCCGACATATTCTTCAAGGTGACCGTACCGGACTCAAGTTCCGAGTCACCGATTATAGCCACATACGGTATGAGCATCGAGTCGGCATATGCCATCTGCTTCTTCATCTTGACAGTGTCGGGATAGACCTCTGCGGATATTCCTTTATCGCGCAATGTCTTTGCGAGCTTTACGGAAGCCGCAACCTCTTTCTCTCCGAGATTCAGGAACATCACTTTGGAGGAAGCCGAAGTGCCGGCAGGGTAAAGGTCGAGTGTATTGAGCACATCGTAGATGCGGTCGGCACCGAATGATATGCCGACTCCGGAAAGACCCGGCATTCCGAACACTCCCGTAAGATTGTCATATCGACCGCCACCTGTTATCGATCCTATCTGCACATCAAGGGCCTTCACCTCGATGATGGTGCCGGTATAGTAATTCAGTCCGCGGGCAAGCGACACGTCAAGGTCGAGCTGAGACCTGAGACCCTGAGCTGTGGCGCCGGAAATTACAGTGCGGAGTTCTTCCACTCCGAGGACGCCTACAGATGAATCCTTCAGCAATTCCGACAAAGCCGCAAGCCTCTCGTCGAGCGAACCGGAGATGGCCAAAATAGGACGCAGTTTCTCTATAGCTTCAGCCGTAAGACCGCGCTCCACAAGCTCGGCAACCACATTGTCGATACCTATCTTGTCAATCTTGTCGATCGCCACGGTTATATCAACGAGTTTGTCAGGTGCACCGATAAGCTCTGCAATTCCCGCAAGCACCTTACGGTTGTTGAGCTTTATGGCGATTCGTATGCCAAGCCGCGCAAAAACCTCGTCGACAAGCTGTATAAGCTCTATTTCATTGACAAGCGAATCGGATCCAACGATGTCCGCATCACACTGGTAAAACTCACGATAGCGCCCTTTTTGAGGACGGTCGGCACGCCATACCGGCTGAATCTGGAAGCGGCGGAACGGCAGCTGAAGTTCATTACGGTGCATGACTACATAGCGCGCGAAAGGAACGGTAAGGTCATAGCGCAACCCCTTCTCACACAATTGGGAAGTGAGCTTCCCGGTCGGCTCCTCACCATTGAGCGCTTCGCGATCGACACCTTTAAGATAATTTCCCGAATTCAATATCTTGAACAGCAGCTTGTCGCCCTCCTCGCCATATTTTCCCATAAGGGTGGAAAGATTTTCCATTGCCGGAGTCTCTATCTGGCGAAAACCGTAGAGGCGAAACACTTCTCGGATTGTGTCGAATATATAGTTGCGACGAGCCATCTCCATGGGGGAAAAGTCGCGTGTACCTTTGGGTATTGATGGTTTCTGTGCCATATACAAGGGAATGTATTATCATGAAAATAGTGCCGAGACACTGTTGGGCTTATTCCCGACACAAGACAGAGCGACCGCATCCATGTCCGGTCGCTCTGCAAAGTTACTTATTAATATTTGATTCCGCAGACAGTTTGGCGGAAAAGTATCAGAATGAATAAGAAATGCCTATGGCGGGAATAATCGCACGCGTCTTGTAATCGGCCTTGAATTCCCCGGTCTCCGGCATCTTCATCCCGGCCACCATAGGAGCAAGGGCCGGATTAGCCTCTGAAATCTTGTCAAGAATCGCGTTGCCTTTCCCTGCAAGAAGATTGTCGTAGGTGTTGGTCACACCGTTGACACCGGCACCGAACACATACATGAACGCGGCATCAATCGACAGCTGAGGCAGCGGACGGAACGAAAGGCCCACGGAAGGTTCGATCTTGGTCATACCCGGAGTCTCCGGGTTATAGTACTTGTCGTTGACAGGTGACAGGTCGAGCATCAGACCGGCTCTCAAGTCAAGACGCTCGGTAAGCGCATATTGTCCACCCAAATGGAAAGTCCATGAATCCTTATAATCCTTTGTAAGATGCTGGTCGTAATCTGAAAGATTGTCAAACTCTATATCCAGAGTCTTATACGTGCTCCATCCGTTAAGCTGCGCGTCGAAAGCAAGGAGCAGCTTCTCTATAGGCTTATATGACACACCGAAAGTAAGCACGTAGGGGCATGGCATCTCTGCCGAGAAGTTGGTGGAGTTGAGCAGGTCAAGCGACTCCCCGAGCACAGGCCTCGACAACGCCTCGTTGGCATACGACACGCGGGCAGCCCCCTTCTTCACTTTCATGCTCATCTTCGAACGATAGGATGCCCCTACTGTCCAACGGCTGTCAATGTCGTAGATAGCCCCGACGTTGAACCCCAGCGCAAGCTGCGAATCGCCTGTAAGATTCACGGAAGCAGGCATCACATTTCCTATCGTGGAAGGGAACTGCATGTTCTGCGCCATACCGAGGATAGGTAGAAACCGGTCGAACGATTCGGGAGTCACCAACCCCTTGTTGAGATTGACGTTGCCCCAGCCTATCATCATACCTGCACCGATTCCAAGATTAGGAAGTACCCGCCACGACACAGTCGGCTGGACCGTGAACACCTTGAGATCCACCGACTGGTTGAGAATAGCGCCGGGCCAGTTCTCCCCCCAGTTGATCGAACTGCCATAGGGGGTGTAAAGCGATATGCCTGCATAAAGATTGTCATATATGCGGAATGCAGCCGAAATATTGAACGGAGTGCTTACGCCATTGTCCGTCTCGTACTTTTTACCATCATAGTCACATGAAGCCAATGCCGAAATAGCGCTGACGCCGGCCGATATCTCGAGAGTCTTTCCGGAAAAAGACACGGCAGCCGGATTAAATATGTTGCTTTCCGCCCCAAGCTTCATCGCCACACCCACATGTCCCATGCCTTCCTGCTTGGGACTGAAGGTATTCACCTGGTATCCCTCGGCCAATACCGACATGGATGTCAAAAGCAGCAATGGACTAAAAATTCTTCTTCTCATATACAACTTTATAATATCTATTATTCAAAACGGCTGCAAAGGTAAGAATAATCGTATTAACATACCTCAAATACACAGAGAAAATTGAACACATTATAGGCAAAACTGACCAATAGTTGTCGATTAGAGTGTATTTACACCTTTATTTATGGCTGAAAGGAGGAAAATCTTGCGGCACTTCTCCCACACTTTATATAGCAATCTATTACCGGAATAAGAAACCCATACTGTTAATCGGTTAAGTTAATTTGATAATATTTACAAAAAATCATGGCGGATTACATTTTTTTATAATCTTTTAGAGCCTCAACTACCGCACAAGAGCCTCCATAGACCTATTCCAATTGTTATAGACAATGAAAACATTTGGATAGACCTTTTTCGCATCCCTCGTCCTCATCGGTCGGGTAGTGATACCGGGCATATGAGGTTCTCATAAATAAATAGTTGAAACGTGGAGGCGGCCGGCATGATGTCGGCCGCCTCTTATTCATTACACCTAATTATTATAATCAAAATATTTCGCATGGATATAATTTCATGCCATATTGTTTTTTAGTAATTTTGCAGGCGAAAGCCGCAACGCTTTCTCCACACTGAATATAAATGCATCTAAATATCTGTCACATATGATACTTGACTTGATTCCACTTGCCATATTCGATGCCAGCCAGTTTTTCAGTTGGTTTGTAGAGAATGCAAACTACTGGTTCGTGTTCATATTCATGATCATCGAAAGTTCGTTCATCCCCTTCCCATCCGAACTTGTAGTGCCACCTGCCGCATATCTTGCCATGCAGGAAGGCTCGTCCATGAATATATACCTCGTGACCCTCGTAGCGACAGCCGGAGCCATCATCGGCGCCATAATAAACTATTACCTCGCCATGTGGGTCGGCCGACCTATCGTCTACGCTTTTGCCAACAGCCGTGCCGGGCATGCCCTGCTCATCGACTCCGCAAAGGTAGAGAAAGCCGAGAAATATTTTGACAAGCATGGAGCCATATCCACATTTATAGGAAGGCTCATCCCTGCCGTACGACAGCTTATCTCCATACCAGCCGGCCTTGCCCGCATGAACATGGGCAAATTCGTGATATTCACAGGTCTCGGCGCTCTTGTCTGGAATGCAGTCCTTGCCGGACTCGGTTATTTCCTCTCAAGATTCGTTTCGTTAAGCCAGCTTTACGATACCATAGAGGAATACAACGTGTATCTCTCTTACGTCGGTTACGGCATCGGACTGCTCTGCATATGCTTTATCGCCTACAATCTGCTGCGACCGCATCCGAATAAAGAGGCATAATGCATGCCAACATAAGTATATAACAGCAAAAAGACTATAAAATGCGAGTAGCACCCTCCCTGTTGGCGGCTGATTTCAGCGACCTCAGGTCACAGATCGACATGCTGAATTCAAGTGAAGCATTCTGCCTGCATGTCGATGTCATGGATGGCAACTTCGTGCCTAACATATCCATCGGCTTTCCAGTGATAAAAGCCATAGGAAAGATGTCAGAAAAGCCGCTCGACGTCCACATGATGGTGAACGAACCCGGACGCTACACCTCTCTCGTCAGAGACTGCGGGGCAAAGCTGATGAACGTGCATTATGAAGCTTGCACGCACCTTGACCGCACTCTCGTTCAAATACACGATGCCGGGATGCTTGCGGGCGTCACTATCAACCCCGCCACACCTGTCGCTATGCTTGAGGAAGTAATAGATATCGTGGATCTCGTACTCATCATGTCAGTAAATCCAGGATTCGGCGGACAGCCTTTTATACGCAACTCCATCAGCAAAGTGGCACGTCTGCGCGACATGATTTCCCGACATAGGGCATCCGCTCTGATTGAAGTTGACGGAGGTGTCAACGACCTTACGGGTGCCGATCTCGCCCGGGCCGGGGCAGACATTCTTGTAGCAGGGAACTATATATTCAATTCTCCCGATCCGCAGAAAGCGATCCTGACATTAAAGAACCTATAGAGCCTGTTAGAGTTTTTACTTAACAACATTTAAACCGTGGCAAATATTACCATATCTGCCACGATTTTTCGTATCTTTGGCTATCGCCTTAGATACTCACGCTCGGCAAAACCAAATAAATTTGTTTTTGCGCTCGACTTATTCGTATCTTTGACCCTCGTCTTTATCCATATAGACGCCTAATTTACACAGAACACTACAATGCAACGCAATGATATAGTATCCGATCATTTCGGTTTCGATCCGGGAATGCTCGACAATGTTCAATCAGTATCCCCGTCTGACACCGTGCGCGAATCGCGTCGTGCCATGGAACCGGACACAACATCACCGGCATCCCCCAAAGCCGAAAAGGCAAAAAAAACGTCGGTCTCGACACCGGGACGTATCGCACGCTTCATACATGACAAGCGCACGCGCATCTTCACCGGCATACTGATGATATGCTGGGCCACATTCACCCTTTTTGCCGCAATATCCTATTTTACCACAGGAGCGGACGACCAAAGCCTGGTTATGGGCAACACAATCACAGAAATAGCGGAACGTGGCACAGCAAACAATTCGGGAGGAGCGTTCGGAGCTGTCCTCGCCCATAACGCGATATCCAATGGGTTCGGAGCCGGATCACTAATCCTGATAGCATATTTCTATATCCTCGGATGGTATCTCCTACATCGCTCCAGATTCTCCTTTTGGGGACTGACGGCAAAAAGCCTCATCGATGCCATCACGATGTCGATAGTGCTCGGACTTGTCACATACAAACTGAATACATGGGTATATTGGGGCGGCATACACGGCTATGCCGTAAACACATGGCTACTCGCACACGCTGGAGTGGCAGGCACCATACTCGTAAGCGCGGTACTCGTTGCCCTGGTGGCATGTATCTACCTCAATGAGCTGCGCCTGGTGTATGTTGCCTACCGCCGCAAAGTCAATGCCCATAAAGCACGCATCAGGGAACAACGCGAGAAACTCGAAGCCGAGAAACGGCAGGTGGAACAGACCCTTTCTAAAAGCAACAAGGAGATTGAGGACACGGATAACACCGATGAAACAGAACCGGACGTAATATCAAGGCAAACACCGATAGTCGGTTTCGCTGAAGATTTCATCGGCAACGATGTTGAGGTGCGACAAACGTCATCCGATGCCGACGACTACACCTATCAGGCTTTCGACGAGACTCCTGGCTCAGAGAACGCCGAGCCTTTCCAAAAGGATATGTCCGATGAGAGCGTCACACCATCAATCCCTGAAAAAGATACCGTCATCCAACATATTGATGAGGAGGAGCAGGAAGATCCTGAACTTACAATAGACGTACCCGCATTCGATTCGGAGGTGCATGTATCCACTGAGGCCTACGACCCTACCGCCGAACTGTCGCGTTTCCATTTCCCGTCAATCGACCTTCTCAATGAGGTTCCCGACCAGAAAGTCAGTGTCGATCAAGAGGAGATGGAGGAAAATAAGGAACGAATAAAAGCTACCCTGGCCAACTATCAGATACCCATCTCGCAGATAAAGGCCACTGTCGGCCCGACTGTCACGCTATATGAGATCGTTCCTGCCGAAGGCGTGCGGATAGCCAAAATCAAAAGGCTTGAAGATGACATAGCATTGAGCCTGGCCGCCCTTGGAATCCGAATCATAGCACCGATTCCGGGTAAAGGCACCATAGGCATCGAAGTCCCCAACAAGGAAGCTCAGATGGTGCCCGTGCGCTCGATAATCGGATCAAGAAAATTCCAGGAATGCAAGTTCGACCTCCCGATGGCCATGGGAGCCACCATCTCTAAGGATATTTTCATTGCAGATCTGACAAAGATGCCCCATGTACTTGTAGCGGGCGCCACCGGACAGGGAAAATCAGTGGGACTCAACGTTATAATCGCGTCGTTGCTCTACAAGAAACATCCGTCAGAGCTGAAATTCGTGCTTGTCGACCCCAAGATGGTAGAGTTCAGCCTGTATTCCAAACTCGAGAAGCATTATCTCGCCAAACTTCCCGACGAGGAGGAACCTATAATCACCGACCCGATGAAAGTAGTGGCAACACTCAACTCATGTTGTCTTGAGATGGACAACCGCTATGCCCTGCTTAAGGAAGCCAATGTGCGCACCATCAAGGAGTATAACGCGAAATTCGTGCAGCGGCGCCTGAATCCGGAGAAAGGTCATCGCTACCTCCCATACATAGTGATGGTGGTCGACGAGTTCGGCGATCTGATCATGATGGCCGGCAAGGAGGTGGAACAGCCGATAGCACGTATAGCCCAGAAGGCCCGTGCGGTAGGAATGCACATGATTCTTGCCACACAGCGCCCGTCGACCAATGTCATCACCGGCATCATAAAAGCCAACTTCCCTGGCCGAATCGCTTTCCGCGTGAGCCAGATGGTCGATTCGCGCACAATCCTCGACCGCCCGGGTGCCAACCAGCTCATCGGAAAAGGCGACATGCTGTTCTCATTCAACGGAGAAATCGACCGGGTGCAATGCGCGTTCATCAGCACCGAGGAAGTAGAGAATATCGTGGAGTGCATACACGAGCAGATCGGCTACAGCGAAGCATACCCGCTTCCGGAATACGTGCCAGACAACGATGCAATATCCGGCGCCATCACCCAAGGCAACGACCGCGACCCCCTCTTCGAAGAAGCGGCAAGGTTTATCGTGTCGTCAAACACGGCATCCACCTCTTCGCTACAACGACGCTACAATATCGGCTACAACCGCGCAGGACGTCTCATGGACCAGATGGAAGCGGCCGGAATAGTAGGGCCGGCCTCCGGTGCGAAACCACGGCAGGTGCTTGTAGATTCTCTCCAGCTTGAACGAATGCTTGAAATATAATCATGACGCTCCGATATATGATACGACATACCACATCACCAAAAACCGCATCATTGCTGCTCGCCTTAATGGCGTTTCTGATTGTTCCTGTGCTGTCACACGGAGCTGCCACTAAGGGCTTGACTGCACGACAAATTCTTGACCGCACGGCTACGGAACTTGGCAAGTCCAGGAATATCACCGCTCCATTCACTCTTACCTCGGAAGGACAGACTGTGGCCGGGACTTTGAAAATGTCGGGAGACAAATTTTTCCTCTCGCTCCCTAAAGCAAAGATATGGTATGACGGCCGCACGCAATGGTCGCTCGACACATCTACAAAGGAAGTGAACATCTCGGAGCCT
Source organism: uncultured Muribaculum sp. (assembly GCF_910583865.1). Classification (GTDB taxonomy): domain Bacteria; phylum Bacteroidota; class Bacteroidia; order Bacteroidales; family Muribaculaceae; genus Muribaculum. The sequence goes on from NZ_CAJTYX010000045.1 coordinate 10,261, forward strand.
ATGCCCGACGAACTTGCACAGGTCAATCCCATGGTAATCATATCCGCCCTTAACAAGGTTTCATCTCCTCAGCTTCTCAAAGGAAACACGGGGACATATTCATTGCGTCTCATCCCGGGCGCCTCACAGCACATGGCCTTCAGCAATGCCGTAATTGATGTGAACCAAACGACATTCCTGCCAACACGCATCATCCTTACGTTCGGGGCCGGACAGACAGTGACACTGAAAATAGGGAGCATCGACCGCACCACAAACCATGCCGCGTCGATGTTTGTTTTCAACAAAGCAGACTATCCGGGATATGCCCTGATCGACCTACGCTGACCATTCCGACATTATTTTACCAGAATTCAAAAACATAATACATACTTATGAGCGATACTACCAAATGCCTTATCATCGGCTCCGGACCTGCCGGATACACGGCGGCAATCTACGCATCGCGAGCCAATCTTGCTCCGATAATATATGAAGGACTGCAACCGGGCGGTCAGTTAACCACCACTTCAGAAGTGGAGAACTTCCCGGGCTACCCCGACGGAGTAATGGGAGCACAGCTCATGGACGACCTGCGCAGGCAGGCAGCACGTTTTGATGCCGACCTCCGCACAGGTGTAATCACCATGGTCGATTTCTCAAAACGGCCTTTCATTGCTGTTTCAGACGATGGCACGAAGATAAAAGCCGACACTGTGATAATCGCCACAGGTGCGTCGGCCCGCTATCTCGGCCTTGACGACGAGAGACGCTATGCCGGACTCGGCGTATCGGCATGTGCCACATGCGACGGATTCTTCTACCGTGGCCGCTCGGTAGCGGTGGTCGGAGGTGGCGACACCGCATGCGAGGAAGCATATTATCTGAGCGGGCTTGCCAAGCAAGTCTATATGATCGTGCGTAAGGACTACCTGCGCGCCTCGAAGGCCATGCAAAAGCGCGTGACCGAGAAGGAAAATATCACTATCCTGTTCAACACCCAGACACGAGGCTTATTCGGGGAAGAGTTTGTGGAAGGCGCACACCTTGTGGAATATGCCGGCACACCGGAGGAACACGAATTCGACATAAAGATCGACGGCTTCTTCCTGGCCATAGGACATAAGCCCAACACAGATATATTCCGTGGTCATATCGAACTCGACGAACAAGGCTACATCAAACTAACAGGAAATGATCAGTCGACAAGTGTTGACGGAGTATTCGCGGCGGGCGATGTTGCAGACCCGGTCTACCAGCAGGCCATCATAGCCGCCGGCTCGGGATGCCGCGCCGCACTCGATGCTGAACGCTTCCTCATGGAACACCAGTCCTGATTTATGTCTTAATCCCTCAATCCTGATACTGTATAGCTGTAATTGCCGGTTTGGCCGTTACAGCTATTTCCATATCCGACCGAGCCAACTACGCCAGAACCATATCATGCCGTAGACGTTATAATATAAAAGATGACAATGTTATGACCGATATAAGTATTGAACGTGTCTATGCCGATCCGTCAGGAACAGTTCTACCGCATGAAGGGTTCAGGATATATGTGGATCGTCTATGGCCGCGTGGTGAAAGCAAAGAGAAGTTCCATTACGACATGTGGGCAAAGGACGTGGCCCCCTCGACCGAATTGCGCGAGTGGTTTCATGGCAATCCGGCCACAAGATGGGAAGAATTCAACCGGAGGTACACTATGGAACTGCAATCCAATCCGGCAATGGGAGCACTTCTCTCCGAAATACGGAAACATCAGTATGTCACCTTGCTTTACAGCAGCCGTGACACCGTTCACAACAATGCCGTCATACTTGCATCCTATCTAAAAAGCAAACTATAATTTTTAACATTAGATGACTATGAAGATTAAACGTATCATAATGGGAGTCGCCATAGCAATGGCGGGAGTATTCACCGCATCGGCTTCCGACACATTCTCCCGAGACATCTCCACGTTGCCTACCGTGGCCCGTGAACTGATTGCAAAACACTTCAAGGCCAATGTAAGCTTGATAAAAGTCGACAAGACACTCGGCCATATCGATGAATACGACGTCGTGCTGACTGACGGCACAGAGATATCATTCGATAATAAAGGTAACATGAAGGAGGTCGAGACATCGGAGGCAAAGGCTGTTCCCAAAGGACTCGTCCCCGCTGCAATTACCAACTATGTGGCTTCTTCACACAAAGGTCAGCATATCGTGAGCCTCGAACGCAAACGCAGTGGTTGGGAAGTAGAACTATCCAACGGCATAGACATCCGTTTCGATAAAGAGGGCAGATTCGTAAGGTACGACGACTGACATATAAAACCTCCGCGACTACTATAAAAATCCATCGAAAACATCGATGGATTTTTCTGTATGCACCCATCCTACATATTGAGGTTTTTCTTAATTTTGTGCCTCTGAATCCACAATAAGTTCGTCACCACCTATGCAATATTCCGCGCAACAGATAGCCTCCCTCCTACGGACCATTCCGCCCGTCAATCCCAACGCTAAAATCGACGTACTGCTTACCGACTCGCGCTCGCTCACTTACCCCGAGCGCACACTGTTTTTCGCACTAACCACACCTTCCGGTGACGGACATCGCTATGTGGCCGAACTTTACCGGCGAGGAGTGAAGAATTTCGTGGTACGCCGACGTCCTGACACTGCCGACGCATGTTATGCCGACGCCAATTTCTTCGTAGTTCCAGACGTGAAAGAGTCGTTGCAACGACTCGCACAATCGCACCGCGACAAGTTCACCTCACTTCCGGTCATCGGCATAACAGGCAGCCGTGGCAAGACCACCCTAAAGGAATGGCTCAACCACCTGTTGGGAAGCCACATGCACACCGTGCGCTCACCGCGCTCCTACAACAGCCAGATCGGCGTACCCCTTTCCCTTTGGGAAATAGGCCCGGATGCCGAGCTTGGCATATTCGAGGCCGGAATCTCCGAATACGGCGAAATGGATTCATTGCGCCGGATGATATCACCGACATTGGGCATAATCACCAACGTAGGCATCGAACATGCCGACGGCTTCTCATCCCGCAGCGACAAATGCGACGAAAAGCTACGCTTGTTCACGGGATGTCCACTCCTTATCCATTCGGTAGACGATCCGCTCCTTGCACAGCGCGCCGCAGATGCCATTCCCGCAAAGCAACGACTGACGATAAGCCGCATTGGTGCCCGTGAGGCCGACATAAGGATACACGCAGCCATCGATAGAAACGCCGGAGTCACCAACATCCGTTTCTCTTCCCCGCGCTTCGCGATGGAAGGAGCAATAACCATACCTTTCACTTCCGAAGCGGCTCTCGACAACGCCTCGCTATCCATAGCAACCCTCATGGCCCTCGGCATAGATCCCGTAGAGGTTTCATCCGGATTCTCAACTATGCCGCATATCGATACACGCCTCAATGTGGTTGAAGGTGTCAACGACTGCACCCTGATAACCGACCACTATTCCTCCGACTACCCATCGCTGCTGTCCGCGCTCGACTTCATGAACCGACGCCGCACACCTGACACACGTGCCACCGTGATTCTACCCGACATGAAGGCATCCTCTCCCAGCGATAACGCGACGATATACGACAACGCCGCACGGTTGCTTACGCGCCATTCCATAGACCGGGTCATATGCATAGGTCACGACATAAGCCGACATGCCGACATGTTCGCCGGCATGGAAACGAAGTCCTACCCCACCCTTGCCGACTTCATAGCGATAGCCACGCCAAGCGAATTCGACCATGAACTGATTCTGATAAAGGGTGGCGACAGCATCGATGTAGACAAGATTACCGACATGCTTGAGGCCCGGCAGCATGAAACCGTGCTTGAGGTCGACCTTGATGCGATGGTCCACAATTTCAATCTTTTCCGCGCGCAGTTGCTACCTCACACCGGCATAGTCGCCATGGTGAAAGCTTCCGGCTACGGCGCCGGAAGCTACGAACTCGCCCGCACGCTCCAGAACCAGGGAGCGGCCTACCTCGCTGTTGCCGTGGCCGACGAAGCGATGGATCTACGCAAATCAGGCATAACGATGCCTATTATGGTGCTCAACCCAAAGGTAACGAACTACCGCACCCTCTTCGCCCATATGCTCGAACCGGAAGTATATTCTTTCGACATACTGCATGAAATCATCTCTGAAGGACGTCGCTACGGCGTGAAAGGCTTCCCGATCCACATTAAGCTCGACACCGGCATGCACCGTCTGGGATTTCTCGGCGATGACATCGACCGCCTCATCAACGAATTGAAGTCGCAGGATGTCGTCACCCCACGCTCCACATTCTCCCACCTCGCGGCGGCGGACTGCCCTGCCATGGACGATTACAACAGGCTACAGTTCGACCTGTTCGACGACTGGAGTTCACGCCTCAAGGAAGCATTCCCCGACATGCTGCGCCACATACTCAACTCTACCGGCATCACCAGATTCCCACAGTACCAGTACGACATGGTGCGCCTCGGCATATGCCTCTACGGCATACCCACGCTCGACGACGGCAGCCAGGCCGACCTACAGCCGGTCAGCTCGTTGCGCACTGTGGTAATCTCAATCAAAGAATGGCATGCCGGCACCACCATAGGATACGGACGCAAAGGAGTACTGACTCGCGACTCCCGCATAGCCACTATCCCGATCGGGTATGCCGACGGGCTGCGGCGCGCCCTCGGATGCGGCAAATCATCAGTGTGGATCAACGGAACGCTATGCCCCATCGTAGGCAACATATGCATGGACATATGCATGATTGACGTGACCGACGCGCAATGCTCAGTGGGTGACCGCGTGGAGATATTCGGCCCGAACATCAGCGTCGCCACCATAGCCGACACCCTTGGCACTATACCATATGAGGTGCTCACTTCCGTGTCGACACGCGTCAAGCGTGTCTACTTCCGGGAGTAATGTCAGGCTCCTCACCGTCATGAGGGAGCACCTTCGGGCCCACAATGCCCGTGACAAGCGCTCCAAGAAGCATAACCACGATAGAGACACCTATAACCATGCCGCAACCCCAGTGGTGTAGCATCACCGGAATAAAGAACGCCCCGAGGACTGCACCCGATTTACCTATGGCGGCGGAGATGCCCACGCCACTGCCTCTGTCGACCACCGGGTAGACCTGCGATGGCAGGATGAACGTGATAAGGTGAGGTCCGGCGTTCAGGAACAGCTCGAACAACACGAAGCCGGTTATCGCTATCCATGCCGGCCAATGTTGCAGGTACGCCACGAGCAGGATGCCCAGTCCGGCGGCACTCCCGACGAAGCCCCATGTCTGCATCGACACATGATACAACCGCCGCACTATCGCCAGTCCGAGCCCGAAGCCTACGGCCATGAATACGCTGAGCAGTATGGTTATCTCGACCGAATTTATGATATGCTCTATGCGCGGAGCCGAGGGCGACACATAGTCGATGCCGAGCGACATCACGAGTATTGGAATGAAAATGCCTATGCCGTACACCCCCAGCCCCTCGCATGCCCACGGCACACCGGTGAAGAATATCTTACGCGCATTCCTCTTTATGAAAACGCCCATCGATTCCTTTGCCTGTGTCGCTACAGTGTCCACCGTGGCGGGGACAGGCATATACACATCTTTTCCAACGAAATAATGTACGGCCTTTTCTGCCTCCTGCACATGTCCCCTCGACATCAGCCAGCCGGGTGATTCCGTGAAATGCACCCTCATCAGCAGTATCACACCTGCGATAGCGGTCATGATGAAAAGCAGCCCGGGCCACGGCTCGGCGCTCGTCCATCCTCTGATAATGAAATAACACAGGGCCGCCACCACCACACTACCCACGGCAGCCGAGGCCTTGGCGACGCCTACCATAAAGAATTTCCATTTCTTCGGCATAATCTCAGATATATAATCGGAGTCGATGCTGTACTCTCCACCCACACTCAGCCCCATGAAGAACAGGCAGATATACAACAGCCACAAGGGATGCCAGAAATAAGCGACAAGCGATGCCGCCACCATCATGGCCGGACACACGCGAGCTACCACGAGATATCCCCACCGGTCGCTAAGCCGACCGAAAAGCACGGTGCCGAGAGTACGCCCGCACAGAGCGATACAGCCGAGCACCCCCTGCGCTATGGCCGACATCTCGGGATGCGTCACCACCTCTATCATTGGTATGATAACACCCACGAGCGTGGCAAGGCCCTGCCCTATGAACTGCCCCATGGAGGCCACGATAAGCACCCATATCTGCCCACCGCGAAGAGGCATCGTTTCCAGATTGACCGCCCCTTTCGGAATTGGCGCGCCGGCATTACTTTTATTTTCCGTTGACGATGAAGAATCAGACATATGCGTGAGTTTTTATAATAAAGGTGAGTTATTACGAAACTACCCCGAACAGAGTGGCGCATAGATAAAATGCTTTCATACCAGTTATAACGAAAGAAAACGAACTAATATGAAAGCATTAATTTCTAAAAAGATAGTCGTAAACGGGAACTCTGAATATAAGAAATCAACAAAAATTACAATCTATTTTTGCGGCATTCCTATATTTCACTCAGTTATCCTTATTAACCACGGAGAGTAACTCAGGTGCAAATTTTGGATATTCAAACTGATTGTTTTGCTGATTAAAGTAAACAAGTTCAATCTGTGTTTCTCCTCTGAAGTTGATTATTGAATGAACCGTAAACTTCATATTGGGGTCTGAATTCAAATACACCACATCACCTTTTTTGAAGTCTGCCATATTACCTCCTTTCCATTTTTAGTAAGGGTTATTTCAAACCCTTGTTATCTTATTCTCTCGCAAAATTAGTTAAAGTTGTTGGGTTGTGCAATAGCCTAAGTAATTTACTAATACAAGGTTAATAAAATTACTTAGAGAATAGTGATTATGAACGAGTCAAGCATAACTATCAGTTGGGAGAAGAACGATGACGGTGGCACCGACATATCGGTAAGCGGAGCAGAGGAAAGGCAGACGCACTTCCGAGAGGCATTCCTGTCAGTGGATAGACTTCCGAAGGTACACGATATTACCGAGCGAGAAACGAGTGGCGAGAGTGCTGGAAATTCGGCTACCGTAGCACTTCTCAGTAGCCTTATCGGGATTATACGAAAGAGTAATAAGATGAATGGCCGTATGGTGACCGAGCAAGAGCGGAATATGAAATTTCCTCTTACTGATTTAATCTCTATCCGTAGGTTTGCTCAGATAGTCGGGATAGATATTGATGAACGGAAATTCCGTAATGTACGAGAGTTTAGAGAGTATTTTGGAAAATTGATTAGAGAAAAGAAATGAAAACGCCAATACATACCATTGAGGATTTGCGTAAAGTCTTTGAAAAAGAAGGCTTCTCTGAAGATGAAATAAGAGAAGGCTTTTACAACGCAAACCCTAAATTAGAACGTCCAAACAAGAGAGTAGAGAATACTGTACGAAAATTATGCGTCAATCACTCGTGATTACAAGGTGGTTGTTTGTCATAATAATGCTTACTCCATATAGATTTACCGCACTTCTTGCATTCCAGCATTTTCGTGTCGGAATTATATACTAATTCATGCTTTCCGCCACGAGGACAGTTTTCGGTAAGCATATCATTTTCATCTATTGGAATAGGTTTATCTGCCATATCTTTTCGTACTTGGTTGAATTTCAAGTGCAAAGTTAGCAAAAAAATTCGTAACTTTGCACTGTCTTTGAGAAGACAAAGTTTGAAATAACAGAGAAAGTGCCTCACTTCTTGTGAAATCGCCAATTCTCATCTAAGAATACACGAGGCACGGTGACAGCTCATATAATGTGGGCTGCCTATCCGTGCGTGTATTCAGGTGTTTGGCGATACCTACAAGAGTGCAAGGATGGCAGCCCACTTTCTATATATAACTCAAGTAAGAAAATTTCTCCAATCGGATGCCTGCGGAGAACTCTTGTAAAATCGCCATATGAAAATTCTCTATTCGTTTTTCATCGGAATGATGATGGCTGGAATTTACAGCTTTTTCATGCTCTTATTCTTTCCGAATATTGACCCCGCCACAGGTTTGTCATTCATCGCCATTATCTTTATTGTAGGTTGTATCATCGGTTGGTTTGATGCAGGTCGTAAACAACGAAAAAAGGAGGAAGAGGAAGAACGTCAAGCCGAGCAAGACCGAACAAACGAACTCATGCGTGAGTATCTTGAAAAGAAACTTCGGGAGGAGAACGAGAATGGGAACTAATCCTATCTGTACGAGCGTAGAGCAATCCAAAGTTCTCATCAAATTGGGAATTTCGGAAGAAACTGCAGACCACTGCTATGTTCTCCGCAGGAATAGCGAACCACGGCTCTCCTTATTAAATGCCACATTACCGAGCGGAATGCTCAATAGTATCCCAGCGTGGTCATTATCGGCTTTGGTAAACCTGCTACCTCCGTTTATAGAGGAAAAGCAGGTGGAATATTGCCTAACGATGACAACGGCAGATAGGGTTGTGTATTGGAACCCCGAAAAAGACAATCTGTTTGAAACAACACAAGATAATCTTCTTGATGCCGTGGTAGAAACTATTGTATGGCTTGTAAACGAAAACCATATATAGTCACTTCTTTTTCTTAGGTAGAATATCGGTCATTGCTTTACCGAAATCCACGGGTTTGCCCATAGGCTTTTTCAGCTCATCAATAGGCTGGTCAAGTATGGGTATGTAATTTTTGTCCTTTTTCTTAGGCTTCATTTTCCTACTATCTGATTTTGCGTTACGCGGATTTGGGAGTTGGCTATCGCCATTTCAAACCGCGTGTCGTTACTAACGTTGCGCGTGTTGAATCGGAACGAAAACTCATCAAAATACCGTTGCATATACTTACGGCTGACTTTGTTATAGATGGCGTGAATGACACGCTTACAGAAATTGCCCCAAAAGCCTTCTATGCTATTGGTATAGGCGTTGCCATTAACGTATTGTTTTCTACTATGGTCAACAATCTCAGCCTTATAGAGTTTACGGACTAAGTCATAGCCACACCATTCATCGGTAAATAGCGTTGCCGTCCTTGCTACTGACTTCAGAATAGGAGGCGTAAGGGATTTAACTTTAGTGTCTTTTACCACCTTGCATATCACTGCTCCGCCACGTTGCAACATCCCCATGACAGGAACTTTATCCTTGAAACTCCTGCCCTGACATTTGGGAACTTTCTTATCCGCGTGACGGTTGTCATTTTTACCGCCAACGAAAGTCTCATCCAGTTCAACCTCACCGTCTAACTTTTGGAAATGAACAACGTGCGATGTCCTGCGGAACTTATGGAGCATGAACCACGCAGTCTTTAGCGTTACCCCGATGTCCTTTGCTAATTGGGTGGCGGAGATAGCCTTCTTGTGATTGTGGTGCAGGTACAAACCGATGAACCACTTACGCAAGGGGAGTTTTGTGCCTTCAAATATCGTACCTATCCTGACGTTGAAATTCTTGCCCGTGTTCTTGCAGCGGTACATACCATCGCCACGGCGATATACCTTTGACGTTGGGTCATAGGGCGACACCACACCGTTAGGCCAAAGTTTATTCTCAAGAAAGGCGATGCAACTCGCCTCATCTGGGAAAGCTGTGAAGAAGTTATACAGCGAATTAAATGTTCCAAAGTTAATATCGTTCATAAGCCAACCTGTTTGGGGTTGGGTTTATTAACTTTTATTACTGTCCGCTAAACCATAAATCAGAGAGTCCAACATCTTGAAAGGCA
>NZ_CAJTYX010000046.1 GCF_910583865.1 uncultured Muribaculum sp.
AAAACGTTTTCTTCCGGCTAATCGCTAATTTTGCAGTTGCCAGTTGAGAGTAGGTTCCATAAATTGTCGATTTATTTTTGTACTTATGGGAAGAATTGTTAATTTTGGAGGACACGCAAATCTTTTCCGATGAAATACGCCCAGCTGCCATGTGAAGCCACTATAAGAACGTTGCCTTTTTATCTGGCAATGGAGGAATATCTTGCTGATAGATATGGAAATGATGACGATTTGTTCTTCATGTGGCAGGTTAGGCCTACGGTTATTTTCGGTCGCAACCAGCGTATTGAAGCCGAAGTCAATGTGAATTATTGCAAGCGGCATGGCATACAGTTCTTCCGCCGGAAAAGCGGTGGCGGCTGCGTGTATGCCGATGGTGACAATATAATGTTCAGCGTAGTGATGTCACGAGTTTCCGACACATCCGCGCTATTTAAGAATTACACAGACTCTGTGGTGGAGATGCTTTGTTCGTTGGGGTTCGATGCGTGTGCTTCAGGGCGTAACGATGTTCTTGTCTGTGGGCGCAAGGTCTCCGGCAATGCTGTATACATGCTTCCCAAACGATGCATAATACATGGCACCATGCTCTTTGACACCAACCTAGAGCATATGCTCAATGCCATATCTCCATCCGATTCAAAACTTGAAGCCCGTGGCGTGTCATCGGTGAGAAGCCGCATAACTACGTTGCGCGAGCATATGCCGGATCTTGATATTGAGCGCTTCAAGAAGCATGCCATACATGCCTTCTGTAGCAATTCCGTACTTGCATTAAATCATCGCGACATAGCCGAAATCTATCGTATTTCTTTACCATACTATCATCCGACATGGATATATGGAGACAGCATAAGGGAAAATCACACCTTGCATCGGCGCATTGAAGGAGTAGGAGAGTTCAGAGTCTGCGTTTCGGTGAATCTTGACATCATCGGGCACATCACACTCTCTGGCGACTATTTCCCGCTGGCCGACCTTGATACTTTTTTGCTGACTCCGCTTAAAGGATGCCGTTATTGTCGTGATGCTGTATCAGACAGGCTTTTGGAGAAGAGTATCAATGTATCGGATGTAATCATGTCGCTCACCAATCTCGATTTTGTCAATCTTCTGTTTGAATAACCATAACTCATACTTAAATTTTAATCATGGAATCACAAGATAATAAACCGACCTGCCTGCATTCCCGTCATGTGGCCCTTGGGGCATTGATGTCGCCGTTCGGCGGCTTCGATATGCCGATACAATATGCAGGAATCGTCGAAGAGCATAATGCCGTACGTAATGCCTGCGGAGTTTTCGATGTAAGCCACATGGGTGAGATGTGGATAAAAGGCGCGGATGCCCTCAAATTCGTGAACTTCCTATTTACCAACGACATCACATCCGGAGAGACGGGAAAATGCTTCTATGGCATGATGCTGAATGGACGTGGAGGTGTGGTAGACGATCTTCTCGTCTATAAGCACTCCGACACAGAGCTGTTTCTTGTATTCAATGCCGCCAATATTGAGAAAGACCGGCGTTGGATTTCGGAGCATGCCGTCGATTATGATGTCATAATCGAGGATATGTGCGATTCCATTGGCGAACTTGCCATTCAGGGTCCGCTTGCGGAGCAGGTCGTGGAGACGGTACTTTCAATCCCGTGCCGGGAACTTGCATTCTACACGTTTAAACTTGCCAGATGGAACGATGCAGACATTATAGTCTCGCGCACTGGATATACCGGCGAGGATGGTTTTGAAATCTATGCTCAGCACGATGCCATATGCGCCATGTGGGATGCACTGATAGAGTCAGGGCGCTGCATGCCTTGTGGTCTGGGATGTCGCGACACACTGCGTTTCGAAGTCGGATTGCCGTTGTATGGTGATGAACTTACCGATGACATATCTCCCATAGAAGCCGGTCTCGGTTCTTTTGTCAAGATCGACAAAGAAGGTGGATTTATCGGACGTGATGCCGTGGCGCAAGTCAAGTCGCAAGGCCCCGCTCGCCGTCTTGTCGGAATCGAGCTGTCGGATCGTGCCATACCCCGCCATGGATATGAGGTGCTTGATGCGACCACCGACCATGTGATTGGTCATGTCACTACAGGGTACCATGCTATCTCTGTCGATAAATCGGTGGCAATGGCTCTGATCGAGTCTGCTTATGCCGGGCTTGATACTCCCGTCAGGATACGGATACGTCGTAAGACATTCCCGGGTCGCGTGGTAAAGAAGCGGTTCTACGACAAGCATTACAAGAAATAGAAATTAATAACATTAACTATAATACCAATGAGCAAGACTTATTATTCCCCAACACATGAGTATATCACGGTTGATGGCAATGTCGGATTAATCGGCATTACTGACTATGCGCAGCATCAGTTAGGCAATGTGGTTTATGTCGATCTCCCCGAGGTTGACGACGAGGTAGTTGCATCGCAGGATTTCGGCGGTGTCGAGAGTGTAAAAGCCGCCTCCGACCTGATTTCCCCCGTAAGCGGTAGGGTGATTGAGATAAATGAGGATCTCGCCGACAATCCGGGACTGATTAACAAGGATGCAATGGGCACCTGGATCATAAAAGTCGAACTTTCCGACCCGTCAGAACTTGACGGCCTCCTTGATGAAGATGCCTATCGTGACTTGATAAGCTAAACTACGGATTTATGGCCTTACATCATTATTTCCCTCACACGTCCGACGATGTGGAGCGCATGCTCGCATGTTGCGGCATGGAATCGCTCAACGACCTTTATGCCGATGTGCCCGAGGAATTGCTTATGGGCCGTGACTATAAGCTGCCGGTATCGATGTCGGAAAAGGAGGTACGTGATTTCTTCGCCGCAATCGGTTCACAGAACCGCCGGCTTGTATGCTTCGCCGGAGCCGGTTATTATGACCACTACACTCCGTCCGTGGTATCTTCTGTGTTGGCGAGATCGGAATTCCTTACCGCCTACACTCCTTATCAGCCGGAGATATCACAAGGCACGTTGCAGTACATATTCGAGTATCAGACCATGATGGCCTCTCTTACCGGGATGGAAGTGAGTAACGCATCAATGTACGATGGTTCTACCTCCGCCGCCGAGGCTATGCTGATGATGGTCGCCTCCGCACGAAAACGTAATCGTGTGCTTGTGAGTGCCACCGTTCTTCCTCAAGTTCGTGCCGTAATGGCTACATATGCCCATTACCACGGTGTGGTAATCGATGAGATTCCTGTCACCCCCACAGGAATTACGGACAGAATCATCCTTTCCTCGATGCTCGCCCGGGGTGATGTGGCTGGTGTGATGGTTGCCACTCCAAACAGGTTCGGCGTATTGGAGGACTTCACCGGACTCGCCGAGGAAGTGCATGCCGCCAAGGCGTTGCTGGCCATGTATGCCAATCCGTCATCTCTTGCAGTGATAAAGGCTCCTGGAGAATGGGGGGCCGATATTGCGTGTGGAGATGCGCAACCTCTGGGCATGCCACTCAATTACGGAGGACCGTATCTTGGATTTCTCTGTTGCAAGAAAGCCTACATGCGCAAACTTCCCGGACGCATTGTCGGAGCTACTGTCGATGGTCGCGGACAACGGGTGTTCGTTCTCACACTTCAGGCTCGTGAACAGCACATCCGCAGAGAGAAAGCGACAAGCAATATCTGTTCCAATCAAGGTCTTATGGCGCTTTTCGTGGCAGTCTACCTTTCGCTCATGGGGCCGGAAGGAATGCGGGAGCTTAATGAGGCATGTTCGGCAAACGCACGATGGCTTTTCGACAAGCTTGTTGCCACCGGCAAGGTGCGCCCCGCGTTTCCTGACTCTCCGTGGCTCAATGAGTTCCTTATCGAGACCGACATGCCGGTCGATACGATCATATCACGTTGTGTCGAGAACGGAATACTTCCCGGGGTGAAAGTCGATGACAACCATCTGTTGATTGCTGTCACGGAGATGCGCACCAAGGCAGAAATGCAGTCTTTGGTCGATATTATAGATTCATTATAACCGTATTGGATCATGAATAGAAAATTGTACGGTACTCTCGTATTTGAATTATCAAAGAAAGGTAGGAGAGGGTTCTCCATGCCGCCTCATGCCGCAGCCTTAGGACTTGATGCCATACCGGCAGAACTTCGACGTGACGATGTCCCCGTGCTTCCGGAGGTCGACGAGCCGACGGTAGTTCGCCATTATACCAACATGAGCACTAATAATTTCGGTGTCGATACCGGATTCTATCCACTCGGCTCATGCACGATGAAGTATAATCCGAAAATCAACGAAGAGATGGCGGGACATCCGGCATTCTCTTCGCTCCACCCCATGCAGCCCGACAGCACCGTTCAGGGAGCATTACATCTCTATTGGCAGCTACAACGCATGCTTTCGGAAATCGGAGGCATGGCGGAGTTTACTTTGAATCCATATGCCGGAGCACATGGCGAACTCACCGGACTTATGGTGATACGTGCCTACCATGAGCAGCGTGGCGACCTGCGCCGGACTAAGGTCATAGTGCCGGACTCGGCTCATGGTACAAATCCGGCCAGTGCCGCTGTGGCAGGTCTGTCCGTCGTGGAGGTGAAAAGCTTACCTGACGGCACTGTCGATGTGGATGCCCTGCGTCCGTTGCTCGACGATACGGTCGCGGCCATGATGATGACAAATCCGAATACACTCGGAATATTCGAGCGCAATATACCGGAAATAGCCCGTATGGTGCATGAAGTCGGTGCGCTGCTGTATTATGACGGTGCCAACCTCAATCCGCTTATAGGGAAAGCCCGTCCGGGCGACATGGGATTCGATGTGATGCATGTCAATCTCCATAAGAGTTTCTCCACTCCACATGGTGGGGGAGGTCCTGGAGCAGGACCGGTAGGTGTGCGCGCTGGCCTGGAGCATCTTCTTCCTAATCCGCGTGTCGTGCGTAAAGACGATGGCTCTTTTGCCGTGACCGAATGCCATACAGCCCTCGGGCGTGTGAGTGGTACGCTTGGCAACTTTGCCGTGCTCCAGCGCGCGCTTGCATATCTTCTTATGCTCGGACGTGATGGACTGGCCAATGTCGGTCCGTTGGCTACCCTCAATGCCAATTATATAAAGGAGGCTCTTCGTGATCTTTATCTTTTGCCTGTCGAGGGTGTGTGCAAGCATGAATTCGTGTTCGACGGACTGCGTGACAAGACTTGCGGGGTGACGACATTGCATGTAGCAAAACGTCTGCTCGACTACGGCTATCATGCTCCTACAATATATTTCCCGCTCCTTTTCCACGAATCGCTCATGATCGAGCCTACCGAGACGGAAAGTCCGGAGACCATCGACGGTTTCATCGCGGCCATGCGCGAGATTGCACAGGATGCGACTGCGCGTCCGCAGTTTGTTAAGGATGCCCCCTATGAGACACCTATGGCGCATGCTGATGATACGGAGGCTGCGCTACATCCCAAGGTAACATATTTCGACATTTGACGACATATGGAATGCAAGAAATACGATAACATCATAATAGGCGCAGGCCCTGCCGGAATGAGGGCCTGCGCCATTGCGCGCCAACTGGGTGAGACCGTTTGCGTGATTGAACGCCACGAAGTCGGAGGCACATGTCTCAATCGAGGCTGTATACCAACCAAAGCGCTTGTGCAGTCGGCATCTGTTGTTTCCACCGTATTTTCCGCATCGGAATTCGGTGTGGAGGTCGATGGCGACGTGCGTGTCGACTATTCGGTGGCATCCATGCGTAAGGATAAAGTAATCGAGGCCTTGCGCCATGGAGCCGCACTGTCGTTAGGACCTGATTCCTTATTAAAGGGGGAAGCAAGTCTTTTGAATAGGAATATTGTGAAAGTCGGCGACGAGATGTTGCAGGCCGACAAACGCATTATAATTGCCACGGGATCTTCACCGGCCCGTCTCGGTCTACCCGGAAACGATCTTGCATTGACGAGCGACGATTTCCTACGGCTTGATACGCTTCCGGCCGATATGGTGGTGATTGGCGGAGGAGTAATAGGAATGGAATGCGCGTGCATCGCCTATGCGTTCGGCTGTAAGGTCACGGTGATAGAATATTGTCGTGAGATACTTCCCGGACTTGACGGGGAAATGGCCAAACGGCTGCGCTCCATGCTGTCCCGCAGGGGGATAGATATTCTGACCGGTGCATCTGTCATGTCGTTGTCACAAGGAATCTCGAATAATGTCGACATATGTTATGCTGACAGGCGCGGTGAGCACACGGTATCCGCTTCAATGGTATTGATGGCTACGGGACGGCGGCCTGTGATTCCTGACGGAGCGGAGGCAATAGGCATGGATGTGTCACACAAGGGTATCGTCGTGGATGATTCAATGGCGACTTCCGTGCCCGGAGTCTATGCCGTCGGTGACTGCAACGGCAGACTGATGCTTGCCCATGCGGCTACCGCACAGGCCGAGGTGGCAATGGGGGTGCGTGATTCAATCAGCCATGTACCATCCGTTGTATTCACATCTCCGGAATGCGCGCAAGTGGGCATCGTTTCAGCGGAAACTCCCGGCAGGCTTATTGTAGGCAAGTCGATGTACGGAGCTAACGGCATGGCTGCTTCTATGGGTCGTACCGAAGGTTTTGTAAAAGTCGCCTTGGATGCGGATTCCCATCGTATCGCGGGCTGTTGCGCCATAGGCGCCGGCGCCGACGCTATCGTCCAGGAGGCTGCAGTAGCCATGTCAGCAGGGTATACCGCCGGTGATCTGCGCTCCCGTGTAGTATTTGCCCATCCGACCCTCTCCGAATTGCTATTGTCGGCTCTTCCGGGTTGATATGGGTTGGCCGTATCAGTCAAGCTTAAGGTGTTCTATCACGAGCTTGATTTCATTGAATCCTACCTTGTTGCCGAGGCGTTCCCGTACTTCGGTGAGTGTCGGTGACACGTCGAAGCTACCATAAACCTTGGCCACTCGGTCTATGGTGCTGTCGTCAAGTACATCGTGGATGTCAAGTTTTCGATACTTTATGGCGTAAGCAAGATGCCCCCAGACCGTTGATTCCACATATCCGCGTCGTTCGGCTATGGTGGCGGGCGTGAGACCGTCGCTGAACATACGCAGGGATTCAACCCATGGCGATTCCTTTTTCTCCTTCTTTTGGCGTTCTTTCTTCACTTTGACGATGGATGGCGCTTCCGTATTCCTGCGGTTGATGGAGGTGGCTTCCGTGGTTCTCTGCATTACTGCCGTTTTTGCAACACGTGATGCTTTTTTGCGTGTGATTTTCTTTGACGTGTCACGTGTGGCTTCCA
Source organism: uncultured Muribaculum sp. (assembly GCF_910583865.1). Taxonomy (GTDB): domain Bacteria; phylum Bacteroidota; class Bacteroidia; order Bacteroidales; family Muribaculaceae; genus Muribaculum. The sequence goes on from NZ_CAJTYX010000046.1 coordinate 7,279, forward strand.
CAATGGCTTTCTGCTTACTGTTGAGGTAGCCCTGAATCGTAAATCCATCACGGCCTATGGCATCAAGCAATAGCAGACGTGCTTTGGTAGTCTGGAAAAGATCGGTCACAAGTTCCTTGAACCGTGTTGCGGAAGTCTTGTTTGTAATCACCACATCGGTTATGTGCTCGAACATCGGTTCAAATAATTCCAAGATCGTATCATGAAAATATCTTGAACTGCGCTTCACTCGTTCGAGGGTGCTGTCGGAGTGCAATTCAGCGTCGCCCATCTTGCGCAATATCGGTAGCCACTTGTCGGCGACTTCGAGTATCTTGACACGCTGGTCTGTGACCAGATCGCGATGAGCCGTCACTATATGGGGATATGTGCGCCGGCAATGCTCTCCGACGAACCGCGCCAGCCTTTCCTCTCCCTGGCATATTGCTCCGAATGAAAACAGCTCGGTGACCAACAGTCGATAGTATGCTTCTTTGATCAATGGCAGACGTTCGATGCTACGACGGGCCTCTTCCTGCTGCCTGTCCACATATTCCATTACCCTCGGGTCGGTAAGGATGGCGTCAGGCGTCACCGGGGTAGACAATACCATTCCTTCGAGCGACTTGCACCGGCTGAGCGCCACATACACTTGTCCCGGTGCGAACGATGCCCCGGCGTCGATTACGGCGTGCTCGAATGTCAATCCCTGGCTTTTATGAATTGTAATGGCCCATGCAAGCCGTAACGGGAACTGTGTGAATGTGCCCTGCACGTCCGACACCAGTTCGCCCGTAGTGTCATCGATGCGATAGCGGGCGTTCTCCCACTCGGCGGGCGTTACTTCTATCGGAGTTTCAGAATCGTCACAGAGCACTTTCACGGTATCTTTTCCCATAGCAAAGACATGTCCGATTTTGCCGTTGTAGTAGAGATGGGCCGGGGAGGGGTCATTGCGCATGAACATGACCTGAGCGCCTATCTTTAGCGTGAGTTCCGGCGCGGTCGGGAAGGAAGTGTCGGGAAACGAGCCTTTGATTTCTGCGCTATACGATACCGCCGGAGCCTCTATCCTGTCGAGACGTTCGCTGTTATATCTGTCGGCAAATGAGTTGTGGGTGGTAAGGCGGATGTAACTTGTGCCCGATGGAGGTGTGAAATCAGGGTCATAACGTGAATTCAACAAGCGTATGTCCTCAGGCCCGATTTTACCTTCGCGCACGTGGTTGAGAAGGTCTATAAAAGTGTCGTTCTGCTGACGATATACTTTGGTCAACTCTATGGTCACATAATCAATCTGCTTCAAGGCCTGGCTTCCGAAGAAGTAAGGAGTGGGGTAGTGTGGGGCAAGAAGTTCCTCGTCCCGGGAAGTTATGATGGGCGACAATTGCTGAAGGTCACCGATCATCAGCAGTTGTACGCCGCCGAACGGACGGTTGTCGCGTCGGTATTTGCGCAGTGCATTGTCGATGGCATCGAGCAGGTCGCTGCGCACCATAGATATTTCATCGATTACAAGAAGGTCGAGCATGCGTATTATGCGCAACTTCTCTTTCGAGAAATTGAATTTGTCGCGCACATCGGTACCTGGTATGTAAGGGGATAACGGCAATTGGAAAAATGAATGTATGGTAACGCCTCCGGCATTTATAGCTGCGACACCTGTAGGAGCTACCACCACTATCGACTTCGCGCTGTTACGGCGCAGAGTGCGTAGAAAAGTGGTTTTCCCGGTACCGGCTTTCCCGGTAAGAAAAATGCTTGTGTGGGTTCGTTCAGCAAATTCCCATGCACGCCTAAGTTCCTCGTTCTGTTCCATCGGCTTTAATTCCATATGTGCAAATTTAACACAAAAAACAGACATCGGAGTGGTTTATTTTCCGTAAACTTGGGATAGAAAATTAAGAATTTATCCCCAATTTTCATAGTCTGATTTTGAGGGGATTATATTTTTTGAACTACTGATGATATGCGGTGATTTGCGGCTTTTTTCTCATTCAGTACACAATTTGTACGATTCAGTTGTTAATATGTGTTGAGGGCGATTTTCAACGATTACCAAACCGCGCTATCTTTGCGCCAAAAACAAGAATAGCAAGACTATGGCGAAAGTTGAAAACAAGAACAAACAAAATCCAAAGCTGGTGCAGACCGTGTTGAAAGACGGCCGTGCCAGTCTCGCGCTGGAATACTATCTCGGACGCACCGAGACCCCCGTGCTTGATGACGAGGGCAACCACGTCATATATACGGAGGGGGCTATGGCGGGAAAGCCGAAATACAAAATCAAACACAACCGCAAACGCGAGAACCTGAACCTCTACCTCATACTGAACCCCCGGACACAGGCAGAGCGAACCCAGAACAAGAACACTCTCACCCTCGCCGAGAAGATACGCTTTGAGCGTGAGCAGGAATTTCTCGAAGACCGCGAAGGATACCGCCTTAAGAAAGAGAAGGAGACTGACTTTCTCCGCTACTTCCGCAAACATCGCGACGACGAAATCTATGCCACGCCTACGAGGGTCGCCCTCGGCACCGCCTACCGGCGTTTCATAGACTTCCTTTCCGGTATTCAGAAATACCGACGCTACACCGAGTTTCTCAGAATGGACCTCCTCACCACGGAAATGGTGTCGGGATATGCAGACCACCTGAAGAAAGTGTCGGTCGGCTACGGGGCGTCGCACTGCCTCGGAATGTTCAAAAAGGTGATAGCCTGCGCCGTGGAGGAGGGCCTGATGAAGAAAAACCCTGCCAAGGGGATAGTCATGCGCATGGACCGTCTCGCGCTTAGGAAGTCTATACTTACTCTTGACGAGGTGAAAACTCTCGCCATTACCCCTTACGAGGGGGGAGAGCCGGACATAAGGAGAGCGTTCCTGTTCAGCCTTTATACAGGCATACGCTGGTGCGACGTGCGTAAACTGAAATACTCCAATGTGGACTTTGCCACGGGGGTATTGAAATTCGAGCAGAGCAAGATTGCGGGACGCAGCAAGAACAGCGGCGTAGTGACCCCGCTGAGTCCGATGATACTTAAACTCATCGGTCCACCCCCGACCGGGGAAGCCCTGTCGCAGACGATATTCACCCTTCCGAGTTCGTGGTCCTGCAACTATCATATCGGAAAATGGGTGGCAAAGGCCGGCATCCCCAAGCATATCACATGGCACTGTGCCCGCCACAGTTTCGCGGTGAACGTGCTTAACGGCGGAGCCAACATAAAGACGGTGCAGGCACTTATGGGACACGCCAGCATCGAGATGACGGAGAAATACCTCCACGTCGTTGACGAGTTGAAGCACAAAGCCATTAACAGTCTCCCGGAGCTTGAAATGGCGCAGTGATTGATTCGACATCAGTAAAGCCGACACAGCCGAGTGTCGGCTTTTTTCATGCCCGTATTGAGGCCATTGTGGATGTTCGGGGACAAGACTCCGTAAAAACAGGTTTTAATTGTTTTCAGACATCAATACATTATATATTGAATGTATTATACTCAGATTTGGAAAAAGTCTTGTCACGTTGGCGACATTGTTATGACAATATACTGACAATCCGCTATTTGTGAAAATCAAAATCCTTTTTGATATTGTTATACATCCGACTGCCGCAAAGCCTCCGCGGGTCGCGGATTAAATATTAACGGAGAAAAAAATGAACATTTAGCCGTGTTACGGCGATTTTACATATTGCATGGGTATGTAAACCCTATACCTTGCGGTTTTTATTAGATGGATAACAACATAGTCATTATCCCCTTTGATAATTTGAGGGAGCTAATCAACAACGCGGTCAGCGAGAGCCTTGATAAAATACTCGCAGCATCACAACCCAAGAGGGAGCAGGAATCGGTGGACATAGACGGTGCGTTGGAGTTTCTGAATTCCAACGGCTACCGTATTGCCAAGGGCCAGCTATACAAGGAAACGTCTGCCGGCAACATCCCATTCCACAAATTCGGGCACCGTCTCCACTTCCGCATCTCCGAACTGAGGAAATGGGCGGAACTGCGTCTCACGACCGGAAACGCGGTCGGATACCTTGACTATGCGCAGGATAATAAACGATAAATAAGGTCACATTACAATCATCATGTAAAAAGTCAGAAAGCTGTCATAACTCTGTCAGTAGCCTGTCAGAGAAAACATCACAGTGTCGATGTTTTAATTCTGAAAATCGCCCAAAACCAAAAAACAAGAAAATGAAGATACGACAGACAAGACCCCCTCCCCGGTGACAGGGGCATCCGAAAAAAGGAACAGTCCCTATTCCACCCGGAAACAAGAGAAAACCGAAACATAAAAACAGGAGCGTAAATCCATGATTGGGCTCCGTAACATTTATTCACTAACAATGAGCGAAACAGCCATAGATTATTGCAGCGAAATAAGTGCTATGCGAATCCGCATGGATGAGATGCACGGCATAATGCAAAAGGTGCTGGCGTTTGTGGATGGTCCGGACGCAGCACCGATAAAAACAAAAGGGAGACCGCAGTATGAGGACTACTATCTTGACGACGTGGAGAGGAACTACCTTGTCACCTGCAAGGAACTCCAGCTGATCTGGATGGTATGCGAGAGGACCGCCTACCGCTATATCAAGAAATACAGCCTTACCGATGTAGGGGATGGGGGCACGAGCCAGTTCAGGCTCGGAGACGTCACCGACGCAATATCCACATACGGGATTGACTTCAGCCGCAAGACAATAATGGCGATACTCGAAAAACGCCGCATAAAAACACCGCCACGCCCATGACAACCGACACCACAGCCCTTATGGGTCTCCTCAGGACAGTGATTGAGAGGCTCGACAGCATAGACAGCCGTCTCAACGGCACCGAATTCCAGATGCCACGGCTGCTGACCCCCAAGGAGGTGGAACGGAAGTTCGGGATAAGCGAGCGGCAGCAGTACAATCTAAGGAAAGACGGCACACTCCCCTATATCCGCAAGACACCCGGCGGTCCCATACATTACCTGACCCCCGACGTGCTCGGATACATACTGGGTGACGACACCCGCGGCTGCGTCGCGGCCGGAAAACGGCAAGAGACCGTCCACATAGCAACATAGATAAAATGGCACAAGACCAGACACCCGACAAAGAACAGGTGCTCATAGCCCGCAACAACGAGACAGGCCAGACCGGAGCGGTCGCGGGACTCAACGAGGACGGCACACCTATAATGAAGGATGCCAAGACCGCCTCACTCGGAGACCTTGTGAAATTCAACATTCGCCAGAACCCGATAGAGGCTTTCCTGTCCAACTTCATGCGGCAGTGCAAGAACCCCTCGCTGTTCGGATTTTTCAAGGCCGACGCCGAAACATTCGACAAGGTGGGTCCCGTCATGGCAGAGATGCTCAAAGACCCCGAAGCCAACAAAGACCTCCTCGCCCCGGCAAAGGTCGAACTTCCCTCACAGGAGGAGAGCAAAAAGGAGAGCCGCTACAAGGCCATTGACCCCGACAAGGTGGACTGGGAGGAACTCGGCACACGCTGGGGCATCGACCGCAAATCCCTCGACGAGTCCGGAGACCTGCGCGAGATGCTCTACAACCGCAAATCGGGACTCGTGAACGTCACTCCGACGCTGTTCGGAGAGAAATACACGCTGGCGGCCCGACTGTCATTCAGGACCGACCCCGACGGCAGCGTCAAGGTGGTGCCGCATTTCATATGCAGACAGCCACGGCTTGACGAGGAATTCAAGGGCATGACCTTCACCGACGAGGACAAGGCCAACCTCCGTAACACGGGTAACCTCGGCCGCATCGCCGATCTGGTGGACAGCACCACGGGCGAGAAAGTTCCCTCCTTCGTCAGCATCGACCGCTACACCAACGAGATTGTATCGGTGCCTGTCAAGGATGTGTATGTCCGCGACACCATAGGCCAGACCAAGCTCACGATCCAGGAGGTCGAGGAACTGAAGAGCGGAAAGGCCCTCCCGCCCAAACGCATCTCAGGCAAGAACGGCAAGGAATACACCGTGACCCTCCAGATCAGCGCGGACCGCCGGGACGTGGAATTTGTCCCCAAGGGAGCTAAAAAGCAGAAACAGTCGCAGTCTCAGGACGGCGCACCCAAGGTCAAGACAAACACATGGCTGACCAAGGAGGGCACACTGAAACACCTGTCGCAGTGGGACCACATACCGCTCACCGAACAGCAGCAGAAGGACTATGAGTCCGGAGGTGTCGCGGTGCTGACAAACCGCGTCGACAAAAAAGGCAATCCCTGCACCCTGTACCTGTGGTACAACCCGGATAAGCAGAAGGCGGAGGCAATACCCAACGACCCGCGGCAGGGAAAGACAATCGCCCCCTCCAACGAGAGCCGGGTCCAGACTGCGGTCAACAACGAGGGCAAGACCAACGAGGCGACCAAGGGCGTAAAGGAGCCTCTTGAAAAGGGTCAGACAGCCCCCAAGGACAGCAAGCAGAAAAAGCAGTCCAAAGGCCGCAAGATGTAAAAAATAAATTCAGAATTAAAACAAAGACACATAAATGACAAAAATATTCATACTGACAGAGAGCCGCGCGGTGGCGAAGACAATCGCCCAGTCGCTCGGCGTGAACATCCAGCGCAAGGGGTACTACTCGAAAGGCGACATCTCGGTGTCATGGACCGGGGGCAACATCGTAACCGCGAAACCCAAGTCCCGATTTGAGTTCAGCGTGTCATCCGACATGACCGCCGACGAGACCTTTGCCGCCAACTACCGTTTCGGACCTCGTGAGAAACGCGGTGACAAGTCTTCGCGCACAGCCCGCGATGCAGCCCAGCTTTCGGTAATCAAAAGGCTGTGGCAGGAGTCCGACATCGTTTTCAACGCCATGAAACCCTCGGCTTTCGGTGAGGTCATGTTCGAGAGCATGAAAAACTATATCGGATGCAACACCAAGACTTCGAGACTGTGGCTGCGTCGTATCACACGCGCGGACATAGAGGCTGCAATCTCTGATGCCGGACACCTCCCGACCGGATATGAGACGTTCCATGACAACGCAATCGCGGAATTCACAATCGGGGTCAAGCCCGAAGACGCCGGGGTAGCCGCCGATGCCCCGTCCTATGCCCCTTGGGGACTTCCCGAATTGCAGAATGCGGCGGAGAGCCGGTTCGGAATATCCCCGTCGGCCACCGTCGCAGCCGCCATGTCGCTTTACAACAAGGGGCTTATATCGTATCCCTCCGCCTCAAACATCCTTCCGCCGTCGGCAGCCGCAGACATAGCGGATGCTCTCGCTCTTCTCCGCCATAACCCGTCGGTGGGTAAATATGCGGAGAACACCGAGGTGACCGGCAACGAGGGTATGTGGAGAGCCGGAGCCGACGGTATCGCGCACTACGCGATTACAGTAACCGGACTTCTGCCCGTCGACCTGACGGCTGACGAGAGCAAGGTCTACAAGCTGGTTGCAGTCCACCTGACGGAGCTGTTCGCCAAATAGACGGACATTCCGCCTTATGGCAGGGACTCCGTAATAAGACAAGTGGCAGACGGGGATTTATCCGTCTGCCACTATTACCCGGCAAGACAGTCCGGGCCGACGGAAAAAGATACGGGGCATCCCCGGTATTCCGCCGGGACAATGAAAAACCATGACGCGAGATGAAAGATGCACAGGATTACGCGCTGCTCGACTTTTATGTCCAATATCTGCGCCGACACCTTGCCGACCACCATTTCGACAAGTACAACAACGAGAAATTCATATCGGAACGTGCCGATTCGGCACTTGACATATATATAACAAACTTCCTGAGCGGCCGCGCCCCGCATATATGCCAGGAATTGGCGATGCGGACATTGCTTGAAGGGCTGTTCTTCTCCCGCTATGACGCGGTGCACGAGGTCATAGAGGAAGACTGCTGGACACGGCTCTCCCCTGAGACATGGGAGCCGACGGCGGTGCATATGGTGCGGCACCGGGATGTAAGGCCCGTGCTCGACCGCCACAATGTCAACGGGAACTACCCGGATGACCGTCAGGCGTTGCATGACGAACTTCTCGGCACGATAACGGAAATACTCGACGGCTATGAGCTATAACCGTTTGAACACCATGCGCGACAACACCGAGGCCATACGTCTGGCGTTCAGACTCGGTGTCGAGCACAGGGGGCCTGACATACAGGAGTGCGGCATATTGAGGAAATACGCCGGATTCGGGGGGCTGAAGTGCATCCTCAATCCAGCCGACAGTATCGCGGATGCCGCGCAGTGGAGCAAGTCTGACCTCGGACTGTTCACCCCGACAGTGGAACTGCGCAGGATCATACACGACTATTCAAAGGACGACCGGGAGTTCAAGGGGTATATGGACTCGCTCAAAGCCTCGGTGCTGACGGCTTTCTATACCCCGCAGCCGGTCATTGACGCGATAGCGGAGTCCTTGCAGGACGCCGGGGTCGTTGCCAAGCGTTTTCTTGAACCGAGTGCGGGGCGCGGTGACTTCATAGACACCTTCATGGCCACAAACGCCGGCATGGAAGTGATGTCGTTTGAAAAAGACCTGCTGACAGGGCGGATACTTTCCGCGCTGCATCCCTCGACCACCGTAAGGTCGGAAGGCTTCGAGAATATAGAGAAGGACTTCGAGGGCTATTTCGACGTGGCCGCGTCCAATATCCCTTTCGGGGACTTCGCGGTTGCAGACCCTCTATATGCAAAAAGCAAGGATACGGCCTACCGTCAGGCATCCAAGGCGATACACAATTATTTTTTCCTGAAGGCACTCGACTCCGTGCGCGAAGGTGGTATCGTGGCATTCATCGCCCCGCAGGGGGTGATGAACGCCGCCTCCCCGTTTGTCAGGATGGAGCTGGTGAGGCGCGCCGACCTTGTTGCCGCGCTGCGCCTCCCCAACAACACGTTCACCGAGACCGCCGGGACCGAGACCGGGAGTGACCTGATAGTCCTCCAGAAACATGACGGCAAAAAATCACTTTCGGCAGACGAGGAATTCTTCATCCAGAGTGTCGTCGATTCCGGGACGAAGGTCTCCGGCAACAAATTCTTCACCGCGTTTCCGCAAAACGTCATTTGCACCGATGCAAAAATCGGGACGGATCAGTACGGCAAACCCGGTATAATCTACACCCACAATGAAGGTGTGGATGGCATAGCGCGCGATTTACGCATAGCCCTCGACGTGTCAATGCGTCTTCGTCTCGATGTTGACCGCTATAACGGCTATTCACCTAAACTGACTCCGCCCGACACCCCGGCCGAAAAACAGGATACCGCCGAGAAGGAAAACCGGAATATCGCCGAAAGGACGGAAGTGCCAAAGGAGAAACCGCTGTTGCAGCAGTATCAGGAGATGAAAAAGAAACATCCCGACGCGATACTGATATTCAGGGTCGGCGACTTTTATGAGATGTTCGGAGACGACGCTAAGGAGGCATCGGAAATTCTCGGCATAACGCTTACAACCCGCGCCAACGGTCGCAACGGCAGGATTGAGCTGTCGGGATTTCCGCATCACGCCCTCGACACATATCTCCCCAAGCTGGTCAGGGCCGGCAAAAGGGTGGCTATCTGTGAGCAGCTCGAACAGCCTAAAAAGGAGAAGACGACAAAACGGAAAACAGGTGAAGAGCAGCCTCGACAGTCTGAAACATCCGTAAAGGAACGGGAGAAACCGCAAAAGGCCGTCCCTGCGGCAACGGAAGAACGGCAGCCGACAGCCGACACTGAGACCCGGCCAGCCGACATCGGACAGGAGATTGAGACCTCCGGGGTGTCCGGGACTTCTGACACCCCCTTCCAATACGACGACAATCCCGACCCCCGGCTGTATGCCTACAACCTTTTCGGAGAGCTGGAGCCGAGGGACTCGCCACGGCATCCGCGCAGGGTGCCCCCAAAGCCCAAAGACGGAAGTGAGGCCGAAACCCACAAGCCCAAGGAGGAGAAACCGCTCCCTCCGAATGTCAAACTGAGGCAGCTTTCGGAGGAGGAACTGAAATTCTACGGCGCGCTCAACTGGGATGACAACCCTCCGATAAACGGTTTCTACGAGGCCATGATGTCGATAGCCCACCGGCAGCTCGCAGAGCGTGAAAGGCTGGAGGCACAACGGATGTCGGAGGAGGCGGCAAAGGCAGCGGGCATACCAGACGGAGACACATATATAGAAAAGACCGAGGGATATTTCATACCGGGGCAGCGCAACCGGCCGACAAAGGCAGAGGCGATACCCCTTCCCGACAGGAGCATGGAGCCGCGCCATTTGTCGGAAGAATCCTTGCTGCGTTACCACAAGAACGGCTCCCTTGTCGTATCCGACGGGCAGGTGGGTGTTCTCTCGCAGGTCACCAAGTACGGCGCGACATTCACCCCCTTGAAACTGAAACCGGAACAGGAAAGACGGGCGATGCTGTATATATCCCTTTCAGAGACCTATCAGTTCCTCTACAATTTCGAGGCCGACACCCATGAGGCAAACCCTGTCGAACGTGGTCGGCTGAACAGACTGTATGACGAATTTGTGGACAAATACGGACACCTTAATGAAAAGAGCAACATCCGCTTCATCATGATGGATGCCAACGGGCGTGACGCGCTGGCATTGGAACGAGGCGAAAACGGAATGTTTGTCAAGGCCGACATCTTCGACCACCCTGTCGCCTTTGCGGTTGACGAGGTTGTATCCGTCGAGACTCCTATGGAGGCTCTTTCCGCATCGCTCAACAAGTTCGGGGAGATACGGCCCGACTACATGGCCGCATTGGTGGACATGAAGGAGGAGGAGATGCTCGACAGCCTCGAAGGGCACATATATTACAATCCCCTTGTGGATGGGTACGAGGTAGCCGACCGCTTCATAGCGGGCAACGTGGTGAGGAAGGCGGAGGAGGTCTCGGCTTGGATTGACAGGGAGGAGGAGCGTATAAAGGGATTCCCCGGTTATGACGGCATCGAGCCTTATATTTCTTTGGCCCGTGAGTCGCTGAAGGCACTGGAGGAGGCCACACCACGCAGGATAACCTTCGACGAGCTGGACTTCAATTTCGGTGAGCGTTGGATACCCGCGCAGATATATTCCGATTATATGTCCCAGCTCTACGGAACGGATGTGACCGTGACTTACTCCCCGTCGCTTGACGAGTTTTCGGCGACCAACCGTCGGGGCAACATGAAGATATGGGAGGAGTTCTGCGTCCGTGGATATTACCGTACATACGACGGCATGAACCTGTTGAAACACGCCCTGCACAATACTGTGCCCGATATAAAGAAGTCCGCCGGCAAGGACGAGAACGGCAACGACATAAAGGTGCCGGACAGTCAGGCCATACAGCTTGCCAACACGAAAATCGACGAGATACGCGGCGGATTCATAGACTGGCTCGGCTCACAGCCGCAGGAGTTCAAGGAGCGTCTGGCTGACCTGTATAACAGGAAATTCAACTGTTTCGTGCGTCCCCATTATGACGGCTCCCACCAGACATTTCCCGACCTCGACATGAAGATGCTCGGTGAACAGTACGGCATAACCTCCATATACCCGTCGCAGAAGGACTGTATATGGATGCTCAAACAAAACGGCGGCGGAATATGCGATTTCGAGGTCGGATGCGGTAAAACCTTGATAATGTGCATAGCAGCACATGAGATGCACCGTCTTGGCCTTGCCCATAAGCCGATGATTATAGGTCTCAAAGCGAACATCGCGGAGATAGCCGCCACATATCAGGCGGCATATCCCAACGCCCGGATACTGTTCGCCGACGAAAAAAGTTTCACCAAGCCCAACCGTGTGAATTTCTTCAATAACATCAGGAACAATGACTACGACTGCGTGATAATGTCGCACGACCAGTTCGGCAAGATACCGCAGTCCCCTGAAATTCAATCCGAGATACTTCAGGCGGAGCTGGATTCGGTGGAGGAGAACCTCGAAGTCGTCCGGCAGCAGGGCAAGGACGTGTCAAGGGGTATGCTCAAAGGTCTTATCAAGCGTAAGGAGAACCTGACGGCAAAGATTGCGACAATCCGGCATCAGATGGATGAGGCCAAGGATGACATGGTGGATTTCAAGCAGATGGGCATAGACCACATATTTGTTGATGAGAGCCATTATCAGAACTTTTTGCGACTACCGATCCCCACGCATAATGCGAACGC
>NZ_CAJTYX010000047.1 GCF_910583865.1 uncultured Muribaculum sp.
AGAATCAGGTAAGGGAGGGTATATGCCTTTATTTGTCTTAAATGAAAGAGCCGTGGTAATTGGTGGATAAAGGTTGTGTCACAGGTGGTTGGTGTACGGGTGACCGTGATTCAGAACAGGGAAAGTTGCACCGGTACGGCTGGAACAGGCGCAAGCATCAGTGAGCGTGCAAGCGTCCACCCCTGGGTGCTGTTGCGCAGTCTTACGCTTACAAGGCCTATACAGCCTGATGCGACTTTCCTGATATTTCGCATGAGGTCGGTCGTGGTGGTCATGCCGCTGAAGCGATATGAGGCGATTTCCCTCCCGTGCTGCGAGAGGGTGGCGTAGATTATGTCGGATGTGTGTATGATGCCCATGATTGCAGTATTTTGATGTTGTACTGCAAAGGTATCCCCGAGGGTGGGCGAGAATGATGTACTATCGTGTTAATAGATGATAATTCAACGGCGTTTGCCGCTATGGAACAGTCGAATCAGTTCTCCGGCCCATAGCACGAACGATGTCACCACGATTATTATAACCCAGTCGGTAAACCGGAGAGGAACCACGTTGAAAAATCGGCCGCCGAATTCGATGATCAGGATCTGTCCTACGAATATCGCCCCGGCTATCAGCATGAAACCGCTGCATCCTTTCATGTGGAGGGCGGAGCGTCCTGTGGCGAATGCCCGGGCATTGAACATGTTCCAGAACTGGAGGAATACGAATGTGGTGAAAAAGAGGCTTAGTTCGTAGGGGTCGAGTCCCTTATTGGCGGGCAGGAAGCGCGCGTGCAGCAGATCGGTGAGCGAGTCGATATTGATATGCTCCATGTACCACATGAGTAGGAACATCATTACGAAAAACGCTATGCCGGTGCCGATTATGCTCTGCCACATGGATCGGTTGATGATGAACGCCGTTCGTGGTCTCGGCATCTCGTCCATTACCGACATGGTCGGTGGCAGGGATGCGAGCGCCATGGCGGCGAAAGTGTCCATGATCAGGTTGACCCACAGCATCTGTGTGACGGTGAGCGGTGACTGTAGCCCCATGAATGCTCCTGAGAGCACTATAAGGCATGCCACGATGTTTACCGTCATCTGGAACATCACGAATCGCTGTATGTTGCGGTAGAGCGAGCGTCCCCACATCACGGCTCGTCCGATCGAGGAGAATGAATTGTCGACGATGGTTATGTCCGACGCTTCTTTTGCCACCGATGTGCCGTCGCCCATCGAGAGGCCCACATGGGCGCTCTTAAGCGCCGGAGCGTCATTGGTGCCGTCACCGGTGACGGCCACTACCTCGTTGTTGGCCTGAAGGGCCTCAACGAGGCGTTTTTTGTCGAGAGGGCGGGCGCGCGCTATGATTTTAAGGTCGCCTACACGGTCGCGTAGCTCGGAGTCGGAAAGTTTCTCGAAATCCGGGCCGGTGATTATGTTCCTGTCTGTGTCGTCAGGTTGCCACAGACCGATTTGACGGCCTATCTCCTTGGCGGTAGCGGGTGTGTCGCCCGTGACGATCTTCGTGCGTATGCCGGCGCGAGTCACTGCTGTCACGGCATCGGGCACGTCGGCCCTGACCGGATCTGCTATTGCGGTCATGCCCATGAAGCGCAGTGCCTCGGCATGAAGCTTGCCGTCGATGATTGCTTTCTCTCCATCCTTTACTTCCTGGCAGGCGAAGCCAAGTGTGCGCATGGCCTGGTTCTGGTATCCGAGCAATATGGTGTCGACACTCTCTTTGTCGGCGCCTTCGGGAAAGACAGAGCATAGCGAGTAGACAATCTCCGGCGCCCCCTTCACGTAGAGCATCCGGTGTCCGGACGGGGTGACTACCTCGGTAGCCATGTATTTCCGTTCGGTGGAGAACGGTATTTCGTCTATCACGCGGCATGCGGACTTCAGCGTCAGGTAGTCGATGCCATGGGCGTTGAGCCATAGCAGGAGCGCCCCTTCCGTAGGATTGCCGAGCGGCGAGGGGTGCGACGGGTCGGACATGTCGAGTTGTGCGGTGGAGTTTACTGCTATACCCTCCTCGATGGTGTGGCTCAGGGTGTCGTCGCCGAGTTTGCCGTCTGGCAGGCCGAAGAATGTGCAGTCGGCCACCTGCATGCGGTTCTGGGTGAGCGTGCCGGTCTTGTCTGTGCATATCACTGTGATGGCGCCCATCGTCTCGCATGCGTGCATCTTCCTTACCAGGTTGTTGGTCTTTAGCATTCGTCGCATGGAGTAGGCGAGCGAGAGGGTGACGGCCATCGGCAACCCTTCAGGAACGGCCACGACGACGAGAGTCACCGCAATCATCAGCGTTTGTAGCAGATAGGCTGTGAAGTGGATCCACTCGAAGTCGATATCGGGCGATGTGAGGTACATTATCACGCGGCCTGTCACCACGAGAGCGGCGATTGTGTAGCTTATGCGCGTGATTAGCCGTCCGAGGCCGTCGAGCTGCTCGTTGAGAGGGGTTTTTACTGAGTTGTCGATCTGCGAGGCTACGAACACGCGACCGTTCTCGGTGGCATCGCCCACGGCGGTCACCTCCATTACGCCATGACCTTCCATGACCTTGGTGCCGCGCATAACATGGTCGGAGGGGAACGTGGCCTCGGGGTCGAACTGTGCCGCGTCGGTAGTCTTGTGAGCGACAGGCTCGCCGGTGAGGGTGGATTCGTCTACGCTGAGCGACGAGGCTTCGAGCAGCGTGCCGTCGGCCGGAATCTCCTCGCCGGTGTTAAGGATTACTACGTCGCCCACCACTATGTCTTTTCTGGGAACGGTGGTGACTACACCGTTGCGTATCACCTGCACAGGCTCGTCGTCGTTTACCTGGTTGAGCAGGGCGAATTCACGGTTGGCCTTGACCTCGAAGAAGAATGCCAGGCCGGTGGCGAGGATGATGGCTATGAAGATGCCTACCGGTTCGAAAAACACACCCGCTCCTTCGTCGAGCGAGGTGTATTCATATATGGATATGCCTATCGAGAGCAATCCTGCCACACAAAGTATGATTATGAGCGGATCGTGGAACTTGTCGAGGAACTGACGCCAGAGCGGCACTTTAGCCGGCGGCGTGAGCACGTTTACGCCATGTTTTCTACGGCTCTCTTCTACCATAATGTCGGTAAGTCCCGACAAAGTCTTTTTATCGCTCATGATCAAGTGAATCGCAGGTGTTGTCTATGGATTAGACCCCGTTCCCCAATTTATGTTAAATCAGGGGCGGACAGTCTTTGAGCTATTTTGCTTCAAATCAGAGGGAGCATAGCTGTAGCTATGTGACCGATGATTTGAAGCAAAATAGCTCAAAGACTGTCCGTGGACGGGTGTCGTATTATGGTTTCAAATTCTTTCAGTTAATAATTTTAAAATCCGAATCCGTTCTTGTTATAAAAGTTACCATTCCATCGCATATCTTGAGCGTCTTTTCCTTCGTTCATCAGTCGTGTACTTAAAGTACACTCCATCTTCACAAAGAAAAATCCATCTCAAGATATGCGACCACTGGTTTAACAGAAATTGGGGAACGGGGTCTTACTTGTCGAGCTGGTTGAGGATCGGACGGGTGGATTCCAGGATAGGGAGGTTGGTCTCTGTAGGCACGTAGATTACAGTCTTGTCGCTCAGGTCCGATTGCTGGCGCACCCACAGGTATTGTATATATGTAGGAGTGATTGAGCCATTCTCGATGCGGATAGCCTCCGCCGCACCCTTGGCTCGTTCAATCTCGGCCTGTGCGTTGAGTTTTTCTGCTTCAAGGTTGGCGCGTGCCTCCTCGATCTTTATCTTGCGGTTCTGTTCGGCCTTGGCGAATTCAGCCTTTCCGGCCATCTCCTGCTGCCATACGTTGTACCACGGCACCATGAACAGCATGGCCACTACGAACAGTGCGATGCATATTACGGCGATTACGGCTTTCTTCACTATGCCTTGGGGGAGTTGGGTCTGATTCTGTGTGTACATGACTTTTTTTGATGGGGATGGTTTTGAATGAAGCTGCAAATGTATGCAAATTCGTCGATTATCCCAACTTATGGGGATTAGGATAATGTGAAATTTTTGTGAAATACTTGACTTCGCCTTTTTAATGTATTAATTTTGTGGCGAATTTTAGGGGGCGACGTTTTTCATGCGTTCCCGATGTCGCTCATATGAAACAACAAGGCCGTAAAGGAATCTCTATATTCACATCACGTCTTACCGCCACGCTCAGTGTTGCGATGGTGTTGCTGTTGCTTGGCCTGATAGCCCTTTTGGGTATCGGCGCCCACACCGTGACCACGGGCATACGCAGCAGCGTCGGCTTCGACGTCGTGCTTGCCGACAGCATAAGGCCTGCCGAGGTGGAGACTGTGAGAAAGGCTCTTGTGGCCGCCCCTTATGCTCTTGATGTGACCTATCGTTCGAGCGACGATGCCATGTTCCAATGGCGTCGAGACACCGGCGAGGACCTCATGGAAGTGCTCGGAGTGAATCCTTTCAACGGAGAGATAGAAGTGAAAGTCAAGCCGGAGTATGCAGTCACCGATTCGCTGGCGGCGATAGTGAAGCCGGTGGCACGGATGAGCGGTGTGAAGAAAGTCACCGTCAACGCCCGTATGATCGATGAGGTCAACCGCAATCTGCGCGCCCTTTTCATCGTGCTCGGTTCAGTGGCACTCGTGCTCCTTGTGATTTCGCTCGCTCTTATCAATAACACGGTTCATCTCGACATATATTCCCGTCGGTTTCTCATACACACGATGACTCTTGTCGGAGCTACCGGTTCGTTTATCCGGCGCCCGTTCCTTGTCAGCAATGCGGTAAGCGGTCTTATCGCCGGAGTGATTTCCGGAGCGGTGCTTGCCGGGGCGCTTGCTGCCTTTAGGTCCGGTGATCCGATGCTCGCGGGGCTTGTCTCGTGGCAGTCTGCTGCATGGGTGTTTCCGGCGATGGTGTTAACGGGTGTGTTGATATGCTTTGTCGCCGCTGCATTCTCTACCAACCGTTATCTGCGTGCTTCTTACGACGATATGTTCAGGTAGAATCCGTATGGCATGTTACATTAATAAAAATTTTGCAACTAAATATCGATATGGCAAACAAGCCTTCAGTCACAACTTCTGCAACCGGTGCCGACTCGGCTCTTGACCGGGAGCTTGCCTCGCAGTTTCCGCTTACGCGTGTCAATTTCATAATGATGATAGTGGCCGGAGCCATGATAGTGCTCGGTTTCTGTCTGATGCTTGGTGGTAGCACTACCACTGAGGCGTTCAATCCCGACATATTCTCTACCCGTCGTATAGTGGTAGGTCCGACTATCGCTTTCCTCGGTTTTGTGGCCATGGCGGTCGCGATAGTATGGAGTCCGCGTTCACGAAAGGCATAATAGTATCATGTCTGTCGTGCCGTCATTTCTCTGTAGTTACCATCAATATTCTAAATCAACATTATTTTAACCTATGGATTGGCTTGACGCCCTCATATTGGGCATAGTGCAAGGATTGTCGGAATATTTGCCGATAAGCAGCAGCGGGCATCTTGAGATATTCAAGCAAGTGCTCGGACTTGATCTTGATCCCGATTCTTCTTTGGAATTCAGTGTCATGCTTCATGTAGCTACGGTGCTGAGCACGATTGTCGTGCTGTGGCGCGAGTTTTATCCGCTATGTGTGTCGTTTTTTACGATCAAGCGTGACTATAATTTCTATTATGTGTGCAAGATTCTCGTGTCGTGCATACCTGTGGCCATTGTAGGATTCTGTTTCAAGGATTTCGTCGAATCATTTTTCGGCGGCAATCTCTTCGTAGTAGGGGTGTGCCTGTGCGTCACTGCTCTTCTGCTCTGCTTCGCATACTTTTTCCGCACCCGTCCCGCACTCCTGGGTCATACCGCGCAGGGACGTGACATTACCTGGGTCGACGCGTTTGTGATCGGTTGCGCGCAGGCTGTCGCCGTGCTCCCGGGTCTGAGCCGTTCGGGCACCACGATCGCCACGGGAATCCTACTTGGCGACAATCGCGAGAAGATGGCGTCGTTCTCATTCCTGATGGTCATCATACCCATTCTCGGCGAGGGACTTCTCGACATGAAGAAGATGATTGCCCCGGCTGCCGATGCCGTGCAGAATTCAGGGGGTGATATATCCATGGCATCAATAATCATCGGTTTCCTTGCTTCATTCATTGTAGGTTGTGTTGCCTGCAAATGGATGCTTTCGATCGTGAAAAAAGGAAAACTCGTGTGGTTTGCCGTATATTGTGCCGCCATGGGCATAGTGTGCATGTGCTGGTAATTTCCCCTAAGTTAATATGAATTTCATAAAAGGCGAGATTCTGTATATAGACAAGCCGCACGGATGGACGTCGTTTGACGCGGTTAAGCGTCTGCGAAGCACCTTATTGCGGCGAATGAAGATAAAAAAGCTTAAAGTGGGCCATGCGGGAACGCTCGATCCCCTCGCGACGGGGGTGATGATCGTGTGCACCGGGCGCGCAACCAAGCTTATAGATACGTTGCAGGCAGGCGTTAAAGAATATGTGGCTACAATCGCTTTGGGCGCCACTACGCCGTCGTTCGATCTTGAGACGGAGATTGATGCCACGTATCCTACCGGACATATCACACGTGAGCTTGTCGAGGATGTGCTCAAGAGATTCACCGGCGCCATAGAACAGGTGCCTCCTGCGTTCTCGGCATGCAAGATCGGGGGTGAACGAGCCTATAACATGGCCCGCAGGGGGGAGGATGTGGTGATAAGACCCAAGCTCCTTGTCATAGACGAGATCGAACTGCTTGAGTTTGCTCCCGATAGCATCACCATAAGGGTGGTGTGTAGCAAGGGGACTTACATCCGCGCCCTTGCCCGCGACATAGGCGAGGCCCTCGGCAGCGGCGCACACCTTACGGCGTTGCGGCGCACACGTGTCGGAGATGTATCGGTGGAGGACTGCCTTGACATACCGCGTGCGGTAGAGCTTCTCAAGACCGTCGAGATAGAATCGGACGATGACACCGAAAAAGAATAATTCAAGTAAACTGACATATAATCTCTCATCCCATAAGTATTTATGAAACTCTCACAATTCAAATTCAAGTTTCCCGAAGAGCTGATTGCGACCGAACCTGTGGCTGTGCGCGACGAGGCACGTATGATGGTGGTGCACAAATCGACAGGTGAGATTGAGCACCGCATATTCAAGGAGATAATAAATTATTTTGACGATGGCGACGTAATGGTGTTCAATGACACCAAAGTGTTTCCGGCAAAGCTGATCGGCAACAAGGAAAAGACCGGGGCCAAGATCGAGGTGTTCCTCCTCAGGGAGCTGAATGAGGAGCATAAGCTGTGGGATGTGCTGGTGGAGCCTGCGCGCAAGATTCGCATAGGCAACAAGCTCTATTTCGGCGATGATGAGTCGATGGTGGCAGAGGTGATCGACAATACCACCTCGCGCGGGCGTACGCTACGTTTCCTTTACGACGGTTCGCACGAGGAATTCAAGGAGGCGCTCTACAAGCTTGGCATGACTCCGCTTCCACCCTATATAACACGCGATTCGAAACCTTCGGATGCGGAAAACTACCAGTGTATATTCGCAGCTAAGGAGGGTGCCGTGGTGGCTCCGGCCGCAGGTCTGCATTTCAGTCGTGAACTTCTGAAGCGTCTGGAAATAAAGGGCGTGAAGGATGCGTATCTTACCCTCCATTCAGGTCTTGGCAACTATCGCGACATTGATGTGGAGGATCTTACGAAGCATCGCATGGACTCCGAGGACATGGTGGTGTCGCAGGAACTTGTCGACATCGTGAATGCTGCCAAGGATGAGAACCGACGCGTGTGCGCCGTGGGTACTTCTGTGCTGCGTGGCATAGAGAGTGCCGTGAGCATGGGCGGCCACATGAAAACCTATTCCGGATGGACCAACAAGTTCATCTTCCCGCCATATGATTTCACGGTCGCCACGTCAATGGTGAGCAACTTCCATCTTCCTTATTCGACGATGCTGATGATGGTATGTGCTTTCGGTGGCTACGACCTTGTGATGCAGGCCTATCAGGAGGCCATAAAGGAGAAATACCGTTTCGGCGCCTACGGTGACGCCATGTTGATCGTGGAGTAAGAGGTTGTTTTTAAACGACCTCTAAATCCAACCTTTCTCATTTGGGAAGAAGTGGCAGTATCTCACGGGTGAATATCTCACGTGAGAATATCCTATAGTGGAAATGATAGGCGTCGTTATAGCGCTGGCTGTGGTGGACGACGAAATCTCCGGATTTTAGTTTGTAGCCTATCATCTCACGGTCGGATGCTTCGTCGGCGAATGTGTCGCGGCGTGTCGCAAGCACGCTGTCGATGCGTTGCCACGTCATTTTCCATTGTTCTCCCGACGGCGGGACGATTCCTTCCACGCTTCGCGCGAATGCGTCGAAATACGTGTCGAACGGCACGTACCCGTCGCGTACCACCGATAAGTTCACACGTAGGAAGTTGCCCTCTGCGCCTGTAGGCTCATAGAGCGGGCCTTCCCACGGAATGGCCGTGTCGGTCATTTCATGTCGCAGATAGTCGAGACTTTGCTCACGATTGGCGAGCAAGTGTCCCGGACCGAAATAGTCCTGGAAGAAATTCTTGTACACATCGGCAAGCTGCGATGCGGGATATTCCGTAATCTGGCGGTCGATTGCTTTCGCTATGTCTTTGGACTCGGGAGGGGCGAATGATACGGCGGAGGTGTATGCCCCTATGGCGAATACCGGCAGGAGTAGGTTCCTTATGCGCATGGATGCTTTGATATTGAGATTATATAGTTTGAGTCATCGGCTTCCACCACTTTGGCGTCAAGCCCGTTGAGCCTGAACCATTCGGCCAGTTCAGAGGCAGGAGGAAGATGGTCGCTCTCCGAGTGCTTTTCACGGTGTACGGAGTTGATGAAATGCTCGTCGGACGGGAACGCGACTATTATGGATCCGTTGTCTGACAGATTTATCGCACGAAGCCATTTTATGGTATCGACGGGGGTATGGAGATGCGGATATACGCAATAGAGGAATATCGCGTCGTATTCGCCGTCGATGGTCTCGTTCTCGAAGTCCATGCATAGGAATTCCGGTCTGGGATTCAGCCCGGAGAATTTGCGGCGAGCTATTTCGAGCATTCCTGTAGAATAGTCGATGGCTGTTATCTTGCCGTCAGGGCCGGTCAGTTCGGCAATGGCGGGGAGCAGTACTCCTGTGCCTGTGCCGAGGTCGAGTACCCTGTCGCCGCGCTTTATCCCTGTAAGTGATAATATATGTCTTACATGCTCGGGGGTCGACAATATTTCGTTGGCATCCCATGTCGGTGCCAGTTTGTCGAAAAACTCTCTTTCGTCCATGTCGTGTTGTTGTCGTTAAGTAACTCGTAAGAGTGAGGTAAAAATGCCTCTTATTCCTTAAACATAATTAACGAAAATTTGTTTAAATGACAAGCGAATGGTTAAATTTGCATTCATAATCCCGTTCATGAGTGTATTTTGCCTGGCATAATAATAAATAGTAAATTATAGAAGATAAGTATGAAAAAAGTCTCTGTATGTTTTCTGGCGTCTGTAGGTGCCTTGTCGGCTTTTGCTTCGGAGAGCATGTTGAACGATACTGTGGCATTGAGGAATGTAGAAGTATCCGCGCCTTACAAGACATCGGTGGAACTTACTCCTTTGGCTGTGACGACAGTCACTGCGGCCACTATAGAGAAGAGCACCGAATCGTCGCTCCTGCCGGTATTGCAGAATCATGTGCCCGGAATGTTTGTGACGGAACGTGGCTTCGGCAACTACGGATTGCAGACCGGCGGAGGATCCGTGTCGATACGCGGAGTAGGGGGCGGCAACAAGGTGCTCTTCATGATCGACGGACAGCCCCAATGGGCCGGCATATTCGGACATGCTCTGTCTGATACATATGTAGCCAACGGTGTGGAGCGTGTGGAAGTGGTACGTGGCCCTTCCTCTATGCTTTATGGCTCCAATGCCATGGGCGGCTCGGTGAATATCATCACCCGTCGTGCCACCGGTGACGGTGTAAGCGGACGCGGACAGGCCATGTTCGGATCATTCAACACACAGAAGTTCCGAACCGGTATCTCTTATCGCAAGGGACGTTTCGGAACTACGGCCTCGGGTCAGCTTGACCGTGGCAACGGCAACAGGAAGGGGATGGATTACTGGCTTGCCAACGAGTACCTGCAGATGTACTATACGATCAATGACAGGTGGCAGGTCGGGTCGAACGTGACCATGACGCAATCAAAGTCACACAATCCCGGCACCTTGCAGGAGCCACTTGAAAGCATGTGGACCGATATGTTCCGTGGAACAGCGTCAATATATGCCCACAATAATTACGGCATATGCAACGGCGGAGTGCAGGCATATATAAACTGGGGTGCGCACACGATTGATGACGGATGGACACCCGGAGTTGACGAAGGCCCTACCGACTACCTTTTCCGTTCGCATGATTACAACATGGGCATAACGGCATTCCAGACCATACGTCCTTGGGAAGCAAACGACCTTTCGCTCGGTATAGACTTCGTGCATTGGGGTGGCCGGTCGTGGAATGCTCCTAAGGATAATCCCGGACAGCGCAATGATAAGTTCAAGGAATACGAGAACGAGGTTGCCGGATATGTCATGATGCAGCAGGGATTCTTGGAGAACCTTATCGACGTCAATGCCGGCATACGTCTGCAGCACTCTTCACAATATGGCAACATGTGGGTTCCGCAGGCCGGATTCATCGTGAAGCCTATGGCCGGAAGCTCTGTAAAGTTCTCATGGAGCAAGGGATTCCGCGCTCCTAATCTACGTGAACTTTATCTTTTCCCGCCGCAGAACCCTGACCTGAAGCCCGAGCATCTTTGGAACTACGAGGTTGAGTTACGTCAGTTCCTTCTTGACAACCGTTTGAACGTAGGACTCGGATTCTATTTCATCGACGGCAAGGACATGATTCAGATGGGACGAGTCGAAGGGCGAAACCGGTGGCTCAATACCGGGCGTTTCATCAACAAGGGATTCGAAATCGACGCATCCTATGTCATCAACGCTCAATGGAATGTGATGGCCAACTACAGCTATCTGCATACCGACACAAAGATATTATATGCTCCCAAGAATAAGCTATATGCAGAGGTCAACTATACCCCGGGCCAATGGGCGTTTACCGGTGAGTTGTCGAGTGTATGGGGACTGCTTACCGGCGCTCCCGAAAAAGAGAATTATGCCATGGTCAATCTAAAGGGAGCGTACACGATTGATCGGAAGGATGGGCCTGTCACCGTTTTCCTTAAACTCGATAATATCAACAACAAGCATTACGAGATATTGCAGGGTTGTCCGATGCCCGGTTTCACCATGATGGGCGGCATAGACTTCAAATTCTAATTTCGGATCAGTAAATTATTGGAAATCGCAGGGGTACGAGGATGTATCGTATCCCTGCGTGAATTGTTCAGATGATTATGGGAATAAAGACACGGCTTTCGATTCTGACGTTTCTACAGTTCGCGGTCTGGGGATGCTATCTTGTGTCGCTCGGACAATATCTTGGGGCTGCCGGACTTGGTGCACGGATACAATGGTTTTATGCAGCCGGCGGTTTCGTCGCTCTTTTCGTGCCGGCGCTTATGGGGGCGGTGGCCGACCGGTTCATTCCCGCGCAGAGGTTGCTTGGCGTTTGTCACGGTATGGCGGCGTTTATGATGCTGCTGACGTGGTATTATGGATATACTCATCCGGCCCCTGAATTCGGCCCCTTGTTCTCGTTCTTTGTGCTTTCCGAGCTGTTCTTCATCCCTACGGTCGCCTTGTGCAATTCGGTGTCTTTCGCCTTGTTGAAAAATGACGGTATAAACCCCGTGGATGCATTTCCGCGCATAAGAGTGTGGGGCACGGTGGGATTTGTTGTGGCGATGTGGCTGGTCAACTCTCTGTGGATTGACGGTACGTCGATAGGTTTTACCTTGTCGGAGTACAGTCCCCATGCCATGCAGCGTTTCCAATACACCGTCATGCAGCTTTTTGCGGCTGCTATCGTAGGATTTGTCGCCGCTGTTTACGCTTTTATGTTGCCTGCGGTAGAGGTGTGCCGTCGAAATACGATTTCACGAGACTGGCGCACATGGCCAGTGGTCGGTTCGTTACGTCTGCTTGCTGACATGCGCCTGCTCCCGTTTTTCCTGTTTTCGATGCTCATCGGCGTTGCATTGCAGGTCAACAACGGCTATGTCGCCCCATTCCTTACGCATTTCCGTGGAATGCCCGAGTATGCCGCTACTTTTGGTGCGAGCAATGCTACGTTGCTGTCATCTTTGTCGCAGATTTCCGAAGCGCTATGGATTCTTCCGGTAGGGTGTGTGCTCGCACGTGTTGGCATTAAGCGCACGGTGGCCTTGGCCATATTGGCTTGGGTCGCAAATTTCGCATTCTTCGCCATGGGCGATACCGGTCGCGGCCTATGGCTTATTGTGGCTGCTATGCTTGTCTACGGCGTGGCGTTCAATTTCTTTAACGTAGCCGGTGCGTTGTTCATCGACCGTCAGGCCCCCGCTTCTGACAGGAATGCGGCGCAGGGGCTGTTGATGATGATGACTAAGGGAGTAGGCGCGTCGGTAGGCATGATTGTCGCGGGTGCTGTGGTAAACCGCTTCTGCCATTGGGAGATGTCGGCCGACGGACACCGCTACTTCATGGGCGATTGGAGCGCGGCATGGTGGATATTCGCCGGCTATTGCATGCTTGTACTGGTGTCGTTCCTGCTCTTGTTTCGTGCCGATCCTTCCTCGCGCCAATCCGATTGTCCATGATTAAGGTCATCTGTCGGAGTAACGTTTTATCATTATGCCACGTATAAAATATTCTCTTATTTCAGACGCGGTTTTTATTTGAAGTCTATGGCATGCTTGTCTGTTTTTCGGGAATTTACTATATTTGCAACAGTTTTATGCAATTATCCCCTATAAATGAGGATTTTTGGCAATGTAGAATAATTATATGGAAAAAAGATTACGTATCGCCGTGCAGTCCAAGGGCCGTCTGTATGATGAGACGATGGCCTTGTTTGCCGAGTCGGGCATAAAGCTGACGGCGGTAAAACGCACGTTGCTTGTCCCCTCCCGCAATTTTCCCGTCGAATTCCTGTTTTTGCGCGATGATGACATTCCTGGAACCGTAGCCGACGGTACTGCCGATCTTGGCATCGTGGGTCTTAACGAGGTGCTTGAGAAGGGGAGCGACGTAGAGATAGTGAAAGAACTCGGATTCAGCCGTTGCCGTCTGGCTTTGGCTATACCCCAACATATAGACTATAACGGACTTAGTTGGTTTCATGGCAGGAAGATCGCTACGTCATATCCGCGCATATTGGGTGACTTTCTTGCAGCCAACGGCATAAAGGCCGACATCCATGTGATCAGCGGGTCGGTGGAGATTGCTCCGGGCATAGGATTGGCCGATGCCATATTCGATATCGTGTCGTCCGGATCCACGCTTGTCAGCAATAACCTTGAGGAGGTGCATTCGGTGCTTGATTCGCAGGCTGTGCTTATCAAGAGCGCGGGCAGTACGCTGTCGGCCGATAAGTCGGCGATACTCGACGAACTGCTTTTCCGCTTCGAGGCTGTCAAGGCTGCCGAGGGACGTAAGTACATACTTATGAATGTACCTCGCGAGAAACTTGACGAGGTTCTGGCCATACTCCCCGGCATGAAAAGCCCGACCGTGCTGCCGCTTGCCAATGCCGATTGGTGTTCGGTGCACTCCGTGCTCGACGAGAAGATGTTCTGGCAGATAGTCAGCAGGCTTAAGGCTGCCGGTGCCGAGGGGATACTTGCTCTGGATATTGAGAAAATGATACTCTGACCGATGGATATATTGCGTTATCCGGCACGTGGCGTATGGAGTACGCTGATATCGCGTGCACTGGCCTCGCAGGCCTCGCAGGTGACAGATGTCGTCAGTGCCATAATGGACGATGTGGCCCTGCGCGGCGATACGGCTCTGCGGGAATATGAGGAGCGCTTCACCGGTGCACATGCTGAAAGCCTGGCGGTAGGGAAGGATGAGATTGAACGCGCCGCATCGCTTATCTCCGTTGAGTTGCGGGATGCCATAGAATCGGCTGCCCGCAATATCGCCGCTTTTCATAGCGCCGAGATGCCGTTGCCTGTCGAGGTTGAGACGGCTCCGGGTGTAGTGTGCATGCAGCGTCCGGTAGCCATCGAGCGCGTAGGCCTCTATATCCCGGGTGGAAATTCTCCGCTCTTTTCAACAGTGTTGATGCTTGCCGTTCCGGCAAAGATCGCAGGATGTCCCGACATAGAGTTGTGCACCCCTGCCGATGCCGACGGTAGCATTCATCCAGCTATACTTTATGCCGCCAAGGTGGCAGGGGTCGACCGCATATTCCGCACCGGAGGCGCCCAGGCTATCGCGGCCATGACTTTCGGCACCGCTACAGTTCCGCGGGTCGACAAGATTTTCGGACCGGGCAACCGTTATGTGATGGAGGCCAAACAGCAGGCCGCTTTGCATGGTTGCGCGATTGACATGCCCGCCGGACCGTCGGAGGTGCTTGTCGTGGCAGATGACAGCGCCGATCCGGTGTTCGTGGCTTCCGACTTCCTCTCGCAGGCCGAGCACGGCCCGGACAGCCAGTCGATTCTGCTCACAACGTCACCGCGTCTGATCGATTGCCTTCCCGCCATAATCGATGAGATGCTGTCGCGTCTACCACGCCGCGACATGATGATGAAATCGCTTGGGCATAGCCGGCTGATACTTATGCATGACGATGCGGAGATGATGGAGTTCAGCAACTTGTATGCTCCCGAACACCTGATACTCAACCACCGCGATGCCGACCGGTTGTGCACGATGGTGCGCAACGCCGGTTCAGTCTTTGTGGGCCCCTGGTCGCCGGAAAGTGCCGGAGATTATGCGTCGGGCACGAACCATACGCTGCCGACTTCGGGCTATGCGCGGGCTTACAGCGGTGTGAACATCGACAGCTTCATGCGCAAGATCACATTTCAGAAGCTTACCCGTGAAGGCATAGCCGGCATAGCCCCTGTGGTGATTGCCATGGCCGAGGCGGAGAGCCTCGACGCGCACGCCCTTGCCGCGAAGGTGCGCACAACAACGTATTAACATACCAATCATGGAATCGTCTGTAAAGCGGCTCGTCCGTCCCAATATACTATCCTTGCAGCCTTATACATGCGCCCGTAATGAATACTCCGGAGAGGCGCGCGCATGGCTTGATGCGAATGAAAACAGTATGATTGACGGTCTCAACCGTTATCCGGATCCGCTCCAGGTCGAGGTGAAGAAGCGTCTCGCCGCTCTGCGCGGTGTTGGGGTCGGCAACATCTTTCTCGGTGTCGGGAGCGATGAGTGTATCGACATAGTTTACCGCACGTTCTGCCGTCCCGGCATAGATAATGTCGTGGCCATCGACCCTACCTATGGCATGTATTCGGTGTGTGCCGCCATCAATGATGTGGAATACCGCCCCGTGCGGCTTCGCCCTGATTTTTCCATCGACGAAGAGGCTTTGTTCGCGGCGATGGACGAGAACACGAAGGTGTTATGGATTTGCTCGCCCAACAACCCGACCGGCAACGCTTTTCCTGTCGAACAGCTTCGGCGCATTGCGTCACGTTTCAGCGGGATAACCGTCATTGACGAGGCGTATGTGGATTTTTCGCCACTCGGCTCAATGGTGCCGGAGATTCCGGCACTTCCGAGGCTTATCGTGATGCAGACTTTCTCAAAGGCATGGGCCGCGGCCGCCATGCGGTTGGGAATCGCTTATGCTCACCCATGCATAATAGGCATATTCAACAATGTCAAATATCCATATAATATAAATATCCTCACCCAGCGCGAGGCCATCCGTGTGCTTGATTCAGCCGATGATGTGTTACGTGTGGCCGATTGTCTTGTCGGCGAACGCGAGCGTCTTGCCCGGTCTCTACGCGCGTTGCCGGTCGTGAATAAGGTCTATCCTTCCGATGCCAATTTCCTGCTTGTCGCCACAACAGATGCCGACGGACTCTACGCGTATCTTCGCGACAAGGGCGTGATAGTTCGTAACCGCACGCATGTGACGTTGTGTGCAGGGTGTCTGCGTATTACAGTCGGCACTCCTGAAGAGAACACTATCCTCCTGGATGCCCTTGCGTCTTTCCACGGAGAGTGACTATATTTTACAGAATTCCATTCATCTAACATAAACACAGTATGAACGATAACACACCCCCGCGCGTGCTTTTTATCGACCGCGACGGCACTCTGATCGTGGAACCTCCCGTGGATTTCCAGGTGGATTCCCTTGAAAAACTTGCGTTCATCCCCGGCGCCATACGGGCAATGAACTTTATCGCCACACGTCTGCCCTACAAGCTCGTGATGGTCACCAACCAGGATGGTCTCGGCACACCCTCTTTCCCCGAAGAAACATTTCTCGCTCCTCATCGCAAGATGCTCGATACGTTGGGAGGGGAGGGTGTTAAGTTCGACGACATAATAATCGACCGTACTTTTCCGGAAGATAACGCACCTACGCGCAAGCCGGGCACTGCGCTCCTCGGCGAGTATATCTCGGGCAAATACGATCTGGAGCATTCATATGTGATCGGTGACCGTCTCACGGATGCCATGCTCGCGCGTAATCTCGGCTCCAAAGCCATCTTGCTCGCCGAGCCTGACGAGGAACTGTCGCGTAAGATCGCCGACAACTGCCTGTCTGACACGGTAGTGGCTGTGACACCTTCGTGGGACGACGTGGCATCTATCGTGCAGGGCGGTGTACGTAAGTCACGGTGGTCGCGCGCCACGTCGGAGACAACGATAACGGCTGAGGTCGACCTTGACGGATCCGGCGTCACCGACATACACACAGGCATAGGTTTCTTCGACCATATGCTGGCACAGATCGGCAGGCATGGCGCGCTCGACCTTAAGGTGCATGCCGACGGTGACCTGTATGTCGACGAGCATCACACGATCGAGGACACCGGTATAGTGCTCGGTCACGTCCTGCGCGAGGCGCTGGGCGACAAGATGGGCATTGAGCGCTATGGCTTCATGCTCCCCATGGACGACTCGCTCTGCACCGTGGCCGTCGATTTCGGAGGGCGTCCGTGGATAGTGTGGGATGCCGAGTTCCATCGGGAGAAGATTGGCGACATGCCTACGGAAATGTTTTTCCACTTCTTCAAATCGCTCACCGATGCTGCCGGGATGAACCTGTTTGTGCGTGCGGAGGGCGACAACGAGCATCACAAGATAGAGGGTATATTCAAAGCGTTCGCGCGCGCGCTTCGCCAGGCCGTGCGTCGCGATCCTATGCATTTCACGTTGCCGTCATCGAAGGGCGCGCTTTGAATGCGCTTTCACAATATTCAGACTCATATCGCGTTAAACAAGTATGTCCCGCCATGTGCAGGGGCATACTTGTAATTTATGAAAAGGATTTCCGCGATATATGCATGGGCCGTCGCCGCGATGGCTTCTTTGTTGTTTTCAGCTTGTGTGGAGGATGGTTTTTCGACCAATCCCTCCGACCAGCCTGCATTTTCTACCGACACGTTGCGTCTCGGGCTCGTGTTCACGGGCGAAGGCACGCCTACCCATATGTTCAAGATTCACAACCGACATGACAAAGGCATGATATTGTCATCGTTGCGCTTGCGCGACGATACGTGGCGTGACGTTTTCCGCTTCAATGTCGACGGCATGTCGGGGCGCGACTTCTCCGACGTGGAGATCCGGGCCAACGACTCGATATTCGTGCTTGTGGAGGCTACGTTGCCGGAAAATGGCGCGCAACTCCCCGTAGAGATCAATGCACCGTTAGATATCGTGGTCAACGGCGTGACCTCTACGGTAGTTCTGAATGCCTACGGTCGTGACGTGACACGCCTGTACGAGCCGCGTATCGCTGCCGATACCCGATGGGAAGGTACTAAACCGGTGCAGATATTCGACAGCCTGGTGGTAGAACCCGGGGTGACGCTCACACTCGGGGAGGGGATGCAGCTATGCTTCCATGCCGGAGCGTTCATGCGTGTCTACGGATCGCTCGTAGCTGAAGGTTCTCCGCAGGCTCCTGTAGATATCACAGGCGACCGCTTCGACCAGGTGGTGGGCAGAATCCCTTATGACATAATGTCGGGGCAGTGGGGTGGCATCGAGTTCATGCCCGGCTCTACCGGCAACAGGCTGTCGCATACGGTGGTGCGCAACACCACATGGGGAATCACTCTCGACGGGAAAAGTGCTGTCGAGGAGCCGCAGGCTGCCGACGGCGCATCGCTTTCATTGGATCTCCATAACTGCCGCCTGCGAAACTCTGCCGCCAACGTGCTCACTGTGCGTAACGCTTCGGTAAGGGCCGTAGGGTGCGAGCTTGCAGAGGCTGCGGTCAATGTGGTGGAAGCGGGAGAGGGGAGCAATGTCGTGCTCAACCATTGCACGCTTGCCAACTATTACCTCTTTTCAGCGGTGTCGGGTGCGTTGGTCAACGTCACGGGCGAGGACGCATCGGGAGATGTGAGCAATTCCATCCTCTATGGCAACGGGGCTATAGTTTCGCCGGGCGACCTGTTCGGATATGATTTCTATTTGCGCACGTCGCTACTGAAGCCTAAAAACGGTACTGACGATGACAATTTCATAGGCATACTATGGGGCGAGGATCCGTTATTCTACACCGTCCGTTCCGACTACTATTTCGACTATCGTCTGCGCGACGGCTCTCCGGCTATAGCCGCCGCCGATCCGTCCCTGACTTTGCCTGAAGCGTCGGTCGATTTTTACGGCAACATGCGAGGGGATTCTCCTGCTCTTGGTGCGTACGTCTATATTCCGTCATCGGATTTATGATACATTTTGCCTCCTCCCTCTTATTCATACTATAAATTATTACTGTCCGCTAAACTTTAGAGGGCGATTGAAAAATAGGACCGATT
>NZ_CAJTYX010000048.1 GCF_910583865.1 uncultured Muribaculum sp.
AATCGGTCCTATTTTTCAATCGCCCTCTAAAGTTTAGCGGACAGTAATAATTTATTTTCAAAATTTCATCCTCACCACTACCCTTTCGCCCGTTTTTTCCGTCTATCTTCCATAAGAGTAAGATGGATTCCATTAATTACACCGAATTACTGATCGCCGGGCAATTACGACAGGGCAGCGAAGAGGCTTTCCGCTACCTTTATCGCCACCATTACGCCGCCATGTGCATGGTCGCGTGGGACTATGTAGGCTCACGCACCATTGCCGAGTCCATTGTGAGCGACGTGATGTTCCGGTTATGGGAAAACCATGAAAACATACAGATACACACATCCATAAGGGCTTATCTTATAACCGCCACACGTCATCAGTGCCTCGACTTCCTGAAATCCAAAGTCAATCGGCGTGAAGTGCTCGTCGGGCACATCAACAACGACGACAACGACCACCATGATATATTTTCAGGACTCACCGCCGACGACTGCCCGCTCGGCCAACTCATCGAGAAAGAACTTGAGGACAAAATCCAGGATGCCATCGACTCACTCCCTCCCGCCACACGCAACGTGTTTCTGAAAAGCCGCATCGGCGGCAGAAAATATGAAGAAATCAGCCGGGAGGATGGCATATCCGTCAACACCGTAAAATACCACATCAAGCAGGCCCTCAAGCTTATAGACAAATATATAAAGCCATATATCCATCTGTTAATATTTTTTTCGGCTATTTCATACTATATATCCTACCCACTCGGCTCACTTTTATCGTCACTCTAACAACATAGGCACCACCCATGGCACACTTCAACGACGAGCATATCAATCTATTGATTGTCGATTTCCTCTCCGGGGAGATCGACACCGAAGGCCTCATGGAACTGGAGAAATGGATTGTAGCCGACATCGACAACCGCGACCATTTCATGCGGATGCGCGAGATATGGCACCTCACTCGCAAGGACACCTCCGCTTCGCTCGGCGGCTTCGACTGCGACGCGGCATTCGAGTCGTTCCGCGCACGGTGCGCCGCAAGTCCGGGCAGGACACGCCTCCGGACAGTCAAAACCATTCTCGGCTACGCCGCTGCCGTCGCGATAGGATTCGGTGGCGGAGCGCTGTTGCTCAGCCGAGGAACGTCGCTCCCGCAGCAACCTGTCGGCTACACCGAGTTCATCGCTCCCCAAGGCTCGCAGTCGTGTGTGAATCTACCCGACGGAAGCTATGTGATGCTCAACGGCGGATCTACACTGCGCTATCCGGCAGACTACGGACAAGGGGCGCGCTCGGTAGCCCTCTCCGGCGAAGGATATTTCAGCGTGGCCCACGACACAGGCGCTCATTTCCTCGTCGACATAGGCGGCGCCACAGTGAAGGTCTACGGCACGACATTCACCATCAGCAGCTACCCCGAGGATTCGATAGCCACCGTATCGCTCATCTCAGGACATCTCGGAATGAAAAGCCGCACCGACAGCATCGAGCACCATATCACATCCGGCCAATCCCTGACGCTCGACCGTGCCGACGGAAGAATCTCCGAGACCGGGTTCACCGACGGCAACACCGACTGGACAAGAGGTGTGCTCAGCTACGAGCGATATCCACTATCAAGGCTTGTCAGGTCGCTCGAAAGAAGCTATGGTACCACCATCGTGATCGCCGACCCCGCACTGTCATCACTGAAAGTATCAGGAAAATTCTTCCGAGAGACACAATCGCTCGACGACATCCTTGAATCCCTCGCAGCTACAGGACGCATGCAGTTCCGACGCACCGCCAACGGCATAACCATATACTCCGACTGATACCTACCACGCCGCAACCGGCTTTTTTATACCTCATTTATTTTTCAATTCAAATCTAAACCAATCAAATAAACCTTATGGAAATCAAAAGGATTTTGCTATCCGTAATCATGGCCCAGGGATGTGCGGCGATGTTGACGGCCCAGTCTCTGAGCCTCAACCTCCATGACACCACCTTGAAGCAAGCCATGACCGAGATCGAGCGGCAGACCGGATATACGTTCGTATATGCCGATGCCGACCTCGACACCACCCACAAAGTCAGTGTAAAAGCCGACAACCTCCAGAATGCGGTAGCCATGCTGCTTAAAGGACAGAACGCCGATTACTCCATCAACGGCAAGAACATAGTCATCAAAGCAGCAGGCTCAGCCCCTAAAGCGTCGAAGTCAGGGAAAGTCACCGTAAAAGGTGTGGTCCTCGACAACTTCGGCGATCCTGCCATCGGAGCTACCGTGATGGTGAAAGGGACTTCCAACGGCTGCTCGACCGACCTCGACGGAAACTACAACCTGACGGACGTACCCGCCGATGCCACCATCGTGTTTTCAATGATCGGATGCATGCCACGGGAAATTGCGGCAAACGATGCCGCCGCGCTCGCATCGGTAGAGATGAAAGAGAATGCCGAAGTGCTTGAGGAGGTCGTGGTCGTGGGCTACGGCGTACAGAAGAAGCGCGACGTCTCCACTGCCATATCGCAGATAAAGTCAGGCGACATCGCCAACCTCCCCTCAAGCGACTTCCGCCAGTCTATGGCGGGAAAGATGCCCGGTGTCCAGGTGATGCAGACATCCGGCGACCCCGAAGGCAACAACGTGATGGTGCGCGTGCGAGGTATCAGCTCGGCCACTGCCGGCAATGACCCCCTCTACATCGTCGATGGTGTGCCTATGGAAAACGGCCTCAGCAACATCAACCCCAATGACATCGAGAGCCTCGAAGTGCTCAAAGATGCTTCGGCTGCCGCGATATACGGCTCACGTGGATCCAACGGTGTAATAATAATCACCACCAAGAAAGGCACATCCGAACATGCCAAGGTCACCTACGACGGATGGCTCTCATGGGACAAGGTGTCTAAGAAAATCGACATGATGAACGCCTACGAATATGCCGCATTCTCGGCCGAGGCCCACACCAACGCCTACCTTGACCTCCATCCCGGGGGCATCGATCCCAACGGCTCGCGTCCCGAATCGTTCTCCAACTACCCGCTCGAGTTCGAGCCTTACCTACAAGGGATGCGCGGACTTGTCGACACCGACTGGCAGGACGCTATTTTCCGCACCGGATTCTCCATGAACCATAACATAGGCGTAAGCGGGAAGTCCGGTGACACAAACTATTTCATATCCGCCAACTACCTCAACAAGGAAGGTGTGATCATCAACTCCGACTTCAAGAAATACTCGTTCCGACTCAACGTCGACGGGAAATATCAGCGTCTGAGCTATGGCGCCAACATGTCACCCTCATATTCCGAGAGCAACAAGGTCAACGCATCCGGATCCTACGGAAGCGGAGGCGTGGTACAGTCGGCGCTCGCTTCATGCCCGATATGGCCAGTATATAATTCCGACGGTTCATTCAACTGGCAGGGAAACGGCTATTGGCGTCAAGGCAACGACTACCAGCACAACGAAATCCTCAACCCCGTAGCCCTCGCGACACTTGTGAAGGACAAAATCACACGATTCAACTTCACCGGACGCGGATTCCTAGCATTCGACTTCGGCCGCGGATTCAAGTTCCAGACATCATTCGGAGGCAACTACTACGGAGCCAACGAGGAAACCTACCGCCCCTCCACCCTGCCCCTCCTCGGAAAAGCATACTACGACCAAGCATCCAACCCTGTGGCTGAGGTCTCAAACGGCAGCTACTACAACTGGCTCTTCGAGAACCAGCTCACATGGTACCGCGACTTCGGACGCCATAGCGTCAATGCCGTACTTGTCCAGTCGGCACAGAAAGAGACATACAAAGGCGTATGGGTCAAGGCCACAGACTACCCCAACGACTATATCCAGACCATCACGGGAGGCACCGTCGCCGACGGCACCTCCAAGACCACACAATGGTCGCTCGCCTCATATCTCGCCCGAGTGCAGTACTCCTACGACGGCATCTACATGCTCTCCGCTGCAATCCGCGCCGACGGCTCATCGCGCTTCGGAAAGAACAACCGGTGGGGCTACTTCCCGTCGGCTTCGGCCGCATGGCGATTCACCGGCGAGGAGTGGTGGCGCAACATCTCATCGATGCGCTGGCTCGATGACGGAAAGCTCCGCGTAAGCTATGGCGAGACTGGTAACTTCAACATTGGAAACTACGAGCATCTGTCCACTATGGGAATCGAGGACTACATCCTCGGCACCGGTAGCGGATCGCTCGTAAGCGGATACAAGCCCACATCTGTCGACAACCCCGACCTCACATGGGAAAAGACCAAGATGGTCAACGTCGGAATCGACCTTCTCGCCCTCAACGGATTGATAAAGTTTACAGGCGAATACTACAACGCCGATACCCACGACATGCTTCAGAACGTGCTCGTACCACGCCCCACCGGCTACGGTTCGACACTAATGAACATCGGAAAAGTCAACAACCACGGCTTCGAGGTGACGCTCGGCTCAAGCCACTCGTTCGCCAACGGCATCACCTACAACTTCAATGCCACATGGGCGAAAAACTGGAATGAAGTCAAAGAACTCGGCCAGAATAACGCGCCAATCATCAAATCAGGTTCGGTAGAGCACGCATACTACATCACCCAGGTCGGAAAACCTATCGGCAGTTACTACCTGCTCGTTCAGGACGGTATATTCAAAAACGAGGAGGAACTACGCGCATATCCCCACTTCGAGAACGCACGTCCCGGCGACTTCCGCTTCGTCGATGTCAACGGCGACGGTGTCCTCGACGTAAACACCGACCGTGCCGTAGTGGGCAACTACATGCCCGACTTCACCTACGGGTTCAACGGCCAGCTGCAATGGAAAGGCATCGACCTGTCATTCGCGTTCCAGGGTGTCTACGGCAACGAAATCCTCAACCTCAACCGACGATACCTCGACAACATGGAGGGAAACACCAACGGCACGAAAGCATCGCTCAACCGATGGCACTCCGCATCGAACCCCGGCGATGGACAGACCAACCGTGCAAACCGCAAACAGACCGGCTACAACGCACGTACCTCCACGTGGCACGTCGAGGACGGCTCATACCTGCGACTGCAAAACCTCACCGTGGGCTACACCCTCCCTGCCGCATGGACAAAGAAGCTGCATATCGAGAAATGCCGCATCTACTTCTCCGGCAACAACCTCCATACATGGACAAACTATTCGGGCTATAACCCCGAGGTAAGTCTACGCAGCTCAAACGCCCTCACTCCTGGTGAGGACTACGGAACATACCCCCTGGCCCGCACTTTCATGGTCGGCCTGAACATCACCACATTCTAAACACTTGTTCTAAACCGGTAAAAAACTATGTTCAAATATATAAAGACCGCATTGCCGTTCATTGCAGGCGCAATCCTGATGTCTGCGGCGACATCATGCAGCGACAGCTTCTTCGACCTGCAGCCTGACGACGAAGTGACAGGCGACAAAGTGTACAAAACCGAAAACGACTTCGAGCTGGCCGTCAACGCCTGCTACTCCAAGTTGCAGACACAGATGGACTTCTACATCGAGATGTGCGAGTACCGCAGCGACAACCTGTCCCTCAACGCACCCACGGCAGGCACCCAGGACCGCTACGACATCGACACGTTCAAGGAGACATCGGCCAACAGCATCATCGACAAACTTTGGGAAAACTTCTACAACGGCATATACCGTTGCAACAAGATTCTCGACAAGATTGACGGGGCTGAGTTCGACAACGTAAAGAAGATGCAGTTCAAAGGTGAGGCTATGTTCGTACGAGCCCTCACGTTCTTCAACATGTACCGCGCTTGGGGCACAGTCCCCGTTCCGCGCCGGGTGCTCACTGTTGCCGAGTCCCTTAAACTCGGACGTGCCTCGACCGACGAGATGTACGCCTACCTCGCAGGTGACCTCGAACAGATTATCAACGAGAACATGCTCCCCGACTCCTATAGCGGAAAGGATGTGGGCCGCGCGACAAGCGGGGCCGCGAAAGCGCTCCTCGCCAAGGTGTACCTTACATTCAGGCAGCCTCAGAAAGCCGCCGACCTGCTCCGCGGCATGATTGGCACCTATGAGCTCCTCGACAACATCGCCGACGTGTTCGATGTCGACAACAAGATGAACTGCGAAGTAATATTCGCCGTGCGCTACAACAAGACTGTCCCCGGCGAAGGCCACGGAGCCTGGTACTCCATCACCAACGCTACCGACGACAACAACCGCACCGAAACACTAAAGCATCTGTATGACAACACTTCCGATGCCCGCGCCGGCCTTCTGGAATATGTGAAGGTGCCCGGGGTGAACGTCCATCTCATGCGCAAATTCTATGACACGCGCGACGCCTCCACCATGCAGTACGGTCCCGACAACATCCTCATCCGATACGCCGACATACTGCTGATGTATGCCGAGGCACTCAACGAAGTGGCGTTCGTAAACGACCGTAATTCCGAGGCGCTCAAAGCCCTCAACAGCGTGCACACACGTGCCGGACTGCCGGTAATCGATATTGCCGACATACCCTCGCAGGACGAGTTCCGCAAGGCGGTGATGCTCGAACGCCAGAAGGAGTTCCCCTACGAGGGACACCGATGGTTCGACAGCGTGCGCCTCGGAGGCGCCAAGGATGCCGCGGCCGCCGAGGGCAAGCACATCCAGGATTATCAGATGCTTTACCCCATCCCATCCTCGGAAATAGAGCGCATCAACGATCAGTCGCTCCTATGGCAGAATCCCGGCTATTGACAACCAATTCCTTAAATGATTAAGACGTTTTTCAACATGAAACTCAAGATAGCAGGCATTGGCCTGATGGTCGCTGCGGCACTGGCTTTCACCGCATGCGAGGATGAAACAAACTATTCGGCATCGTTCGACCGCTTCGAACTTGACGAAGTGACCGCCACTCCCGGCGACGAGAGCGTGACCCTTCTGTGGACACCTCAGGAAGGGAAACCCTCACCTGTGTCATACTACATCACATGGAGTGCGTCAGGAGCCTCTGACAGCGCCGGCGAGACGGAGGTCGACGGCAACACCACTTCAGCCACTATTCAGGGGCTTACCAACGACTTGATGTATAATTTCGCCGTACAGAGCCGCTACCCCTCGGGGCTCGCACGCAGGATTACGACATCGGCCACCCCAAAGACCACACGCATACCGGTGTCGGGCTTCAAGGCTATGGCCGGCGACAAGAGGGCGTTCCTTTCCTGGACCGCCCCGGAGACCGGGCTCTCCCACTCATATGAAATCGAAGTGTCATCAACCGATGCCGTATCGAAAACCCTTACCGCCGCACAAGGTGCGGAAAGCATGCTCATCAACGACCTCGTAAACGACACGGAATATGAATTCGCCATCACCGTCATCTACTCCCACGGCAAATCGGAGACACTTCGCTCGTCGGCCACCCCGGGACAGATCAGCCCTATTGCAGTGTCGCCCGAGAATCCGCACCCGTATGAACTATGCAAGCTCGAATACAATCCCGCCTACTTCGTGGCAGGGACAATCGCATCGGTGGAATGGAGTGTCGACGGCAAGGCAATCTCTACCGCAGAGACAGCAACCCATCTGTTCGCCACCCCCGGAAGTAACATCGTGACCATCACGGTGACATATACCGACGGAAGCAGCGAAACAGGCTCGATAACCGTCGATGTCCAGGAATTCGCATGGTCGGAGATGGCCGGAGCGGGCTATCAGAAAGCATCCAACTTCGCCTTCTCTCCCGACGGCCAGACCCTCTACAGCATATCCCAGTCGACCAAGACACTCCTGGCCATAAACGCCATAACCGGCGAAATCAGATGGCAGCAGACGCTCGCGGCAGCCACCTACGGCGCGGGCATCGCGGTAGGGCCTGACGGAAAGGTGTACCTCGGCACAGAGGATGGCGCCGGTACGCTCTATGCCTTCACCCCCAACGGCACTGTAAAATGGCAGGCTTCCATGGGGAAGGCCGTTAAGGCCGCTCCGGCAGTCACTTCCGACGGTGTCGTATACGCCTTGTGCGACGGGGCGAAACTTATCGCATATGACGCCGCCGACGGCGCCCATAAATGGACCGCCGACCTCTCCGGCAATGCAGGCGGCGTAGCCGTCGATGCCGCAGGCAACATATATGCAGGCACCTCGTCAGGCATATGGGCATACTCTCCCGCAGGCACACGCCTCTGGCAGTCGGCGGACGCCCATAAGGTCACCGAACGTGGAGGCTCGCTCGCCATCGACTCCTCTCGCGGGGTGATATTCGCCACACTCAAAGGAAAAGGTGGAGTCGCCGCCGTCGACATGGCCTCAGGCGCTACCAAGTGGACTTATGCCTCGGAGTACAACGACTGCTACCATCCCGTGGTAGACGCACAGGGAACAGTGTATTTCAACGAGAAGAACGGCGCCCTGTATGCAGTGACCTACGCAGGCACACTGAAATGGAAATATTCAGCCGGACTCGGCTACACCTACTCCGGCTTCGCCATTGGTGCCGACTCGCATGCCTACATCACACAGTACGCATCGCCATTCGCTGTCCTCGACATAGCCCCCGACGGATCCGCTACGGTGCTCACAAACATCGCCCAGACGATGTCACCCGTATGCATCGGCCCTGACGCACGTCTCTACTACGGACTAAACGGTTCGATAGCCACATTCAACATCGGGATCCTCCCTGCCACGGAGGGATGGCCCTGCCGGGGAGGCAACATACACGGAACCAACTCACTGAAATAATAAAATCAATCGAAGATGAATCACAAATCAATTCTAAATAAATTCGCCATGGGTCTCACAATCCGTGGCAGAATCATCGCCCTCTTCTTCTGCAGCCTGTGGCTCGCATGCACGGCATGCGATGACGATGACAATGCGACACGCGTCGAAGAGCCTGTAAAGAATTTCTCCACAGAGGCCACCTCGTCGATGCAGTCGATATGGTCGACAGCCCCCGAACTCTCAGCCAAGGATACACGCACCGCAGCCTACGCCACAATCCAGGGATGGGCCGATGCATGCCCCGCAGAGGCCGTATATATGAAATACCGCGACGCATCGCCGGCTTTGTCAGCGGCCATACAGAACTTATACCCTGTACTCCAATGTTACGACCTCGCTTTCGACAGGGTGCTCGACGCCCTGAAGGCCGGAATGCCTGCCGACGGAAAGCCGCGTCTGTGGATGCTCTACAATATGGGCATCGTAGTCCAGACATCCGCAGGAAATTATGCCATAGACATCTATCACCGGCGTGGAGCGGAACTGGCTCCATACCTTGATTTCTACGCTATGACCCACATCCATGCCGACCATCGCTGCGACGCGCTCGCAACAGCAATGTCGGAGGCCGGTAAACCGGTGATGTCCAACTTCGCTATCACGGGAGTCAACAACAGCGAATTCATGTCGACGGAAGGCAAGGACTATAAGGTAGGAGGCTTTGACATCCACTCCTTTATCACCCACCACAATAGTTCTCCGCTCTCATCGCTCGCCATCACGGCATTCTTCGTTGAAGGTGGTGGTGTGAGCGTGCTGCACTCCGGCGACAGCAATTTCATCGCCGACGAATTCGAGTCGATGCGCGGTCGTGATGTGGATTTCTACGTTTTCCGCTATGCCGTCAACGCACTCACCGAAAACAATGTACTCGGCAATATAGTGAACCCGAAGGTCGCCGTGCTTGCCCATATCCTCGAACTCGGACACAAGGACGTGGCAAACAGCCGCTGGACACTCGAACTTGGACTTGACCGCGCATCGCGCCTCAACAGCGCCAATGTCGTCATGCCCTTCTGGGGCGATGCCCTCTCCCTTTGACCGTCTACAATCGCAAAACCGAAGTGATTCAATAAGCCAATCCCAACCATGCTTAAATCTTTTTTATTCCCCGCATTAATAGCAGCCACGATAATCTCAGGCTGCAATTCCTCCCCAAAAAATGCAGAGACATCCGCCGGCGCCGACATCAGCCGTGCGGAAATGCTCCGCAAAAAG
Source organism: uncultured Muribaculum sp. (assembly GCF_910583865.1). Classification (GTDB taxonomy): domain Bacteria; phylum Bacteroidota; class Bacteroidia; order Bacteroidales; family Muribaculaceae; genus Muribaculum. The sequence goes on from NZ_CAJTYX010000048.1 coordinate 9,973, forward strand.
ATTCTCGGCGGTGATACCACAGGGGTGCTCGTGGTGGCACACCGTGGCGACTGGCGTTATGCGCCTGAAAACTCCCTTGCGGCAATCCGCCATTCGATAGACATCGGTGTCGACATCGTCGAGCTCGACCTACAGCTCACGAAAGACTCGGTGCTGATGGTGATGCACGACTCACGCCTCGAACGCACCACCACAGGCAAAGGCCGCGTAGGCGAATGGACTCTCGACTCCCTGCGCACGCTTAAACTGAAAAACGGTGCCGGCATACGCACAATCCATTCCCTCCCCACCCTCGAAGAAGCCATGCTCGCCGCCAAAGGGCGAGTGCTGGTGAATCTCGACAAGGCCGACCGTTATTTCGACCTTCTGATGCCCGTTCTCGAAAAGACAGGCACCACGGAGCAGGTGATCATGAAAGGACAACGTCCCGCCGGGGAGGTTGACAGTCTCTACGGCGACTATCTCGACAAGGTGATATATATGCCGGTAGTAAAGCTCGACAAACCGGAAGCACCGCAGCTAATGGAGGGATACATGACACAGCTGAAGCCCGCTGCCTACGAGCTATGTTACGGCAACGACTCTACGGTGGCATTCCCCCGAAGCCTGAAAGAGCAGCTGCAAGGGAAGGCTCTGATATGGTACAACACGCTGTGGGACACCCAATGCGGCGGACATGATGACGACCGCGCGCTTACCGACCCTGATGCCGCCTACGGTTTTCTCATCGACAGCCTCGGTGCGCGGATCATACAGACCGACCGTGCCGAACTGCTGCTCGACTACCTGCGTTCTCGCTCACTTCATGATTGACAGTTATGGAACTTGCACAAGATATGTCGGCTAAACGGCGGTCGATCATCGACAGGATCACGGACTTCTACCGCATCTCCGCTCCTGCGGAACGCCCCGACACCGACCGCGACCGTTTCCGCCGCGTGCGCCTCGCCACGTTCATCTCCGCCACCCTCGGCTACGCCATCTACTACGTATGCCGACTGTCGATGAATATAGTCCGGAAACCGATTGTCGATGACGGAGTGTTCTCCGAGACACAGCTCGGCATAATCGGCTCTTGCCTATTCTTTGTCTACGCCGCCGGAAAGATGGCCAACGGATTCCTTGCCGACCGTTGCAACGCACGCCGTTTCCTCGCCACCGGACTCCTCCTCACCGCTGTGGTCAACCTTGTCCTCGGCATGACCGAGATGTTTTGGATATTCACTATCCTGTGGGGACTCAACGGATGGTTTCAGTCGATGGGTGCGCCCGCCTGCGTGGTCTCGCTCAACCGCTGGTATACCTCCAAAGACCGTGGCACATACTACGGGTTCTGGTCTGCCTCACATAACCTCGGCGAGGCCATAACCTTCATTACCATCGCCCTCCTCGTCAGCTGGGCCGGATGGCGCTACGGTATGATTGGAGCCGGTGCCATAGGACTCTGCGGATTCGCGATGCTCCTCATATTCATGCGCGACACCCCGCAGAGCCTCGGATTCCCCGACCCCGAGCCACCGACGGCAAAAACCCCCACCGAGAACGCTACCGCCAAGCCTGACACCGCCGACTTCAACCGCGCACAGAAGGCCGTGCTCCGCAATCCGGCCATATGGTGTCTCGCCCTCGCGTCCGCGTTCATGTACATCTCTCGCTACGCCGTTAACTCGTGGGGAGTGTTCTACCTTGAGGCACAAAAGGGCTACGACACCCTCGACGCCTCACTAATCATCTCGATAAGCTCCGTCTGCGGAATCGTCGGCACAGTAGCCTCCGGTCTTATCTCCGACCGCCTCTTCGGGGGCTCGCGCAACGTTCCCGCACTCCTCTTCGGACTGATGAACGTCACGGCGCTATGCCTATTCCTGCTTGTCCCCGGCGAACACTTCTGGCTCGATGCCACCGCAATGGTGCTCTTCGGCCTCGGTATAGGCGTGCTCATCTGCTTCCTCGGCGGACTCATGGCCGTCGATATCGCACCACGTGCCGCAGCAGGAGCCGCCCTCGGCGTCGTAGGCATAGCGAGCTACATAGGCGCAGGTCTACAGGACGTCATGAACGGCATCCTCATCGAAGGACAAAAGACAATCGACCCCGCTACCGGCGCAGACATCTACGATTTCACCTACGTCAACATCTTCTGGATAGGCGCCGCCGCTGTCTCCGTTCTCCTCACGCTCCTCGTCTGGAACGCCCGCCGCAACGACAACTGATCACCCTCCTCTCCCCGATTGTTTTAGCTTTGCCTCGACAGTAGAGCGGCCACTACCCCTGGCCGCTCTATTGTTTGCCAGGGACACCTGTCGGCGAAAAAACGCGGCGCGATTGGGTGGAATGCAAAAGTTTATTTAACTTTGTGCTTCTCATCGCCGTAGCGCGCCCGACAAGGGGAGATGCCGGCGACATATGTCTCACTAACACCCCATAGACTTGGATATCGATCCGTTACCGACGGCCTCGCCCCTCACCGGGCTTATAATGGCCGCACAACTAATAACAGTAAACACCCCGACCGCCGGAAGCATCATAGCGCTCATATGCGCCGCGGCAGCCCTGCTGATGTCAGGATTCGTGTCGGGCAGCGAAATCGCCTACTTCTCGCTCACCCCGGCACAGCGGGAGGAACTTGACGAATCGCCAAAAGGTCCGGTGATAGAAGGATTCCTGCAGCAGCCACAGAGACTGCTCGCCACCATCCTCATCGCCAACAACCTGGTCAACGTGACCATCGTCATACTCTGCAACTTCGCGTTCAACCAGATTTTCCATTTCGAAAGCGGAGTGCTCGACTTCATATTCCAGTCGGTAATACTCACGTTCCTCATACTCCTTTTCGGCGAGATCTTGCCGAAACTCTATGCCAACACTTACACAGTGGGATGGGCAAAGATGGCCGCAGGGGGCATAAGCGGCGCCATACGCCTTTTCTTCCCCATATCATCGATGCTCGTCAGGAGCGGATCTATAGTAAACCGCGTCATCACCAAGAAGGTCGACGAGATTTCGGTCGATGACCTGTCGCAGGCGCTCGAGATCACCGAAGTGAAAGGAGCCGACGAGAAGGAGATGCTTGAAGGCATCCTCGAGTTCGGCGACACCACCGCCTCGCAGATAATGACCCCGCGCGTCGACATGACCACCATCGACTACGGATTCACATTCTCCCGCGTGATGGATGTGGTGCTACAGAGCGGGTTCTCGCGCCTCCCCGTAGTCGAGGACACCGACGACAACATCCGGGGCGTGCTCTACAGCCGCGACCTCCTACCCTACATCGGAAAGGACACACCCGAGGACTTCGAATGGCAGAAGCTCATCAGGGAGACATACTTCGTGCCCGAGTCACGCATGATCGACGACCTGCTTGAGGACTTCCGCCGCCGGCGGATGCACATGGCCATCGTCATCGACGAATACGGCGGCACGCAGGGACTCGTCACCATGGAGGACGTGCTTGAAGAGATCGTGGGCGACATCAACGACGAATACGACGAGGAAGAAATCACCTACAAGCGACTTCCCGACGACACCTACGTGTTTGAAGGCAAGACACTGCTGACCGACTTTTTCCGTGTGACGGGACTCGACGAAGAGGACTATGCCGACGTCACCGAGGACTGCGACACCCTCGCCGGGATGCTTCTCGCCATCAAGGGCGACTTCCCCAAAGCAAAGGAATCAATCGTCTACCACCGCTGCCGCTTCCTGGTAATCTCGCTCGACCGCCATCGCATATCGTCGGTGCGCGTCAAGGTAATGCCGCAGGAAAATCCCGACCAGACTGAAGCCGCCATATGAAACGACTCCTCCTCATGCTACCCACATTCGCCGTGGCCGCCATCTTCATAATCCTCACCGGCGACTGCAGCGGTAAACGCGCCGACACCGCCGTGCCGCGCCGCACCGCCTACCCACGCGTGGAACTTTACGACTCCGCCTACCGACAGGCTTCCGACTCGCTCCCCGTGGTGCTGATGGTCAACGACTCGGCCACGGTCGACATAGCCAGCCACGGCGATGAAGCCATATGGATCGACGTGCGCTACCCGCGCTACGGAGCAGTGCTGCGCCTCACCCTCAGCCGTCTCGACAAGGAAGCCCTCGACCGTGCCATAACCAACCGCCACGAGCGCATGGCGCTCAATGCCGGAGGGTTGCGCAGCACCGTCACCACACTTACCGCACCGGCCGGACTCTCGTCGGAAATCGTGGAGACTCCAGGGGCGATGGTGACACCGCTCCAGATAATCGCCACCGACAGCACGGCGCTCCTGCTCACCGGCGCCCTTGAGATGCCACCCGCGTCGGGCGACGACGACAACGACGCCGAACGCTACATGCCCGTGGTGAAAGGTGTGGAGCGCGACCTCATGCACATGGCCAAGCATCTCAAACTCAAATGAATCCCGATTGTAGTACAAGGCACTCCGACATGCATGCCGACACCGGGATCAAACGCATCGATGCCGGCACGATAACGGTGTGGAGCACACCGGTTGACGCCGTTCCACGACGCCACGAGCGACGCGAGGCTGAACGCATGGCCGTAGACCGCCTCTTAGAAGCCGCATTCGGCCCGCATGCCGCGCTCGGCCACGAATCCACCGGAGCGCCATACATATACTTTGACAACGGCGACATCCCGTCCGGCGCTGCACTCTCAACGGGCGACATATCCATATCGATATCCCATTGCGCCGACACCGCCATGCTCTGCGCAGCTACCGGCGACGTGGCGATAGGCATTGACTGCGAACATTTCCGCCCGGCGCTGCGCAACGTGGCGTCACGTGTGCTCTCCCCCTCAGAACTGGCCGAATGGGGCGGCGATGACCTCATGCTACTGCGCGCATGGACCATCAAGGAAGCTGTCTACAAAGCCGCAGGATGTCCCGGTCTGCCGCTGGCCGAAGGCATACGCCTCCCTCATCCCGATGCCACCTCCGGCGCATCCGCAAGCCTGGCCGACGGACGGCGATTCCGTCTCATTTTCCTTCACGGGACAGCTCCCGCCGTCACGATTGCCGTCGGAGAGACCGGATTGTAGGCCGTCAGTATTGCCCGGAGCGGCGGCATCCGCTTCCGCCTTGCGCGCGGCCTCTTGGCGGGCAATCCGTTTATCTTCAATGGCTTTCTTGCGCGCAGCCTCGGCAAGACGAGCCTCGCGACGGGCCACACGCTTGAGGCGCGCACGCTCGTTGCGCTCCTTGCGGGCATCTATCTGAGCCTTTATCAGCACCCATGCGCACTCGAAATATGTCTCGCAAAATTCGTGATTGACATATTCCTCAGTCCTTTTGCCCTCGATATAATCGCGGATCATCCGTTCGGTGTATTCCACACTGATGTACGGCATAAGGCGGATGGACTCCATCCATTTCTCATCAAACTTGTAACGTGGTGTTTTCATATTCACAATAAATTAAGATAATAAAAATCGATAAATCAATGCAATAACGTATAACAGCAGGCTCAAAATATTGTTATTAAACAAATACAGCCGGATGTATTGCAATTATTCACATCGCAAAGATACAACATATTTGATGAAATACACAAATTTAATCGAATATTTTTTCGTTACATCGATATTAACCGAGGGGTAACTATTCAGCCAAATAGGCTGACACAAGACATTGATTATCAGAGTAGAAACATACCCAGGTGCGTCCGGATCCAATCGGAAACCTTTTGTATTACGGTGGACGCACCGGGGGGTACGTTCCTACAATCCATTAGTGGCCAAGCGGTTTCATTGGATGAATAGTTACACCGAGGACGGCAAGAAGTTAAACTTAGTTAATTCAAGTACTATGTATTGCATAGTACTATTTTGTACAATATCTTTGCGGCATCATCATAAACCCGACAAATGCCATTCAACTCCGACAAAATCAAATCGCAGATGCGCAAAGGGCTGCTGGAATACTGCATAATGCTCATTCTCCATGAGCAAAGCGCGTATTCCTCCGACATAATCAGCCTGCTTAAAAACGCATCCATGATAGTGGTGGAAGGCACACTGTATCCACTGCTGACCCGCCTCAAAAACGACGGACTCCTATCCTACAAGTGGGTGGAATCCACACAAGGCCCTCCCCGGAAGTACTATTCGCTCACCTCCGAGGGAAAAAGAGCGCTCAAAGAACTCGAAAGCTCCTGGTCGGGAATCATCAACACGATTAACCACCTTAAAAATCGAAACGAAAAATGAATTTTACAGTAAACGCCAGACTTGACAGCCGGACATTCCCCATCGAGGAGGATGCATACCTGATGCTTTTGGAATATCGGAAAACAATCTCGAAGATGTTTTCAAAGTCAGACGACGGGGATGAGATTATCGCCGACATCGACAACCGCATTTCAGAGATACTCTGTGAATCGGTGGCACACGGCGCGCCCACAGTCACGGCAGACCATGTAAAGAACGTGATGCGCCTCATCGGCACCCCCGACGACATCATCGATGCAGAGAGTCTTACCGACAGCGAGACAGACAGCCGCACCCCGAAGCCCGTCGACAAGCGCAACCGACCCTCCCGCCTGTCAACCGTCTGCTCCGTAATCACATGTATCATCATCGGCACAATCCTGATCTACCTGGGGCTGAACATGCTCGTAGTCCTTGTAAAAATGCTCTTCGCCTGCTTCGGAGTCGAAATCTTCCGAGTCAATCCCCTAATGGGCAACTTCATAATCAACCCGGCCCTATATGACTACAATGCCGCAGCGTATGTCTTATTCGACATCCTGTGCTGGGGAATAGCCGTAGTGATACCGTTAAGCACACTTTTCCATAGAGCGTGGCTCACATTCAACAGGAAACCCGACAAACGCCTCAATCCTCGCACTCGGAAATTCCTGTGGATAACATGGATAGCCGCCATAGCGGCAGGTATCATAATCTCTCTGATCACGCTATATTGCGCTTCCCATTTCAATTGGGACCTGACAAATAAATTCGGATAGACTTCCACCGGCTAATATCAGAAACACATAGCATCCTTTCCTAAGTCCATGCCATGAAATTAAACGGGCGGCAAACACAGAGCACAAAGTCCTATAGAGCCTCAAAACGGATATCAAACATAGCACAAACAGGCCAAAACATAGGAAGAGTACCCGGGAATTTCCGTCAGAAAATAGCGGAATCTACCTAAAAAACGGAGATTCCGCTGTTTTATGACGGGAAAATAAACGCATAATATTAATAATCAAAGTATTACACCCTTACATTGTGTGACATCCCTATCAATAATTATTCACTTTCCACCCACAGCAGACAAATTCCACCCGCAGGAGTCACACCTACAGACTTTGTCCACTGTGAACTCCGTGGCCTCCGTGCGATTTCAGTAATAATTTAGAAAGATCCAAATTATTGAAGCCACTCAGAACGAACCAGCGTCCTATAACTGATTTTGAAAGACTATTTCAGTAGTTTCCTATTATTGTCACCACTTTCAAGAACACCCATCTGATGAATAGCAATCCGGTTGAGCTTAATCAGACGCTCCTGTTGCGACATACTCTGTTCAATAAACACTGCATTTAGATTCTCCATATTTGAGAGACATATCAGCTCATTAATAGAGGCGTAATCACGAATATTTCCTTAAAGGCCGGGATTGGCATCCCGCCACTGCTTCGCGGTCATTCCAAACATCGCCACATTCAGCACGTCGGCTTCATTAGCATATATGATACTTGCTTGAGCCTTGGTAAGCTCAGCCGGTATCAGATTATGCTTGATGGCATCGGTGTGTATCCGATAATTTATCTTTGACAGCTCTCGCTTCGCAGACCAGCCGAGTTGCTTCTGTTCCTCTTCTTTAAGACGTTGGAACTCTTTGACAAGATAAAGTTCAAACTCAACCGAAACCCAACTTGCAAATTTGAAAGCGATATCCCGTTGAGCGTATGTGCCTCCTTCACGCCCTATTTTATTGACAATACCTATTGCATTTGTGAGTTCTATCCAACGGCTTGGACTCATTGTAAAGGAATTTGAACCTGCTTCTCTCAAAATAGGGTCGAATTCGACCCCTTTAAAATCGGGATTGTTAAGACTTTCCCATAATCCAAGATACTCAAGAGTATTCTTCACCCTCATCCAATTCTTTAC
>NZ_CAJTYX010000049.1 GCF_910583865.1 uncultured Muribaculum sp.
ATACTGTTCAACAAAAATTGACTCAGCGTTTCACTTGGTTTTCCTCTCACTGTTACTTTCCCTTTTTTGAAAGGATGCTTGAACTGTCGGTGGTCTCCTTTGACTGTGATGAGAATCCATCCGTCCTCTTCAAGCATTCTCAGAACTTCCTTTACCTTGTACTTATTCATGTTGTTCTTGCTTGACATTGCAAAGGTAGCTATATTTCTACTATCTGCCAAATTTTTCGGCGATTATTTACAAGAATTTTCAAAAAAAATTCGGGTGTCACTGTACTTCGTCGAGGAAGAGGCGGTGGCACATCAGCATTGTGATCACGCCGTCGATGCGCTGTGTCTCCACACGCTTCTCCGGCTTCTTGTTCTCCATATTGTCCTCCACGAGTATGGCATTGCCGAAACAGTAATAATTGATGGGATTGTCGTTGATCCAGATCTTGCCCGTCCATATGCCGTGCTCGAAGCTCTCCACGGCGGCATTGAAATTCCCCTTTGTCTGACTCACGCCCACCACCGAGTCGGCGCCCCCGATGGTCGCCAGCATGTTCACCACGTCACGCGCCTTGTAAGAGTCATACCCGATGCGCATGAGGTTGGTCTTGTCGGCGATTTTGAGCACGTGTTCCACGATTAGGTTGTAGTCTATCACTTCGCCCGGCAAAAGCCGCAGATACCCCTCTGAGGCCCACTTGCGGTACAGCCGCTCGTTGACATGTCCCGACAATGCCCCCTCCGGAAAGAAGTAGTCGGTGATATAGCCGAAAGAGTTGTGCTGACGGTCGTAGAATCCCACCGTCACCGCCGAGAAGTCGCCACGCACCGACAGGTCTATGGCGGCCATCGCTTCCGGTTTCCCGACGATACCCTCCACCGTGGCCTTGCGTGCCACCTCACGCGCTTTCGCCGCAGGGATCCAGCTCTGCTTCTCGTTCTCGGCGTACACGTTGAGCAGCTTCGTGCGGAAGGCCAGCATCGCCTCGGCGCCGTTGCGCTGCGCCTTAGTGTACTCCTTCTCGTAATAGTCGGGCTGTATCGTCACGCCGAGATGCGGATGCACCTTGGCCCATGTGGCAGGGTCATCCTCCTTGTCGTCGATATCCGGCTCGAAGAGATGTGCAAACAGTGTATCATCCTCGATGCCTCCCAGCAATACCTCCTTGTATCCCTGGAGCATGGCGTAGAAAGGGCCGTCAAACACATCGGATGCCGTGGTGATTATCACCGTCAGCGGCTCTTCACGCACGCCCATCGACGTGGTGAGCACGGTCAGCAGCTCCGAGTCGCGCGCCTGGCTGAACTCGTCCATGATCACCGTCGAGGCGTTGAGACCATCCTTTGTGCGGGCATTGGCGGTGAGGCATTGGGCAAAGGCCTGCCGGCTGTTGCGTGCCCGCGGCCTTATCTCCTCCCTGTTGATGTAGAAACGGCGCCCCCGCGTGTCGAGCTTCCCCACCGCGCCGCGCACCACATCGAAGCACTTGCGCGCCTGATCCTGGGAGTTGGCTCCGATGTATATCTCCGCGTTGTCGTCGCCGAAAAAGAGGTCATGGAGGGCGAAGGCTGCCGTGCCCGTGGTCTTGGAAAACTTCCTCGGCACATACAGCACACACTCCCTCACCACCCGACGCCCGTCCGCACGACGGAAGGCGAACACCGACGCGAACTGAAATGTCTGCACCGGAGTGAGCCGGTAATGCGTCAGCCCCTTCTTGCCGGGAAGCCACAGAAGCTCGTAGAACCGGAAAAAGCGCCGCACTCCCTTAGAGTCGATGCCATAGCGGCGCACCATCCCGAAGAATCGCTCCACCGCCAGCTGCTCCCACAGGTTGTGCCGCTCGGGATGAGTCGCCACTTCCCGACAATATTCCTCCAGCCTCGGGTCGGTATCGTCGAGATGGTATGTGGCAATGTCTACACCCATTAGCCGGGCCGACACCGCCTCCTTCGCCGCTATGAGCCGTATGCGCTCCTCATCTGTCATGGTTTACTCCTCGGTGAGCTGTACCGTGGCGCTCCCCTCACGAAGGTTGCGGCTTATGCCGTCGACAAGCAGCCGTTTGTCGGGCAACGCTCCGTGACGATAGCAGATGAACCTGTCGAGCTGTCCCCCGATGTCCTTCATGCCGTGTGTGAGCGTTACGCGTGCACGGTGGCTCTTGCGCCAGTGCCAGTCGAGATACAGCTGTTCCGGCTTCCCCGTCACGTCGCGCAACGCGTCGTAAATCTCCAGCAGCCCGTTGCCCGTGGTCACGTCTATGGGTGTGTTGCGGCATACCATGTCGCGCACCTTCAACGCGGTGCGCTCCTCAGGCGTCAACGCGCTGCAGAACCGGAAATTGAGGTCGTCCTTCCGGTTGACATACTCCTCGTCGGTGTCAGAGACATATACCAGGTCGCCATCCTCCACATCCCTGAAGGCGTTGTCGCTCACTATCTTCACGTTGAAATCCTTTATCCATATCGCCGACACATGGCTCAGCAGCGGCACCGGATTGGTGCTCCACTGCGTATGCCGGAACAGCGTGGGATGCACGCGCGTGATATCGTCCCATATGGCGTTGTAGGGTCCCAGAATCATGAACTTCACCGGACCGCCCACATTGTCCGAGGCTCGCACAGGTATGGCCGTACCCTTCACGCCCAGATGCAGGGAATAGTGTATGTTGTTGGTGATGTCGCGGCTCGGGCCTATTATCTTGTCGCCGATTTTAGGGTCGACGCCCAGGATGAACGACTGTGCATAGTACTCGTCCTCATCCTTGCACTCCGCGAGCGTCTTGTACTTCACCCATCGGTAATCGTCGATCTCGCCGGTATGCTTCGACTCCACCACGCATTTGTCGCCGACTATCAGCATGCAGCTCAGCAGCGGCAGCTTGCGCATCCGGTCGTTGCCGTCTCCATGGGCGCTGTACTTGTACTCGTACCGGGAGAAGAAGTCGTCATCCTCCATAGGGTTGATGCCATAGTCGGGCACGGTGATGCCGTCGATATTCTCCGGTTCCCCTCCGGGTGTGTCGGTGTGCCAGTAGCGGCGGGTGTAGTAGCGCTTTCCCTCTTCGCCGTCGACCGCGGCCTTCGCATCCTCCTTGGAAGTGTCATAGTCCTCCATGCACTGTGATATGTCGTCCCAGCTTAGCAACGGGTTGCCGTTGCCATCGGGAACCACATGCACCTTGGTGGCCAGCTGGTCATAAGATAAACCGGGGTTGTGTCGCGGATTAAGCCGGATGGAGCCGTCGAACACTATATACCGCGTTGTCTCATCGTCCGATGGCGACAGCGTGGCCGTCACGCCCTCGTAGGTGGCGCACGGCATCGCCGACTTTATGCACTGTCCCATATTGTTGAGATACGTCTCTCCGTTTTTGCCGAAGCCCCCGACACCTATCACCAGGTATCGCCCCTCGTCGGCCTTGTCGGGAATGGCATTGTTCTGGCTGTCATATTCATCCTTGCCTGTCGTCACCTCCATGAACAAAGCCCCGTGGGAGTCCTGTACGCCGTTCACCAGCTCCCGCTGACTCTCGCCGCCCGTATACATCCCGTAACGGTTGCGCATCTTCCATCCGTTTGCCTTCATCACACGGAACCAATGGTTGATTTCGCCACCCTTGTAAATCACCTGCTCGTTCCATGCAGAGCCTCCGAAGCCGGCGATACGCAGAAAATCGAATGCCCCGTATGCCCAATATTCCGTGGTGATCAGTTCGGGATACGGAAACATGGGCATGAGCGCACCATCCTCCAGCGGCTGAGGTATCACCTCCTCCGTCTCCATGCGCTCGCATGTCAGCTTGAGGCGGTTGTAGGTCTCCATGATGTCGATGGTATGAGTGGCATCCCATGTCGTCGACCTGTCTATCGTCTTCTCGTCGGCGGTACCCAAAGTGTCGGGGTGGTATACCTCTATATGGTCACCGGCCACACAGGCACGGAGGTTGAAGTATGTGAGCACGGCATCGGCCACCTCCTCGAGGGTCCATGTGCTCTCCTCGTCGTCGCCGAAGAATACCGACGTGTCGATCATCACGCCATCCGCTATACTCGTCGACTGGTCGGCGGTAAGGAGGTCGGAGGTGATGTTCACCGCCATATCGGGGGCTGTCTTGCCGAACACGGTGCGGAGTATGTCGCCGACAGTCTCGGGACCTGCCTTTACGCGCTCCTCCTCCCATATCACACCAGGTGCCGCCACATCTCCCCACAGACAGTACTGCAGCGCCGAGAACACGTCGATACAGCAGACCTCCAGCGTATCGCGCACCTTCACGAAGGGCTGTGTGTAAGCCTGCGGCTCCACATACCCCGTGAATATAGGCTCGCCGTCGCGCGTGACGCGGATGCGGTTGTCGAGCACGCCACGCGAATACAGCGCGAATATCGGGCTGTCGACAACCAGCTTCACCGTACAGCTCTCGCGCATCAGCGTGTCGTACTCGTCGTTGTAACTCGTCTCCGTGGTCACCCCCGCAGTGTCGAACCTGATGCCGCCCGTATCCAGCCGGATGTCGGCTCCAGGCTCATCGTTCTCTATCTCGACCGTCACCACGCGCCCGTAGATGTCGGCAAAGCTCCCTATGTATCTCATACCTATCGCACTTTTTCGATTTCCTTATACATCTCGTCAACCCCATCAGGCAGTTCCGGCGCGCCCACTATGTCCTCGACCGTCAGCTTGAGCTGCCGCATCTGTCGGTTAACCTGGTTCTGCGTCCTGTCGAGCATCTTCATCAGCGGATGCTCCATGGGCTGCTCGCCGTCGCGCGTCGTTTTCATCACCACCAGCGTGAAATCATCCGCCTGCATGTCAGCCTGTATCCTGTCGAGCACCCACAGCGATCGCGCAAGGTTGTTTATCTGGATTCCGAGGTTGGGGCTGTAGATGCCGCTGGCCTTCATGGCCTTGACAATACGTCGGCGATATTTTTCAAGCGGTTTCTCGCTTTCTGCCATAGTTGTTAAATATTTTGCATAATATTACGGTTATTATCCGGAAATGCCGAATTTTCAAATTTTCGACTCGCACACGCGGAAAGGTGGGGGGCGAGGTTTAACGACCTCCCCCCGGCTTTAAAGAATCACCCCCGGGGGTCTCTTCGCCGAACCATTTCAACTCGTACGCCCTAATGAGGTCGCGGTCGCGCCGCCGCTTCTCCTCCTTGGTCGCGCTCCCTAACCTCCTGTGCCGCTCCTTATGGCAGGCCGTGCAGAGCCCCACCAGATTGCTGCGGCTGTATGCCAGCCGCGCCTGCTCGCCGCTACCTTTCGCACTCTCTATGGGGATGATGTGATGCACCTCCGAGGCAAACACGGCACGCCCCTGCAGTGCACAGTCGGCACAGAACGGATGATCCGCAAGCACCTCGGCACGGAGCTTACGCCACCGTGAACTGTTCAATAATTTCGAATAGTTCCTGTCTCTTGCCATCGTCAACCATCATTCCCTTCTTCTGAACGAAGGAGCGAACACCCTTTCGGGTGACCTCTGCCAATCGGCGAAGTCGCCGAACATCCGTGCCAGTCCGGTATCATCCGGCACGCCGGAGTCGGCGGCGGCGCACCCGTCGGCCAGCAGCCCAATCAGCGCACGCGCCAGCTGCGCCGGATAGGCGAAACCGCAACGTGCCGACAGCTCCGACAACGCCGCATAGCTGCGCTCGTCAAGCCTTACATGCACTGTCCTCACAGGTATCTTCGCCATGTTGCAAAGATAACCAATAAGCCCCGTTCAACCTTGGGCCGCCGCTATGTCGAGTGCAAGTTTTTTCACCACGCCTGCCTGAGTCTCCCCCTTCCCTCTCAGAGCCTCGGCCATACGTTCATCCACCGTGCCCGACGCTATGAGATTGTAGACAGCCACAGGCATCTTCTGACCCTGCCTGTGGAGCCGTGCGTTGGCCTGCTGGTACTGCTCCAGGTTCCACCCCGTGGAGAACCATACAGCCACATGGCCACCCTGCTGCATGTTCAATCCGTAAGCTGTCGACGCCGGATGCGCCAGCAGCAGGTCTATCTTGCCGGCGTTCCAGTCGCGCAGGTCTTCAGGTCCGGTGTACGACCGGACCCTTACCCCTTTCGGCACATGCTCCAGGATTCGCCTGAGGTCGTGCTTATAGGCATAGAAGCACAGCACCGGAGATGCAGCCATCTCCACAATCTCAAGCAATGCGGATATCTTGGCATCATGTATCTCATGTTCCCCGTGCTCCTCGTCATACACGCACCCGTTGGCATATTGCGCCAGCTTGTTTACAAGCGATGCGGCACTGTCGGCGGTCACCGTGCCCTTGAGGCCGGCGGCATTGAACTCCGCCACCCTGTCACGCTCGAAGGCTCTGTAACCTTTGGCCGCCTTCTCGCCGATGTCCACGCGCCTGTCGTGTATCACCATCGGCGGCAGCTCCAGGTAGTCGGCCGCACGCATCGTGAAACAGATGTCGGATATCTTTTCAAGAATAGCCTCCTCAGCTCCTTTCTTGGGCCATATCTTTATCGGGATGTTGTTGTGTATCACCGAGTCGAAATAACGCGCCCTGTAATGTGTCACGAACTTTCCGAGGCGTTCCCCGCCGTCGATGCAACACATCTGCCCCCAGAGGTCGAGAAGCCCGTTGGGTGTCGGCGTGCCGGTGAGCCCCACCACCCTGACAGCTTCACGGCGCAGACGCCGCATAGCCTTGAACCGCTGACTCGTAGAGTGCTTGAAGGAGGTAAGCTCGTCGAGCACTATCATGTCGAAGCGGGGACGCTCCTTGCCGGCCTTGAGGCTTTCGAGCCATACCACCGAGTCGCGGCCCAGCACGTAGATGTCGGCATCGGCGGCAAGGGCCGCACGGCGCTGCGCCGCCGTCCCCTTCACCACCGACACCCGTAGCTCCAGATGATCCCACTTCGCCGCCTCGTCGCTCCATGTGGTCTCCGCAACCTTCTTGGGAGCCACAACCAACACCCGTCCTATCGCGAGGTCGTCGATAAGGTTCTGTATGGCTGTCAGCGTACATACCGATTTGCCGAGACCCATCTCCATGAAAAGGCCGCAATGGGGATGCTGCCGCACCCAGGTGATGGCCGCCTTCTGATAGTTGTGCGGTACAAACCTCATGACTCCTCGCGCTTTAAAGCCTTCAGCGCTTTCCATCGGCTCTGCGCCTCTCTGTCTTCTTTCGCCAGCATCCTGTCGATCTTCTCTTTCGAGTCGACCACATAGACATGATGCCCCATCTCACGGAGTACTGATATGCGGTAGCTCTGCAAAGGGCGTGGACGATCGCCGAGGCTCTTCAGCTCGCACCAGCATACATAACCCCCCTTGAACACTAAAAGCCTGTCGGGGTATCCGGAATTGTTGGCGTTGAAATATTTCAGGGCACGGGCGCCGTATTCGTGTGCCCTGTCCACAAGGTATCGCTCCAGTGCCTTCTCGCTCGTCTCGCTGTGTCTGTGATCCGCCATGACAAAGTATTTATTTTTTGAAGTAAAAAAGTGAAATTATTTGAATCATATCTTGCATAATTCAAATAATTTCACAAACTTTGTAGTGCGGTTAAGAGAAACCGCGACGGTGAATCTTCCGACCGATAGACTTGGAAGAAAAAACCAAAAACCGAAAGCACGATGAAAGCAACTCTCAAACTGATTTTCAAAGTGTGGAAGTTCAAAATCACGATTGAATAACGATTCTGAACTTCAGGGGAGGAGAGAAACCTCCCCTACTTTCGGCTTTTGGATATGCAAAGTTAATAAAACCATCATCCTTATGCAAGAGAGAGAAAAGAAACCGGGACGCGGGGGTCGCCGTGCAGGTGCCGGGCGCAAAGCCAGCGTCGATTCCAAATCTGTAAGGGTATCGTTCACCATCACGCCCGACGCGGCTCGGAAGCTTCAGCTTGCCGCCGAGGGTGCCGGAGTGTCGCGCAACGAACTCGTCAACCGTCTCCTCGAGAGTCTTTGACCCGTACATGGTCGCCGTTGCGGCCACCGAAGAAATGGTCCGGCGTAATGGCAATGGCGTTACGCATTATTTCCACACATGAGTCAAGCGTCTCATATGCCTTCTGTTTGTTCGGCGCGTTTACCAGAAATCCCGCTATATACAGGTTTCCGCCACCGAGGATTACATCCTTATCGGCATGGGGATGCTTCATGCAAAACTTCTCTGCTGTTTTGAGCAGCTCTTTGTGGAGAAGGTACGCGAGGGTGTTTTTCTCGTCCATCATCATCGTGTTTTAGATTGATTATTTGTTCTGTATGTCAAAGGCGTCGATTTCGATGCCTTAATCTTTCTCTGTTTTAGGGGTGAAGTCGGCGGGCGCGTCGGCGTCATATATTCTCAGTTTTCTGAATGCTTTATTCATCGTTTTTCGCTTGGATTCGAGGGTCGGATGAACGTAGAGATCTAAGGTCAGTGAAACTTTGGAATGACCCAACAAAGTTGATATCGTCTTCACATCTCCCCCGCTCGCCACAAGCAATGTCGCATAAGTATGCCTCAATCCATGAAAATTGATTGAGGGCAATCTGTGTCGCTTCAAGAATCGAGAGTATGAGTCACGGACAGAACCGTGTCCTGTGGGATTGCCTGAGTTGCCGACTACATAATTGCCTATATCCGGCGTTTTACCTCCGATTTCCCGCAATATACGGCGAAGAACCGGAAGCATCGGAATTTCACGATAACCTTGCTTCGTCTTCGGGGATCCGACAAAATATCTCTCTGTCTTTGTTTCCGGATCGTATGCTTTGACGACATTCCTCCGCACGATGATTATGTTGTGAGTCCAGTCAATATCGCCCCATCGTAATGCAAGAGTCTCACCAATGCGCATTCCCGTCATGATAGACATCGCCACCGGCAAAACCGATACCCGTCCCGTTTTTATTTCCTCTTCAGCATATCGTACGATCCTCAGCATCTCAGCCTCGGTAAAAGATTTAATTTCCCGCGGAGTCCCCTGGGGATATTTGAGTCTCCAGTCGGTAGGCTTTATTTTCGCCTCAAGCGTCGTGGCCGCAAACAACAACATCTGTTTCACAAATGCCATGCGGTCTTTGGCTGTCTTTGGAGATAACCCGGCCTCCAGCATTTCATAAAGCAATAATTTTGCTTCCGTGCGCCCGAAGTCTGATATGTCTTTCTCCGCGATGGCAGCCGACAGCATTCTCCAATGCATAGCATGCAATGCCTTCGTGCTTGGTTTTATCTCTAAAATCTTTTCGGCATGCCATTTTTCATACAGTTCTGAGAATTTCATATCTGCTTCTCTTGGTTTTTTGTTGTTAAAAGGGGAGGGATAGGCATCCAGTGCGATACTGTGCACCCGCGATAAAAATCATCAAAAAAGACCCATCCCCCGTGTAAGAAACATGCGAGACAACAGCATATCTCAGGGTAGTAAACGTCAGAGCAACGTACCAGTAAGTATACGTTCTCTTCCGGCAGCTCCTCCACGCTGCGCCACTGCGAGGCGAGTGCTTCGGTGGCGCCATCCTCGTATGCTTGCTCAATGTCGTAACCATCGAATCGCTCTATTCGCTTTTCGTTTGGTGTTATGAGCTTGTCAAGGCGTGGACACTTTACGGTGATTCTTGATTCCGCATACGCCGTAGCTTTTTCTTCTATTGTCATATTTCTTTCTTTACTCGGTTAATAATTTCGTCAACACTCTCATTCACGACACCTCGGACAGAAGCAAGTTCTTCAAGTATCTCCCTCAGATGCGCCACCGATATGCGGATGTCGGATTCGGGGATTGGCTGATTGAACTCCAAGTCTTTTGCGCTATACACACTGCCGTCGTCAAGGAAGTATAGTTTCTCTCCGTTGGCGAATGTCCTTATGTTTGTAATCGCATGGATTACGTCGTCGAATTTGAGTTTCACATAAGCCGTTGTCAACTTCGTTTTAGGCTCGCTCATCGCTTCTTCGGTTTAATGGTTATCTCTACCTCTCGCGGTTCAGACTCGCAATCCATATCGGGGAATAATCCTGCGTCAAGCAGGTACGTCTTACTATCGCTATGCCAAACGCAATTATAATCTCCAGTATCCGCTATTGGCTGATTTTTAAGGATAGGCTTCTTTTCATGCAGGAAAGCCTCTCCGTATGCTTCATCAATAGCCACCCAACCTTGAATGACGGTCGCTTCGCTGTCCGTCATGGACTGCTCTGCGGCGGCGCAGCCGTCTGTGTAGGCTTTGGCTAATATCTCTCGCGTTTTAGGCCACGGTGCTTTCTCTATGGTCAGAAGCAATTCGGGAATTTTCTTCTCGGCGTATTCCCGCGCCTGCAGGGATTTTGTCTTTGTCATATCTCTCAGTTTTTAAGGTACTGTATCAATCTTTATTTGCACTCTCATTTAGTCGGCTGATTATCTCCCTTTCCCTGTCACTAAGCTTCCATTCAATATGTTCTGCCTCTGCCGCTGCTGCTGCCGCTGCTGCCGCTGCTGCTGCCGCTGCTGCCGCTGCTGCTGCCGCTGTCGCTGCTGCCACTGCTGCTGCCGCTGCCGCTCTGTCCGAGAGTAGCCACCCGGCACCGAAAATAGTTTTCTTATGAGCCTTCTGAGAATCCAGTCTTTTTATATATTCGCATTCATCGGTGGGGATGCGGAGGTCTATGCCGCAGCTCTTATTGGATATTTTCTGCAACAACGCCGCAGAGGTGACATTTGAGGGGTACACATACACAGGAGGGGTCCATTTCGGTGTCTCCTTCTTGGCTTGGATTTCGGCTTCCTTTATCCTCTGGGCCAGTGTGCCCGATACGATCAGCCTGTCATCACACGGAATGTTGGTCACAAAGCTTGTGGGAATTTTCGCGCCGTTTTCATAGGTGATATTATAGCCGCAAACCACAAATGTTTCAGTGCCTATTAAACATGAGCATAAAGTCAGAGAGGGGGCAAAGAGGAAATATCTTATCCCGTTATCATGATAGAACTTCCGGATTTTCGCCAATATCGAGAAGGGGGGATTATCAAGCACCAGGCAGTTGCCGGGATAATCATAATTTTCATAATCGCCGTCGGGACAGAAGGGGCGGCATATCTCCACGCCCTCCAGCGACATCAGATTCTTGTCGACCCATCCCTTTATCGCCTCATAGACCAAGGGAGGGGTAAAACAGTCATCGCTGGTATGCTTATGCCGGAACTTGTCAAGGAACTGCTCATAATTGTTGAAGTCCTTCCTCATCCCTAACCCTGCCGTTCTTTTCACCCGCTCAGGCCGGGGCGCTTCAAAATCCCAGTCAGAAAACAACGTCGCCTGTGCGACGGTCTCTTGCTCCTTCTCTAAATTCTCTCTCTTCATACCTTCGTTTTGTTTGGTTGCTTTGTTTGGTTGGTCCTGAAGTGGCACCGTAACGGCTTCATTTCCGGTGCCACCCTTATTTGCTGAATTTCAGCCAGTTACACCGATGTGGCACTGAAAGGCACCGAAATCCTATATAAATAAAATACTAGTTTGTATAATTACATGTAATATATTGCCTCATATTTGCATTTTTCGTTTTTTGCTTTATAAGAAATTACGGTGCCACTGGTGCCACTTGGGGTTAATATATTGGTTTTCAGCTTCTTAAGGTGGCACCGAAAATTACTAAAATACGGTGCCACTTTAGACAATATCATAGCTTTCATCCCTTCCCACTTCTTTCACCCAGCCTTTACCACGCCCATAAATGGCGTCAGTCGGTATATGTCCCACTTTCTTCCACTCCGGATGACACTTGTCCATATACTTGGCGATCATGCGCCCCGCCGCCGAATATTCACGGCTCCCTTCCCGGAGGTTCATACACTCCGTCAGCAGCTCCTTGAGGCATACTTGTGTACGTGGCTCGCTTGCATCGGCTATAAACATCGTACCCTGGATGAACTGCTTCCGCTGCGCTCTGGAAAGTCGTGGCCAGTCGTCCGGCAACGGCTTCTCCAGATACTCGTCGATAACCTCAAACATCGGGTCGCTGATGTCGAAGTTGTGCTCCTTGGCTTTCGCCAGAGCCGCCTTGGCTATCTCGTCGGGCATGTAGAGCCGGAACCCGTTGCGGTACAACGTCACTGCCTCCGCCCACAGCTGGTCGCGCCATCGGTCCACATAGTCCCAGCTATTGACCTTAATGTTCGCCGGCACGCACGTCACCACCGGAAAGCGCCGGTTGTCGCCATACCCGCGCAGGCAGTAGTGGTCGTTGGTCGTGGCCGTGAACACCGTCTGACGCGGCACCGACACCGTGTCACGCCCATAGGGCGAGCGGTACTTGTCGTGCGTGGAGGTCAGGAAGTTCTTCACCGTGTCGAGATCGGCGTTGTTGATGCTCGACATCTCGCCGACTTCATAGATCAGCACGCCGCGGATGTTGATCATGGCATCCTTGTTGCCGATAGGCAGCGCCGAGTCGGAAAACCATTCGCCGCCCAGCTTTGCCAGCAGCGTCGACTTGCCGCACCCCTCCGGACCATACAGTGTGATACACAGATCATACTTCACGCCCGGCGCGTTGACCCTTGCCACCGCCGACACCAGCAGAGCCTTGGCCAGCCAGCGGTTAAGCTCCGTATCCTCGGCGCCCAGCGTCACTGTGAACAGACCCGCCAGCCGCGGCACTCCGTCCCATTCAAGGCTGTCGAGGTAGTCGAGTACCGGATGATACTTCGACATGTCCTCCACGCCGCAGAGGGCGTCGTCGACGCTCTTCACCGACTTGACGCCGTAGCACCTCTCGAGCCATCGGCGCACCGCCGCGCGGTCGTTGTCGCCGAACTGGCTGTCATTGTCGTCGCGCCGTGTCCCGAAGGGTGTCCCCGTAATCTCCAGCCGCCCCGTGAAGCTGTTGTAACGCAGCTTGCCACGCAGGTCGGGATGATAGAGCAGCACCTTCATGATGTTGTCGCTCACCGGATCGAAGTTCCCTTTGCGGTCGAGACATCCGGCGTATATGTCGTCCCAGGAGGGGCCGGTTGTATCGGATATGGCGGTTGTATCGGATGTGTCAGTCGGGAGGGTTATGTCGGCGAAGGCGTCGCGGCCGCGTTCCGCCGCCTCCCTGGCGAGTTCGCGGCGCACCTCGGGGCGTTGCGCCGCCATGCGCGTCATGGCCTCGAAGCTCGGCAGCCGCGTCACATCCTTAACCCTGCTCCCCGTGTCCTGACTGCCGTACAGATGCAGCCTCACAAGGTCGAAGGCGTTGACCTCCCGTCCCTGTATCGGGTCGGTGGCATGGTTGGAGTAGAGCCATGTGTCCTGATATGTCACGGCGCCGCCATGGGTGGTGCCCGCGGCATAGGTGTACCGCCCGTTGCGGTAAGGGGTATAGACATTCGGCAGGAACGTGGCTATGGCCTGCGAGATGGAGAAGGAGCGGCAGAAGGCCCCGACGATACCCTTCTTCCCCGTCGGGTCCTCCATGCCGCTCCCCTTGTCGGTTCCTTTGCCGCCGGCATTGGCATAGCGGCTCCATATCTCCAGCGCCCGCGGGTCCTGGTCGCCGCAGCCGGCGAGCTTGAAAAGATTCTCCTCATCGTCGGTACGCGGCCAGTACTTGGGGTCCTGCCAGTCGTCGGCATAGAGCTCCAGCACCCTGTCTGGGTCGAGGTAGTCGTCGGCGTCGTTGCTGTCGGCCACATACTCCGCGTCTACAGGCCGCGACGGGAAAAACATCATCCTCGACGGCTCGAAGGTGGTGCGGTCTATGCCCGTCATACCGATGGTAGCGGCCACCATCCGCGCCACGGCCTCGTAGGTCTCGGGGTCGAGGTCGCGCGACAGCGGCATAACCACCCGCACCCGCTGTGCCTCCGGACGGTGCTTGTGGGTGGAATGCACAAGCCAGCAGACGCCCGGAAACTTCTCCCTGAGCGACTCCATCAGCGAGGCGTCCCAGCCGTCGTAGTCGAGGGTCACCATCGAGCGCAGCTCCATGTTGGCCTTCTTGCGGATGCCGTCGCGGAGGATGCCGGCGACATAGCCGCCGACATCCTTCACATCGGTCTGCCTTTCCCTGCTCATCTGCAGGTACTCGTCGAGGGTTTCGCCGGTGACACGGAACGCGAGAAGCCTCTCCCTGAGCTCTTCCCAGCCCAGAGCCTCACAAGCCCACAGCGATGACTTCCGCGACTTGCCGGTGTAGATGGTTATTTTGCGTGTCATGCGCGGAATTCAGTGATTAACGATTAACGATGAACGATTAACAGATGTCGTCGTCGTCGTCATCGGCGGCGGGGACGTCAATGTCGTTGAAGGAGTTTGACCCGTCGGAGCCTGTGAAGGCCGTGTCGTCGGCGGTCTTGAGAACCGCCGCCAGGCCTAAGGCCACGCCCTTGCCGCCGGCATTGTTATAGGCGTAGATGTTGAGGCACACTATCCCCCACATGCCTGAGTATATCTCCGACTCGTTGACGATGGGGAGCTTGTCGCGGTTCTGCACCGACACGGGTCGGTAGCTCTTGCAGTTGAAGTACTTGCGCCCTTTGAAGGCTGCATCCTCGCGCTCGTCGCCGTCATGGATGAGCTGCTTGAAGGTGGAGGGCCTCTTTCCTCCCCATACTCCTGAGGCTTCCGGTGTCTCACGGAACGCGGCGACAGCTTTCTCCACCACGGCGCCATCCTCCCTGCTGACTATCACGCAGCAGGAATATGCAGGCTTGTCGTCCGGCTTGGCCGCATAGGGCTGCGTGAGGTGCTGATAGGCGATGCGCCCCTGTACAAATACTTTGGTGCCCTTTACCACGGGCTTGAATTTTGCTGGCATAACTTATAATTTTATTGGTTGGTGTTTCTTTAAAATTCTATCTCCGCGAACGGGTTGATGTCCTGATAGGTCTGGCGCTTGTCGGTGTCGGGCACAACGGTAGGTTTGCCCGGTGCCTTGACGACACATTCCGCCGACAGCTCGGCAAACTTCTTCTTGCCCACGAGCTTCTCGAGGGCTGTTATGGTCTGCAGCTCCCTGGGCTTCATCACCGCGTCATCGTCCCAACCGGCCTCGATGAGCGCCGTGCGGAGCTTCACGGGGTCCGACACCTTGCGCGTCGACCTGCCGTTGACAACCTTGTAGCCGGGTACCTTCGTGCCTTCGAGGAGCCACGCCATGGCACGGCTCTTGACGTTCTCTATCCACAGCGACAGCGGCTCCACCAACGGGAGGGCGGTACGGGCCAGCCCGTCGGGATCGCTGCTGTCGACATCATATAGCGACGCGGCCAGCGCTACCCTGTCGAGCGCCGGACATCCCGACGACACCTTGCAGAAGCGGCAGTGCGAGCCAGCCTCACGGGCACCCAATCCCAGCGCGGCCACAGCCGCCAGCGGCTTCAGGTACGTGTCGGCCCAACTGTCAAGCTCCTCCACCGTTATCTCGTCGGTGGACACATTGCCGATACGGGGCTGCCAGATGGTCATACACACCGTTTTTATGCTCCGGCTTATGCCGAACTCATCCAGCGCCCCGAGGGCGTAGAGACGCATCTGAGGATTACCCACAGCCGATACCTCCACGCCCTTGCCATACTTGAAGTCGAAGATGTGCAGCACATCACGCCCCACAACAACAGCGTCGGCAGTGCCGAAACTGCCGGGGGCATAGCTGTCAAGGTCGAGCGGCGTCTCCACATGTATCTCCGTATCCTCGTCCGCTTCCAGAAGGTCAAGGTAGCTGCCCCACACATGCTCGGCGTATTCCTGGGCGCAGGTCACCATGTATTCGTCGGGCTCGCCCTGGATCTTGCATAGGTCGGCAATCTCTTTCTCCACGTCATCCACGGGGCGCCCCATCCGGCGGAGCAGCTCTTCAGCACACAAGGCATGGGCCAGCGTCCCCTCGGCGGCATAGACGCTGCCCTGGTCGGTGACCTTCGACTCCGCCACCGCCGAGGGCGTGCAGCGCAGCCACCGCGACGCCGACGACGGCGTCAACACCGCGTGCGCCCGCTTCTCTGCATCTTTTTTATCCTTAGCCATGATGAAAAGTATCAGAAAGGATTTGAGATGAAGGACTTCGTGGCGGCATCATACTCCATGAGCATGGCCAGCTTCACAAACTCCGCCTTCTGGTCGTCGGTACGAAGGTCGGCTATCGAGCGGGCGGCGCCGTTGTGGGTCACCATCTGGATAAGTTCTTTGAGGCCGCGGTTCATAGCCTTGGCCATCTTCTGCTGGTCCTCTGTACGGTCCTCTTTGACAGCAGGTATGCCGAACCCCTGCAGAAGTTTCTTCACCGCCTCCTCCGGCGTCTCCACCGCCTTGGGGGCTTCCGGCAGCGGTGCCGGCTCCCTCTTCGGCTTGGGAGCCGCTTCCGGCTCTGTCTCTGTCTCTGTCTCTGTCCGAACATGGTCAGCTTGTGCCGGAGCTTGTACAGCTTGTGCCGGAGCTTGTACAGCTTGTGCTGCCTGTGCAGCTTGTGCAGCTGCCTGCATGTTCTGAACGAGCTCTATCCGCAACGGTGAGAAGTTCACATTCACATTTACATCTATACCCATATTATTAATCTTTAATCTTTAATCGTTTATCACTAACCTTTAATCTTTGATCTTTAATCGTTAATCGTTAATCAGTGACTCAAAGAGTTCCACGGCGGCGATGTGTTCCGGTGACCAGCAGCCCCGGTATACATCATCGAGGGGAGTGCCGGGGTCTGTGACATCGACAGAGGCCTCCGACTCGAACCGCTTCACGTTGCACCATATGCCGAAGGGGCCGCGCACCTGCACCGTCCATATGTCGACTCCCGCGCCACATTCGCACAGCGACGCGAGTATACGGTAATTCCCATGCTCGCGGTCCACCGAGTTTTGGTATTGTTTCTTCATAGGATATTGTTGTTTATTGTTGTTATGGCGCTCCCGGCAGGTGCGACCCTGCAACCTATTTGGCCTGTTATCAGCTGCGCGGCATTTCCGCAGCGGTTTCGGGAGCTTGTGCCATGCGGCCTTCACAGGTGGCATGGCTCGTTTCTAACTATTAACATTCTTGCGTTAACCCAATTGATTGCTAAACAATACGTGATGATATTAGCAGAAAGGAATAATCAGAACAACTCTAACAAAATTTTCGTAGCAGACTTGCAAACAGTTATCTCTTGTAGAGGCCTCTGGCATACCCGTCCTTGCATTGTTTCTTCCGGCGGAGACATTCCTCGACCTTGTCGGTGTCGTAGATGAGTATGCGGCCATGGTTCACTATCAGGGCATCATCGATCACTCCCTCGGCGCGCCACTTGGTGACGGTGCGGAGACTTACCCCGAAGAACTCCGCCAGCGCCTTATGTCCTCTGAGTCTCATGACCAGCCTATATGCCTTCCGGCGATGAAACAACCACACAAGGCCATCAGGCCCATAAGCTTGTCGACGGCGAACGCCGACACAGAGAGTTCCGGAGCTTCATCGCAAAGCAGGATGAAGCAGATGAAGCCGAGCACGGCTGTCACCAGATGAAGGAGGGTTCTTAATTTCTTGGTTTCCATATTTGAAGGGTTTTAATGGGTTTTAATGGTTACTTGAGTATCTGTCGGCGGCAGCTCACGAGGATGCTGCCGGACTTCTCCCAGTCCTTTGCCTCTACCGAGAAAAATCTGTCGCGGAGTATGGCGGTACACTGCGAGGCCGTGGCCCTCGCCGAACACACATCCTTGAAATCTCGGACGCCGAACCGGCGGTCATCGCCGATACTCATGTTGTAGAGGTTGAGCCTTGTAACTTTGTCCATAGGTTTAATTACTTCATTTATAAATCACGGTT
>NZ_CAJTYX010000050.1 GCF_910583865.1 uncultured Muribaculum sp.
ATATGAAAAACAACTCATTACAAGGTTTTCATCACCCCAAATGTCCACCCTGCCGTCTTAAATGAAAGAGCCGTGTGCGGGAAAAGTTTAAAACCGCATTGGCTGTCGGCGGATGACTGTCAATGCGGTCTGTGTATAGTGTCAGGAGTAGCCGTGCCGGCATGTGGATTATTCCTCTATTATAGACCGAGGGTAAGCGTTGTGAAGTAGCGCAGCTGTCCTCCGAGGGCATACTGTGGGGCATATTGTAGCGTTATGTATCCACGGTTGGGCGCGAACCATGTGGCGCTTATCGACGATCCGTTGTTGGAATAGCTGACAGGTGCGCCGTAGATGCCTGTGAAGTTGGCATATAGCGAGTTGTAGCGCATCGGGTCAGGGTAGGGAGTGGAGTAGAGGAATTCAGAGCGGTTCATACCTCCGTTGGCGTAATATAGGGTGGCATCGGGCCATAGGTAGTTGTATGAATTCACATCGCGTAGGTAGACGGTGTTGTCGGCGTATCCGTCGATAGTATATCCGCTGTTGACCAAAGCGTTGATTGACAGGTTGAGCGCGGTGCCGAAGGTGATGCCGAGAATCGTCGACAGCATAGGTGCGGCAGGCCGTGGACGCCATGCGGGTGGAGGCACGGGGCGATGCCATGGGCGTGCCACCGGCCGGTATGGGCGCAGTGGAGGAGGACCCCAATGGCCGTGGTTCGGCCTCATGGAAGGATGAGGGCCGGGACGGTGGATGTTGCCGGGACGGCCCGGGACGTTCGGACCCATGCCCGGCCCGTTGTGGTGTCCTCCAGACGGACGCCAGTTGTTGCCGTGCTGAGGTGGGCGCGCGGGTCCGGAGGGACGATGATTGCCTTCCGGACCAATGCCCGGCCCGGGTCTGTTGGGGCGATTGTTGCCTCCAGGGTTGCCGGGACGTACGCCTTGGTTTCCGTGGTGTTTATTGTCGGACGGGCGCATTCCCTGGTTTCCGTGATGCTTGTTGCCGGTCGGACGCATATTGCTGTTGCCGTGGTTGTTTCCTCCGGGACGTGGCTTTTGTCCGTTGTTATGTCCGTTGTTGTGGCGGTTTCCCTCCGGACGCGGCCGGGCACCCTGTGAGGTGCGGTGGCTGCCGCGTTCCGAACGGTACTGTGCGTCCATCCCCAACGGGACGGCGGAAAGCATGGCGCATAATGTGGCGATGGCGATATTGCGTAATAGCTGTGTCATGTCTCGATGGTTTCGTGTTATACATTCAGACTCGGATGAGCCTTTTATATATAGATGCCTGTATGTATGGAAAGTTTACATGAAGTCATGTAAAATAAAGTTAATCCGATCAGGAACGTTGGAATTCGGAGGGTGACATGCCTGTGCAGTTCTTGAAGTATTTTCCGAAAGATGACTGGTTGGGGAAATTCAGGTCGTAGGCTATCTGCTGGATGTTTTTCCCTGAGAAGCGCAGCATGTTCTTGGCTTCGATGATTACGTGGCGTGCGATCCATTGGGCGGCGCTGCGTCCGGTGGTCTCTTTTATGACAAGTGAAAGATATTTCGGGGTTATGAAAAGCTTGTCCGCATAGTATCCGACTGAACGATGTTCCCTGTGGTGTTGCCGCACGAGCTTCATGAAGTCGCTGACGTAGTTTATGCGTCGTGAGTGGGGTGCTTTGCGCTCGGTATCCGGACAGGTGCGCCGTCGGTCGATTTCGAGAAGGATGTAGAATATGTTGGCTATCAGGTTGCGTGCGATGCTCACGCTGAAATTGTTCTTCTGCGTGGCCATGGCGTTGTCGCGCAGCAGGCCGAGATAGCGCTGGAGCAGGCGTGTGTCATCGTCGGTCAGTTTAAGCACGGGCGAGTTGTCGGGAGAATATGGGCGGCTGCCCACCACGTTCGTGTCAATATTGACGCTTTCAAGGAATCCTTTCGACAGGAATAAGAGGTATGCCTCCATGCCTGCTATGGTGTCGTAGTGAAGGTTCAACGGCATTCCCTCATCGATTACCATTATGCTGTACTTGGGCACTTCGTATTTCTCCAGATTGATTGTCACCTGACCGGAAGCGTTGAGCATGAGTACCATTATTACTCCGTCGAATCTCCATGACGAGGTGATTTCCGCCGGACTGAAGTCGCCCGGCTCTACACGCACGAATATGTATTCTTGGCCCAATGTGCTGAAGTCGCGACCGAATCTACGTATGTCACTCAACGCTATTGGTCCTATGGTCTGATTGTCCATTATGGCCTGATTTTGTCTAATTTGTCAAAATTGCGAATATTTTGCGAATTTCGCAAGCTTTGAAGCGTAAATTAGGACTTTTAGACCAATAATGGCTCGTGGCGCGCTACCTTTGTATTGGTGTATGTGCTGAATCCGTTATGATGACCGGCGCTGGTTCAGCATCGGATAGTGTCGCTTCAGGGTGTGGCGATGAGATTTCTTCCCGGGCGGGTGGTGCGGTCTCGACCACTACCGGCCTGTGCAGCTGGGCGGACGTGTCGTCGCTTGCCGGAGCCACCGAGCTTACTATGAACTTGTGCTCTCCTCGCCACGGTATCGTGCCGAGGTATCGCTTGTATGTGACAATCACTTCTTGTCCGGAATTCTTGTAGCGCATAAGCTCTTCGGCGACATGTTTTTTCTCTACCGAGAAGTCGAAGTCGCGCATATAAGGTCTGGTGGAGTCGTTAAGTGCGTCTTTCACCACCATTTCACCTTCCCATGTCTTGAACATGAACCCTCGGCATTCAAGTCCTATGATATATCCGCGTTCTTGCGCCCCTACGCTATAGGGGTTGAGGTAACGTATCCAGAATGCCGCCACGAGGACTACTGACACGATGCAGATTGTCCACCAAAGCATGGCGCGTGCGCGCGTGCGTCTCTTGCGCGGTGGCTTTTGCGACGGTTTTTCTGTTGGGTTGCTCTCGTCGCGTTTGAACGTTATGGTGGGGCGTCCGTCGGGATTCACCCCGTCGACGGTCACTTTCTCTTCGTCGCGGATGACCGCTTCCTCGTCGCGTGTGAAATTGTCTGGTCTTGTGTCGAAGTCCATGTGTGTCAGCGTGTGGTTGTGGATGATGGGACGGGATTTCTGCGGCGTCCTATGGAGATGGCCGCGAATGTGAACAGGCCGAGCGCTATGAGCAGGAGTGTCTGCATACCCATCACGAGGTTTGCGAACGAGCCGGCATACCCTTCTGTAAGCCCGGGCACATTGTCGCTGTAGAGCTTTAGCCCGAATATTATCGCCCATTGCCACGGGCCGATGCCTCCGTTGGAGGGCACGCCCATCGATATGCTTGAAAGCACGAAGCACACAAGCACTGCGATCACGCCGCATTGCAGTGCCACGTCGGCTGTGAGCGGGAATGAGAAGAATGCCACGTAGAGCTGTAGGAAATAGCATCCCCACACGGCTAAAGTGAGCAACAGCCAGCGCCCTTTGTGGGGCATCTTGAGTATTACGGCGAATCCTTCCCACAAGTTACGGAGCATGTCGAGCAGCCGGCTCACATGTTTGTTGGAACGGAATCGCCACAGCGCCCACCATATGGCCGCGCAGATGGCGATAATCGATACCCACAGCCATGGCGACGACAGTATGTCGGCAATATGTCGATAGGCGTCGCCGTTCTGCGACAGGTAGAGCATGATTTGCCGGTGGGCTATAATGAAAGTGACGAGCGTGAGGAGCATCACTGTCACGGTGTCGGCCAGACGATCGGCCACCATCGAGCCGAACACTGTGGTGAAGGGGGCTTTCTCCTTTTGGGCGATATAGCCCGTGCGCCATATCTCGCCCAGACGTGGAAACACGAGGTTGACCGCATAGGTGCCGAAGATGCTCAGGGTGGTGTCCCAAAGAGAGGCGTTGATGTTGAGCGCGCGCAGCTGTATGCGCCAGCGCATAGCGCGGAACACGTGTGAGAATATGCTTATCAGCAGAGCCAGTCCTATCCACCAGAAGTTGCAGTCGCGGCGTATGATTTCCATCATCTCCGAGAAGTTGATGTTGTGGAACAGCAACCAACACAATCCTACCGTGATTATCAGAGGGATTCCGTATTTTACGAGACCGCTCGCGATCTTATGTTTCTCCGGTCTGGAGGAATCGAATGTCTGTCCGTCGGATTGTATTGTGGGCATATATTGATTGGTTGGTGGATGTATGGAAATATGCGTTTTTGCTATGCATTATGAATGCGTGGCGCCGTCTGTAGACTTTGCAAAGTTAGCGTATTTACCTTATACGACCGTAATGCGGGCGTATATTTTATCGGTGGACGTGGCTGTGGCGCTTGTAGGGCGTCAGTAGTCGCTGAAGAAGCGCGGACGTATCACGAAGCCTACGCGTAGCTGCGATTTGAATTGTTTGTAGTCGAGCAACCCCTCTCCGTAGCCGTTGTAGTATTGCAGGAACAGATACTGGTTGGTGCGCCGTCCTATTTTGTAGCTCATCTCGAATACGGTGTTGTAGTTGAAGTTCCATCCTTTGCGTTTGGTGACCAGGATGGTGGCGGCAAATCTGTGGTTGAACGGGATATAACTCAGGCCGAACTGGTATATGCCCATGTAGTCGAGCAGGTCTCGGTTGTTCTGTCCGTCGATGAACGGTATCCAGAATTTACCATAGATCATGATTTTTGGGTCGATCAGTACGTTTGCGGCAAGCGACAGGCGGTTCCACGACCGGCTTTCGGTGGAGTCTCGTCCGTTGCTTTCATGTTCGAGAATCAGTGATATCTTTCCAATGAAACGGTTCTTTACGAATATAGGGCGTGTCAGTCCGATTCCGGGGTTGAAATTGAGATCCGTCATAGGAAACGACTCTTCCAATACGTTCCAGAAACATTTCTGTGTGTAAAAAAGATAAAGATACGATCCTCCCGGGAGAACGCTTTTGGTAAGTCGCTGTGCCACCGATATCTGAAATTTGACGTTGGTGTTCGTCCGAGTGGGACGCGGACCTATCGACGGGCCGAAAATGAAATAATTGTCCTTGTATATCCCGAAATAAGGCTGATCCTCGAATGCCTGCTTTACACTGTCGGCATTGAGCACGTCCTCCTTCGTCGGGGATATGATCTGTGCCTTTACGGATGTCGGCAGGCATGCTGCGAGCAGGATGAGCAATAGTATGATATTTAGTGTGGGTCTTGTCACGATAGGCATGGTTATGTGATGACATACATGGGCAATGAGAAGCCCGCTGCAAAGTTAACAAACTTTAATGCGATGAGGATTTCGCAAACTGCCGTTTTTTTGGCCATTATTTCCATAAATACGGTTATAGTCTCTGAAATGGATATTGAGATGATGGAGCAAAAGCAAATAAAATTTGCTTTTGCTCTCGACTTATTCGTATCTTTGCCAAATATGTTACGCTATATTCGTAATCTGCTTGCAGTGACTGTCGCTATGATGCTTTGGGCATGTGGCGACGATGACCGCTTCTGGGTGGAAGGGGTGGTGGACGGCCTTGGCACTCGGGGGCTGCAACTGCTGTATGAGTCGGGCAACGGCGGTGTCCATGTAGAGGAGTTACAGGCTATCGACGGCAAGTTTTCGGTCGAGGGGGCTGCCAAGGATTATACATTGGCTCATCTGCTCACATCCGACGGGCGTCTTGTGGCTCGTATGCTCGTGCGCAATGGCCAGACACTGAAATGTGTGTTTGACATAGATAATCCCTACAACATACAGATAAAGGGCAACAATCCGAGCGAGGAGTGGGCGAAGTTCCTGCGGGAGAACCATGAGGTGTTGCGCGACGGCAGTCATGACGACGCCAACCGCCTGATTCTCGGGTATGTCGATGGACATAAGGAGGACTTGCAGTCATCGGCGCTGATGCTCACGCAGTATTATGCCGTCGACGACGAGTCGCGTGCCGACAGCATCCTGGCCCTCATTGCTCCGGAAGCCAGGCCCGACGCTCTTGTAGCAGGATACCGGCGTATGGTGTCTCGACTTAACACAGCCGCGCTTGAAGAGAAGATTAGGTCGTTCAATATCTACAATGCCCGTGGCAAGCGCGAGAATTATTATCCTGGCCGTGCGAGCTATTCGATGATATATTTTTCCGGTGCTCCGGGTGAACGACGCGACACGGTGACGCCCGTGCTCCACAAACTCGTCGACAGCCTGCCGAAGCGCCGCATACAGGTGCTTGAGGTGTCGATGGCGCGCGACACTTCCATATGGAAGCGCAACTGGCGCGCCGACACTACGGCATGGGCGCAGGTGTGGGTGCCCGGCGGCCCAGCCAATCCCGACTTCGCCCGGCTTGACATACCGCGTCTCCCGTATTGGATTCTGTGCGACAGTCTGGGGGTGGCGGTCTATCGCGGGTCGAGCCTGTCGGTGGCTGTCGATTCGCTGCGCAGGCGCATACACGCTAAAAACATATAACCATGCTTGTCAAGACCTATGGGGCGGCGGTGCAGGGCATCGACGCGATTGTCGTCACAATCGAGGTGTCGGTCCACCAGGGGGTCGGATTCAGCCTCGTCGGACTGCCTGATACAGCCGTGAAGGAGAGTTTCCAACGCGTGCAGACCGCGTTGGCCCAATGCGGCATGAAGTGGCCTCACAGGGCTGTGGTGGTCAACATGTCGCCTGCCGATGTCCGCAAGGAGGGTGCGGCCTATGACCTCCCCATCGCTTTGGGCATCCTCGCCGCCTCGGAGCAGATAAGCGGGGAAGATATGGCGCGCTACATGATAATGGGCGAGATGTCGCTCGACGGTTCCGTACTACCCATCCGCGGCGCTCTCCCGATGGCCATAAAGGCGCGCGAGCTTGGGTTCAAGGGTCTGATATTGCCGAAAGCCAATGTGACGGAGGCTGCCGTTGTCAACAATCTGGAGGTGTACGGTGTGGAAAACCTGCGCGAGGTGACCGGCTTTTTCGACGGCTCATGCGTCCTGCATCCCACCGTTATCAACACCAGGGAGGAGTTTGGCCGCGCGCAGGCCGGTTTCGATTGCGATTTCTCCGATGTCAAGGGACAGGAGAATGTAAAGAGAGCATTTGAGGTTGCATGTGCCGGCGGCCACAATATCCTCCTCGTCGGGGCGCCCGGCGCCGGGAAGTCGATGATGGCCAAAAGGCTGCCATCCATCCTGCCGCCGCTTACCTTGCAGGAGGCGCTTGAGACTACCAAGATACATTCAGTGGCCGGAAAACTAAAGCGCGGCTCGATGCTCATGACAACCCGGCCGTTCCGTGCGCCGCATCACACCATATCGCCGGTGGCTCTTGTGGGCGGAGGTGCCAACCCGATGCCCGGTGAGATTTCTTTGGCTCATAACGGTGTGCTTTTCCTCGACGAGTTCCCGGAGTTTTCGCGGCAGGTGCTTGAAGTCATGCGCCAGCCGCTTGAGGATGGCCACATAACGATAGCGCGTGCGCGTTATTCGATCGACTACCCTGCGGGGTTCATGCTTGTTGCCTCGATGAATCCATGTCCCTGCGGCTACTACAACCATCCTACCAAGGCTTGCACATGCGCTCCCGGTGCTGTCGCAAAGTATCTAGGTCGGATTTCCGGCCCTTTGATGGATCGCATAGATCTACAGGTCGAAATCATGCCCGTGCCTTTCGAGGAACTTGCCGACAGCGCTCCGGGCGAGCCGAGCGCAGCCATAAGGGAGCGTGTGGTCAAGGCGCGCGCCATCCAGACGCGCCGCTACAGGAACGTCGCCGGCGTGCATTGCAACGCTCAGATGACCTCGCGGCTCATGGAAAGATACTGCACGCTCGACGATGAGTGCATGCGCGTGCTCGAAGCGGCCATGAAGCGCTTCGACATGTCGGCACGCGCCTATGACCGCATCCGCAAGGTGGCGCGCACCATCGCCGACCTCGACTATGCCGGCTCCGAGCCTCCCATGCCGTCGGATGATGCCGTCAACGCCCCCATCCTTGTCCGCCACATGGCCGAGGCCATCTCCTACCGCAACCTCGACCGCTCCACCTGGGGTTCCGCCATCGACCGCCCGCTGCCCCTTCATTGATGAACTGGTCTCTGCTCAAAACTCCCGTTTTGAGAACTGCTGTTTAAAAACTTAATTTTGGGATCTGTCAATCGATTAGGCTCTATATAAGCTTTTAACTGTAGTTTTAAAAGCGGAAGCTTTTAATAATCTTATTCAATTATTATCTCATGCAAAATATCTCTCCTTTCTTCAAGCCATTGAAACACCGGACGAACCGGCGTGCGCAATGGCATGATTACCGCAGTCGTTCCCTTTATATGCTTACTTTTACATGTGAGAAGTATAGACCGGCGCTGAGTGTCATATCACATGAATCGGGCAAGACGTTGGCAATACCAACGGAGCTAGGGCGTGCTATAGAAGATGAGATAAGAAGCATCCCTTTGTTTCACCCGGAGATAAGGCTTTACGATTTCGTGATTATGCCGGATCATGTGCATATCATATTATTTGTTGAGCGACAGCTTGAAAGACCTCTTGGAATGACATTAAGCGGTTTTGTAGGAGCCTGCAATAGCTGTTATTCTGAAGATACACTTGAGAAATTGTTTACGCATGGTTTTCATGACCGTATAATCAATCGACCGGGGCAATTGGATATGTGTCGTAAGTATGTCATGGATAATCCGCGTCGTCTAGCCATGAAGCGAGCAAATCCTGATCTTTTCCGTCGTTATAACCATCTGGTAATTGAGGGTCGTGAATTTGCGGCCTATGGCAATATATTTTTGCTTAGGGATTTTGACAGGCAACAGGTTGTTGTCCATCGTTCCGACACTGTTGAGATTCGCCGGAGCAACGAACACCGATGGATGGCGTCTGCGGCAAATGGAGGCGTTCTTGTCTCACCCTTCATAAGTCCTGCCGAAAAAATGATACGTGACCGTGCACTGGACTTCGGTTGTCGTCTCATCATACTTCGGAACGAAGGATTTGAAGAGCGATTCAAGCCACAAGGGAGAGAATTTGATTTGTGCGCTGATGGGCGGCTTCTTCTGCTTGCACCTTGGCCCGACAGACTGCGTAGGTCGGCTCTGTCAAGAGCTGAAGCGCTCGAGTTGAATGAGCTTGCCGCAAAAATTGCTACATTCAACGGTGAGATGAAGATTCTTTCATTAACTTTGCGGGTATGAAGAAGAAGAGCATATGGGAGTTGCACAGGATGAGTGTGGAGGAGTGTCTGGCGGCAGAGAAGCTGCCGCTTGTGATGGTGCTCGACAATGTGCGGAGTCTCAGCAATATAGGGGCGATATTCCGCACGTGCGACGCGTTTCGCGTGGCTTCGCTGGCGCTTTGCGGGATGTCGGGCACTCCCCCTTCGGTAGAGATCCACAAGACGGCTCTGGGCGCGGAGGATTCGGTGGCATGGAAGCATTTCGACGACACACTCGACGCCGTAGCTACGCTTCGCAGCCTCGGCTATCGGATATGCGTGCTTGAGCAGGTGGAGGGGAGCATACCCCTTCAGGAATTTACTGTGGAGCAGGACCAACCATATGCCATAATCGCCGGACATGAGGTGAAAGGTGTAGATCAGGCAGTGGTCGATGCCGCTGACTGCTGCATCGAGATACCGCAGTTCGGCTCCAAGCATTCTCTCAACGTGTCGGTGAGCGCCGGCATAGCTCTATG
The DNA here is from genome assembly GCF_910583865.1 of uncultured Muribaculum sp. Taxonomy (GTDB): domain Bacteria; phylum Bacteroidota; class Bacteroidia; order Bacteroidales; family Muribaculaceae; genus Muribaculum. Next base: position 9,627 of record NZ_CAJTYX010000050.1, read on the forward strand.
GCACTTCTTCAGCCGGATGCAGTTCTCTGTGTAACACGCAGCAAGTACCAATCATTAAAAGGTTAAAGCTATGAAAATCGGATATGACGGCAAACGTGCCGTGCAGAACAACACCGGACTTGGCAACTATTCGCGTCTCGTGGTCGATTCGCTGGCTAACTACTACCCGATGAACGACTACAGGCTCTATGCGCCGGTATGCCGTAATAACCCGCGTCTCACTCCGGTACTTGCACACGATAATGTCGAACTTGTGACGCCTTCGACGGCTTTCGGGCGCATGGCGCGCCACTTGTGGCGCAGTTTCGGCGTGACTTCGCAGGCGAAGGCTGACGGCTGCGCTCTGTTCCACGGCCTTTCGGGCGAGCTGCCGTTCAACATAAAGAAGAGCGGCATCGCCTCGGTGGTGACCATCCACGACCTGATATTCCGCCGATATCCCGAATATTACGCGGCGATCGACTGTAAAATCTACGACTATAAGTTCCGCCGGGCATGTGCCGATGCCACGCGAGTGATAGCCATAAGCGAATGCACCAAGCGCGACATCATGGACTTCTACGGCACTCCCGCAGAGAAAATCGATGTCATCTACCAGGGATGCCACGAGCAGTTCGGCGCACCTATCCCGCCGGAGAGGTTGGAACACGTGCGCCGGCAATACCGGCTGCCCGAGCGATATATAGTGACTGTCGGTACGGTCGAGTCGCGCAAGAACCAGCTCCTTGCCGTAAAGGCCCTCCGGCAGCTGCCGCGTGATGTGGAGTTGTATATTGTCGGCGGTTCAACCCCATATGCCGACGAGATCGCCGTCTATACCGAGAAACATGGTCTGTCGGAGCGTGTCCACCGTCTGGCCGGGATTCCGTTTGAGCACATTCCGGCATTGTATGCGATGGCCGCAGTATCGAGCTATACATCGCGGTTTGAAGGTTTCGGCCTCCCTGTGATAGAGTCGATAAATTCAGGCACGCCCGTCATCGCCTGCACCGGGTCGGTCCTTGAAGAGGCGGGAGGACCGGGAGCGTTTTATATCGACCCCGACGACGTTGATGCTTTTGCGCAGGCGGCGATGAGCATCATGGACGACCCGTCGCTGCGCGCCGAGATGGTGCGGCAGGGTCGCGGGTACACCGCGCGTTTCAACCACCGTGCCATGGCCGATGCCATTATGGCTACATATGGCAAAGCGCTTGAAGAAAAGTAGGCGTCGCGCCTACCATCCCCACACGTTGCGTCCGATCCACCATGCCATTACCGCCACAAACGTGCCCCATATTGTGGCCGAGCAGAACACCTTCATGTAAAGTTGCGGACGCTTCCGCCGCATGCATTGCACGGGTATCATTACCGCGAGCACAGGGAGCGACACGACCATGAGCGCGTTGAAGCGCCATGCCGCGGCCACGTCGCCATGTAGCAGCGCATGGATGGCGCGCTGCGATCCGCATCCCGGGCATTTCAGTCCGGTGAGCACCTTGAACGGGCATTTGGGGAAGATGGGCGACGTGGATGGATCGAGCATAAAATATGCACCGACAGCAACCGCCAGAATTATGGCGGCCGCTATCGGCAATACGTAGGCTTTCAGTCGTGGATTTTTACGGAAACCGTTTTCCAACGCGCGAGACTTGCAATCAGAAATGTTTTGTCTCTTCCCCGAGCAGCGCGCTCAGCAGATTGTTGGCCAGGCGGCTCGCGCCGATGCGGAATGTGGTGTTGTTCATCCACTCCTCGCCGAGCACTTCCTTTACCACCGTGTAATATTTCACGGCATCTTCTGTGGTGGCCACGCCTCCGGCGGCCTTGAATCCTATCTGTGTGCCGGTCTTGTCGTAGTACTCCTTGATGCACTGAGCCATCACGTATGCTGCTTCGAGCGATGCACCGGGATATGCCTTTCCGGTAGAGGTCTTTATGAAGTCGGCACCGGAGTAGATTGACAGTATCGAGGCGTTGCGTATATGCTCGGCGGTCTTGAGCGCTCCGGTCTCGAGAATCACCTTTAGATGTGCTTCTCCGCATGCGGCCTTGATTTCGGCGATGTCGTCGCTGACTGCCTCCCAGTCGCCGTCGAGATAGTCGCCCACGGGAAACACCATGTCAATCTCGTCGGCCCCGGTAGATACGGCCATCGCGGTCTCGGCCACCTTTACCTCGGGGAACGACTGCCCGGAGGGGAACGCTCCCGACACACACGCCACACGCACGTCGCTCACGTCGAGCACTGTGCGCACAACCTGCGCGAAGTTGGGATATACACATATCGCGGCCACATTAGGCAGGTCGGGATGTTTCTCGTCGAACGAGTTGACGCGCTCCACGAAGTCGCTCACGGATGCAGGCGAGTCGGTGGTGGCCAGAGTGGTGAGGTCGATGCAGTTGAGTATCGTGCGGTAAATCTCCGTATTGCAGTTTTCCTGATAATGCTCGTCAAGAATCTTTTTGACTGCGGCACTGACGGCAGCGTCATCGGTGGTCACTGTCGAAGCCTCCACGGGCTGGTGATATTTGTCGCTCATATATGTTTGAATTTATGGTTGCGGATTATTGAATGTCAGAAACGCCACTGCCGCGTAGGCCAACAGCAGTACGCCCAGCAGCGTCCAGCTTATTTCGGGGCGTCGGGCATAGCTGCGGTAGGCGAGCCAGCCCGAAAGGAGCGCGTAGACCGGGAAGATGAGCACAAGGGCCGAACGCCCTTCGTCGCGGCTCATGCCGTCGAGCATTCCGGTGACTATCATGGGCCAGGACAGCAACGGGAGCATCATCACCACAATGACGACGATGAACCATGCCGGCACGTTGTGGCGCTGGCTTGTCATCGTGCTCCCCCTTTCCCGGCCTTAGAGGCCTTCCTGGCGGCGCGTGTCTCCTCCATGTCGCGGCGGTATGCCTCGATTGTAAGTCGCATTCCTTCCTCCAAGGAGTGTGCGGCCACGAACCCGAAGTCGGCTTCTGCCTCCGACGGGTCAGCGTTCCAGTTTCGCTGCTTCATTATCTTGTATTTGTCTGTGTTGAGGGTTGACGGGCGCATTTTGAATACTCCGTACTTCTCGGCCACGACTGATGCTATCTTGGCCATCCACAGAGGGAGCCTGACCGGTATCACCCATTTGCCTCCAAGCTCGCGGGCCACTATCTTGCGGAATTCCGACTGGGTGTAGGCCCTCGGTTCAGAGATGATGTACTTTTTCCCTGTCTTTCCATGTTCAAGGGCTTCGAATATGGCTGTGGCGAGGTCCTCTACGTAGATGAACGTGAGCAGCTGCTTGCGGAAGCCTACGCCGAAGTCCCAATGCCGGTCGATGCACTTAACCATCATCAGGTAGTCCTGCTCATGAGGCCCGTAGACACCCGTCGGACGGAATATTATCCAATTAAGCCCCGGGGTGCTTTCCAGGGCAGTCTCGGCCTTTATCTTCGATGTGCCGTAGCGTGTGTCGGGGCATGGGATCATTCCGGCGCGGTACGGCTCGTAGGTACGTTCGTCACAAGGGCCGAGGGCGCTGAGGCTGCTCATGTAGAGGAAGCGCGCGGGCATCATGTCGGCAGAGCGCAGGGCATCGAGCGTATTCTTAAGATATTGGTAGTTGATGCGGTTGAAGTCGGAGTAGACCATCACTTTCGTTGCCCCGAGGTTGTAGACTATCCAGTCCCACCGCTCTCCTTCGGGAAGCGCCTCGCGCAACTGCCGGGCCATGGCCGACGGGGTATCGTAGTCAAGCTCCACGAAGTGCAGCTTCGGGTCGGTGAGGAACCGGCGCGATGTAGAGGGGCGCACGCCACACCATGTGTCGTAGCCTCTTCGCAGGCTCTCCCGGGCTATGAATCCGCCTATGAAGCCACCTGCGCCTATGATAAGCACACGTTTCATACTGACGTTTGTCGTTGTTTTTTCAAAGGTATAACAAAAAAACGAGACATCGGTCTTTGCCGGGGTTAAAATGGCTTTCTTTGGTCTCTTGCGGGCGTCATGGAGTACCCTGGATCAATACCATCTGATTCCGTTGGAGAATGACGAGCGTTTGTCGTACTTCAGGTCGGATAGCATCGATGACTTGACGGAAATGTGGAAATTGTAGCTCTTGTACGGGCCTACCGGCACGAAGCTCGCTGTCATGGTGAAGCAGTGGAGGTCGCGCGAGATGTTGCAGTTCATGTAGGCGATTTTGTGGGTGTCGAAGTTGTATGACGCCGAAAATCCGAAGTTCCAGTTTTTTGTCGGCTGGATATTGCCCGAGAACGACAGGTTCTGGGTGATGCGTCCGTCATACTCCATCTTCTGTTTGTTGAAGGCACCGTAGCCGTAGTTGACCGAGTAGTTGAACGTTAGATTCCAGGGCACGCTCCAGTCCATGTAGCCGTCGGCGCCCATCTCTATCTCGTCATCATCGTTGCCGCGTCCGCGCCTGCGGTCGTTGCGTCCTGAGAAATTGTCCCCCTCCTCGTCGTCGTAGTCGTCATCCTCCTCGTCGTCATAGCCGTTTCTGCCACGGCGTTTCTTGTCCTTATCCTTGTCCTTGTCTTTTCCGCGCTTGAAAGTGTTGTTGTTGAACGTGTAGGAGAACGACGTGCCGGTCGATGAGAGTCGGCCTATTCCCTTGCCTGCTTTCCAGCGCGGCACGTTGACGCGCACGGGAGCGCCCGTGGGGGAGAGCTGATAGGTATAGACATCCCACGTGGCGTTGAGGTTGAGGTTGAAGTTCTTTACCAGGCGCAACATCAGCGAGGTGTTGATGTTGCTCCAGTTCATCGAGTCGGCGGCGAAATTGTAGCTCTGTGACACTGTAAAGTTCTCGATGAGGGATATTTTCTTCTCTCCGGTGGAGTCCGCGTCGCTTTTCACCTTCATCTCAAGGTTGTTGGCGAGTGACACCGATATCGAGCCGGACTTGCCCGTGCCCGGCACGCCGAACACGGCGTTGGGGAACATCGAGTACTGGCGTTCCATCATCTCCCCCTGCGAGTTCATGTAGCGGTATTTACCGTAGTATCCGAAAAACGGCGAGCCGAAGTCGGGGTTTCCGGAGATGCTTATGGTCGGTGTGAGCACGTGGCGTATCATCTTCACCTTGTCGCCCAGGAATTTCATCGGCTGGAAGAATCCGTAGATTTTGGTGTCGAGCGACAGCGAGGCGTTGAAGTCCCACACGTTGTAGAATCCGTAGGTTGTGTCGCAGACCTCGGCGGAGGCATTGGGATCCCACTGGCGGCGCACCTTGCTTGTGTACATGCGGTCGTTGAGCTGCAACGAGGGCGTGAGGTTGAGATATTTGAACACGCTGAATGTGGCCGACACCGGCACGGAGTGGCGTGCGCCGTTGCGCCAGTCTTTTATCAGGCTCTTCTGGAAGAACACGTCCTGCTTGGCCGTGAGCGAGTTTTGGAACTGGCCGCTGTAGCTTATCTTGATTTTCTCATACCATCGTTCCTTGCCCACCGCACGCTTGCGCTTGAACGGGTAGATCTGCGACATCGACGCCGTAAGGTTGGGGAACGAGACGGTGAGCGTGGAGTCGGACGTGCGCTGCGCTATGTTGGCGGTGGTAGACAGCGACCACTTCGAGTTGGGGAAGCGGTAGGTCATGTTGACCGTGGAGCTTTTGGTGTTCTCGGTGAATGACGGCGAATAATAGCTGTTGAGGTCGTTGCGTGAGTAGCCCGACGAAGTGAAATTGACCGATGCCGAAAGCGACATGTTGGGGTTGGCCTTGGAGTCCTGCGAATGGTTCCAAAGCACCTGGAAGTTGGTCTGCTTTGAGTAGTCGGGGTTGCCTTTCTCGCCGTAGATGGTCGTGAGGTACGACACGTTGAAAGAGCCGTTGTATTTGTAGCGCTTCACATAGCTCGACTGGGCGGTCAGTCCCCATGAGCCTTTGGTGTAGATTTCTCCGGTGAGGGCGAGGTCGATGTTGTCATTGATGGCGAAGTAGTAGCCTCCGTTGCTGAGATAAAATCCACGGTTGTAGTCATCGCCGAATGTCGGGAAGATGATTCCCGAGGAGTATTTCTCCGAGAATGGGAAATAACCGAAAGGCACGGCCAGCGGCAGTGGCACTCCGGCGAGGACCATGTAGGCCGGGCCGGTGACGATGTTGCTCTTGGGCTTCACCTTGGCTTTTGTGAGCTGGAAATAGAAGTGGGGATGTTCGTGGTCGTTGCAGGTAGAGTAGCGGCCGTTCTGCAGGTAGTACTCGCCGTTCTCCATCTTCTTTGTGCGTCCTCCGGTAAGGTAGCCTTCGCCCTGCTCCGTCACCACGTTGGTGATGAATCCGCGCTGGCTCTTGAAGTTGTAGCTCATCGACTCCGACTCGTATTCTCCGCTCTTGTCGGTGAATATCGGCGTGCCTATAAGCTCGCCGGTGGAGTCGGGGAGTCCTACGGCGTAGACGTTGCTGTTGGCCATGTTCATCGACACTTTCTCGGCTTCGAGCTTCATGTCGCCATAGTCGAGTTTGGCGTCGCCATACATGAACGCGGTGTTGCGTCCCTCCATTATCATGGAGTCCTTTGCGGAGAATGTCACCACGTTGTCGAGGTCAACTTTCTCTCGCCGTATGAGCGACCGCTTGGGTGCGGTATCGAGCGGCACCATCACGGCGGCAAGCGAGTCGGAATCCACATCGCCTACGAGTGTTCGCCGGAGCAGGCCGTCGGCGTCGGTCGAGTCGGGGGTCGGTGCCGACAATATCCGCGCCAAAGATGCCGAGTCGAGCAGGGCGCTGTCGGGAATGGCCGGAACCGGGAGCGGCGCGTCGGGCACAGGCATGGCTGCGCGCTGCGGACGCGACGCGGCTACCGCGCTCAGGGCGCAGGCAATCACTGATAGGCCGATGTAAATATGTGAGCGTGCCAATTCTATGTCTGTGTCGGGTTGCCGTGCGCCTCCCTCTCTGCGGCAGACGCGCTATGCACCGCAAAGTTACGATAACCCTCCCATTTATGAAAATCTTTAACAGATATTCCGAAATCCGCGAAATCTTCTGTGTCCGTTCCTGAAATTGGTTGACTTGATCCGGGCGTTGTCACAACGCGACGTATTCAAGCAACCATCCTTTCGGGAAAAATTCATTCAGAATGTATATGTACACACACGCTATCGTCCATGGGATAAGTAGTATTGACAGTGGTATCAATAGATTCCTTTTTGCGGTACAATATTGTCGTTTCTGTTCCATCGACATTTTCGAAAAACATGTAAGCAGCGTCTCTGCGAATTTTTTAGAACGCAGATTTCTAACGGCTAAAGATGCGATAAATCTAAAAATAACCAGGGAGAGTATAAAAATAAGAATGCCTTTAATGCTTGGAATCGGTCTTATTAACCTTGCATAGGTGAAGATCCCCATAAAGCAAAAAGGTATCAATAGGCAGGTGATACAATCGGCTATATGTGAATATTCAAATTTTAGATTATATTGCCGATTAAATTTTATCTCCTCGATTGACATCCTTTGTAGGAGCCAAGCCAGGCAGATTCTCCTGAAAAAATTGCTCATTGAGTACTTGATTATTTTGATAATGCTGTTCTGGAATTATTACTGTCCGCTAAACCATAAATCAGAGAGTCCAACATCTTGAAAGGC
>NZ_CAJTYX010000051.1 GCF_910583865.1 uncultured Muribaculum sp.
GAATCAGGTAAGGGAGGGTATATGCCTTTATTTGTCTTAAATGAAAGAGCCGTGGGCGGTTGGTCGCAGGGCTGTTACCGTGGATTATAAAATCGGGGTCAAAACGGTTTTGAATCTATTGAGGGCATCGATTACAACGCTGCGCGGGCAGGCGAAGTTGATGCGGACGAAGCCCTCTCCGTCAGCTCCGTACATAGTGCCAGGATTGACCATGAGCTTTTCGCGTTCGAGCAGCAGCGCCGTAAGCTCTTCGGAGGCCATCCTCGTGGCCCGGATATCTATCCAGGCGAGGTAGGTCGATTCGAGAGGCATCATCTTCAGTGCGGGCAGTTCTTTGGCGATGAAGTCGCGTATCGTGGTATAGTTGCCATGGATATATTCCACGAGGCTTTCAAGCCATTCGCCTCCGTGGCGGTAGGCCGCTATGGTGGCTTCTACCCCGAATGGATTGACATCGCACACCTCGTTGATGTTTATGGCGCGGTCGATGCGACGGCGTATTTCCGCATCGGGAGTGATGATGTTGGCTATCTGGAGTCCGGCGATGTTGAATGCCTTTGATGGCGATACGCACACCGATGCATTGTCGCGGTATGGTGCAGGCAGCGAGCCGAATGGCGTGTAACCTCCATCTATGTATGTCAGTTCGCAATGTATCTCGTCGGACACTACGTAGACGCCGTGACGCAGGCATATGTCGGCCAGATGGATAAGTTCGTCGTGAGTCCATACTCTTCCTCCCGGGTTGTGGGGATTACAGAGCAGCATCACTTTTGCCGAAGGGTCGGCGGCTGCGGTTTCAAGGGCGGCGAAGTCAATCTCGTAACGTCCGTCGACCTGCACCAGAGGGATGCATGTCGCGACACATCCGTTGTTGCGGATTGACGAGAAGAAGCAATTATAGACGGGTGTGGTCACTATCACCTTGTCGCCCGGCACAGTGAGTGCCTTTATTATCGCAGAGATGGCGGGCACGACTCCGGAAGTGTAGATGAACCAAGAACGGTCGATTTTCCATCCGTGGCGCTTCTCAAACCAGTCGATGACTGAGCGGTAGTACTCGTCCGGTACATGGGTGTAGCCGAACACCCCGTGGTCGACACGTCGGCGCAACGCGTCGATTATTACAGGGGCGGTGCGGAAGTCCATGTCGGCCACCCACATGGGGAGTACGTCGGCGCGGTCGGGAGTGTCCCATTTGTAGGATTCCGTGTGACGGCGTTCTATGATTTTGTCGAAATCGGATGTCATTGTGATTCTTGTTGTATTACGTTTGTCCGGTCAAGCCCTGTACTGCTGTTTCCCTCATGCCGCCACCGTCCGAAAGCGAGTAGCGCAAGGAATATAAGCCCTCGGAAGCATAGTTCGATGCACATCGCGAGCCACACACCGCGCAGCCCCATGGTGGGGGCGAGGATAGTGGCAAGAGTGAGCCTAACGCCCCAGATACTGAGCAGATTCATTACGCTTGGCAATATTGTGCGACCGAGTCCGACAAAGAATCCGTAGCTCACTATGGCCGCACCGAACATCGGTTCGGCCCATGCCTCGATGCGCAATATGTCGGCACCGAGGGTCCTGATGTCGTCGACAGGCGACATGACGCCTATGATCTGTGGCGCCCATAGGTAAAGGGCCACGCCCATCACGCCCATGACTGCCATGGCTGCTCCTACGGTTATATATCCGAATCGGCGCACGAGCCTGTGGCGTCCCGCTCCGTAGGCTTGGCCGGCAAGTGTGGTGGCGGCCTCCCCGATACCGTAGCCGGGCATGTAGCAGAGGCTCTCCGCTATGATGGCGAACGCGTTGGCCGCAATAGCCACGACGCCGAGCGGAGCCACTATTGTTGTGATCATTATCTGTGCGCTGCATATGGCCATGTGTTCCAGACCCATCGGCATTCCGATGCGGAACGCTTTGCGCAGGACTGAGGCCCGTGGCGTGAATTTCCCGGGATTGTCGCTCAATCGCAGGATCGGGGCGCGCCGCCATAGATACCAGAGCATTATCGAGGCCACGATAGTCTCGGCGAGGACGGTGGCAAGTGCTGCCCCCTCGACACCAAGGCCGGCGCCCCAGACATGTATGTTCAAACTGCCACATATGACGATGTCACGTGCGGGGAAAATAAGGATGAAGTTGAGCACCACATCGATCACGCACATGAGCACGTTGAGCATGCTCGGCACTTTCATGTTGCCTGCGCAACGCAGCATCGAGCCTGCGAGAAAGCTTATCTGCAACGCGGGGAGGAACGATGCGAATATCAGGAAGTAGCGCGAGGCATCATGGTGGATTCTCTCATCGGCTCCGAGCCATCCCGGAAGGAACGGACTGATTCCTACTCCCAGCATCGCTATCGCGGTACTGAATATAAGCAGGGCGGTGAATCCCTGGCGCACAACGTCGCGTGCCTTGTCGAACTCCCCGCTGCCGATGAGATGGGCCACCTGCACTGAAAATCCTGTGCCGGCGGCGCTGAGTACGCCCCAGAACAGCCATGTGGTGGTCGACACAAGTCCTATCGATGCCGACGCGTCGGCACCGAGCGACCCCACCATCGACGCATCGATGTATTGCATCGCTATCGACGACAGTTGCGCCACAATCGCCGGCATGCTCAACAGTGCCGTAAGCCTGAGCTGCGTGCGGAAGCCCATGGGGCGTCCGTCGCGTATCATGGCGAGGAGTTGCTCCGTGTTTACGTTGCGGGTGGTCACTTGCGCGTCTCTATCTTGCAGTCGGCGGGACGGTGGATATTTTCGTCGAGGATAAGTTCGCCGATACTGTCGGCAACTATACGGCCCGATGTCGGGTTCTTTATGCTCGTGATTGCTCCGCGGATGTCGGCATGTACCGTCGAGCACTCGAAGGCCAGGTCTGCGTCTGCGTCGAAGGTGCAGTTTTCAAGGATGAGGTCGTGAGCATAGCAGAGCGGCTGTGTACCGGATATGTGGCAGTTGATGAGATGCAACCCGTGAGAGTGCCAGCCGAGGTATTCCCCTTTGAGCGAGGAATCGCGCACGGTCACGTTCTCCGTGTTCCAGAATGCATCCTTGGAGTCGATTTCGGCATCGCGTATCTCCACGTTGCGGCAGTATTGGAACGAGTAGTTGCCCTGATGGCGGTAACGCTCTATTTCGATGTCGGCGGAATGCATCAGCAAGTAGTCGGCGCCATGTACCTCCACGTCTCGCATGGTCACGTCGGAGCAGTGCCAGAGTGTTTCCTGGGCGTCGGGTATCACTACACGCTCAAGGAGCAGTTTCTGCATCTCGCGGAACATTTTTGGCGCCTCGACGCGCGTATCGGTCATTTCAAGTCCGGAAGAGTACCATAGGGCCGCACGTGCGCCGGGGGTGAACAGGCAATCTTTTATTCTGAATCCGTCGACATGCCAGAAGGGGTATTTTCCCTCGAAACGGCATTTTTCGGCGATTATGTCGCTGCATTCCTTTAATGCCGATTCTCCGGCATGGATGGTGACGTCTATGAGATGAAGATGGTGTGAGGCAAAAAGCGGTCGTTCGCCTCCGAATTCCTGATGTTCTATAATTTCCATAGCAATAATTCGCATTCCGGTAGATTGATGTCTCCGGGTTGGTTGTGATGAATGAAGATGAAAGGGAGGGGTTGCCGGTTACATTCTGTCCGACAACACCCTCTCGTTGTATTGTTGTTTTTGCGTGGATGGAGGTGCGGCTGTCAACGGTTGTCGTCATCGCCATACTCCCACGCTGTCTCGTCCCAGTCGAGTTCGTCGCCGTCATCCTCAAGTTCCGGAGCAGTCTCCTCCTCGGGGAGCTGGAAGATGAACTCGTCCTCCTCGCGTACGCGGTGGTGCCCGTCGAGAGGCCGGTGGGTGATGGTGGATGGTTCGATGCGGTTGCTTTCGGCTGTGATAGCACTCCAGAGCATGTCCTTTAACGCGCTGATTCCCATGCCGGACACGGCGGAGATGAACACGTGCGGCAGGTCGTCGGGAAGTTCGCGCTGCATCTCGGCGATAAGTTCGTCGTCGAGCAGGTCGGACTTGCTTATGGCGAGCACACGGGGTTTGTCGACGAGGTCGGGGTTGAACTGTTCGAGTTCGCGCAGAAGTATTTCGTATTGATCGCGTATGTTGTCGGCATCGGCCGGTACCATGAACAGGAGCACGGCGTTACGCTCGATGTGGCGCAGGAAACGCAGTCCGAGTCCTTTTCCTTCGCTCGCACCTTCGATTATGCCCGGAATGTCTGCCATGACAAATGACCGGTTATCGCGGTAGCCGACTATGCCGAGCTGAGGTTCCATGGTTGTGAAAGGATAGTCGGCGATCTTGGGGCGTGCGGCGGAGATGGCTGACAAGAGGGTGGACTTCCCTGCGTTGGGAAATCCGACAAGACCCACGTCGGCAAGGAGCTTCAGCTCCATGATGACGGTCTTTTCGATGGCAGGCTCTCCGGGCTGGGCATATCGCGGTGTCTGGTTGGTGGCCGTCTTGAAGTGCCAGTTGCCGAGACCTCCGCGCCCCCCCTTGAGCAGTTTTATCTCCTCGCCGTCGTGTGTCACCTCACACAGGAACTCTCCGGTCTCGGCATCGAACACGACAGTGCCGCATGGCACTTCTATCATGCGGTCCTCGCCGTCTTTACCGGTGCTGCGGTTACCTGTGCCCGCACCGCCATTTCCGGCAAACACGTGTCGCTGGTATTTGAGTGGGAGAAGTGTCCACATGTGTTTGTTGCCTTTCAGTATGATGTGGCCTCCACGACCTCCGTCGCCTCCGTCAGGACCACCCTTGGGGATATATTTGGCACGGTAGAAATGGCGCGATCCGGCGCCTCCTTTGCCCGACCGGCAAAGAATCTTCACGTAATCTATGAAATTGGACTCAGCCATGATTGATATACTTTCGTTTGGTCTTATAAACTTTTTGTCTTATATAGACTAAGGTATGACCTGTGGTTAAAGTTCATCCGTCAGTCGCAAAATTTATTTTGAATCATCTCTCCCAAGCACACGCACGACGGTGTCTCGGGTGTGTATGATTCAGCCATTTCTTACAAAGTTACAGCTTTTATGACGATATTCGGTGTCAAGAGTATAAAAAAAGGTTTTAGTCTTGGCGGGAGTGAACTATATCGGTATAAAATCATTAAATTAGCAGATAAATTTGCCTCATATGAAGTCGATATACTCCATAATATCTGTTTCGGGCATCATGTGTGCCGCTATTTCCGGTTGTGCCCGTTTGCAGGATCCGGTCAATGTGATATATCAGTCGGATGAATTCACGGTCTATGCCGACAGTGTGCGTCAAGGTGGATTCAAGGCTTATGCGGTTAGCCCATATGAAATCGCTACGGACTATAAGAGCCCCGATGAGAGCGTAATATCACGTCTGCTGCATTTCCGCCTGTCGCTGAACAGCCGTGACAATGAATTGCCGCAAGACAAGACCCATACGATAGAAATAGGTGCTGACACGGTGTTTACATTCGGCGAGGCATTGCATGAGGAGGCATCGATACGCAATCACACGGGCAAGCATCTACCGAAGGACACTAAATGGACGCTCCGGGTCAATATGGCTCCGGTGTTCGAGAGTTTCAAGAAGCACGGTTACTACGTGACGCCTACAAACGACACCATCTATCGCGATGACTTCAAGGGTGTATGGGTGGCCGGCAGCGTGGATCCGCTTACATGGGACTTCGAGAATCTTTACGGAAAAGCCGACCGCAAGCTTTCAGACAAGGGTGACGGCATATATGAAGTGACGCTCACGTTGAATCCATCCGTTGAACGCCGTCATGATCCTAAAGGATGGAGTATTGATTCGCTCGACGCCTGGCTCCCTTCTTATAGTTCGGGCCAGATGCTGATCGATGCCTTGAGCAACATGGCTATGGATGAGATAGCCTCCAACTTGCGGCCTGACAGTACCTACCGCGCCGGAAAGGAGTGGGACGGTGTATGGACCCGCGACGTGAGCTATTCGGCTTATCTTTCGCTGGCACTCATAGATCCTTACGGCACCTGGCGCTCATTGCGCTCAAAACTGAAAGACACTCCCGACGGACCGGTAATCATGCAGGACACCGGTACCGGAGGATCATGGCCGGTAAGTTCCGACCGTGTGGTATGGGCCATGGCGGCATGGGAGGTGTATAAGGCCACGGGCGACAAGAAGATACTGGCTGAAGCGGTCCACGCGATAGAAAATACGCTCAACGCAGACATGAGGGTGGTGTGGAACACCGACTTCAAGATGATGCGCGGCGAGCAGTCGTACCTTGACTGGCGCGAGCAAAGCTATCCGCGATGGATGCAGCCCAAGGATATATACGAGTCGATGTGTCTCGGCACCAACGTGATGTTCGTTGAGGCATTCAAGGTGCGCGACGCGATGTTGAAGGCTCTTCCCGATGCCGGGATCGCTCCGTTGTGGAACGGTATCGACTGCGAGATTTCCAATGCGGTAAACAATAACCTGTGGATTCCCAATCTTGGGTATTATTCGGAATATCTGTATGGAGGAGTGTACCCCATACAATCGCAAGCTACCGACAATCTCGGTCAGGCTCTGGCTATTATATTCGGTGTGGCCAACGACAATATGGCCCGGTCGATAATAAGCAAGACACCTTATACACCATACGGAATATCGTCGGTCTACCCGCAGCTTCCCGACATCAATCCTTACCACAACGACGCCGTGTGGCCTTTCGTGCAGGCCTATTGGAATCTTGCCGCCAAGAAGGCCGGTAACATGGCTGCCTTTGAGAAGGGTTTTGCCTCGATGTGCAGGGCCGCGGCGTTGTTCGGGACCAACAAGGAACTTTTCGTGGCTTCCAACGGCGATTATCGTGGCACGGCTGTGAATTCCGACGCACAGCTCTGGAGTTGCACAGGCATGGCCGCCATGGTGATGCGTGTGCTGATGGGTATCGAGCTACAGCCGGATGGGATACATTTCGCACCGTTCGTGCCTGCGGCGCTTACCGGCCCAAAGACCCTCTCCGGATTCAAGTATCGCGACGCCATGCTCACGATACAGGTCAACGGTACGGGTGACAGGGTACGCTCATTCACCATCAACGGAAAAGCTACGTCGGATCTCTTCCTTCCCGCCGACACGAAAGGGAATGTGGAGATTGTCATAGAGATGGCCGGCAACGGACTCCCCGATCAATCCGTCAACAACCAGCCTCAGGCGTGGATGCCCTCTACTCCGGTAGTGAAATGGATTGAAGGGCGCGACGGAGAAGTGACTAATTTCGCCAATGGTATCGGTTATGTGATATTCATGAACTCTAACCTGATGCAGGAAATCACGACGGCATCAATACCGCTTGTACCGCAGGATTCCTACACAGTGACCGACATAGTGCCTGTGAAGGACGAGCATTACTGGGGCTACACATGCAAGCCTTACGAATATATCCCGGACGGCGCCATGACTGTGGTGAATGCCGGAGAGATGGGCCGTACCGGCACTTCCCTGATTGCCGACAGGAAAGTGGCCTCTGAATTTCTGGAGACTTCGAGGAAGCTCAACCGCCGCATCGACTTCACTGTCGAGGTGGCCGAGGCCGGAGACTACTTTGTTGATTTCCGCTATGCCAACGGTTCCGGCCCGGTCAATACCGATAACAAGTGTGCGCTGCGTATGCTTTATGTCAACGACTCGGAGGCCGGGGCGGTCGTGATGCCGCAGCGCGGCATAGACGAGTGGATGTCGACCGGGTTCTCCAATATGCTGCGCGTGAAGTTGCGCAAGGGTATCAACGACATGTCGTTGCGTCTTGAGATAGACAATATGAACGGCGACGTAAACCGTGCGCTCATACGCTATGCAAGAATAATCAGGCAGTAACAGGTTGATTGACATGAAGCGTATAGGACTGCTTTCAGACACGCACGGGTATTGGGACGACCGTTATGCCGTGCATTTCAAGGATTGCGACGAGATATGGCATGCCGGCGATGTCGGTGACATGTCCATCATACAACGATTGCTCGATGTGGCGCCTACGGTCAGGGCCGTAGCGGGTAATATCGACCATGGAGAGGTGCGCCGCCGTTGTCCCGAGCTTATGGATTTCGAGGTCGAGGGCGTGAGGGTGCTGATGACCCATATAGGCGGTTATCCGGGGAAATATTCTCCGGGCATGAAGTCGCTTCTCCGGGAGAAAGGCACGCGGCTAATGGTAAGCGGCCACAGCCATATACTGCGCGTGAAGTATGACCGTGAGCTTGGTCTGCTGCATATAAATCCCGGTGCGGCAGGGGTGCATGGATGGCAGCAGGTGCGTACGCTTGTGCGTTTCGTTCTCGCCGATGGCGCGCCCCACGACCTTGAAGTAATAGAATTGTCAAAAAACCATACATCAACAAGATGAAGATATACCTACCATTGGCGGCGACAGCATTGGTTGCCGTGATGACGGTCTCATGCAAGACCAACGAGTCAAACTACCGTGCGGCCTATGAGGCCGTTAAAGAAAAGACCGACACCGACTCCGGCATAGAGGGCACAATCTATGAGAAGATTCGCAAGGAGTCGGTCAGCTCGCGCACTGTCGTCGGACGTGATACGGTGCCTACGGAAACAGTGGCCGTGAAGTGCGTCAAAGGGGTGTCGGTGCCTTCAGATGTAAAGCCATACAACATTGCCGTGGCTCAGTTCAAGCAGGTGTTTAATGCGCGTGCCATGATGGAGCGTCTGCGTGCTGACGGCTACAAGGGTGCTACGGTGGTGGAGACTGCGGAACCGCTCTATTACGTGATTGCCGTGACGACAGACTCGGTGGAAGAGGCTGTCTCCGGCTATGACATCGTGAAAGCTGACAAGCGTGTGTTCACCAAGACACCATATCCTATACTGTTGAAGCCGCAACGGTATCCTCTAGGAGAATAAAGAGATTAAGGACAAGCAAGGAGATTAAGGAGGATAAGGAGATTAGGGTCAATAAGGAAAAAAATCAAGGAGATCAGGGAGTATTGGGGTATCAAAGCCCTTGGTCTCCTTAATCTCCTTAATCTCCTTAATCTCCTTGATTGTCCTTACTCTACTTATCCGGTCGCAGGGATGTCAGATAGCTGCGGAGCGGTTGAGGGTGGCACGCCGCGAGTCGGCGATGCGGTTGGCCATTGCCACGGCTCGGGTTATGTTATCACATATGTGGTCATCGCCTACGAGCTTGTCGATATGGCTGCTGACAAGCACCTGGCGTACTTGTTCGTTTACGCCGGACAGCACCACATGTATCCCCTCTTTTTGCGACGAGCGTATCAGGAGTTCGAGGTTGTGCACTCCTGTAGCGTCGATGAACGGCACTCGACGCATGCGGATGATACGTACCGAAGGCACGTTGCCCATGGTCATGCGCATCATTTCGTCGAACTTTGTCGCTACTCCGAAGAAGAACGGACCGTCGATTTCATACACTTCTACTCCCTGGGCCACGTCAAGCACCTCGTGGGCGGTAGATTCCGTGCCTTCAGCCACATCAAGCTGCTCGGAGTAGACACGTATCTGAGTGTTCTCCATCACGCGGCGCAGGAACAGGATTATGGCCAGGAGCAGACCGATCTCGATTGCTATAGTCAGGTCGAACACCACTGTCAGCAGGAATGTCACCAACAGCACCGAGATATCGCTTTTAGGAGCCTGGAATATGCCTACCACCGTGCGCCATCCGCTCATGTTGTATGACACCATTATGAGCACTGCGGCCAGACAAGACATCGGCACGAGGTTGATCAGCGGCATGAGGAAGAGGAAAATGAGCATCAGCACCACCGTATGGATTATGCCGGCCACAGGGGTACGTCCGCCGTTGGTGATATTCGTCATGGTGCGTGCTATAGCTCCGGTAACAGGGATTCCGCCGAAAAACGGCACAACCATGTTGGCTATGCCCTGTCCGATAAGCTCTGTGTTGGAATTGGTGCGTGAGCCGGTCACACCGTCGGCTACGGTAGCAGACAGCAGCGACTCTATCGCGCAGAGGATCGCTATGGTGAACGCCGACGGCAGAAGCATGTTGATGGTGTTCATCGACAGGTCGAACCCTTCGGCATGAGGTATGTCGGTGGATAATGCTCCGAAACGGTCGCCGATTGTCTCGACATGCACGCCGGGGAATGCCTGCTGTAGGAAATAGACTACTGCGGTCATCAGCACTATGGCGATGAGCGATCCGGGGAGTTTGCGGGAAATCATCGGGGTAACGATAATCACGGCAAGCGATACCAGGCCTACACCGAGTGTGGCTATGTCGAGATTGCCGAAATTGGAAATGTAGACTCCCCATTTCGATATGAACTCTGACGGAACGTCGGTAAGCCCGAGTCCGAAAAAGTCGTTGATCTGAGTCGAGAATATCGTCAGTGCTATACCGCTTGTAAATCCTACCACAATCGGGTAGGGGATAAACTTGATCACCGTGCCAAGGTGGAAAAGTCCGAGCAGAATCAATATCATTCCGGCCATGAGGGTGGCTATGGCAAGACCTTGCAGTCCGTAATTCTGGATTATGGAATAGACTATGACTATGAAAGCTCCCGTCGGGCCTCCGATCTGCACGGAGTTGCCTCCGCATGCCGACACGAGAAATCCGCCGATGATAGCGGTTATGAGTCCTATCGTCGGGCTGACACCGCTTGCGATTCCGAATGCGATGGCAAGCGGAAGTGCCACGATACCTACGACGATACCGGCTACGAGGTCGTCTTTGAAATGAGACAGAGAATAGTGGGAGAGAGTTGAGAGGAGTTTAGGACGAAAATCAATTGTACCTGTAAGATTCATTTCCGCACAATAAATAAGTGATAACGAATTGTTTAAAGTGGCAGATTTCTCTACCTGCGTTAAAATGAAGTGCAAAGGTACGTAAGTTTTTGCTATTTTAAATGTAATTTTAAGATTTTAACACATGCGCGGTTGCTGTTAATTTGTTATCAGTGCTTATTCTTGTTTCTTGGTACTGTTGAGGCCCGTTGGGTGCGTACTGACTTTGATGTCTACTTTACAAGGGTATATTTATAGGTTACCCCGTCAGTTGAAATGTAGGTGAGTATAATATGTTTGTCGGTGAAGCGGACTATGTGCAGCGTGCATATATCTGAAGGAAGATGCAGTATCTCGGGTGGAGCATAAAGTTCGGTGCCGGGGTGCAGGGTGTCGTCGCTGTGGGTGAAGTTCAGTTCCAGCTGTGAATCGCCTGCCTGGCGCCATGTGCCGAATGTATCGCGGCAGTCATGATGGTCAAGCAGCTGTGTGATGTTGATGACTGTCGACTGGAATTTCCAGAAAATCGAGTTGGGAACATAATCGGCAATAGGAGCGCCGTCAGCTTCTATTGAAGTGAGCGTCCATATGCCGAACCACGGACCTATGTCGCCATTGTTGTGTGTGCATCCTGAAAGAAGCGTAGACAGCACCGCGAATGCGGCGATTATGCGCGTCATGCTGTGTCGGAATAATCTATCTGCCATGTCTGCCTATCATGAATGATCCTGAATAAGTGAGAGATATGGCCGCCCCGAAGTTGTTGCCGAGCATGTCGCCATGATCCATCGATATGATTCCGGTGGCCTTAAGTCCCGGAATATTGCGGATGTTCCATCCGGCTTCGAGCGTCCATGAGAAATCATGTACCTTGTGGGGCCGCGGCACGTAGGAGTCGCCCCATCCCTGGCGGTAGGATAGCATGGCCCTGTAGTCCACGTGGGGGCTTATCCTCCCTTTGGCTGCTGCATGGAATCCGCGCACCCTTGTATCTACATAGCGCAGGTATCCGTCGCGGTTGTAGATTGTGGCTGGCAGGAACGGTGAGCCGAGTCCCATGCCGAAGTAGGTGTAGCCGTTGTAATTGGCATTGTTGTAGTACGAGTCGGAGCCTGTTGCCTCGTCGGTAATCGTGGTGCCCGGGCGGTCGTCGGGCGCCCAGTGCATAGGGCCTGACTGGTTGGTGAAGTCGATGTATTCTATGACAGCTCCGGTAACAATATCGCGCGGTGATGCCGACACGTATTCTATACCCCAGATGCCGTCCCACCCGTTGCGTCGTCCGATGCCTGAACCATCCTCCCACGGCCATTGGAAATAGGCTTTGAGTTGATGGCCGGAGGGTAGCCGCCAGCGTGCCATCATGTCCCATGAGCCGAGGTGGTTGCCTCGCCAGTAGCCCTCCCCGGGGCTTGGAAGCAACATCTCGATTGTTTCCCATAGGTTTACGTGGTCGACCAGCGTGTAGCCGTAGCCTCCGTTGAAAAAATAGGTAAGTTTATAGCCGAGCTGGCATGCCGCCTGCATGCCGAAAGTCACGCTCAGCGGGAGAGATGGCTTCGTGCGGAAATACAGGCGCTTGTAGTTGTACCACCAATTGGTGTTGATGAATGACGAGTAATAGTTGAAATGGTTCTCGATCCATCCGCTGTCGGTAGGACGTCCGTAGAATATCTCGCCGGAAATCTGCAGTGCTTTCCGGGTAAACGGTATGTCCACGAAACGTCTCAGCCCTATGGCGAGTCCAGGCATCGGACGTGCGTTGATGCTGCGTGTGAAGTCGCCGCTCGACAATGAATCATTGAGCAAGGCCGACGGATACTCCTTCAAGCCTATGATGAGGAACATACTTCGGTATCTTATGCCGCCGTACAATTGTTGTACATGGATGGCCGATGGCCTTAGCCCACGCTCTATCCAGCTCTGTGATGACGATAAGTATCGTGCATAGTCGGTGGATGACGCTGCCTGGGCCACGATATCGGCTCCGGCGGTCCAGCTCCACCTCGGCACGGTGTCCCATTCATGTTTCACCGAGCCGCGCAGCATCGCCGAAGCCGGCTGCGTGGTGATGCCGTACCGGTTCGACATTATGCCGTAGGGCGCGAAGTCGCCGCTTCCGGCATTCATCCACACCTCTCCTTTGTAGTCTATCTCCGTTTGGGCATGCGTGGAGTATGGCAACAAGGCGGCAATGACCAGACAGGATGTCCGGCTATGAAATAATATTTCGCGTAATATTCTCAAATCGCTGATATGGTGTGATGCTGAATGATCAGGACAGAGGGCGTTTCGACAGAACATTGACATATTTTCGTCATGAATGTCATCTATAGTAACAACGTGAATCGTAGTGAAGTTTATATAAAAGCCATTTAAAACTTATTCTTCTGAAGAGCCGCTGTGAAGGAGAAGTGTGAATGACTGTATCTGCAGGCCCCATTGTCAACATGATTCTTCGGCCTGCTTTCAAGGGAGTGAGATGATATGCAGTTTGTCCTCTTATTCCTGCAATGAGTCGCCCTGGAAGAGAGGAGGAGCGATGAATGTGCCTATGTGACGGCCTTTTTTCTCCTCGAAGATTTCATCGATGACGAAGAATATGCCGCTCTCCTCTACGTCGCCGAACTCGTCGTTGATGGCTGTACCGAACATTCTCATCGATGGCGACAGGCTCATGTATGCATTGACCAGAGGGGGGATATTGTAGCCATGCTCGCGGATGGCGCGGTTGAGTATCTTGTAATCATCCTTGAACGTGTCGCATGTGAAAAGGCGCTTCATGGCCTCGTTGTCCATGTGGGTGGTCAGCGGCGTAATGGGCCATACGAGCCGGTCGTGGTCAGGGAAGTGCTTGGTGAGGAAATAGAGTATCATGTTGCGGCAGTCGGCGTTGTAGCTCGGATACATGGTCACTTTCCCGAACAGATAGCGCATGTCGGGGTATATGACAGTCAGGGCGCCAAGGCCGTCCCACAGATTGTCGAGAGCGTATAGCGCTTTCACGCCTACGCGCGTCGACTGGTATTCGAGTCTCACGAATGAACGTCCCAGCTCGATGGTGTAGGGGAGATAGTCGCGAAGGAATCGCTCGGAGAAACGGAACATGTGGCTTGTGGCAATGCGCGGCATTCCGTCCGCACGGAGCCGGATTTCATTTCCGGGGATGAAGCGGTAGCCGCCAATTATCTCGCGTACTTCGGGATCCCATACCACCAACTGACGGCACGGTGGGTCCATCGTGTCGAATTCGTCGATGTCACACTCCTTGCCCGTGCCTCCGCCGGCTGCACGGAATGCGATCTCTCTTAGCCGGCCTACTTCGCGCATTACATTAGGAGCCGAGAAGGCGTCGACTATGTATATCTTGTTGCCACCCTTGTTGGTGTCGCGCAACAGCCTGTCGGGGGTAAGCTCGCTTTCAATGAGTTCTACCGCCACAGGGTCAATCACCGGATGATTGGTCGTTGTTGTCGTCATCGTCAGGTTGGAATGGTTGATTACTTAGACTATATACGGTTTTCTTTATTTTTTGCGCCTGTCGCGATGCTTTGCGGCCACCTTCGAGCGACTGCCAGGGTATGGTGTCGCCGACGATGAGCCGGAACGAGGCGTCGCGGCTGCGGAAAATCTCGCGCGGAAGATACATCATCTCGAAGTTGAATCGCAGACCTATCTTGTTGCGGAATTTTGCAAAATTATAAAAAAACGGTGAATTGTGAGCATCAAAGTAGACAGGAATTACATCACGGTGGTATTCGATGGCTTTGTTGACAAACATCTTGTGCCATTTGAGGTCGCAGATGTGTCCGTCGGGTCGTTTTCTGCTTACGAGTCCCGCCGGAAACATGATGATGGGGGCATCTCCGCGAAACACTTCGTCGATGTCGGTGGTCGAGTGGCGCGACTGTCGGCCGTAGAGATTGACAGGCAGGAAAATATCTTCCAGAGGCTTCACTGCCATAAGGATGTCATTCACGATGAAATACACTTCCGGACCATAGGTGGCTGCGGCCCAATGTATCATGGTTATCCCGTCAAGAGCACCCAACGGATGGTTGCACACGATTATTACCTTTGACCTGGCCGGGTCGGGTAGCACACCTTCGGCATTGTAGTGCACGTTGAGGTCGCGGAGCACGGCCCCGCAGAATTGAGCGTTGCGGGTGCCTCGTGTGCGCTCGAGTATTCCGTTAAGCTCGTCCTGGCATATCGTGCGTTTCAGCCAGTTTATGGCCCAACGTGGAATAAGACGCCTATAGCGCGGGAGTCGTTGGCGCACCACGGCCTCCACGTCTACATGCAGCGAGTCGGGAATATTCTCCGTTGAATTCTCATTGGAATGATTCATGCTGCAAAGTTACGCATTTGCGCGGTATATCGTCATGCTTTTTCATCATATATATGTAATTGGTCACGGCTCTTTCATTTAAGATTGCGTTATGTTCTCAGGGATTGTGTTATTTTATA
>NZ_CAJTYX010000052.1 GCF_910583865.1 uncultured Muribaculum sp.
CCGATTCCATTTGCAGGAGTCGGTCCTATTTTTCAATCGCCCTCTAAAGTTTAGCGGACAGTAATAATTTTTAACCTTGACGTCCAAGCGTGTAAAAACAGTGAAGCACTGGTCCAAGCGCTTCACTGTCATATGACCGACATCGCGGCATGAAGTTTCGATTTGTTAGTCCTTATCAGGAGAGAAATGGGGATTGAGGAGGGTGGAGAGGCGGGCGACGCCCTGGGTGGCGGGGAGGGGGATGACGGTGACGCGGGAGGGGACGGCTGCGGGATGGGGGTCGATGTAGTAGACCGGCACGCCGGGACGCACATAGTGGAGGAGTCCGGCGGCGGGGTAGACGTTGAGCGACGTGCCTATCACGACGAACACGTCGGCTTCGCTGACGAGCTGTATGGCCGGCTCAATGTTGGGCACGGCCTCCTGGAAAAACACTATGTGTGGACGCACGCGGTGGCCGTCGATGACGGTATCGGGCGTGGTGTCGAGAGCCTCCGGACGCAGGGTATAGACCTTCGTGTCATCGTCGATGGCGCGCACCTTCATAAGCTCGCCATGGAGATGTAGCACATGGCTGCTTCCGGCACGCTCGTGGAGGTCGTCGACATTCTGTGTGATTAAATACACGTCATACCACTTCTCGAGGTCGACCAGACCGAGATGACCGGCATTAGGCTGCGCCTTGAGCAGGTCGTGGCGGCGTGCGTTGTAAAACTCGTGGACGAGCGCGGGATTGGCGGCGAAGCCGTCGGCGCTGGCCACCTGCATAACTGGATATTTTTCCCACAAGCCGCCTGCGTCGCGGAAAGTGGAGATGCCGCTTTCAGCGCTCATGCCGGCACCGGTGGAGATGACAAGCTTGGGTTTCATGAGTTTAAGGACATGTAAGGAGATTAGGGAGATTAAGGACAATAAGGGTATGATCTAAACGCCCCCTTATTGCCCTTAATAAACTGTCGGGCCTGAATCAGTGGCAGCCCCCGCAGGAACCATCGTTGCAGCCGCATTCACCGCCCTCGTCGGAACCGCAGCCGGAGCAACCGCCGCAACCATGGGCCGGGTGCAGCTCCTCGGGAGTGGCTTCATGCACTTCGGCAATAGTGCCATGGAAGCGAACGTCTTTCCCGGCCAGGGGATGGTTGAAATCCATCACCACTTCCTTGTCGGTTATTTCAAGCACCTTGCCGTTGATGCGATAGCCTTCGGCGGTCATCATAGGGATATAGTTGCCCACGGTCACATACTCGTCGTCAAACTTGCCGTCAACCTCGAACAGGCTCTTCTCAAGGTGTGCCACCTGCTCCGGATCATGAGGTCCGAAGCCGTCGGCTGCACTGACCTTCACGTCGAATGCGTCACCTTTCTGCAATCCTTCGATGGCCTTTTCAAGAGGGACTATAACGCCTTTTGTCACTCCGAACACAATGCGCTCGGGGCTGTCGGCCTCCACTTTATGCACAAGTTGCTCTCCGTCGGGTTCGACGACATAGAGGTCATAGACCATCTCGACATATTTCCCGGGTTCGATTTTTTCCATATTTAAGTTGTATAGAGTTGATTAATATTGTTCTTTAAAGCCAAGGCATAGTTATAACGCATTCCCTAAAGGATTTGCTCATATATTGGTGCCGAACGTGGCCAGCATGGAGGAGCAAATGAGCATGTAGATGACCATACCTATGATGTCGTTGGTGATGGAGATGAACGGCCCGGTGGCAAGCGCGGGGTCGATCTTGAATTTCTCAAGCGTCAAGGGAACGAACGTGCCGAACACCGAGGCGAACACCACGACGGCGAACAGCGAAAGCGACACTGCTATCGTGGTCACCTGCGTAGGCCCGAGAGCGAACATATTGTAGACAAACACCAGCAACGATATGATGCAGGCGTTGAGCAGGCCCACGCCAAGCTCCTTCATGATCTGTTTTGCCGACGACTTCACGTCGAGCGAGCCGTTGGCGAGGCCCTGCACGATGATGGCAGATGACTGTATGCCCACGTTGCCGCCCGTACCTCCGATAAGCGGGATAAATAGCGCCATCGCCGGATTGACGGAGAACGCGCCCTCGAAATTACCGAGAATCAAAGAGTTGCCTATGCCGCCGAGCATGCCTATGATGAGCCATGGCAGTCGTGCCTTGGTCTGGGCGAACATTGTGTCGTCGCTCTCGACGTCGCCCGACAGACCCGATGCCAGCTGGTAGTCGCGTTCGCTCTGTTCGCGTGCCTCGTCCATAACGTCGTCGACGGTGATCTGCCCCACCAGACGCCCGATAGAGTCGACCACGGGCATTGCCACAAGGTCGTATTTCTCAAAGTCGAGGGTAAGATCGTCGATGGGAGTGTCGGTCTTTACAGCCACCGGGTCGGTCTCCATCACATGTTTGATCTTGCTCACCGACGGATGTGTGAGCATCTTTTTCAGCGGGAGCACTCCGAGCAAACGATAGTCGTTGTCGACAACGTAGACATAGTATATCTCATCGAGGTTCTCAGCCTGCCGGCGCATCTCCTGTATGCACTGCGGCATCGACCAGTTCTCGTTGACCACGATCATCTCGGTGCCCATGAGGCCGCCCGCGGTGTCCTCGTCATATTTCAGAAGGTCTATGATGTCGCCCGCCTGCTCCACGTCGTCAATGTGGGCAAGGATCTCGTCGCGGTCCTCCTCGTCAAGCTCCTGGATTATGTCTACGGCGTCATCGGTGTCGAGGTGGTCGATCACCTGGCGGGCTATGTCCTCGCTGCTCATGGCACTGAGCAGCTTGTGGCGGTCATCCTCGTCGAGTTCCATCAGCACGTCGGCTGCGGTCTCGTCGTCGAGCAGACGGTAGAGGTACTCGGCCTCATCAAGGTCAAGGTCCTGGTAAAGCTCGGCGATGTCGGCGGGGTGCAGGTCGGCGATGGCCTTGCGCGCCTCCACCTCGTCGTGGCGCTCTATGACGGCTTTGAGATTGTCAAGAAACTCCGGAGTATGTTCTTTCATCACTGTTGGATTGACGTTGAAAGATTGGTATCGCCGGCCCTGACGGCGGCTACAAGGTTTGTGAGGGTGATGAAATCGGCCACCGAGAGCTGCTCGGGACGCATCGCCCATAGCGGAGACTCAGGCAGAGAGCCTCCGGGCGGCATGATTCCGCGTATGGAGTTGCGGAGCGTCTTGCGGCGCTGCCCGAAAACGGTCTTTACGATCGTGCGGAACAGACGGGGGTCGCATCCCAGGTCGGTGACATCGTTGCGTGTCATTATTATGACTCCCGACTTGACCTTTGGCGGTGGATTGAACACATGCTCGTCGACCGTGAACAGATACTTCACGTCGTACCATGCCTGGAGAAGCACGCTCAGTATGCCTCGCGCTTTAGTGCCGGGAGGAGCCGCCAGGCGTTCGGCCACCTCGCGCTGCAGCATCCCGCTACAGCATGGTATCATATCCTTGTAGTCGAGCACCTTGAAGAATATCTGCGACGATATGTTGTAAGGATAGTTGCCTATCACACAGAATTCCTTACCGCCCATCGCCTCGGCGAGATCCATCTCAAGGAAATCGCCCTCGATGATGCGCTCGCCCTGCAACGCCGGGAAATTGTCGCGCAGATAAGCTATGCTCTCTCCGTCAATCTCCACCACGGTCACGTCGTGGCCGTCGGCGACAAGATATTTGGTAAGCATCCCCATGCCGGGGCCTACCTCTATCACCGGCATCCCCTTGTAGGACGAGAGTGTGTCGGCTATTCGGCGAGCTATATTCTCGTCGGTAAGGAAATGCTGACCCAAAGCCTTCTTTGGCTTCACTTTGCCATTGGTTGCCATACGCGGTTGTATTGATGTAAGCAAAGGTACAATAAAAATGGCAGTACGCCAAATGAGTGTTCAGCGTACTGCCATATTGCATATGGGCTACTGTAATATTACTTGATTACCTTCTTGGAAGTAGAGACGATGCCACCGGCATGCATGGTCTTGACGATGCATATAGTGCCGGAGGCCGGATTGATTATCTCGCGTCCGTCGAGTCCGAAGTACTTCGTATCTATCACCGGGTCCATCGAATCCTCTATACCGTCAATGCCGGATGTCTTTATCTCGAAAGAACCGGTATGGGCAATGGTCAGCTCACCCGTATCCACATACCCTTTCAGCTCATAAGTGTATGTGCCATCGGCGAGGTCCTTGAACTCCCGGCTGTGTGCGATGCCGTCCGCCTGCTCGCCGGTCAGTTCGATGTCCGACACTGTGGCAGTACCGTCGGTGAGCTTCACAGTGTAGCGGGATGGAGCTGCGAGATTGTCGTCGGAATATGCTTCCCATTTCAGAGTTGCTGAACTGCCGTCAACATTAACGACAGGAGCTCCGGGGAGCACATCCTCAAATGTAGCGCCGGTATACAGGGCGCCCCATGCCTGGGCATATGCCTCAGACGAACCTTTAGGCACCTTGATGACCATCGACGCGGTGGAAGGGTTTTCACCGGAAATGGCCGGAGGGGTGACAGCAAAGCTGTAGATGGTGCCAAGAGCGGAGCAATACAGTCCAAGAGGGCTGAATGTCGTAAGCGAGGATGGGAGGCTTACCCATTGCAGGGAACCGCACATCGTCATCACCGAGTATGTCTGGTTTTCTTCGACACCTATATTTGTAATCGTGGCCGGGAAAATCATGGACTTCACCCCTATGGCGCTGAAAGCATTGCTCCCGATAAATATATCGGTATTAGGCAGCTTGACCGATGCGACATTAGAGGCGTACATGAACGCGCTGGCTCCTATCGAAGTCAATGACTGCGGAAAATCAAGAGCGGTGAGGCCGGCGCAATTATAGAATGCCGAGGTGCCGATTTCCTGCAATTTCGGGGAGAACGTAATCGCAGTGATATTGTCGTTGCCCATGAACGACCATCCATTGATTTCCGTGACGGATTCGGGCATGACATATTCTCCACTCTTTGCTCCCGGATAGGCCACCAGACGAGTAACGGTCTTGTCGAACAAAACGCCGTCGACAGAGGCAAATGTAGCGTTGTCAGCAGAAACATTAATCCCACTCAGATCGGAACACCCAACCACAATAGCATCACCGATTTCAGTTACAGAGGCCGGTATCTCAAGATTCTTGAGACCGGAATTGCGGAATGCATTTTCAGAGATGGTGGTCACACTTGAAGGTATGTTGATGGCTGCCAGCGACGTACAGCTGTTGAACACCCCATGGCTTATGGTCGTGATGCCTTCGGGGAGTGTTATCGATGACAGGCTCGTGCATTCCTGGAAAGCCATATCATCAATCTGCGACACCGTGGAAGGAATCGTAATCTCTTTGAGTCCGGTGCACTGGTAGAATGTAGCCTTTCCTATGGTGGTTACCGATTCGGGCCATTTTACCGACTCAAGTCCCGCGCATCCGTAGAACGCATAAGCCGAAATCTCCTTGATAGTGGCAGGAATATCAACCTGTTTCAGCGACTTGCAATTATAAAGGGCATTGTCTCCGAGTTTCGTCAGCGATGCCGGCAGATTGATGGATGCCAAAGCATTGCACTCATAGAAAGCGCTCTCGCCGATTTCCTCGATACCTTCAGCCATTTCTACCGACACAAGATTGGAGCAATGGCTGAAAGCCGCCCCACCGATTACTTTCAGATTGGACGGAACTCTCAGAGATTTTACCCCGCAGTAAGCGAATGCATTCCCCTCCACAGTCGTTATACCACTGTTGAAGTTGATTTCGGAAAGCTGAGAACAACTTGAGAAGGCATTATTCTTCAGAGTCTGCATATTGGCCGGGAGAGTAAGGGTGGTGAGACTCGACAACGTGCCGAAACCAAAACTGCCAATCTCGATAAGATTGTCTGGAAGAACAAGTTCCTTGATGGAAGTACATTTGGAGAAACCGCTGTCCTGCACTTTTGTGAGCGTCGATGGCAGATTGAGGGTGACTATGCCGCTGCAACGGTAGAAAGCCCACTTGCCGATGTTTTCAACACCGTCATCAAATGACACGTCTGTCAGCGACGTGCAGTCCTGAAATGCCTGTTGTGCCACGGCCTTCACCGCATATGTGGCATCATCGACCGTGACCGAGCCGGGTACAGCCAAGCTCGTAAGAGACTTATAGTCGGCGTGGCGTGCCACAGTAGCAGTCATAGCTGTCGGGTCAAGATCGTAGTAAAGATCTCCCACCTTTACAGCTTCGGCCCACAACGAACACACCGACATGAAAGTGGCGCAGGCAAAAGCCACACCACGCAGCATAAATGATTTATTCATACGTAGGATTACAATGTGAGAATGAAGATTGTTTGATAGATTGTTATTTGAAAAATCGTGGAGTGCAAAATTAACTTTTATCAACATACCCTGCAAATTCCCAGCGAAATATCATCACAAGAACGCGCATCATCACATGGGTTGAGGCTCCGGCTTGCGCCCTTTGAGTTTCTTGGCATCGCGCCTGACGCCGGCAGTGAATATGCTGAATGGCAGGAGCGACAGCAGTTTAGTGCTCAGGAAGCTGCAAATGAAGGTAGAGCAGGCGATGACCGGAATCGCAATGCCGGTAGGAAGCTCCAGACGATCTTTAAACACGCTGACACACAACCCGAGCCAAAGGATATGCACGAGATACATGCCGTAGCTCAAATCAGACAGTTCGAACACCCATTTAGGCGCTGCGGACTTGTCGATGCACGTAAACAGCAGGAAAGCCCCGGTAGTGAGAAGAACGCAATTGATCGTACAGAAAGACCACCCGATTTCCAGAACCGGCGTAGAATGAATCTCACCCGGAACGGCCTGGAGATAGAACGACAGTATCGTCCATGCAGCCCCCACAGCCAGTGACAATGCCCCGGTAACCATCCTCTTTGAGCGCGACCAGTCGAGATGCACGCGTATGTAATGCGCAAGGACCATATAGCCCAAATACCCCGAAAAATACCACAGCATATGGAAATCGTTCCAGAAACACTGCCCCCATATCTCACCGAAGAAACGTTCGAGATACGGCATGCATGACGAAATGAGGAACAAGCCTATGAACAGACGTTCCTCCGACGGTTTAACCTTTGCAAGCCATGGAGATATCATAGGAATGAACAGATATAGGCTTATCAAAGGATACATGAACCACAGGTGTCCTGCTAAGGTAGGGAAGTTCAACGGGATACGCATCAGGTCACTGGCCGATGTCTCCATGTCGATCTGATTCCACACTGCAGGCACCGTCGAATATACCACCATGAAAAACAGGAATGCCGGGATGATTCTCGCCGCTCTGCGTTTATAGAAATCCACCGCCGACATCCCCTCCTTCATCGGGACGAGCAGAAAGGCCGACACGATTATGAACAACGGCACAGACATACGAGAGAAGCCGTCATAAAGCGACACCCACAAACGATCCGACTCGCTCGCCAAAAATGACTGAGGACCGGCCATATCGGTAGAACCGGGCGCTCCATAGAAATTTTCACTTGCATGGACGAGCATCACCAAAAAGCAGGCGAATACCCTTACATAATCGAGAAAAACAATCCGTTTACCCATAAAAATCAAATAAGATTGGTTCAAAACATAAGCTGTTGCCATAAATATAGCGTTACTTTTGCAAGTACCTGCCAAAAAAGGTTTATGAAGTCCATGAATGCCAACAAAATTACCGCCTGACTCCACGATTGACAAAGTTACGTAAAAGAATCAGCAATTCATAAATTTCCATTAAATATGCATTAACTGTCAATTTCTGAAAAATCTCGAAAATCTCGTTTTTTTGCTTGTCGGACACGGTTTATTTACCTATCTTTGAGATGGAAATCTCCTGACGGGAGATTTCCATCATAATCGGTTCTGAGATGCAGACAAAATCCAATGACCCCTCCGACGAGCAACTGCTTGAACGAGTGCATGCCGGCGATTCCGGTGCGCTCGGGCTGCTGTACGTGCGCTACTCCCCGAGGGTCTGCGATTTCGCGTTGCAGTTTTCAGGCGACGAAAAGGAGGCGGAGGACATCACCCACAACGTGTTCTGCCGACTATGGGAGCGGCGCGAGCTGATTGTCGACATCGAGTCGCTCAAAGCCTATCTGTTCAAGATGACCCGCAACGAGATCCTGACTCTGTTCCGTCACCGCCGGGTAGAGCGCAACTACCTTAAACTCCGCATGGAAGAAGAACCCCCGGAGGATGCCGACGCCACGGCCCATGTCACCACCAAAGAGCTCGTCGACATGATTGATCTCGCCATAGAGCGCATGCCCGAACTGCGCCGCCGCATCTTCCTGATGAGCCGCTACGACGAGATGACCTATGCCGAGATAGCCGCACGCCTCGACATAAGCCCGCGCACCGTCCAGTACCACATAGGCAAAGCCCTCGCCGACCTGCGCAAGCTGTTAAACATATTGATGATGTTCGTATAGGCGCCGGGTATGGGTACAAGTACGGCGGTATGTCGGATTGATGACATACCGCCGTGACTTATGGCAATGAAGTTCAGTTTTCTACCACCTTGAAGTTGTCAAGGAAAAGTCGTGAGTTTTTCGAATTAGTATTCTTATACTTGTTATCGATATCGCCCGTGCCGGTCACGTACACCACACGTGATTGCGGGGTAAAACCCTCGACGATGATTGAAAACCTGGATGTCTCATAGTTCCATATCTCGGTTGCCGTGGGATCTATCGTCGGATCGAGCCAAGCCTTGTCGCCAAGTTCGAATCGCGCGGCGTTCAGTGTCACTGTCTCGCCGTCCTCTCCCTTATATTGGAATGAAGCGCCCGTGGCTCCGTTGTTGCTTGTGCCGGTAATCGTGCCATCGCCGAGTATGCCCACGAAATAGTAGTCGATGTCATCGCGTACTCCTTTTGCGGTGGTGTATCCCAATGCGCACCATGATACAGTGACGTTGGCGGCTCCCTCAAGTTCGGTGATGCGAGGTGATGCGAGGTCACCCCCGTAGCCTCCCTTTCCAAACTTCAGGAATCCAGTACGCGAATATATCCATGTCGATTGTGAACTCCATCCATGCTCTTTCTCTTCATCTGTCCATGTGTCGATGCGTTGCTCCTTGCCTCCGGTGGCGATTTTCCATCCTAAGATTCCGGCATTGCTCTTCACCCAGCTGAAATTGTCGAAGAACGTCGCATAGAGTTGTGTGAGTGTCACGGTATGGGTTATATCCGTGTCGGAGCCGGTGCTGCGTATGGACAGCGTGGCCGATATGTCGGAGCCGCTTTCGTTTATGCCGGTTGCCTTTACCGTGATTGCCGAATGTCCGTCGGACTCTGCGGTAAAGCTTGCCGCATCAACCCCTTCGATTTGGTATTCCCAGTCGATGTTGGCATTGATGTCGAGCCTGATTTCTCCTCCCGTACGCTTGAATATCAAGGCCTTGGAACTGATATTGAGGAACGGTTTCGCGGCTTTCTGCACCACCGTGATCATGTCGGGCTGTGGCACTCCGTTGACCGTCACCCTGAATTGGGCGGTACGAGTGGCAGCACGGGTGTTTTCATCGGCATAGAGGCGGATATATCCGTCCTCTTCACCCTCCATGGGATACATCCTGATCCAATCGCAATTCTCGGAAGCAGACTCTATGGTCCATCGACCGTTACTGCGGATGATGATTTTCTTCCCTTTCCCGAACGAGCTGCGATCAATGCCTACGCTGGGTATCTGGTAACCGTCGGCCATTTCCAGGTTATAATATAGCTCGTCGGTCGGCACAGTGTCGTCGTCATCCTTGCATGACGACAGCAGCAGGCTTGCGAACGTCAGCGCGGTGACAGCCGCTGCCATGTATGTGAATGGTTTCCTTTTAGTCATTGTATTGATGTGTGATATTGTGGTTAATTGGTGGCATTGGCGGGACGGATTTCACGGAATGTGCCGTGGATGGCCTTGTAGCTCCACCATACCGGAGTAAGCATGTCGTTTTCGCCGCCCATGTTTTCAAGTGCGGCTTTTACATTGTCGGGATTTGACCCTACGGAGGTGGACGGATAGCCCAGGCGCTGCGGCAGATGCCAGCCGTTGTAGAATGCCCCTTCGCCTATCGTGAGTTCCGGCCAGGAGGTGCGTCGCAGTTCATGGAAAGCTTCCATGCCTACCCAGAATAGCGACAGAAACTTCTGTTCGGCTATGAGTCTCTCCTTGTCGGCGTTGTTGTCCCATCCGGCAAGTTTTCCTTGGAGAAGTTTGTCTATCGCATCGTCATCGATCGGAGCCTTTATTTTAGAAAATTGTTCAAGTTCGGCCCATTTCTGGCAGGATGCCCTTACGGCTTGTTCGTAGTAGGAGCGTGCCTTGGTGTCGCCCCCTGCTATCCATCCTTTCAATGCCGCTTCGGCCTGGATGAACAGCACCTCGCTATAGTCCATCAGGAAGTCGGGTGCCTCGTCTCGCACGAGCACCTCGTAGTTGAGCAGTGCGCAGCCTTGTGTGTCGATCTGGGCATCGGAAGGCTCGCATCCCGAGGTGGTTCCTTTCCAGTCGTCGCCGTTGGCATATTTTGCCGCCCATGTGGTAAGACGCGGATCCTGCTCGGAGGAGCTGCCATCAGCTATAACGGTCATTTTAAGGAATTGCTTCGTAATCTTGTAGGCTCCCGATGTGAAATTGGTCTTGGTGATGTCGATCGGGCGGAATCGACCGTAGTAGGGATCCTTGCCCGTGTTGCGTATGGTGGCGTTATCGGCATTGGAAACCATAACCGGATATTTTGACGGATCAGCCAGAATGTCGGCTATCTTATTGCCGGCATTCATCTCGCTGCGCCCGCTCACGCGGCACAGCAGTCGCAGATATAGCGAATTGTTGAATTTTCGCCACATCTGCATGTCGCCTCCGTACATTATGTCGATGGTCGGACGCGAGAAGTCGGGCTTCGACGCATAGAGGTCGTTTGCGGCTTCGAGTTCGGCAAACATCTGTTCATAGACATGCTTCTGCGAGTCGAACTTCGGACGGTCGATTCCTTGGGACTGCATGTAGGCCTCGCTGTAAGGGATGTCGCCGTAGAGGTCGGTAAGATTGCTGAGCGCATACACCTTGAGCGTAAGGGCCACCGCCTGACACCCTTTCTCGCCGAACTTAACGCCAAGATCGTACATATGCTTGGCGTTAAGCCCTTTGCCGGCATAATTGTTCCATACCGATCCCCATTGCGCTTCTGTGATCTTGTAGCGATGACGCTCCTGGGCAGTAAGCGCCGTAGCGGCGGTGAATTGTACCAGCTCGTCGTTCCAGTAGTAGGAATAATAAGTCTGGTTGTTGGCCATGCCGTAGAGTAGGGGTTCGAACATGCCGTAAGGCTGTAGGTCGCCGACTGTCATCTTATTGGGGTCGGTGTTGATTTCCACGAAATCGTGGGTACATCCGGCGATGACGACCGAGGCCATCGGTATCATAGCCAGTCGCGATATGGTTGATAGGATTTTCATTTAGGTTGGGTCGGGTTAGAAGGAAAGTTTGATGTTGAATCCGTAGGTGCGGGTCATCGGCAACGCGCCGATTTCGATGCCGCTGTATATGTTGGTGCCTACAATCGTGCCCGCTTCCGGATCGAATTGGGGGAAGTCGCTTATGCAGAACACGTTGGTGGCATACGCGCCTATGGCTGCTCCTTGCACGACTTTAAGTTTCCGGCATATCTTCCTGGGGAGCGTGTAGTCGAGCCTCATCTCTTTCAATTTTAGGAAGTCGGTCTTGAACACGTTTTCCTCGGCGTTGTCGCGGGCGAGATATGTCGTGTAGTATTTGTTGATCTGTTCGGTGGGAGTGGTGTTGAGCTTGTAGACGGTGTTGCCGTTTGCATCGGTGGTCGCGTTCACACCGTTCACCACTAGGCCGTCGTTACGTCCCGGAAGCGAGTTTTCGAGTTTTCCCTGGTAGGCGAGTATGGCATTCGTGTATGAATACGTATGGCCTCCCATCTGTGCCGTGAAGTTCAGCCCGAGTGTTAAGTCGCGGTAGCGAAGCGTGGTGCTGAGGCCTCCGCGCCAGGTGGGGTTTACTTTGCCCAGTCGGATGTTATCTGTGGTAAGTACCGGATATCCAGTGCTTTCGGTGATGATCTTCATCCCCGCGCAGCTCACGGTATTGCCGTTGGCATCGATGTATGTGGCTCCTTCGGGAGCGCGTTCATATCCGCGACCGTAGATTATGTTCATCTCCTCGCCGAGATAGGAAAGTATGCGTCCGTAGTTGCCCATGAGGTTTTTGGTCTGTTCGTAGGGGGTGCGCGCATCCCAACCGTTCTCGAGTGAGATGAGCTTGTTCCAGTTGCGGCTCCAGTTCACGTCGATGCTCCATGTGAAGTCGCGTGTGCGCACGGGCACCGCATGCAGGGCGATCTCGATGCCACGGTTGCGTATCTCGCCGCAGTTCATCTTCTTGCCCGAAGCGCCTGTCATGAGGTCGGTCACCGCGTTGACGATCTGGTTGGTGGTCGATGAGTTGTAGAAGGCCACGTCAAATCCCAGACGGTTCATGAAGAACATGGTCTCGATGCCTGCCTCCCAGCTCTCGACATTTTCGGGCTTGATGTAGTAGTTGGCGCAGTTGGTCGGGTAGGTATATCCTCCGGGATATGTCGAGGATGCCGAGTAGGAATCGGTGAGCTGGTAAGGCGACGTGTCGTTGCCCACGTTGGCCCAGGAGGCGCGCACTTTGACCATGTTGATCTGCGCTAATGCCTCATCGATGCCAAGAGCTTTGTCTAGAAGTATGCTCGCGCTCACGCTCGGGTAAAAGAAAGACCAGTTGCCTCGGCCGAGTGTCGATGACCAGTCGTTGCGTGCTGTGAGGTCGAGGAAATAAGTGTCGTCCCAGGAGGTCGAGATAAATCCGTAGAAGCTGTTGACGACTTTCTTGCTGCGCCATTGATATGGCTTGGGAGTCTCGCCGGTGGGCGTGTTGGTGGAGTTGTAGACTCCCGGCTCGCCGAGCTTGTCGAGCGTGATCTGCGAGCGGAACACGCTCCGGCTCATGTTGTTGCCTCCGAAAGCCGCATTGAATCCCAACCGCTTGCCCACAATCTTGTTGTTTACGTATTTCAGGAGGAAGTCGATATTGGTCTCGGAGTCGCGGTTGTTCTGCTCACGGTAGAATCCCGATTTGTAGCCGGGAGAGTAGAACGGCTTTTTCTGTTGACGGAAATCGACCGATATGTCGGTGCCGCCGCGCAAATCGAGCGAGAGGCCTTTTACGGGGAAGGATATCGATAGCGTCATGGTGCCATACACGCGGTCCTTGTTGATAGAGTTGGTTGCCTCGTAGAGCTGATGGTAGGGGTTGCCTGGCTGGGAGTTGCCGAGCGAGTTGACCATGCCTTCACCGTCCACGCAGTTGCCGGCATAGTTTGCCGCGTTGACGCGTCCGCTGAAGTATTCATCCTTGTAGAGGCGCATGGAGTTGGAATTGAGTCCCCACATGATGTAATAGGTAGGTGCCGAGGAGGAGTAGCCGGTAATGGGGGTATTGTCGCTGCTTTTGTGCAGATAGTTGACTTTAGCGTTGAACTTTATCCATTTGTTCATTTTGGTGGCGAACGATGCCGACACGGTCTGGTTCTGATAGCCGGTATTGGGCATGATCCATGAGTTGTGGGTATCTGTGATCGAAAGGCGCGCGGAAGTGCCTTTTCCGTTGTTGGAGCTGAGGGTCACATTGTTTTTGTAGGTGGTGCCGGTTTCGTATATGCCGCTGTACCAGTCCTCGGCATATTCAAATGGCGTAAGTGTGTACTCCCCCGTAAGCCAGTTGTAGGAATTGAATTGATTGCGCAGCTTGTCGGAGCTGAAGGCCTCGCCGTAGGCGTAGCGCGATGCGTTTCTTCCACCCTCGAAGCCGTCGGGGGCTGTTGTGTTCTTGAAATTCCAGGCTGCAAACTCGTTATATCCGTTGTCGTTGCCAGGGCCGTAGACTTTCTGGAATTTTGGAAATCGCATGGCTTTCTCGAAAGTCACCGACGAGTTGATGGTCACGCCTAAACCTTTGGTGTCGCGTCCGCTCTTTGTGGTAATGACGATGGCGCCATTGGCGGCGCGAGAGCCGTAGAGGGCTGTAGCAGCCGGTCCTTTCAGCACCGACACCGACTCCACATCCTCTGGATTTATCTCGGAGGCCCCGTTGCCGAAGTCGATGGTGGCATCGGTATTGCTGAGTCCTCCGCTCCCGGTGCCCGCGTCGCCCGATGATACCGGCACTCCATCCACTACGAACAGAGCC
This sequence comes from uncultured Muribaculum sp., assembly GCF_910583865.1. Taxonomy (GTDB): domain Bacteria; phylum Bacteroidota; class Bacteroidia; order Bacteroidales; family Muribaculaceae; genus Muribaculum. The sequence goes on from NZ_CAJTYX010000052.1 coordinate 14,229, forward strand.
TCGTTGGAGCCGTAGTTGAGCGATTGGTCGCCGCGTAGCACCACACGCATGGAGCCGGTCGGGCCTGACGCGCCACCGGTGGTGCTCAGACCTGCCACCTTGCCGTTGAGGTTGTTGAGCCAGTTGCCGCTGACACTGCCGTTCAGTTCCTCGGTGCTTACTTTTGACACGGCATATCCGAGCGATTTCTGTTCACGCGTTATACCGAGAGCCGTCACAACCACTTCATCAAGATTTACTCCAGAGCCTTTCAGTATGATTTTCAGAGGCTCGCCGGGTGTCGCTTTTATCTCGGTGGGAGAGTAGCCGATATAGCTTATCTTGAGTATGGGTTTTCTGCCGGAGACATTTAGTGAAAAATGTCCGTCCATATCGGTCACCACGCCGTTATTGGTGTTCCTCTCCATGACGGTAGCCCCTATTACCGGCTCGCCGTTCTCATCGTAAACGGTTCCCGTGACGGTATTTTTTGAATTGCCTTTTATTACTGTCCGCTAAACCATAAATCAGAGAGTCCAACATCTTGAAAGGCA
>NZ_CAJTYX010000053.1 GCF_910583865.1 uncultured Muribaculum sp.
CATTCGCGTCTCAGTCACATAGCCCACTATGCTCCTTCGACTTAAATCCGATTTCTCTAAAAATCCAACAGCCCGGTATTTCACTTTTGTTTTTAAACAACCTCTAAATACTTTGTCTTAGTTAACATACTTCATCTCGTCGGCAACGGCATCTCTCCAGTTGTCCCAGACTTTCACTGACGGGTCATAACCGTCATAGCCATAGTTCTGCTTGAGCTTACCCTTCTTGTTGCCTACTATGGCGCCGTTGGGGATAGGCCAGAAGAGATTATGCTTGTCCATGTGATAGTCGATAGTGCGGTTGTCAAACTTAATCTGGACACCGCGGTTGTAGTAGGAATGATGCATGATACGCTGATACCAGTAGCTGCCGCCGGTACGGTCCTCGCCGCTCTGCTTGTCCCATGTCTCCGGATCATAAGTATTGCCCCACTCGTCGGCCATGCCTGTCTTTGCAAGGATCATCGACACTCGGGTAAGCTCCACGTTGCGCAGCTCCTCCATCCACAGTTCGCGGCCACGCTCGTCCATGATATCGCCGATGTTCACGCTGCCGTTGTAGTACTGCGTGCATTGGGCGCGCTTGCGCACCTCATTGACATCGGCGGCGGCCAGCCCCGGCTCGTTGAGGTAGAGGTATGCCTCGGCACGCAGCAGGTAGGTCTCGGCAAGACGGTAAAGGTACATGTTGCCGTTGCCACCGTGGGTCACACCTACGCATGCGTTGCTGTTGGCATTGTCCATCGCCACCTGGTCGTTGTAGAAGTACTTGTAGTGGGGATAGTCGTACCAGCAGCGCAGTGTATCGTTGCACAGGAGCGTACCGGCCTTGATGTTGCCATCGTCCTCCGTGGCATAGAGCTGGAGATGCCGCCCGTGATACTTGGAGTCGGTGTTGTTGTAGGTCATGTCCTCCATGTTGACCCAGTTTCCTACGCGCGAGTTGTGGCGGAGGTCATCCTTGTCCTCGATGCCGTTGACCTCCCACATGCCATGCTGGGCGTAATGGGTAGGACGGTACACTCCGATACCGCGTCCTATGGCGTGCGTCCAGTCGAGGGCCGCGTCATACTTGCCGTCGAGGCGCGAGAGGTTCTTGACAGGCTGCTTGCCGTCGGGGGTCTGGAAGCGGCTCGTACCGTTCTCGTTCCAATAGGGGCAGAATATACGCATCGATTTGAACTCCACGAACGACTGCTCCGAAAGATTGGGCATGCCGAGGATACACTCCTTGTTGAACGACCCTATCTTGTTCTCCGGGCGATGGAGATCCCAGATCACATTGCGCTCGATGGCCCATGTAGAGGAGATACCTTGCGTGGAGGTGGTGTTGGTGCCGAAGGGATCGCGCATCAGCTGCATGCCTTCATGCTCGATAAGCCGGGTGGCCATGTCACGCGCCTTGTCGAACTTCAGAGCGGCAAGGTAGTATTTTACAAGAAGATGCTCGCACGCTTCTTTGTTGATCATGCCGTAGTACTGCGTGTCCGTTTGTTTGGGCACCCATTCCACGGCGAATTCCAAATCCTCGATCATCTTCTCGATGATGGCCTCCTTTTTGGTAGAATAATAGTCCTCTTTCGGCATGGTGATGATATGTGTCACCAGAGGCACGTCGCCGAACTGGAATATCAGGTTGTAGTAGCGGTAGGCACGATGGAAATAGGCACGGCCTATGTAGCCGTTGCGGATCTCTTCCGACACACCCTGTAGATTGTCTATATTGTCAAGAATGGCGTTGACAGCTTTGATTCCGGTATAGGCTTCGCCCCAGAATCCGCCTTGTATATAGCTGTTAGAGGTGCCGTCGCTCGTTGGTGTCACGCGGTTGGCGAAATTGTCCTGCATGCTGCCCCCGGCATCCGTCTTTCCCCATACCATCATGTCGGAGAACATGTAGTCGGTACCTATGGGTGAGTCCTGGTCGCGGCTGTTGTACCAGATATAGTTGGTGCGGAGATGGCGGTCGGCATATGCCAGCGCCGACTGGAGGCCGGTTTCCGTGGAGAACGCGCTCTCAGGATCGAAAAACGACATGGGATCCGGCTTCAGGAAATCGTCGGAGCATGCTCCGAGAGTGATTGCTGCGGCTACGACCGCAGCAACCTTCAATATGTTGATAGATAAAGTTTTCATCGATTGCGTAGGATTAGAGGGTTAACTGTACTCCGAAGCTGAATGTGCGGCGCGTGAATCCGTCATTCTCCGGATCGTTGTAGGGCCAGTCGAACGCCCATACGGCCACGTTGTTGATGCTGGCGTTGAAACGCACCTTCTCGAGCATCACACGGCGTGTGAGTGCCTGGGGCAGCGTATAGCCCATCGAGATGTTGTCGAGGCGCACGAAGCCGGCGTTGAATATGCGGCCCGGATTGATGTTGTTAGGGCCTTTTGCCTCCCAGCGTCCGTAGGTGTCCGACTGATTCTCGGGTGTCCAGTATTCTCTTGTGTATGAGTTGAATCCGTGGGAGAATTCACTGGTTCCGTTGATATTGTTGATGTAGTCGCCGGACTGGCGCTTGTGGCCGAACTTGGAGTAGAGCGAGAAGCCGAAGTCGAAGTTCTTCCAGAGAGTGAAGTTGTTGCGCATGCTCAGGAAGTATGGGGCGGTACGCGTGCCGAGGAACACCTTGTCCTTGTCGTTGTAGACATGCTTCTTCACAGTGCCGTCGGCATTAAGCTCGTCGTCGGCTGTATATACGTTGGCAATCTTCGGATCGCCCGGGCGCTGGCCGTATTTGGCGGCCTCTTCGTATTCGCTTGTCGACCAGATGCCGTCCACGCGGTAGTCCCAGATCTCGTTGATGTCACGGCCTATGAAGTGCTTGGCGCTGGTGTCGTCCATTTCCTTTCCGTCGGCATCATATTCGTAGTAAAGATGCTTGATGCGGTTGCGGTTGTACGCGAAGGTGAGGTTGGTGGTCCATACGAAGTCGGGCATCACGATATTTTCGCTGTTGAGCGTAATTTCCACGCCACGGTTGGTGACCTCGCCGAGGTTGGTCATCACCGAACCGAATCCCGAGAAACCCGGGAGAGGCTTCGACATGATCATGTCGTGGGTCTTTTTGTCGTACACGTCTATGCTGCCCGACAGACGGTAGTTGAAGAATGCGAAGTCAAGGCCGTAGTTCAGGGCTTCGGTTTTCTCCCACTGAAGGTTGGGGTTTGCCATACGGTTGTAGGCAAGATACTTCATGTCGACGGCCACGCCTCCGTTGGCATTGAGATAGCCCATTGTAGAGCCAGTGCCCGAACCGAGGTCGGCGAGGGCGAGATATTCGTTGGCGAGGGAACGGTTGCCGTTCTTACCCCACGACATGCGGAGCTTGCCCTGATCCATCCATCTCCATTTCCAAAACTTCTCGCGGGTGAAGTTCCATGCAAGAGCCAGCGAGGGAAAAGTGGCGTGAGGGTTGTTGAGTCCGAAGGCCGAATAGCCGTCACGGCGAATCGATGCCGTAAGCATGTAACGGTCGTCATAGGAGTAGAAAAGACGGGCCATGAGGGCATCGGCACTCTGATGGGTATCGTTTGTGTAGAACTTCGAATCGACCTTTGTGGCGTTCTCCGTATTGTGGAATCCCAGCTCGTCGGTAGGAAGGATGTTTCTGGCCTCGATGCCGTCGCTCCAGTATTTGCGTTCCTCGGCTTCCTGCACAAGGGTCACAACGAAATGGTGCACATTGTTGAAGGTCTTGTCCCATGTGATGATATTGTTTAGAGACCAGTCGAAACGCTTCTGCCATTTGCGGTTGACACCGCGCGACGATTTTGTGGCATCCGGCTTGTCGGCGTCGAGGAACCAGCGGTCCTGATGGTACTGGTAGCGCGGGGAGATGTTGAACTGGTAGGTAAATCCGAAAGGCAGCGTCACCTTGGCGTTGAATATCGAGTTGAGCACCTGGTAGCCTTTCTCAAGATCCTGCCACTGGCGGTCCCACTCGTAGTTATGGCCGCGTTTCTGCTTCATCGACATCGGATACTGGCGCAGAGAGCCGTCCTCGTTGTATTTTGGTGCGAAAGGATTGTTCTTCTCCATCGCCTTCCAATCGGCCTCCTGCGAGTCGTCGGTGCGGTCCTGGAAGTTGACATTGGCCCCGATTTCGAGCCAGTCGGTCACGTGGGCGTTAATCTTCATTGACGCGCGCAGCGACTTGTAGCGATCACCCTTGACCACGCCCTCATTGTTGAGATACCCGATCGAGAAATAGTAGTTGGCACGTTCGGTGGCGCCGGAGAGGCTGGCGTTGTAGTCCTGGTTGAATGCCGTACGGAAACCTTCATCTTCCCAATCGTAGCTGCGTCCTTCAAGGAATGCGGCATAGGTGTCGTCATTCACGTCCATGCCCAGACGGTGGGCATACACCTCGTAGGGGCTTTTGCCCTGCATGTTGTTGTCATATCCCATCCAGTCCTCAAGCGAGATCCCATATTTGCCGATATTGTCGTAATGGTCGTAGTAGCCGGGCTGGTTCTTCTTGTTGCCGAGATAGTAGCCGTAGACACCGTTGTCCGCGTCATAACCGAGCGTGCCGGCCTTCAGATAGTCCTCGCGGAATTTCAGGTAATCATCAGCGCTCCACACGTCGCGCTTCTTGGCGCGGGTGCTCACTCCGAGGGTGGCGCTCACGTTGATGGTCGGCTTGCCGAGCTTGCCCTTCTTGGTGGTGATGATGATTACACCGGAAGCGGCACGCGCACCGTAGACGGCGGCGGCTGACGCATCCTTCAGCACGTCGATCTGCGCTATGTCGTTGGGGTTGATTTCAGAAAGCTCACCGTAGAAGTCCATGCCGTCGAGAATGATGAGCGGGGAGTTGTGGTCGCCCTCGGTATACAACGAGTTCTGTCCGCGCAGCTGGAGCGAACCTCCGCCCTTGGCATTGTTGGAGAGGCCAACGTCGAGTCCGGCAGTGCCGCGGAGCAAGTTCTGCACGGTTCCCGGATTTGTGTCGGCGAGCTTCTCGGGATTAATCTGGGTGACAGCTCCGGTGAGGTCTTTCTTGCGCATCGTGCCGTAGCCTACGACGACTACCTCTTCCAGCACCTCTGAATTCTCTTCGAGGGTCACTTTGATGTTGTTCTGTCCGGTGACTTTGACCTCGGCAGCCTTGTAGCCGACGTAAGTCACCGACACGATATCGCCCTGCTTGACATTGAGGGCGAAGTTGCCGTCGATGTCGGTGGCGACACCGTTGTTGGAACCTTTGACAAGTACGGCCGCACCCATAAGCGGTTCGCCCGACGTGTCCTGGACCTCGCCCTTGAGCATATAGGCCTGCTGGGCGCAGAGGCTTGCCGTTGATGCAAAGAGCAACAGCAGCCAGGTTAAAATCCTGTGTTTTGTCATTGGGAGTTACTATAAATGATTTTCATGATGTTTTCCATGAACAATAAAACAAATCCAAACAATCTTTCTTACTTTAAAATAATGTACTCCGGCGGGGATGATTCCGCCAGGGAATCCATAAGGTAATGTTGCAGTTTCTTTCTCGCGAGCATCTATACGCGCATGGCAGCTTTTATGCGCAATCTGTTGTTTTTCTGTTTCCGCTGCGAAGATACACGTTACGGGCAGATACGGTGTTGTCCGCGCCGTTCAATATTGTGGCATAATCGGCCATAAGGCCCCACCTGAATTATACGGACACAAGTTCTACCTTTTTCGACACACGCAGGTCGGATTTCTATGACTATATTTGCAATGACCAAACGATATGCCCCTCCCGCGTCAATGCGGAAACATGTCGGTGATACCCTATAACACCCCAACCAACCGTCTCCATGAAGCATAGCTCACGCATATTGATGATTATATTGTGCCTCACTGCGGCGATCCGCTGCTGGGGCATCCCCGCCGTCATATCGTTTGACGGATCGCATGGATTGTCCAACGGATATATAGTGTCGATGTCGCAGGATGGCGACGGATATGTGTGGGTGGCCACCGAGTACGGCCTTTTCCGTTTCGACGGCACGCGTTTCCGCAGTTTCAGCCACAACAACTCCGGTCTCACGGCCAACGAGTTCAACTGCGTGGCTTTCATCCCTACCTGTCCCGACTCCCTTTATATCGCCACACAGCGCGACGGAATATGCGTGTATGACCGCACCGACGGCACCATCCGGCCTCTACACAACAGCAAATTCAGGAGCCCCGACGTGACATCGATAGTCCCTGCGTCCGACGGAGGCATATGGTTGACCCATTACCATTTCGGCGCACAGCACTACGACCCGGAAACCGGGATGGTAAGAAATTATGACGCAAGTACGATCGACGGGCTTCCTAACGGCGCATGGACCGTGGCTGAAGGGAATGACCATACCATATATATAGGACATACTTATACGGGAATGAGCGTGGTCAATACGCGCGACAACACTTCGGTCAACTTCGACAAGAGCTCCGGACTCCCCGGCAACACGGTGTATGCCATCTGCGTGGACCGAAGCGGCAACGTGTGGCTCGGCACGGAGGAAGGCGCTGCCCTGTTCAACCCGGCCACTTCGGCCATAGTCCCGTTCGTACACGAGGCCGGCCGCACCGGCACCATAGCCCCGGGACGCATACGCTCCATCATCCAGCAGGACAACGGCGAGATATGGTTCGCCACTTCGCAGGGCGGCATCAGTGTGCTTGACACAAGGGCGTACACATATGCCGATATACGCGACGCCGTTTTCGCGACACCTGCCGTCGATGACATGAACGGTATCCTCGCCGGCAAGAATGTCAGAAGCCTTTTCCGGGATTCGTTCGGCAATACATGGGTCGGAAACTACCGCTCAGGCATAGAGGTGATCGGACATCTCGATCCCGTGTTCTCACGGCTGGAATACCTCACCGACAAGGCATGCCGCCATGTCTATAACCCGGTTTACTGCTTCGCCGAAGGAAGCCGGGGAGCGACATGCTGGCTTGGCGGCGACAACGAAATAGTGCGGGTGGACGGGAATGTCTGCACTCCCGTCCCTCTTCCCGTAACTGCGTTGAAAGGCAATCCTATAGTGCGCACTCTGTGTGCGGCATCCGACGGCTCGATATGGATAGGCACCACGGAATGCGGAGCAATAAGATATCTTCCCTCGGGAAAATTCTCGCGTGTGGCTACAGGGGGGTCATACGATGTCCGGACTTTTCTTGAAACTCCCGACGGTGCGATGCTTATCGGCACCGACCAAGGGGTATACATGAGCGACGGCACACGTGCGTGGCTCGATGACACAATCACCGGCAGTCTGCGTGACTGGGTGATACAGGACATGGAGTATGACTCGTCTGGCAACCTGTGGGTCGGCACTTTCGGGAAAGGAGTCACCGTGTTCGACCGCTCGATGAAGGTGGCCGCATCACACGACATCAAAAACGGATTCCCCTCCAACGCCATAAATGCCATCAGGCGCGACAGCAAAGGCCGCATGTGGATCGCCACCCGCAAAGGTGTCGCGCTATTCGACAGACCGGGAAACAATAGCTTCTACAGGACATTCCCGGAGTTGGCCGACGGCGACGTGACCCACGTAAAGAGCATTGAGGAAGGAGCAGACGGCAGCATATGGCTCGCCACCAACAAAGGACTGATCCATATGACACCCGACAACCTGAAAGTGTCGTTTATCGGATTTCCCGACGTGATATCATCGCCGTCATTTATCGAGGGGGCATCGATGCGCGACGATTCGGGCAACATCTATTTCGGTTCGGGCGACGGAGCGTTGAGGATAAATCCGAAGGCCCTGGCCGACATGCCGGCGCCGAGTCCGGTGAAAATCACGGATTTCATCGTCTACAACCATAGCGACGAGGACGGAGACACGGAGCGACGGCTGCATATCACCGGCAATGAGATCGAACTTGGATATGACGACAATACGTTTGCCCTTACATTTAACATCATAGATCCGGAAATGGCAGGACGCACCGACATTGCCTATACTCTCGAAGGCAACGGCCACGACAGCTGGATCGAATCGGGCGATGACAACACGGCCATATTCCGCAACCTCCCTCCCGGTGAATACTATTTCCGAGTGAAAGAGCGCCTGAAAGGGTATGAGTGGAGTCGCCCCGCCACGATATTGAAGATACGTATCATACCACCGCTGTGGCTCACCTGGTGGGCGAAAACCATCTATTCCCTCCTGATAGCGGCACTCCTAACATTGCTCGCACTCTACTACCGGCGCAGGATCTCGCTTAAGCAGCAGCTTATCGCCGAAAGGGAGAAGAGCCGCGACCGCCAGATGCTCAACGAGGAGCGCCTGCGGTTCTACACCAATATCACCCACGAGCTGCGCACTCCGCTGACCTTGATAATGGGCCCGCTTGAGGACATCGTAAGCGATCCATCCCTCCCCGGGAAGTACTCCTACAAGCTGCAGACCATACGCGACAGCTCTGCGACACTGCTCAATCTGATCAATTCCATCCTCGAATTCCGCAAGACAGAGACGCAGAACCGCCAGCTCATGGTGAAACGTGCCGACCCTGCCAACCTCCTCAGGGAGATAGGGCTGCGCTACAAGGAGCTTAACCGCAATCCTGATGTTAGGTTCATCCTCGACATCGAGACCGGAGGGCCGGAGATATATTTCGATACCGACATGATCACGACCATACTCAACAACCTGCTGAGCAATGCCGTGAAGTACACGCGCTCGGGGTCGATCACACTCTCCTACCACACCGTCACCGGCCCCGACGGCATGCGCCGCTCGGTGATTGAAGTGGCCGACACCGGCTACGGCATATCCGCCAAAGGTGTCGAACATATATTCGAGCGCTACTTCCAGGAGCAGGGCGAACACCAGGCATCGGGCACCGGAATAGGGCTGGCGCTCGTGAAGAACCTTGCCGATATACACCGGGCCGACATATCCGTGAAGTCCCAGCCCGGCAAGGGATCTACATTCACCCTGCAGCTCCTTACCGACGAGACATATCCGGAAGCGATGCACGCTCCCGACGAACCCACGACACGGAAGCCTGATCCGGCCAAAGAGGAGGAACCACAGCCCGATATGCCCGGCGACACGCACTCGCGCCTCAGACTGCTTGTGGTGGAGGACAATGACGACATCCGCGAATACATCAGGCAGGCGCTCGCCGGCGAATTCGACGTGGCGGTGGCACACAACGGCCTCGAAGGGCTGAAAATGTGCCAGGAACTTTCGCCCCACCTGGTGATAAGCGACATAATGATGCCGGAGATGGACGGCATAGCCATGTGCCGCAGCATAAAGGAGGACATACTCACAAGCCACATACCCGTAATATTGCTGACAGCGAAGGATTCGCTTGTCGACAGGGAGGAAGGCTACGACGCGGGCGCCGATTCATATCTTACGAAACCATTCAGTGCCAAGCTGTTGCTCAGCCGCATATACTCGATATTCAGGATAAGACGACGTATTGCCGAGAAATTCATGTCAACAGATTCATTATCACCGGCAACGGAGGGACAACAGGAACTGCAAGAAACTTTTGCAGCAGAATCACACGAGATTGAAAAGGCTCTTTCACCCCTCGACCGCCGGTTTATGGAGAAAATAACGTCCGTAATCAATGACAACATAGCCCTGGAGGACCTGAGTGTCGCCTTCATTGCCGACAAGATGTGCATGAGCATCTCTACACTCTACAGGAAGATAAACGCCATTGTAGGTGTATCTACCAACGAGTACATCCGCCACATGCGTCTGTCGCGTGCCGTCGAGCTGTTGAGGACGGGCGAAATGTCGATCACCGATATAGCCGAAAACACCGGGTTCGGAAGCCATTCATCATTTGCCAAGGCTTTCAAGAAGAAGTATGGCATGACAGCCACCGAGTATGTCTCCAAGCATTTCACTGAAAAATAAATCATACATATAAAATGAAAAGACTGATTATCCCCCTGCTGCTTGCAATTGCATTGTCGATGAATGCCGCACCCGGGATGCCCGTGATAAAGGGCGAACGCTTTCCCGACACACAGGGAGACCATATCAACGCCCATGGCGGAGGAATCATGGAAAAGGACGGCACATATTACTGGTATGGGGAGCATCGCGGCGACGGCACTCCCGGCTCCGGTCAGAAAGGAGTGGTGTGCTACACATCCTCCGACCTGCACGCCTGGACTCCGCGCGGTGTGGTACTTGCCGTCACAGACACCAAAGGCGACCCGCTTGAGGCAGGCTGCATAATAGAGCGTCCCAAAGTGGTATTCTGTCCGGCCACAGCGAAATATGTCATGTGGTTCCACCATGAGCTAAAAGGCGTGGGGTACGGTTCGGCCCATTCAGCCGTGGCTGTCGCCGACAATCCACTCGGGCCGTTCCGTATGCTCCGTACCGGACGTGTGAATCCGGGCGTGATGCCAGTCAATCTGCCGTCGGAGTCCGTCTCGAAACAGTGGAGCGACACCCTTGAATGGTGGACGCCTCAATGGCGCAAGGCAGTCGATGAGGGAATGTTCACCGTGCGCGACCTTGACCGCGGACAGATGGCCCGCGACATGGGAATCTTCGTGGATTCCGACGGGAAAGCCTACCACATCTATTCATCCGAGAGCAATCTGACACTGCAGATCGCCGAGCTCGACTCTACCTTCACCAGACATACCGGTAAATATGTCCGGCTGTTCCCCGGCGGCCACAATGAAGCACCGGCGATGTTCAAGCATGACGGCGTCTATTGGATGATCACATCGGGATGCACGGGATGGGAACCCAACGAGGCACGCCTGATGCGCGCCGACAACATCCTCGGGCCTTGGAAGCAGCTGCCGAATCCGTGCCGTGGCGCGGAAGCCGAAAAGACATTCTGCGGACAGAGCACATTCGTGATGCGCGTCGGCGACAGCTACACATTCATGGCCGACATATGGAATCCTAAAAACCTTGCCGACTCGCGCCATCTCTGGCTCCCTGTGAAGTTCGACAGCGACGGTGTACCGTTCATCGACTCTCCGGACTCCTATAGGATAGCCTCTATTGAATAATATCACAATACCAATCATTATATCCACATGAAACTACACTTCACGGCGCTGTTGGCTACAGCGCTTGTCGCGGCATCGCTTCAGGCTGTCCCTACAAAGGAGTCCAAAGAAGTGCGCGACATCATCACCAAGGTAAACACCCGATGGCAAGCCGACAATCCTGCCGAGACCCGTTCATTCTGGGACAACGCCGCCTACCACACCGGCAACATGGAAGCATATTTCCTTATCGGGAACGAGGACTGGAGGGAATATTCCGAACGTTGGGCCGAACACAATGAGTGGAAAGGCGCTAAAGGCGGCGACCGTTCGAAATGGAAGTACAATTACGGCGAGACCGACGACCATGTGCTGTTCGGCGACTGGCAGATATGCTTCCAGACTTACGCCGACCTCTACAGGATTCTCCCCGACGACCGCCGTATCCGGCGCGCCCGAGAGGTGATGGAATATGAGATGTCGACACCGCAGTCCGACTACTGGTGGTGGGCCGACGGCCTCTACATGGTGATGCCCGTGATGACCAAGATGTACCATATCACAGGCAACAAAAAATACCTCGACAAACTCTACGAGTATGTCCTCGTAAGCGACAGCATCATGTACGACCCCGCCGAAGGACTGTATTACCGCGACGCGAAATATGTCTACCCGCGCCACAAGAGCGCCAACGGGAAGAAGGATTTCTGGGCGCGAGGCGACGGATGGGTGCTCGCGGGCCTCGCAAAGGTGCTCAAAGACCTTCCCGCCGACTATACGCATCGCGACTTCTTTGCCGACAAATACCGCCGCATGGCGGATGCGGTAGTGGCCACGCAGCGTCCCGAAGGGTACTGGTCACGCTCCATGATGGACGAGGAGCATGCGCCCGGCTATGAGACGAGCGGCACCGCATTCTTCACCTACGGACTCCTGTGGGGTGTCAACAACGGCTTCCTCACCGACCCCAAGTATGCCGAAAGTGCTTTGAAAGGATGGAACTATCTGTCGAAAAAAGCATTGCAGAAGGACGGTACGGTAGGCTACGTGCAGCCTATCGGCGAGAAGGCCATCCCCGGCCAGGTGGTGGATGTGAAGTCGACATCCAATTTCGGCACAGGCGCGTTCCTGCTCGCCGCCTGCGAGTATGTGCGCATGCTTGAAAAGGAATCCGGCGATGACCGCGCCTATTGGGTAGACCTCGCCTATTCCATGGCCGCACCGGTGCTGAGCAACATGGCCGAGGGCAACTTGCAGAAGAACATGCTCGTGGAGGTAAGTCCCAGCTGGGACGGACGCGACAAAAAGGTGACCTACATGGAAGCGTTCGGCAGGCTCATGGCGGGTATAGCACCCTGGCTCTCACTCCCCGACGACGACACCGCAGAAGGCGCCAAGCGCAAGCAGCTCCGCGAGTGGGCGCTCGCAAGCTATAAGAACGCAGTCGATCCCGCAAGTCCGGACTATCTGCTGTGGCGCGGCCACGGGCAGGCCCTGGTCGATGCGGCATATGTCGCCGAATCGTTCCTGCGCGCATACGACGCCCTGTGGAAGCCTCTCGACGACACCACCAAGAAGCGCTACGTTGAGGAATTCTCGCAGTTGCGCCGCGTCGATCCGCCCTACACCAACTGGCTCCTTTTCTCATCGACCATCGAGAGCCTGCTCGCCAAGGTAGGCGCAGAGTGCGACGAGTACCGTGTCAACTCGGCCATACGCAAGGTGGAGGAATGGTACACCGGCGACGGGTGGTATGCCGACGGCCCTTCATTCGCTTTCGACTACTACAGCAGCTACGTGTTCCACCCCATGTATCTTGAGACGCTGCAGTCCATGAAGGATGCCGGCCGCTACACACGCATACATTACGGCAAATACTACGACCGCGCCCTCAAGCGCGCGCAGAAGTACAGCATCGTGCTCGAACGCCTCATATCTCCCGAAGGGACATTCCCCGTGTTCGGCCGTTCGATACCTTACCGTATGGCCACCATGCAGCCGCTCGCTCTCATGGCATGGTACGAGAAACTCCCCCAAGGTCTCACCAACGGTCAGGTACGCGCGGCGCTGACCAAAGTGATGCACAACATGTTTGACGGCAAGGAGAATTTCAACGAGAAAGGATTCCTCACCATAGGTTTCGCCGGTCGACAGCCCAACGTGGCCGACTGGTACACCAACAACGGCTCGCTCTACATGACATCGCTGTCATTCCTACCGCTCGGACTCCCGGCGAACCATCCTTTCTGGACCGACGCTCCCCTTGCTTGGACATCCCGTAAGGCGTGGGGAGGCCGCCCTTTCCCCAAGGACCATCATTGGGGTGACGGGGCTTCCACTCCCGATCTTTTTTAACGGATTATGGGAAAACTAACCTCTATACTTGTCACGACCGTCCTCACCATAGGCGGTTGTGACGCTTTCTGTTTCGATGCAGTGCGACTGTCGCATGTGGCCGACGGATACAGCGCCACATCGGTCAATACGGCCATATTCCGCGCCAGCTCGCTTGCCTCGCATGGAGGAAAGCAATACATAAGCTTCTACGACACCGACGGATATGTGGCCGTGGGGAGGCGCACGCACGGCTCAGACGACTGGACGGTGCGGCGCACTCCATTCAGGGGCAACGTGGGCGATGCACACAATGTAATCTCCATGGCTGTCGACGGCGACGGCTACATACACCTGTCGTTCGACCACCATGGCCATCCGCTGAGATACGTGCGTAGCGTGGCCCCGGACTCCCTCGCATTCGGTGAGTGCGAGCCAATGGTAGGCTCGGGCGAGGAGGATGTCACCTATCCGGAATTATTACTGTCCGCTAAACCATAAATCAGAGAGTCCAACATCTTGAAAGGC
>NZ_CAJTYX010000054.1 GCF_910583865.1 uncultured Muribaculum sp.
AAAATATTGGGCTATTCAGAGCGATGAATTTTGCACTTCGTTCTTGAATCTACGCAAATGGTTTGTCCCATTTTTCACTAATTCCTGCTCCCTCACTTGTTTTACTTTGGCTTTACGGGCTTTTTCTGTTCCCTTATGGTTCATTAAAACTGACGGCTACAATATTTTAATATCCAAAATAGCTATAATTACCCTTAATTGACGAATAAAATTTAAAATATTGAGATTTTGTTTTGGCGATATCACTTTTAATGACTAACCTTGCCATATTAAAGCCACCGACAATGATACAAGAACTGAAAATAAAAAATTTCAAGTCTTTCCGTGACGAGGCAACCGCATCAAAATTATCCTAAAATTAAATAATTGATTTCGGAGAAAGGGATAAATTCCGTAATTTTAAGGTTATGAATACAATTTATCCCATATTTGATGATATCCGCGATCACCGTGTTCGCGGTCGTTGCATTTATCCGCTCAATGACCTCCTTGTAGTGGCTTTGCTCACTTACATGACAGGAGGAGAGGATTACCAGGACATGGCGTGGTTTGCGTCGGAATGTTCGGAAGAGTTCGGCCTGTTCTCGGCTTGCGGTGGCCGTACGCCTTCGCCGGATACATTCGAGCGTCTGATGAGTGCCGTTGAGCCGACAGAGATAGAACGGTGTCTGTTGCGTTGCGGACGCATGTTTCTTGATTCGCTTGCTGAGAAACAGGTGGTTATAGACGGCAAGAAGTTGCGCGGCAGCAATCCCAAGGCGCCGGTGACCCAGGGCGATTATCTGCTGAACGCGTGTGTGAGCGAGAACCACCTGATGGTGGGCCAACTGCCGCTGAACGGGAAAGAGAACGAGATTCCGGCCATCCCCAGACTGCTCGACAAGCTCGATCTGACCGAGGCGATGGTTTCGATAGATGCCATCGGTACGCAAGTCGACATCGCACGGAAGATACTCGACAAAGGGGCGCATTATTTCCTGGCCGTCAAAGACAACCAGGGCGCGCTGCGCGAAGCTCTTGTGGACACAATAAGATACAATAAGCCTTTTGACATTTCTTCAGAAATGGAGGCGGCCCACGGAAAGAACTTCTTTCACAATCGAAAGAGCAGGTTGTTGATATTATGCTTCAACTGTATGATGCTAGCAAAGAAGCTAAAGCATGGCTTGAATTTTATCTCGAGCCTAATTGTGATGCCGAATTAGAGAAGTACAAGAAAGCAATACGCAGCCAATTCTTCGGACGCAATGATTGGCCGAAAGACCCGAGTTTCAGGGAATGCAATAAACTGATAACGGCATTTAAGAAACTGATGCCGGATCCTCATGCTGTAGCTGATCTCATGCTGTTCTATGTGGAACAAGGTTGCAGCCTGACTGCACAATATGGTAATTACAATGATCCATTCTATACCGCGCTAGGAAATAACTTCAACAAGGCGGTGAAATTCATATCGTCAAACGGACTTATGCCGGACTATTCAGCCCGTATGCAGAGGATGATAAAATCCGTTGAATGTTGCGGATATGGTTTCCCCGATACTCTGTGGGATATGTATTACGAATATGTCAATGAATAATCCGCACACATATTTCGGATTTGGATATATTACGAAACGATCCAAACTCCGCGATGCAGTTTGGGTCGTATTCGTCAACTGATGAATTTATCATTCATCTATGTCCAAGGCACTCCAATCCTTTGTCTGAAATTCCTTTTCAAAGGCTTGAAGCTCTTCCTGAAGTAGTTCCTGTAAAGTATCTTCAGAATCATCGCCACTCATCATCCAGTCAACTCGTTGTGCATAAATCTCTGCTATGCGGAGCTGACGGTACGCTTCCTTCATGGTTTCCAATGTCGTATCTTCAAGTTCAAGGACATCGGCATCGTATGGATAATGATCAAAGACAGCATGATGTATGGAATACAATACTGGAATTTGCTCACTATCCTTGGTCGCAGTCATGAATTCATCAATAGACTGTAACAGTACATCTTCACCCTTGACAGGATGAAAGCTCGCAAACTTCGGGTCTGCTTTGGTCACTCTTCTACGTCTCAGTAGAAATTCTTCAGCTTCCTCATAACTTGGAAAAGTTATATCATACCGGGGATAGATGTAAAATGAATGAGGTGTCCCACACTTTTCAATCATCCAGTAATCTTCATGGACCATTTCCGGTTTTGGTTGAAGAGCCCGTGCTATATCCTCTTCAATTTTATCAGCAATCTCTCTGATAAAAAATTGATGATGGTCAAAATGTCCTCCGCTCATAGTTTGTTAATTTTAGTATCTTGCCGCTCAATCTGCTTCAGGATTTGAGTTCGCACCTGTTCGAAAGAGAGCGGCGTGAAGTTATTGTTGTCAACGCCGACATCGATTTGTGTCGGATAGAGATGTTGCAATCGGCTTGCATCTATCCCGGTGTTTGAAGTGCGGCTATGGACGTGACCGAACAGCTGCCAGACGTCGTGATTATATCCACCATCAAAGCACAGATAAGGAAAGTGATTTAGATAGATTTTCTTCTTCCCTATCTGTATGCACATCGACATGGCGACATGTTCAAACCGATTGATTGTGCCCTGCCTGATATTTTTCAGGTCATGATTACCAAGTATGAGGTATATCTTGCCGTTGAGCCGATCAAGAATCCGGTTCCACTCGTCTGCACCTCCGAGACAGAAGTCGCCGAGATGAAACACAATATCATCCGGTCCTACTACATTGTTCCAGTTCGCTATAATTGTCTCGTTCATGTCATAGACGTTGCGGAACGGACGCTGGCAGTAGCCGATTATATTTATATGGTTGAAGTAGGTATCCGATGTGAAGAATACCCGACTTGCATCAAATTTGTAGTTCATTGTCATTTATTTCGATTATGGCGTCCCGGCGGAAACTATGTTGCTCACCATGAGAAGTATAGCCAAGCTGGTTGCAGACGCACCGGGTGCTGCCTATTGTTTTGAGAATGTTTCGATGCGAATGACCGTAAATCCAATAGTTTATACGGCTGTTTGCAGTAAAATCTCCGAGTTCGGATGTGAAAGCTCCGTTTATCGGACTATCCTTGAACTCGTCGGACATCAGTTCAAACGAAGGCACATGATGAGTAGCTACTATTATATGCTTCGCACTGCTTTCGTTCACTTTTCTTTCTATGAACTCGCGACAACGCTCATGTTCTTGATTGAACCGTTGCGCCGAGAGCCGGAACTGACCGTTTCTTATGCGATGAAAGTCAGTCACACCTCGTTCGGTCAGATATTCATCATATGGTTGAATCTTTGCCCAAAGGGTCGAAACAATGAGATCAATGTCTGATGACAGCGGTATTACACAATTGTAGTGGGCTTTGACATTGGGCCGTATTTTGAGTTGCCACCCTTCGTGAAGCTCATTTATGTCATAGCTTTTGTATAGCTCATGGTTACCGGGGATAACGATTGTCTGTCTGAACGACTCAGAACACCAGTTCCAGAATGGATGATGATCATAGTTTTCATCACCGAGATAACCTATGTCACCGGCAAGGACGAGCACATCTCCTACAGAGATAAGTGGATTATCTTTCAGCCAACGGCTATTTTCATGAAACTCCAAATGGAGATCGGATGCGTATTGAATTTTCATATTGTTGTGTCAAATTTTAAAGTATTCCACCTCCATGGAGAGACCGGAGGCAGATTCTGTTAGTCGATGATATAGGCTTTGCTCATGAAGGTCTGCTTCACGAAATCAGTGGCCAGTTTGTTGAGTTCACGGTTGAGCGACTTCTGCTCGCACTTGTCGAGGGCTGAATATTCTCCGCCATGCTCTTTGAGGAAATCATCAAGGATGTCCTTGGCGAACAATCCCATAACATTGCCGAAGTCCTTGGGGAAAGTTACCTCTCCGATATGACTTACCACGTTGTTGAGTCTGTTCTCATTAACGTATGCCTCGACCTCGGGAAGCAGTGCTTTGAGCGCATCGCTGTAAGGCACGGGCTCAGCAAAAAGTTTATTACGCTTCTTCACTGACTTTTTCTCGGCAAACCTTGCGTTCTTGCTCTTTATTAGCACACGAGAGCCATTACGCAGATACTGGGGTTCAACAGGCCGTATAACCACCCCTTCGCAGATGTTGTCATCAATGTCTGGAAATCCGAGCCACTGCGAGATTTTGCTCTGGAATGCGTTGGAATATTTAAGGCATTCGACAAGAGAACCACTCATCAAAGTCCTTGCATAGAAGAATCCTTCTGCCTCAAAGAGTTTGTTAACCTCGTCGACGGAAAGGTATCGCCCACTGTCTCCCTCGAAAAGATAGATGTCGAAGCCATAGAATTCGTGAGCAGGAGTATAGTCCATACCCTTCTGAATCAAGATTGTACCCTTTACGGCAGGCACGGATTCGTGCGCATAGCGTCCGCCAAACATTTCTCCGAAAACCGATATTAAGCTGACATCAGGGTGTAAATTGCGGATTCTGCTGAACAGAGCCAGCACTTTGGGCCGATACACATCTACCAATGACTGGAAATCGTAGAACTTCTCGTCATCAGTGAGTACGGAGACCTTACCTCGTTGCCATCGCAGAGAAAGCTGGTATTGGCACCGTGCACCTTCTCCTGTACCACCTCAAGGTCGGCAGGCATTTCAGCCACGACCCGCTCCATGAAGTCGCGGGTGATTGCATTTTCTATGGAGCTGTACTTTTTGAAATTGATCATTGTTCTTGTTGGTTATGCGCCTTAGCGCGTTGTTGAAATTAAAGTTGGGCGGTGTGGACATTTGGGGTGATGAAAGCCTAGTAATATGCTGTTTTTCATATCTTTGTGAAGATTATTATTGATATGATTAAAAAAATGCTTTTTCTGCGGGTCTCGGAATGTGGTCAGGAATGGCCTGAGGAGTCGTACGCAACGGTATAAATGCAAGGACTGCGGCCGGCGTTTTGATGGCGGTATCCGCAGGGACAAATCACAGGTCATTACAGATTATGTCGAGGGCAAACAAACCTTGGAACAGCTGGCCGTGAATTATGGAGTCAACGAGAGAACTATCCGTCGGGATCTGGAGGGCATGCGTTATGTCCGCAAAATCGCCAGGTACAAGGATGTCACCATACAGATGGACACGACCTATTGGGGAAGAGGCTTTGGCCTGATGATTATCAAGGATGCCTTACGGGGGAATGTCTTATGGCACAAATATGTCCGCCATGAAACCATAGCACAATATGTAGAGGGTGTGGAGTGGCTCAAGAACCTCGGCTTTAAAATATACGGAGCTGTGATTGACGGCATGAAAGGGCTTCCTCAGGCACTCAGGCCTATACGCGTTCAGATGTGCCAGTTTCATCAGATGCTCATAGTTCGCAGGTATCTTACGCAAGAGCCTGACCTGGAAGCGTCTCGTGAACTGTTATATCTTGTAGGCATGATTACACGGACGGATAAGGAAAGTTTCATTGGGGCGATAAATGAATGGTGTGAGAAATATAATGATGTTGTCAATGAGAGGGTACGTGACAAAAGGATAAAGCGTAAAACACCTCCATATATGAGGCCAAGGCTTCGCAGCGCATACCTGAGCATCAAACGCAACATGCCGTTATTGTGGACTTTCTATGATTATCCTGAAACCGGACTTCCGAATACAAACAATGCTCTTGAGGGGTTATTTGCGGACCTCAAGACAAAGGTCAGGGTACATGGCGGTATCAGCAGGGAACACAGAAAGAAACTGTTGGATGAATACATCAAAAGGAATTATTGATTCTACCTAATTCGTCACCCAAAATGTCCACATGGAACTTTTTTATTATATTTCATCACCCCAAATGTCCACACCGCCGCAACGTCTTTTTTTACGCGGAAGCAAAGAGCAAGAATTGTGACTCCAAATCCAAGAACCTGTTCAAAAGTCTAAGAGGTTGTTTAAAAACAACCTCTTAGACTTGGAGACGTAAAGTCGACATAACACTTCCGCCTTAGTTATTATATTGCGTTTACCGGACGAATGAGGACGGTAGAGGGCGCATATTATAACCCATGGCCATTATCTCTCCGTAGGCGCCGGCACTGCGTAGGGCCAACAGGTCGCCACGCCGCGTCAATGGCAGCGTCTCGTCCTTACCGAAGCAGTCGCTCGACTCACATATAGGGCCTACCACGTCGTATACATCGGTCGTAGCGGACGCCGAGGTAATATTCTCAATCTTGTGGTGGGCCTGATAGAGAGCCGGACGGATAAGGTCGGTCATGCCAGCGTCGACAATCGCAAACTTCTTACCCACGCCCTCTTTCACGTATAGCACCTTGGTGATGAGCGAGCCGCACTGCGCTACGAGCGAGCGGCCAAGCTCGAAATGGAGCTGCTGCCCCGGGGCAAGGTCGAGATTTTCGCGGAACACATCGAAAAAGGCTTTGAAGTTCGGTATGGGATTGCCGTCAGGATCGTCATAATCCACCCCAAGACCACCACCGACATTAAGCACATTGAAACGTATCCCTTTCGAGGCATAGTCGGCCACGAGTTTGTTGATACGGTTACACAGTATGCGGTAAGGTTCTAAGTCGGTAATCTGAGAACCGATATGGAAATGCAGACCGTATAAGTGCAGGTTGGGCTGACGCAGACAGAGCGCCACAGCATCATCAAGCATCTCAAGTGCTATGCCGAACTTGTTCTCCTCCAGTCCGGTGGTAATATAGTGATGAGTGTGTGCGTCGATGTTTGGGTTGACGCGCAGTGCCACGTTAGCCACCATCGACTTGTCGGCGGCCATCTCTGCGATAAGCTCAAGTTCGGGAAGTGACTCCACATTGAAGCATCCGATACGGTTGGCGAGAGCATAGTCGATCTCGGCGTCGCTTTTCCCCACCCCGGCAAAGAAAATGCCCTCGGGATTAAATCCGGCCTCAATAGCGGCACGTATCTCACCCATGCTCACGCAGTCAGCACCGAGGCCGGCCTCAACGACAAGCTTGAGCACCGCAGGGTTGGTGTTGGCCTTCAGCGCGTAGTGTACATGGAAAGGTGACTGACCGACAGCTGCCTTCAACGCATCGAGAGTAGTATGCAACAGTCCGAGGTCGTAATAGTAAAACGGAGTGATGCGTCCCTTGAATTCGTCAATTGGAAACTTTGCCATAAGATTGAACAAACATTTTTCTTAAAAAACGCATTATTTGAACAAACGTTCGCTCAAAAGGTTAAGCGCCTTCACTTTGTCCTCCTTACGTATAAGGAACGAGATGTTGTAATTGCTTCCTCCGTAGGATATCATGCGCACCGGAATCTCCTTAAGCGCATCGAGAGCCTCAGCCTCAAATCCGCAGTTCTGCCACTCAAGATCGCCAACCACGCATATAATCACCATGTCGCGGTCGATGGTAACGGTACCGAACTTGCGCAGATCGTCAAGTATACGGTCAAGATTGCGTTCATTGTCAATCGTAAGCGAGACGCCCACCTCGGATGTAGCTATCATGTCGATAGGTGTCTGATATGTCTCGAACACCTCAAACACCTTGCGCAAGAATCCGTAGGCAAGGAGCATGCGTCCCGACTTTATCTTGATGGCTATGATGTTGTCTTTCGCAGCCACGGCCTTTATCGCCTTTGGGGCCTGACGGTTGTGTATTAGAGTTCCTTCAGCGTCCGGCTGCATGGTGTTAAGCAACCTCACGGGGATGTTGTTGAGCTTGGCCGGGAGCACACATGTCGGATGTAAAATCTTAGCCCCGAAGTAGGCAAGCTCGGCAGCCTCCTCAAAGTGCAGCTCATGCACGGGAGCAGTACCATCCACGAAACGTGGATCATTGTTATGCATGCCGTCGATATCGGTCCATATCTCAATCTCGCCGGCATTGACGGCGGCTCCGATTAGTGAGGCTGTGTAATCGCTGCCTCCGCGCTGCAGGTTGTCAATCTCGCCATAGGCATTTCGGCAGATGAACCCTTGGGTAATATAGAGGTCTGCATCGTGGTGCTTGTCAAGAAGGGCTGTGAGTTTCTGGCGTATGTACTGAGCATCGGGTTCGGCGTTCTTGTCGGTACGCATGAAGTCGAGAGCCGGAATAAGGACAGACTTCACACCAAGCTCATGACGGAGATAGATGTCGAACATGGCCGTAGACATAAGCTCCCCTTGCGCAAGGATCTCCTTCTCTTCGAAGAGGGTGAAAATGTCCTTTGTGAACGTGCGTATGTAATTAAAGCACGCTTTGATCTCACGCAGTGCCTCCTCACGGGCCGAATCAGTGGAATACAACTCGTCGATGACACGCATATAGGTGCTTTCGAGCTTGTTGACAGTCTCTTTGGCACCGTCAATGTTCTTTTTGTAAAGATACTCAGATATTTCAACAAGCGTGTTGGTGGTACCCGACATGGCCGAGAGCACCACGATGTTCTTACCACGCTGAGTAACAAGCCCGGCAACTTCCTTTATCCTGGCGGATGTGCCGACGGAAGTGCCGCCGAATTTCATTACGTTCATCTTATGGTCTTACTTATTATGATAATAACCGCGAAGTTACGAAAAAACTTCGGAGTAACGGTAAGTTTATCGTATTATTCTTCAATACGGTAGTCACCCGCCTCTTCACTGATGGTTTTCTGAAGCATCTCGAGGGGGAGTTCCTTCCCGGAAGAGAATTCTATCGTGGCTACCGGAGGCTCAAGTGTCACTGTTGCTTTTATCCCAGGAAGGGTGTTGAGAGCTTTTTCCACGTGGGCTCGGCAATGACCGCACATCATGCCGGATACCTTATATTCTTTCTTCATATTTATATGGATTGATGGTCTTGTTTTTATCTTGGTTGTTGATTGCATTTCTGACTTGTTTGGAGAGGCGGTATCGTCGGAAGTAATCATATCGTCATCCATGAAGAATGGAGCAGGGTGCATCATATTCGGGCGCCCAAGTGACCGGCGCTTGAGCAGAAGAGAATTTGCCACCACGCTCACACTGCTCATGGCCATTGCGGCACCGGCCACCATCGGGTTGAGCAGAAACCCGCAAAGAGGATAGAGCACGCCTGCGGCGACAGGAATGGCGATGACATTGTAGATAAACGCCCAGAACAAGTTCTGTCGGATGGTGCGAAGAGTGAGGCGCGACAATCCTATGGCCACTGAGAGACGCCGCAAATCGGACGATATGATGGTGACGCCAGCCACATCCATGGCGATGTCGCTCCCGGATCCCATGGCCACGCCGAGGTCAGCCATGGCAAGTGCCGCACTGTCGTTTATGCCGTCCCCCACGAATGCCACGTGGCGTCCGCCCGTGCGCTGTAGCATGCGGATGAATGTAGCCTTTTCCTGTGGGAGCATTCCCGAACGCCAATGGATTATGCCCGTTCGCGAGGCCATCGCGGCAGCGGTAGACTCGTTGTCACCGGTGAGCATCCACACGTCGATTCCTTGCTTCTGCAACTCTGCCACTGCCTCATATGAGGTCGAACGCAACGGGTCGGCAACCGCAGCGATACCAATGGCGTTGCCGTCTCGCGCCGTCCACACCACGGTAGCCGCCTCCGACTCAAAAGCGACAGCCTTGGCAGAGAGTCCAGGAGGAATCTTCACCCCGTATTTTTTCAGCATGCGCATGCTCCCTACAAGCCACTCTTTGCCGTCATGCACGGCCCGCAAGCCATAGCCCGGCAGGTTTTCGAAGTCGTCGAGATCGACAGGAGTCCCTACGGAAAGACCCGATGACACGGCAAGCGCCACTGGATGGTCGGAAAGTCCCTCTATTGCAGCAAGTACGGCATCAGCGCCGACAGGTGCGTCGGAACTCCATTCGACACGCAGCAGCCGAGGATGTCCCTGCGTTAGTGTGCCCGTCTTGTCAAGTACGACCGTATCGACGAGCGGGGCAACCTCAATGGCCTGTGCATCCTTAATTAGTATGCCATTGCCTGCGGCACGTCCAACTCCGACCATGATAGCCGTTGGGGTAGCAAGGCCGAGCGCACAAGGGCATGCTATGATCAACACAGTCACAAGTGCGAGCACGCCATGTACAACGCCACTCTCCCTATCGGCGAGTACCCATACCGCACATGCGATAAGGGCAATAATGATTATGCCCGGGACAAAATAAGAAGCTATCCTGTCGACAAGCGCCTGAACGGGAGGCTTGGAGCCTTGCGCGTCCTGCACCATAGCTATGATTTTAGAAAGGAGTGTGTCGGCTCCGACCGTATCGGCCCTGAAACGGAGCGTACCATTACCGTTGATAGTGCCGGCATAAAGTTTCGAGCCATCAGATTTTTCCACGGGTACAGGCTCGCCGCTCAGCATACTCTCATCAACGAATGAACGGCCTGATTCTACCGTCCCGTCAGCCGACACACGTTCACCGGGGTGAACAAGCAGAAGGTCGCCGTGGCGGATATCATCCACGGACACCTCCTCTACCTGACCGTCATCCCCTATCCTCGTCACCGACTTGGGTCGCAGCCCCATGAGTTTGCGTATAGCGGAGGTAGTGCCCTCCTTCGCCCGGGACTCAAGGGTACGCCCAAGCAGTATGAACGCGATAATCACGGAAGCAGCCTCGAAATAGACATGCGGCTCTATGCCGTGGGAAAGCCAGAACTGCGGTATGAGAAGATTTGCCACACTGAACCCCCATGCAATGGAGGTAGAAAGCGCCACAAGCGTGTCCATGTTGCACGAGCGATGGCGCAGTTGCTGCCACGCGCTGACATAGAACCGGCGCCCCATGCCAAAAAGCACCACCGAGGAGAGCAACAGTGACAGCCAGCGACCCGGTATCCAGTCCATGAATCCCATACCGAGCACAGCCACCGGCACAGAGAGCAAAATAGCCCACATCGCCTGACGGCGTAATTGATGGTAGCGTCGGCGAGCATCATCGTCGGCGCCATCGGCCAAGGCCTGAGCGGCAAGCATCTCGTAGCCCGCGTCATGCACAGCGCGGCACAACTGATCGGGAGCAGTCAACGCAGGATTCCATACCACCTTAGCCTGCGCAGATGCATAGTTTACCGAGGCGTCGGACACTCCGGGCTGACGCTTAAGAGTGCGCTCTATCTTGGCCGCACACGCCGCACAACTCATACCACGCAAATCAAAGTTAAGCGACTCATAGCCGGAAGATTTGTCATAAGTGCTCATATTACTCATATTAACGATTGTGGCCATACACATCTAAGCATGCAGGTACAGCCAACGCAAAGTTACTCAATTTGCCAAATCAGCCCTCATCGGCAATGGCTACAGTCACACTGCATGGCTGCCGTCTCCACCTCAACCGTGGAATGTACCACTCCAAAACCGGCAGCCACACGTCGCACTTCACAAATAATCCGATCGACATCAGCGCTGTCGGACACCACAACATGCACCGTCATGGCCGTCTCGGTGGTGCTCAACGCCCATATATGCATATGGTGTACATCCTCCACACTCTTGACAGCGGATATTGCCGCTGTCACTTTGGCGACATCGATGCCCCGTGGCACGCCGTCGAACGCAAGGCACAAACTTTCTCGGAGCATTCCGTAGGATCCGACAGCGATGACAATTGCTATCACTATGCCAACTATGGGATCTATGAGTGTCCATCCGGTGCATGCTATTACGATGCCGCTCACCACCACGCCGATTGAGACCAATGTGTCAGCGGCCATATGCAGGAACGCTCCGCGCACGTTTAAATCGCCATGGCTGTCTTTCATGAAGAGCCATGCCGTGACTCCGTTGACCAACACCCCGACGGCGGCTACCCAGGCCACGGTATCGCCATCGACAGCGACGGGATGGACGAGCTTGCGTATGCTCTCAAAAAGGATGAGTGCAACGGCCACATATAATATTATAGAGTTTACAACAGAGGCATTGACCGTGGCTCGCCGGAATCCGTAAGTAAAATGTGCCGTGGGCTTGTTGCGCGACACGCGCAATGCTATCAGGGCTATCGCAAGCGAAAGGATGTCGCTCAGGTTGTGACCGGCGTCCGACAACAGCCCCATGGAATTGGTGATGAATCCAAACACGACCTCAAGCGCCACATAGAGCGCGTTAAGCCATATGCCAAGCTTGAACGCACGCTTCAGGCGTCCTGATGTATCGATGCCAAGTGCATGGGTATGGTGGTGGGAATGGGAATGCGTTTCCATATCTGTGCTTTATTTGGTTACGTTAAACGGCCACAAAGTTATGAGATAAGGAATGCAACACCGTTGCAAATACACATACAAAATAGCTACACGGTGTTAACAGAGTTTAAGATGTTGTAAATAACCATGTTAATTATGTTAATCCCTGAACCAACCTATCCGCACCGGTTGTTCTACATGCGAAAGAAAATAATCGACATAGCACAAATGACTTTTGGAGAATCGATAAATGTGTGAGTTGAGGGCGTGTCAGGATTGTTCCCCGCACGCCTTCTTTTTTTGCCCATGCCGAACCTTTTCGCGTTCCCTTGTGTTTTAGGGAGAAACAGATAGGCCATAACGGATGGACAGCGTCCCGCCAAGACACACCCATTCCCTCTACGGCCAATAAAATATAAGTATTATGGACTTTTTAACTGATGAAAAACTGGTGATTGTCGGTGCTGCCGGCATGATCGGCTCTAACATGGCTCAGACAGCGGCCATGATGCGTCTGACCCCGAACATTTGTCTTTACGACACCTATGCCCCGGGCCTCGAAGGAGTAGCGGAGGAGATGTTCCACTGCGGCTTCAAAGGTATAAACTTCACCTTTACCTCCGACATAGCCGAAGCATTCAAGGATGCGAAGTACATCGTATCGTCAGGTGGCGCTGCGCGCAAGGCAGGAATGACCCGCGAGGATCTTCTGAAAGGGAATGCCGAGATAGCAGAGCAGCTCGGAAAGGATATAAAGACATACTGCCCCGACGTTAAGCACGTGGTGGTGGTGTTCAACCCCGCCGACATCACCGGTCTGGTGACATTGATATACTCAGGTCTGAAGCCGTCGCAGATCTCCACCCTCGCGGCTCTCGACAGCACCCGTCTGCGCAGCGAACTGAGCAAGTACTTCCACATCCCCGCCGACGAGATAGTCAACTCGCGCACCTACGGAGGACACGGAGAGCAGATGGCGGTGTTCGCGTCCACCACAACTGTGGCCGGACAGCCCCTGTCGGAAATCATCGGCACAAAGGCCCTTCCACAGCAGGAGTGGGAAGAGATGAAGCAGCGTGTGATCCAGGGCGGAAAGCACATCATCGACCTGCGTGGACGCTCGTCGTTCCAGAGCCCGGCCTACCTCTCGATCGAGATGATTGCGGCAGCCATGGGAGGTCCGTCGTTCACATGGCCCGTAGGCGCATATGTCGACAACGGCACATACAACCATATCATGATGGCCATGGAGACCACCGTCGGCAAGAACGGCGTGGAAGTGCATCCGGTTGGCGGCACTCCGGAAGAGAAGAAGGAACTCGACCAAAGCTACCACCACCTGTGCAAGCTCCGCGACGAGGTGATTGGACTTGGCATCATACCGCCCATCGACAAATGGCACGACATCAACCCCAACCTCTGAGCTGACAATCGCCATATCCTAAAATAACAACTTCCGAATCTGACATTTTCGCAGGCGGTGTGTCCCAAACGTGGACACACCGCCATTTTTGTGTCCTTATGCCAAGAGAGGCCTTATCCTCCACTTTTTATACCTGTCGACAGAGCACGGCAGACGCATCTTAAATAACCTTAACGGCTGTTGACCAATAAAAACCGGT
>NZ_CAJTYX010000055.1 GCF_910583865.1 uncultured Muribaculum sp.
TATCCTACGTCGGTTTAGCAAACCGGTGGTTTCAGCCACTCACCCACCTCTCCTTAGAGACGGTATACCTGCTGTTTTTCCTGTTCAGCGGTGCAAAGATAGGAATAAGTTTTGGGTTATGCAAATTTTTTCTTCAATTCGCGAAAATTCACGGATAGAATCTTCAGGAATCTTCGATAGAATCTTCATGTAACGATTCTTTGGATCTTCAATCGCATCCGCGGACACGGCATATCCCTGAGACCATCATGGAATATCTATCAGCTTATGTGTCTGTAAAGAAAGCTTCCACTCAGGATGAGCCTTGATGTAATCAACGCATCCCGATATAATCCTTCGGTTTGCATCCTCGTCACCCACGTCGCACGGCTGGAGATAGCGTTCGCGGGCATAGACAGAATCAAGCGACGAGATGCGTACATCATCGTCAGAGTCACCGAGGAACACTACTTTCAGCTCATCTACCTTTGAGTAAACAATCGGTGCATCCTTCGGTGAGCATGTAATCCAGTCGACATTAGCCGGAAGCATGTGCGTGCCGTTGGTCTCAACCTGCACGAAATAACCCGCATCGTGCAGCATGTCGACAAAATTACCGTCAAGCTGCAATGAAGGTTCTCCACCCGTGACCACCACATGACGCGCAGAATATTTCCCCAGTTCCGAAAATATCTCCTCATGTGTCAGCTCTGTTCCTCCCAGATGGTCCGTATCGCAAAACGGGCATCGGAGGTTACATCCCGACAGACGTATGAATACGGCAGGCGTACCGGTAAACCGACCCTCTCCCTGCAATGAATAAAATATCTCTTTTACTATCATTACGTGTCAATCCTCTTCATCGGCTACATAAGTCGCCACATTCCCCTCGCTCTCTTGTACGTCGGCCCTGTAGCATTCCGGAATCTGCTCGGTTATCCATCGTGCGATGTTCTCGGCCGTAGGGTTGAACGGGAGCACGTCGTTGAGATGCCTGTGGTCGAGCACGTCATGTATCCGCTCCTTTATATGCTTGAAGTCGCACACCATTCCGTCGGCATTGAGCGTGCGCGCCTTGCAATACACGGTCACAATCCAGTTGTGGCCGTGCACGTTAGTGCATTTGCTCGGATATGATAGTTCCAGCCGGTGCGAACCGGCTATCTCCATGCGTTTTGATATATAGTACATGATTTTACCTATATGTGGGATCGTAAGCCCCTATTTCCCTACAAATTTAGGCAAATTTTCCATGAGTATGGAAATCGGGGCATACAATTTCCTATATACCCACATCCGCACGATGCCGCGGACATGCTGTCTCGTGCCTGCCGACCTCAATTTGCCACCTTCGGCTTTCCTGCCGATTTGAAAAATCCGATTCGTTTGACGGTATGCCCTATGGCAAACAACAGGAATACGAAACCGATTTTACCATGTATGCCGCCTATCGGAGAATGGACGCATGTAGCAATCCAATGTATAAAAGTGGCAATTGCGCTTATTAGCGTAAGCAATGCAAAAATCGCGAGCCAACGGGTTACCAGAGATTTCTGTTTCCGCAATCTTTTAATCCACGATTTCCAGCCGAAATGGAGATAAAGATGCCATACAATATTGGAGAAGAAAAGACAGCCTATGGCCACATGAATCCATATCCATACGACACTGCGGCTTCCGGTTGCTTCAAGCTGTATGCCGGATGCGAGTATGAATGCCGTTGCAAAGACAAGCATCCAATCGCATAATCCAAGTTTCTCTTTCTTAGTCATTATTATCTTCTTACGTTACTTTATGTGGCGGAGCATGTCGCGGAATTGACGCTGCGTGCCGGTCACTACAAGCATATCGCCTTTCTGAAGCCGGAAATCCGGAGTGGGATTGTCGACCATCACCGGCTCGCGGTCTATCAGTCCGATTGCATTCCTGCGTTCGGTGACCCGTGTCACCCCCACAAGCCGAAATCCGAAATTGTGTTCCATATCTATCTCCGAGAGCGACATCCCTTCATAGAACTCCGGTACCGGAAACTTCATCACATAATGGTCGCGGTCGATATTTATGGCATCCACTCCCGCACCGAGAGCCAGCTCGCGGGTTAGTTCCCTCGCTGCACGCTGCTCCGGCACAAGAATTCTGTCGACCTGAAAACCTCGCAATATCGTCTCGTGGATATCATCCACGGCACGGGCATAGATCCTCTTCACACCCATCTTCCTCAAGAGGGCCACTGTCTTTACGCTCGCGCCGAAATTCTCGCCGATAGCAACAATCACAAGCTCAACGGAATTCAACGGTAGCGCATCCAAAGCGGCCTCGTCGGTAGAATCAATGATGTAGGCGGTAGAGATTTTATCCTTTATGGCCTCGACAAGAGTGGCACTGCTATCGGCAGCTATCACTTCATGGCCCATAGCCGTCAGGTCGATAGCCAGATTAGAGCCGTATATTCCAAGTCCGATTATCAGTATGCGCATCGTGAAAAGATGATTTTTCTCCGGTTACAACATAAAACACAGTACCTCTGTTCTCAGCGCGGCAAAATAATACGCTCTCCAAGATATGTGGCCATATCCCTGCGCAATGCATGGAGTTCGCCAAGTCTCGACATAAGCTCCATACAGTGCTTCTCATTATTGTTCACGCCGAAAGCCTCCTTGATTTCACGATTGAGCTGCTGTATCTGCCATTCGAGCATGGCATCCTTGTATTCAAGCACCGCACGCGGCACGATGTCGGGCAACCGCTCGTCGTCGGTGATGACATGCGTATATTTGGTAAATACCTTGCTGAGCACATGCCTCTCGGCGACAAGTTCCATGCCCATCTTGCGCACCGCATCGTCAGGACTCGAACAAATTACGCGCTCAGGATAAATCATGGTGTACTCCCTCATGTCGCGCATGTATTTCTCATCCACGGAAGCACGCAATTCCTTCTCGCGGCGCTCGATATCGGAAAGGTCGGAAGCCGTGGCACGGATCTCGGCTTCTCCCGCCTCTATGGATGCGTCCCTCTCTTGTAGAAGCCGCTCCCGGAAGTCCTGTTCAGCGGCAGGCCATCCGTCCGACTGCAGGGAGAGCACCGCTCGGTATATGGAACCAAGTACCGGATCAGCAATCTCCATGTCATCGCGTTCCAGCTCCGAACGGATGTAGTCCGCGACACTGATTGTCACCGCATTCCCATTCTCGTCGACCATCTCGGCCAGGGTAAGCAGGCCGTAGCGAAGCATGTATTTGACCAACGTGCTCTCATAGCGGTACATGAACCTGCGGTAGCCGGTCTCCTCTTTCGAAGTCTCTGCGCCCGAAGCAACAGCCACCGCTTCCACCGCACTGAATGGCTCGACATCCGCCTCGTCGTCACCTTTGGCATCTCCCTTTACAAGCTGTTCAGTGGCATTCTGCACATCGCCCAACGACTTGCGTGCACGCTCCTGACGCGCGGTGATGGCATCCTTCTCGGCCTGTGCCTTCCGGCGCTTCTCCACCTCAAGAGCCACTACACGCTCGTCGATATCAAGACGACGGCTGCACTCCTTTATATATATATTGGCTGTAACGGCATCGGGAATGACGGAAATAGACTGCACAATGTCACCTATTGCCCGCGCACGGGCAATAGGGTCGTTCTCCAGGCCCTGAAGCAGAATGCCCGTCTTGAACTGTATGAAATCCACCTCGTTGGCGGATATATACTCCTCGACTTGGGTCGAAGTATGCGACTGTGCGAAACTATCGGGGTCATCACCGTCGGGAAGCAGCAGCACCTTGATATTAAGACCTTCCCGCAGCAGCATGTCAATACCGCGCAATGACGCCTTTATGCCGGCGGCATCGCCGTCGTAGATCACGGTGACGTTGTCTGTGAATCGATGTATCAGGCGTATCTGCCCGTCAGTCAATGAAGTGCCCGATGAAGCAACGACATTCTCTATCCCGCTCTGATGCATGGATATGACATCAAGATAACCTTCTACGAGAATGCACTTGTTATGCTTCACGATAGCCTGCTTGGCTTGATAGAGTCCGTAAAGCTCGTTGCTCTTTGTGTATATGGCCGACTCGGGAGAGTTGACATATTTTGCAAGATCCTTCTTGAGCGTACGGCCACCGAAAGCTATCACCTTTCCCGACACCGAGAATACCGGAAATATCACCCTCCCTTTGAAACGGTCGTAGACACGACCCGTGTCGGTGCGTATGCACAGTCCGGTATCAAACAGGTATTTCTCGTTGTAACCCTTCCGCATCGCCTCATCATAGAGGGCCGTCGAGCGTTCAAGGGCATAGCCGAGGCGGAAGCGCTTTATCATGGCCTCGCTGACACCGCGCTGTTGCAGATAGGTCATACCTATGTTGCGCCCGTCGTCGGTGTCATGCAGATTCGTCTCGAAATGGCGGAGGGCGAACTCGTTGACTGCAAGGAGCGACGCACGTTCGGTCTCACGTTCGCGCTCCTCGTCGGTCATCTCATGCTCCTTGATTTCTATGTTGTATTTCGCGGCAAGGTACCGGAGAGCCTCCTGATAGGTCATCTGCTCATGCTCCATGATGAAGTTGACGGGACTGCCACCCTTTCCGCAACTGAAGCACTTGCATATGTTCTTTGATTTCGACACGGAAAACGACGGTGTGCGTTCGTTATGGAACGGACACAGACCGAGATAGCCCGCCCCGCGACGCTTCAGGCTCACAAAATCGCTTACCACGTCGACTATGTCGGCGACATCGAGGATGCGCTGTACCGTTTCCCTGTCAATCTTTTTCATAACACAAAATTACGAAAAAAGATACTCACTCCCGGCAAAGCTCAAATAAATTTGGCTTTGCAGTCGCTTATTCGTATCTTTGACTAAGTCTTAGATACTCACGCTCGGCAAAACCAAATAAATTTGCTTTTGCACTCGACTTATTCGTATCTTTGTCTTTCATCATTCACAGACACATGAAAGTTACCGACATAATAGCCGCACGCAATACCACCGGATTCAGTTTCGAGGTGTTGCCCCCGCTGAAAGGACGCGGCATCGACCAGTTGTTCAAGAATATCGACACACTCCGCGAATTCGACCCGCTGTACATCAACATCACCACCCATCGCAGTGAAATCGTGTTCAAAGACACACCCGACGGACTCTACAGGCGCGTGAGCGAGCGCAGCCGCCCGGGCACCGTCGCCGTAGCCGCCGCAATACAGCAGAAGTATGCCATACCGGCCGTCCCCCACATGATATGCTCCGGATTCTCCAAAATCGAGACGGAATATGCCTTGATCGACCTCAACTTTCTCGGCATAACCAATCTCTTGCTTCTGCGCGGCGATAAGGCCAAGCATGAGTCGAGATTCACCCCTAATGCCGACGGGCATGCCCATGCATCGGAACTGCAGCAGCAGGTCAACGACTTCAACAGGGGATATTTCATCGACGGCACAAAGATGGACATAGTCACCGGCGAGACATTCTCCTACGGAGTGGCCGGCTATCCCGAGAAGCATGAGGAATCACCCAATCCCGACATCGACCTGCAATATCTCAAACTGAAAGTGGACAACGGCGCAGACTATATCGTCACACAGATGTTTTTCGACAATGAAAAGTATTTCAACTTCGTAGACCGCTGCCGCAAAGCCGGAATCAACGTGCCCATCATACCCGGACTTAAGCCTATCACCACCATGTCGCAACTCAGCATACTGCCGAAAGTATTCCACGTCGACATGCCGAGCGAACTGGCCAACGAACTCATGAGATGTACCACAGACTCTCAGGCCAAGGCCGTAGGCGTGGAGTGGTGTACACTCCAGGCCCGGGAACTTATAGCCCGCAATGTGCCGAGCATACATTTCTACTCGCTCAATGCCACCAGAAGTGTAGAGCAGGTGGCACGTGCGGTATATTGACAGAAAAGCCATCATCCATCCTCCTCCAAAGTCATCATGAAATTCAGCGACATACCCGGACACAATCATATAAAGGAACGTCTGCGCGACATGGTCGACGCCGACCGCATACCCCACGCCATTCTCATCGAAGGTCCGGCAGGCACCGGAAAAATGATGCTCGCGCGTGCGATGGCACAATACATCCACTGCGAAAACCGTAGTGCCGGCGACAGTTGCGGAAAATGCCCCGCATGCCTGCAACATCGCACCGCCAACCATATCGACACTATATACTCATTCCCTATAGTGAAAGGAGGCCATGACAATCCAGTCTCCGACGACTATATGGACGAATGGCGCCACATGCTCGAAGAGTCACCTTATATGGATTTTCTCCACTGGCTATCTCTTATCCAGGCCGGAAATTCCCAACCACAGATATTCGTGAGCGAAGCCGACAGCCTTATCCACAAACTGAGTTTCACAGCACACAAGGCAAGATACAAGGTAGTCATCATGTGGCTTCCCGAACGTCTGAAAACCGAGGCTGCCAACAAACTGCTGAAACTCATCGAAGAGCCGTTCCATGACACTCTGTTCATACTGGTGAGCAACGATGCGAAAAACATCCTTCCCACAATATATTCACGCACCCAGCGCATAGTGGCGCACCGCCTTCCGGACGATACGGTAGCCCGTCAGCTCGTGGAAAGGAAAGGCTTGTCACATGCCGATGCTATGGCCGTGGCCCATAACGCCGACGGCAGCATGCTTGCGGCGGAAACGGCGCTATCGTTCTCCAAAGAGGAAAAACAGTTTCTCGAACTGTTTATGTCTCTGATGCGAAAGGCATATCAGAACCAGATGGCGGACCTAAAAGAGTGGACCGTAGCTGTGGCGGCATTCGGACGCGAGACGATCATCCGCTTTCTTACCTATTGCCTGCGTCTCGTGAGGGAAAACTTCATCATGAATCTCAACGAGCCGCGTCTCAATTATCTCAACAGCGCGGAAGCGGCGTTCTCAAGCAAATTCTCGCGCTTCATCAACGAACGCAACGTAGAGAGGATATCCGCTGAGTTCGACTCCGCAATCATCGACATAGCGGGCAACGCCAATCCGAAACTCGTGCTGTTTGACCTGGCAGTGAGGATGTGCATATACCTGAAAGCATGACACCGTTCCTGAAACGTATCGCCGACGCCTACTTCGAGCGTCATTCCGACTCGTTGGCCGACTTCTGCTTCGTGTTTCCCAACAAGCGAAGCGCTACCTTTTTCCGCCATTTCCTCAGCATGCACGCCGATTCCGGCAAGCCATTCATTGAACCGGAAGTGACCACCATCAGCGATTTCATCGCCGAATTCTCCGATTATGTTGCCGCCTCGCGCTACGACCTCCTGTTCACGCTCTACAACCTCTACAACTCGATGTCATCCCAGACCGAGGAATTCGACAAGTTCGTATTCTGGGGCGACATGCTCCTCGGTGACTTCAACGACGTAGACCGCTACATGACAGATGCCGGCCAGCTATTCCGTAACCTGAAGAACTACAAGGAAATCAATGCCGACTATCTCACCCCGCAGCAAAAAGAAATAATCAACAAGTACTGGGGCGCGCAGATACCGCTTGACGATATTGACCGCTTCTGGACCCACATAGATAATCCGCGTGACCCGCACACCAACCGAGAATCGTTCATGCGACTATGGGAGATACTCGAACCGCTCTACGGGGCATTCCGCGATGAACTGTCATCGAGAGGACTGTGCTATCCCGGCATGCAGTATCGCGAAGTCGCTGAAAAGCTCTCGATGATGCAACCCGGCGACATGCCGTACCGCAGGATAATAATGGCTGGATTCAACGTACTGTCTATCTCGGAACTATGCATATTCTCGCGCCTGCATGAGTTAGGGATAGCCGACTTCTACTGGGACTATGCATTCCCCGACGAACTGCGTGCCGACAATATGGCCACTCACTTCATCAGCCGCTATGTGAAACTGTTTCCGTCACGCTATGACATCGACTATGACGGTGAAATTCCCATTCCGGAAATAGACGTGGTTGGCATACCGTCCAATGTAGGTCAGGTGAAATATGCCGGACGCCTTATCGACCGCATGGTGAAGGACGGGAGCATCGCGGACCGCACAAATGCGATTGACACTGCCATAGTACTCCCCTCGGAGGACCTGTTCATCGAACTTCTACATTCCATCCCGGCCTCCATCCCCTCGGTCAACATCACGATGGGCTATCCGATGAAGCTCACTCCCGCAGCCGCGCTCATGCGCAGTATCATGACCATGCATCTTAAGGCCAGGAAGATCAGGGGCAACTGGTGCTTCTTCTACGAAGATGTATGCGATGTGCTTGCCAACCCATTGCTCGCGCGCATCAATCCCGACCTTTGCGAGGCTATCCGCAATGAAATCCGTGAGCGACGCCTTTTCAGCGTACCGGCCGACTACCTGCGCGCCACATGGGAGCAGTTTGAAAAGGTATTCTACCCCGTTACCGACCTGCATTCAGGCACGGAAGTGTTCAGCTACACACTTCAGCTCGTCGAATTCCTTGAAAGAAAACTCAAAGCCACCCAATCCACGGAAAACGATACACCGGCCGAGGTGAACGAGGCAACGGATATCCCCGACGACATGCTGCCACCTGAAAGCGTCGAAGCCCCGGCGCCCGTAGCACTTGAACTCGGATTCCTGTCGCGCTACCGGCAGAGCGTAGAGCAACTGCGCGATGTCGCGGACCGCTACGGCATAACGATGCGCGACGCGACATTCTTCCATCTGATCCGCAGCGTTGTCGACGCGGAGACCGTAAATTTCACCGGCGAACCGCTCAAAGGACTACAGATAATGGGCATACTTGAAACCCGCGCGCTCAATTTCGACAACCTTATAATACTTTCAATGAACGAACGCATCTTCCCCAAGCGCCACTTCTCTCGTTCGTTCATACCGAATATACTTAGGCGGTGCTTCGGCATGGCTACGATGGAATTCCAGGAATGTATATTCGCCTATTATTTCTACCGCATGATATCTGCGGCGCGCAACGTCACATTGATATACGATACCCGCACCGAAGCCCTGAATTCAGGCGACATGTCGCGATACATCTACCAGCTCCTGCACCATTACCCGCAGGAACGCATACGCATGCACAAAGCCGCTTTCAATCTTCCGGCGCCGGGGCAGATCCCGGACATATCCATCGCGAAAGATGAGCAGCTTATGCGCATCATCGACTCATACCGGGCTTCCGAAGGTCGCCGCCGCTATCTCTCCCCCTCGGCAATAAACACTTACATAAGCTGCCCGCTCAAATTCTGCCTGCACTACCTGCGCGGACTGAAGGATGATACTGAAGTGACCGACTACATGGATGAAAGCACGTTCGGAAAAGTGCTGCACCAGGTGGCCGAGTATTCCTACAATCATCTACGGGGCAATCGCAAGGAGATAACCGTGACAGCAGAGATGCTTGATGGCATGGTGGCTGACGACATTGCCATCGAAAAGCTGATAACTTCGGCCATCAACCTGCATTTCAACCGGTTGCCGAATCTCAACACTGCAAACCCAGAGGAGGAGTATATCAACCTCGCCCCTCTATACGGCGAGGCGCGTGTCATTGCCGACATCATGCTCATACAGATGAAACACCTGTTCCGTCTTGAAAAGCAGAGGGCTCCGTTCGTTTTCATTGAGGCCGAACGCCGGTTCGAGACATCAGTTCCGCTTTCGCCGACACTCTCAATCAACCTTGTCGGTGTAATCGACAGAATCGACCGGAGGGACGACCGCATGGAGATAATCGATTACAAGACCGGAAGTGACGAGATAAAGGTAGTCAATCTCAGCCACCTCTTCGAGCCTCCGGGCAACGGCAAAGGACATCACAAAGCCATCCTGCAGCTATTCCTGTATTGCAATGCGTTACGAATGGAGACCGGCTACAACGGTGCTATACGTCCATTGCTTTTCCGATTCAGGAAACTTAGCGCCGAGAACTCAATCCCGGAAGTAGTCATCGACAAAGAGCCGCTTTCCGACTACCGCGACCTCAACGACAAGGTCAAGCAAGAGCTGGCAGCACGACTGGCATCGCTCTTCGACGCAACCACCCCGTTCACCCCCTCTCCGCATCCGTCGCATTGCAGATTCTGCAACTATAAATCAATCTGCGGCCAGAATTTCTGATCCGTCTTATCCCGACATGTCAGGCATATACATCCACATACCCTTCTGCCACTCGAAGTGCGCTTACTGCGATTTCTTCTCTATCCCGGAAAAGAAAAGCCGGGAAGGATTCGCCGATGCCGTATCAAAAGAATGGGATATGCGCCGCCATGAACTCTCCGACAGCGAAATCACCACTATCTATGTCGGTGGCGGCACACCCTCCATACTCACTCCCGGCGAACTTGAAGCTATAGTGTCGCCGATACCGAAATCATCGCTCTCGGAGTTCACCGTAGAGGCTAATCCCGAGGACGTAACGGCACATTGGGTAAGCTCCATGCGTTCACTCGGTGTAGACAGGATAAGCATCGGAGTGCAGTCGCTGAATGACCGCGAACTTGCCGCCGTTGGCCGTCGACATACCGCCGCAGAGGCATTAGACGCCATAGAAACCATACTCCGTGGAGGCATCTCAAACATAAGCGCCGACCTTATCTACGGACTCCCAGGGCAGACCATAGATACATGGCGCGACTCTCTTGAAAGGCTGTTGCAACGCGGCATAACACATTTGTCGGCCTATGCGCTATCATATGAGCAGGGCACACGCCTCTACGCCATGTTGATGACGGGGAAAATAAAAGAAATCCCACAAGAAGTGTCCGAGCAGATGTACGACATGCTGTGTAAGTACACTACACGCCGAGGATTCACACACTATGAAATCTCCAATTTCGCTCTTCCCGGCAAGCATTCGCGTCATAACAGCTCATATTGGGATTACACCCCCTACCTCGGCCTCGGCCCGGGTGCGCACAGCTTCGACGGTGAAATGCGCCGGGTCAACCCGCCGGGTGTAGCCGCCTACATTGCAGCAATAAATTCAGGCAAGACATTCTATACCGTTGAGGAAGAAACGACGACAGACCGCATCAACGACCTTATCATAACTTCCCTGCGCACATCACATGGGTTGAATCAGGAAGCGGTGGAGAAAATCGGAGGAAGTAAGTCACTGTCGGAACTCCGCAAGAATGCAGATCCGTTCATCTCCTCCGGGAGGTTGCTGTGCACTGACTCCACCATGAGAATTCCGGAAAAATACTGGCTGATTTCCGACGCCATACTGCGCGACCTCCTTCTCGAATAGACACGACAATCAGTCGTGGTGATAGGGCTCTCCGCGCAGAATGGTCATGGCTCTGTAAACCTGCTCGGTAAAAAACAGTCGGATCATCTCATGGGAAAAGGTCATCTGCGACAACGACAACATTCCGTCCGCACGATCGTAAACCTTTTGTGAAAAGCCATATGGACCGCCTACGACAAACAGCAACCGCTTGCTGACGGTATTCATGGCCCTGTCGATATATTCCGCGAATCGGCGCGAGGTCATCTCGCGTCCACGCTCGTCAAGAAGCACCACACGGTCGCCCGACTGAAACTGCTGAAGAATCAGCTCACCCTCCATCTCCTTCTGCCGTTCGGAAGTCATGGCTTTAGTCGTCTTTATATCGCCTATGGTGCGTATCTCATAAGGCACATAATGGACAAGGCGCTTCACATAGCGCTCTATGCCTTCTCGCAGATAAGGCGTGTTGGTCTTGCCAACGACAATCAGTTCTATTTTCATGATTATTTAAGCATCAGGTGTTTGACCATACGGGCACAACGCCCGGCATCCACTTCCCGGCCACCGGCCATCTGAATAGTATCTACACACTTGAAGCCGGAATAACGGAACACCCGGCGAATGGCCGCGACAGCCCCGCTGCTCTCTCCCAGAATGCGGTTGAACGGCCACGGTGTGCTGCACGCGGTGATTATAGCATACCGTTTTCCCTTATGCAGGGGCTTCGGCATATGTCCCGGAGCGCCATCCTTGATAAGTACGGACACAAGACGGTCGAAAAGCACTTTCAAAGTCCCCGGCATGTTGGCCCAGTAAGTAGGTGCGGCTACCACAAGCATATCGCACTTCCGTATGTTGTCGGCAATCAGACAAACATGGTCATCCCTATAGACACATTCGCCAGTGGTACGGCATTTCATGCAGCCGCGGCATGGACGGATCTCCATGTCCGAAAGGTCAAACACGACTCCACGGCTGCCGGCATCCGCGACCATGGCCTCCACCTCCCGTGCGGCACGGGCCACACGTCCGTCTCGGCGCGGAGACGCCATTAGAATCACGGTGTCCGGTTCCTCTTTCCGGTTCTTTTCCATATGCTGTATATATGTACCCAAACCAAAGCGCGGTCAGAACATCTTCTTTGGCTTCACGGCCTGGAAATCCTTCAGATATGCCGGGACGGAATATGCAAGATCGAGGAAATCTTTATTGCGGTATGCCTTTTCGGAGAGAGCCATCATATTGGCGGCGAGAGGATATATTTCGGTAATGAAATTAGCGTTGTGATGCTTCTCAAGAACTTTACGGGCTTTCTCGCTACCGTCGCCGAAGAAAATCACAGGGCCTCGGTCGAGTTGCTCACGATAGCTCTCCTCATCAAGTATGAGCGGGCGCGGCGACACAACATTCTCAAGCGCGAAATCATGCACGGCAGTGTAGACTTCCATACGTCGCGCATCGATCATCGGCGCAAAAAGCACATTTTCATCAAAGAAGTCACTGAACATTACGGCGACAGTCATAACCTGCAATGTGTCGACCCCTATAAGAGGAAGTTTCATCGCATAGGCCAACCCTTTTGCCTCCGACAGCCCGATACGCAGTCCGGTATAGCTCCCCGGACCGATGCTCACCGCTATGGCATCGAGCTTAAGCTCATGCTTTTTAGCTGCGGCAAGCATATCCTCGATGTAGCCGCTCAACAGAGAGGCATGGTTGCGTCCATGATAATCTTCCCTGCGGTCAATCACATTACCGTCCATGGTAAGAGCCACGGAGCATACGGTTGTCGATGTCTCGATATTCAATATTGTTGCCATACCGCAAATTTACACATTTTCCATTCAACATAAAAGAATCGGAAGCATACCGTTGCCGGGAGCTTCCGATTCTTTTTGATTGATAAGCCTTTATATTAATCCTACGGCGGATTACTCGGCACCGTTGAGGATTTCAAGCATCTTGATGGCCGAATCGGGAATGCGTGTACCCGGGCCGAAGATAGCTGCGACACCTGCCTTGTAGAGGAAATCGTAGTCCTGAGCGGGGATTACACCGCCGGCAGTCACCATGATGTCCTCGCGGCCAAGCTTCTTAAGTTCCTCGATAACCTGAGGTATGAGGGTCTTATGGCCTGCGGCGAGCGATGAAACGCCGAGGATGTGCACGTCGTTCTCCACGGCCTGGCGGGCTGCCTCGGCGGGAGTCTGGAACAACGGGCCCATGTCGACATCGAATCCGCAGTCGGCATAACCTGTGGCCACCACCTTGGCGCCACGGTCGTGACCGTCCTGACCCATCTTGGCAATCATGATA
>NZ_CAJTYX010000056.1 GCF_910583865.1 uncultured Muribaculum sp.
TAAAATAACACAATCCCTGAGAACATAACGCAATCTTAAATGAAAGAGCCGTGCCAACCGCCCGCATTTTTTCCGCAAAAAGTTGATTTTTCTTCGGATAATAAGTAACTTTGCAGCGGTTTTTTCAATAAAATTTCTTGTGGGAAAGTTCTCAGCATACAAGCTCCCTCTAAAGACACTGCCTCACGGCAGCCACACCTTCGACTACAAGCTGCAAAAACAGTTTTTCGTCGATATGGAAAGTGCCGACATCCGCGATGCCGACATTGACGTGCATGTAGATGTCGATTACAAGGGAGACTTGTACGAAATCACACTTACCGTCACAGGCGAAATCACACTCATCTGCGACAGATGTCTCGACGACCTCCAATGGCCTGTCGACACCACGTTCCATATTTTCGTGAAATACGGTCCCGACTACAATGACGACTCCGACGAACTTCTGGAGATTCCGGAAAGCGACGCGGAGCTTAACATCGCCTACATGATGTACGACACCGTAGCGCTCACCATCCCTATCAAGCATGTACACCCGTTGGGCAAATGCAACCGAGCCATGAGCAGCCTGCTGAAAAAGCACCGCGCCACGGCCCACAACCTTGAAGGGGACGGCGATGACGAAATAATCGACGAGATGATCGACGAAGTGGAGACCGCGCAGATGCAGCCCGATTCCTCCGACAGCGACGATACCCCGACCGATCCGCGTTGGGATGAATTAAAGAAACTGAACGACAACAACTAAAAAATCATATAACGAAATGGCACATCCTAAACGAAAGCAATCCAAGACCCGCACCGCAAAACGTCGTACCCACGACAAGGCAGTAGAACCCACGCTGGCCATCTGCCCCCACTGCGGATCATGGCACATCTACCACACCGTATGCCCTGCCTGCGGTTATTATCGTGGTAAAATCGCCATCGAAAAGCCGGCTGCCGTATAATACGACACTCCTCGGCATAGTAGAGCCGCGTCAACGCGCCTGCATACCCAATTTCATGTTTCCCGCCCGGCGGGTGGAAAACATAGATTAATACATATCCCCCGGACATCTGAAACAAATGCCCGGGGTAATATGTCTATTTTCCGGTATGCACAAGGGCAACGTCAGCCACGGCATATGCCCCACAACAACTTTGCAGAACATAAACCATTCACTCCAAATGTTTTATCCAAGAATTGCGGGCGTTGCGTCATACGTGCCCGACGATATCCTTGACAACGAGATGCTGTCGAAGATGGTTGACACCTCCGACGAATGGATTACTACCCGCGTAGGAATCAAAGAACGTCGAATCCTTAAGAAGGATGCAGGCTCTTCTTACCTTGGCATAAATGCCGTAAACAAGCTGCTGGAATCCACCTCGACGAATCCGGAGGAGGTAGACCTGCTGATCTGCGCCACATCCAATCCCGACTACCGATTCCCCTCCACCGGTTCCGTGATAGCCCATGGATGCGGTCTCAATAAAGCATACGCCTACGACATACAGGCCGCTTGTGCCGGATTCCTCGTGGCATTGCAGGATGCCGCAGCCTATGTGCGCGCCGGAATGTACAAGAAAGTGGTAGTCGTTGCCGCCGAGAAGATGTCGTCGATGGTCAACTATGCCGACCGCACCACCTGCACCCTCTTCGGTGACGGTGCGGCGTGCATGCTCATCGAGCCATCGCAGGAGAAAGTCGGAATCATCGACGGCGTGTTCCATGTAGACGGCGAAGGCCTGCCCCATCTGGTGATGAAAGGCGGAGGCTCCGCCCATCCCACCACACAGCAGACCCTTGATGAAGGCTGGCACTACCTGTATCAGGAAGGACGCGCAGTCTACAAACATGCCGTCACCGACATGCTTACATCGTCGATTGAAGTGGCAGAGCGCAACGACATGAAAGTGTCTGACGTAGACTGGTTCATACCCCATCAGGCCAACCTCCGCATCATCGAGGCTGTTGCCGAACGTGCCGGTCTCGGCCACGACAAGGTGCTCGTAAACATCGAACATTACGGCAACACGTCGGCCGCATCCATCCCCCTCTGCATCGACGAGTACAAAGACAAGCTTAAGAAGGGCGACAAAATTATCCTGACCGCTTTCGGAGCAGGGTTCACATGGGGCGCCCTCTACGTGATCTGGGACCTCTGATCCCGCCTACGTCCACATATAAGTCATTATTACGGTGTGTCAAAGTCCATTTGGCGCACCGTAATCGTATTACGACGTGAGCCAAGCTAACGTCATCCTTGCAAAATAGCACGGCATATATTATCTTTGTAAACGGATTGGGGGCATGCAAAGCGACAATATCCACGACACCCCCCACATAGGGACGACGGCATGAAAGAGTCACTTAACCTATCGTTACAGCAAAAGATGCAGCAGCGGTTGTCGCCGCTACAGGTGCGCTACGGACGTATGCTCGAGATGAACGGTCCGGAAATCGAGGACGAAGTGCAGAGAATGCTCGATGACAATCCTGCCCTCGACATCGTAGAGACACCTTCCGCAGAAAATGGTCCGGACGAGTTCACGGAGACAGCCGAGGACATGCAGCTGGCCGATTATCGTGTCGATGACATTCCGTCTTACCGCCTTGAGGCTCCGGACCGCTCGGAAAGCGAACGCACTTACGAGCCTTTAGCCCCCGACAGCGGACAGTCATTGTTAGACACTCTCAGCTCACAGCTCGCGGAACACACCCTATCGGACGAACAACGCTCCATCGCACTCTACGTCATAGGAAACCTCGATGACAACGGCTATCTTACCCGTGACGCGGCAAGCATGGCCTACGACATAGAGGCCCACACGGGACTACCGGTAACTACCGCACAAGTGCAGCAGATGATAGCGCTCGTGCGCACAATGGATCCGGCAGGGGTAGGTGCGGTAGACCTCCGCGAATGCCTGTTGCTACAGCTCCGACGCAAACAGCAGTCACCGCCGGTGAAACTCGCAACGGAAATCGTCGAACATTATTTCGACATATTCTCGCTGAAACACTACGACCGTCTCGCAAGCCTCCTCGGGGTAGACCAGCCTACCTTGCGAGAGGCCATGAAAGTGATACGCACCCTTAATCCCAAGCCGGGTGGTGAGATTGAATCAAATCCGGCAGACGACCGCACACGTCATATCATACCCGACTTCCAGATAGATACCGACGGCCAGACAGTGACCCTGACACTTCTGAACAACATTCCCGAACTGACGATAGAAGAGAGCTTCCGTGATGACGACCCCACACCCATCCCACGCTCCAGGCGCGACCGCGAAGCCACCCTTTTCATCAGACAGAAACGTGACGAGGC
This sequence comes from uncultured Muribaculum sp., assembly GCF_910583865.1. Taxonomy (GTDB): domain Bacteria; phylum Bacteroidota; class Bacteroidia; order Bacteroidales; family Muribaculaceae; genus Muribaculum. Next base: position 3,318 of record NZ_CAJTYX010000056.1, read on the forward strand.
ACGCGAGTTCATGCGCCTGGTCAGCATGCGTCAGGAGACACTCTTCAACGTTATGAGCGCCATCGTCAGGCTTCAGCGCGATTTCTTCGTCGAAGGGGAGCAGGAAAACCTCATTCGGCCGATGATACTCAAGGACATCGCATCAATTACCGGCTACGACCTCTCTGTCATCTCGCGTGCCACGGCAGGGAAGTATGTCGCCACAGGACGGGGTGTCTATCCTCTGAAGTTATTCTTCAACGAACGCCCTACCGACGACAACGATACATCCACCCATGCCATAATGGCAGCACTGAAAGAATGCATAGCGCATGAGGACAAGAGCCATCCCTTGAGCGACGAGGCGCTCGCCGCACTCCTCGCCGAACGAGGCTACGACATCGCACGCCGCACAGTGGCAAAATACCGCGAGCGTCTGGGCTATCCGGTGGCACGCATGCGCCGTGACATCTAAACTTAAAGCTCCCGCAGATGTTAAACAGACAGTAGAACGGTTGAATCAACAGAACAAACAACATCATGACACGTATCGCACATATACTATCATGGGTGTTAAGCCCGATCCTCATCCCCACCTATGCGGTGTTTGCCGCATTGTGGCTCACCCCTCTCGCAATGTTACCCGCAGGGGCAAGATGGAACGTAGTGATGATGACATGTTTCGTGACATGCGTTCTCCCCGGAATGGCTATCATGCTACTGTACTGGATGAAGATCATATCTGATCCGGGTCTCAACAACCGCACCGAGCGGCTTGTGCCTTACGTGCTTACAATCGTGTGCTATCTGGCATGCGCGTGGTATCTCTTCTCCATCCATGTCCCCCACTGGATGTGGATGTTCATGGTGGCGGGTGCCTGCACAGCTGTAATCTCATGCATAGTCAACATCTGGTGGAAGATTTCGGCCCATGCGGCTGCGATGGCCGGATTCACGGCGATGCTCTTCCGCATAGCTTCCGACCATATGGGCATCGTGCCTATGTGGCCCTATATCTGCGGTACGGTTATCCTCTGTGGAGCGCTATGCACCTCACGCATAATACTCGGTCGACACACCCTGTGGCAGGTAGCGGCAGGCTCGGCCAACGGTTTTATAGTGGTGTATCTCCTCACCATGTAGCCGCCATGACTATTAAAGCAACAAACTGATCTAAACAAAATATCACATTATGAATCCTATCGTAAGCATCATCATGGGGAGCACTTCCGACCTGCCCGTGATGGGCAAAGCAGCCCAGCTGCTTGATGATTTCGAGATACCGTTCGAGATAAACGCTCTGTCGGCCCACCGTACTCCCGCCCAGGTGGAAGAATTCGCATCCGGAGCCGCCGCCCGTGGAATCAAGGTGATAATCGCCGCCGCAGGTATGGCGGCAGCCCTGCCTGGAGTGATTGCCGCCAACACGACCCTCCCGGTAATAGGTGTGCCCATCGCATCTACCCTAGGCGGCATGGATGCCCTGCTTGCAATCGTACAGATGCCTCCGGGCATACCTGTGGCCACCGTCACCATCAACGGCGGACTCAACGCCGCGCTCCTCGCGGTGGAGATGATCGCCCTGGGCGATGATCGCATCGCCGCACGACTCGCGGATTACAAGAAGTCCCTTTCCGGCAAAATCGTCAAAGCCAACGCCGAACTGGCCGAAGTGAAGTACAAATTCAAGACAAACTGAGCCGACAATGTCGAAATACAGCTATACTCGCCGGCCGAGCCGACGAGTGACCATCGGAAACACGGCCATAGGAGACGGACTCCCCGTCGCGCTCCAGTCGATGACCAACACGTCGACCAACGACACCGACGGATCCGTGGAGCAATGCCTTAGAATCGCCGAAGCCGGGGGTGACATAGTACGCCTCACCGCCCAGGGCATTCGTGAGGCCGCCAACATAGGGCTGATACGCGACGAATTGCGCAAGCGCGGATGCGACGTGCCGCTCGTGGCCGACGTGCATTTCAACCCTCGTGCGGCCTTCGCGGCTGCCGAGGCCGGTGTCGACAAAGTGCGCATCAATCCGGGGAACTTCGTTGATCCGGGACGCACATTCCGCAAACTGGAATACACCGACGAGGAATATGCCGCCGAACTGCTCCGCATAGAGGAGGCGTTCGTGCCATTCCTCGACACGTGCCGCGCCCACGGCACGGCAATCCGTATAGGCGTGAACCACGGAAGCCTCAGCGACCGAATAATGAGCCGCTACGGCGACACTCCGGCAGGGATGGTTGAGAGCGCCATGGAATTCCTGCGCGTAGCCGTGCGCCATGAGTTCCTCGACATAGTGATTTCCATAAAAGCCAGCAACGTGGTCGTCATGGTGGAGACCGTGCGGCGCCTCGTAGCTGCCATGGAAGCGGAAGAAATGGATTTCCCGCTGCACCTCGGAGTTACCGAAGCCGGTGACGGCGAGGATGGCCGCATCAAGAGTGCCGTAGGTATCGGCACGCTACTCGCCGAGGGCATCGGCGACACGATACGTGTGTCCTTGAGCGAACCTCCGGAGAATGAGATACCCGTGGCAAAGGCTCTCGCCGACTACATTGCCGGATTCGCCGCAGACAATGCCGCCGACGGAAAATTCATCTATCCTACAAACTTCACTCCCGCAAGACGCAAGTCACGGTCTATAGGAAATATCGGAGGCGGAAGTCCTACTGCTGTCATATCACCGCTTGAGACATCGGTGCTCCCCGACGGTGTCATATCAATCTGCGGCAAGGGCGTAAATCCGGCAGCCGACATAATGGCGGAGGCCGAAAGGCTCTCTGCCGAAGGTAATGATTCCCCGATTGTGGCATGCATCTCCTATGACGATCTCCCCGAGGAGGAAATCAAGCTGCGGGCGGCTGCCGACTTCGGACGCCTGCTGCTCAACGGGCTGCAGGACGCTATCGAGATACACAGCAACGTCATGAGCGACGAGGCGCTGTATGCGCTGGCCCTCAATATCCTCCAGGCCACCCGTCTGAGATTCAGCCACACGGAATATATCGCATGTCCGGGATGCGGACGCACACTGTTCGACCTGCAAAGCACACTGAAAGCCGTAAGGGAAGCCACAGGCCATCTCAAGAACCTCAAAATCGGAGTGATGGGTTGCATCGTCAACGGCCCGGGCGAAATGGCGGATGCCGACTACGGCTACGTCGGAGCGGCAGCCGGCCACGTAAGTCTTTACCGTGGCAAGGAGTGCGTCAGAAAGAATATCCCCCAGGCAGAAGCAATCCCGGCCCTCATATCATTCCTTAAGGAAGAGGGAGTTTGGCAGAAGCCGTAACATCAGTGCCTTTTACCGCGATATTTTCACGAATATACCCCGAAAAGGGTATTTCCGGGACGTCATCATACTCCTACTTTTGCGACAGAATCGGCATCCGTCCGATTCCTGACACCAATCAACCGACAAAAACCACCTGTTATGGCAAAAATCGCTAAAAATCTGACTGAACTCATCGGGAACACCCCTCTACTGGAAGTAAGCAATATCGAGAAAGCCCTCGGCCTCAATGCCCGAGTGCTCGTAAAGCTCGAATATTTCAATCCCGGCGGCAGCGTCAAGGATCGCGTGGCCATGGCCATGATCGAGGATGCGGAGGCCGCCGGCGTGCTCCGCCCCGAAGCCGCCATAATAGAGCCTACAAGCGGAAACACCGGCATCGGACTCGCATGGGTTGCCTCCGTCAAAGGTTACCGTTTGATTCTCACCATGCCAGAGACGATGAGCATCGAGCGGAGAAACCTCCTCAAGGCTCTCGGGGCACAAATCGTGCTCACTCCAGGCGCGGAAGGGATGAAAGGCGCCATCCGCAGAGCCTTCGAGCTACAGCGGGAAACTCCAGGTGCAGTCATCCTCCAGCAGTTCGACAACCCTGCCAATCCCGCCGTGCATGAACGCACCACCGCCGAAGAGATCTGGCGCGACACCGACGGCACAATCGACACCTTCATAGCCGGTGTGGGTACCGGAGGCACAGTGAGCGGCACATCGCGAGGACTTAAAAGGTATAACCCACAGATAAAGGTCATAGCCGTAGAACCAGCATCATCGCCGGTCCTCTCCGGAGGTAAGCCCGGTGCCCACAAAATACAGGGTATCGGCGCAGGATTTGTGCCCAAGAACTTCGACGCGCAGGCTGTCGACGAGATACTCCCCGTGGTCGACAACGACGCGATAGCCGCATCACGCCTGCTCGCTGAAAAGGAAGGTCTGCTCGTGGGCATCTCCTCCGGCGCGGCGTTCCATGCCGCCATTGCCGAGGCTCGCAAGCCAGAGAACGACGGCAAGACCATCGTGGCCCTCCTCCCCGACACCGGCGAAAGATACCTCTCCACGGTGCTCTATGCGTTCGAGGAATATCCCCTCTGACAGGGCGACGCATCATATTCTCCGGAATGACGGACATAACCGCGACATTCATCCTTGCCGACAACCAGGATATCACACGCGCCGGACTGCGTATGCTCATAAGCGACGCGTTCCCATCGGGCCGGATTGTCGAGAAACGTGACAAGCACGAGCTGATACAGTTCCTGCGGCAAACCGGCGACTGCGTGGTAATCATCGACTATGCCCTTTTCTCTTTCAATGGCGTTGAGAACCTCCTCAACGTCATTGCCCGTTTTGAGTCGGCACACTGGGTGATCTTCTCATCCGAACTGACCGACAGGCTCATACGGCGTCTCGCCATAGAGAAGAATGTAAATCTCATCCTCAAGGAAAATTCCGGCGAAGAAATCATGACCGCCATACGGATGGCTCTCCGCCATGAACACTACGTGAGCCGTGAGATATCGGCGCACGTCACCACACCGTGCCGCACCGAAAAATCGCTCCCTCTCACCGAGTCTGAGAGAGAGATACTGAGGCTGATAGGGCGCGGCATGTCGGTAAAGGAGATATCCTGCGAACGCAATTCAAGCGTCCACACGATCACCACCCACAAGAAAAACATCTTCCGGAAAATAGGAGTCAACTGCGCCTATGAGGCCGTCCGCTACGCCCTGCGCAGCGGTCTCGTCGACTTGTCGGAATACACTATCTAAAGCCCCCCACCCTGAAGAGCGCACTCAGCGTATATAGGGATAGGTTATGTCGTAGAGAAAAAGCGGATGTGGAGGCATAGAGATGCCGGCGGCACAGCGGTCACGCCGTTCGACCACGTCACGAAATCCGTCGATGGAAAGCTTGCCTCTCCCCACGTCGACCAGCGTGCCTACGACGGCGCGCACCATGTTGCGCAGGAAACGGTCGGCAGTGATTACGAACGTATGGCGCGATGTATCGCCCGGGACAGTCTCTATCCATTCGGCACGCGTAACGCGGCATATGTTGGTCTTGGCATCGGAATGGAGCTTTGCAAACGACGTGAAGTCATCCACACCGGTAAGAAGCGAGGCCGCCATGTTCATCGCATCGAAGTCAAGGCCGGCTGGGGGTTCCTGCCAGGCAAGGTCATATAAGAATGGAGACCGGCCAGTGTAGGTATAATAATGATACGTACGCGAAGTGGCGTCGAACCGCGCATGAGCGTCGGCGTGCACCGGTATGATGTCGTAAACGACGATGTCGCGTCCGAGCAGCGAGCACAACGCCCTCACCGCTCCCGGTATGTCGGCAATCTCGCGATCCGCGTCGAAATGGGCAATCATCATCGAGGCATTGACTCCCGTGTCCGTACGCCCCGCGCCGACAACAGGCGTTGGCGTGCGCAGGAACGTGGAGAGCGCACGCTCCACACATTCCTGCACGCTTATGGCATTCGGTTGTATCTGCCAGCCGTGGTAGGGAGCGCCACGGTAGGCGAGCCGCATGAAATAACGCACGACGGGTCAGTCCTTCTCAAGGTAAGTATATCCGTAGAGACCCGAACGGTATTTGCTCAGGAACTCACGCCCCTCCTCCGGAGAAATCTTCCCGCTCTTCATCGATGACGTGACCCATGTCTCCACGTTGCGCACGAGACGCTTGGGACTATACTGCACATAGTCGAGCACTTCATCGACCGTCTCGCCGTAGATTATCTGGTCTATCTCGTAGCGGTCCTTATAGACGCTTATATGCACGGCATTGGTGTCACCGAACAGGTTGTGCATATCGCCGAGAATCTCCTGATATGCCCCGACAAGGAATACACCTATATAATAAGGCTCTTTGTCGCGCAACGGGTGCACCGGAAGGGAGTTGGAGTTGCCGTGGGCCGAGATGAAGTTGGCAATCTTGCCGTCGGAGTCGCAGGTGATGTCCTGCAATGTGGCCGTGCGCGTAGGCTTCTCGTCGAGACGCGCGATCGGCATAATGGGGAACACCTGGTCGATGGCCCACGAATCCGGAAGCGACTGGAATAGCGAGAAGTTGCAGAAATATTTGTCGGGGAGCATCTTCGCTATCTTACGCAATTCCTCGGGAGCATGCTTCAGAGTGCTTGCGATGTCACCCACCTCGCGCGCTATCGACCAGAAAAGTTTCTCCACCTGCGCACGCGAACGCAGATCAAGCATCCCGAGGCTGAACAGGTCGAGAGCCTCCTCGCGAATCTGCAAAGCATCGTGCCAGCTCTCGAACATTCGTGGCTGATTGAGCTTGTCGTAGATGTCATACAGCTCGCGCACAAGTTCATGGTCGTCGGGCGAAACCTCTTCGCGGTCGTCCCATTCGGGAAGCGACGTGGTAGCCAAAGCCTCGAATATAAGCACGGAATGGTGGGCCGTCAGCGAACGGCCGCTCTCGGTGATGATGTTTGGCTGCTTCAGCCCGTTTTTCACACATGCATCTACCAATGCCGACACCGAGTCGTTGGCATATTCCTGTATGGAATAGTTCATCGAGCTTTCGCTTGACGAAGAGCGCGTGCCGTCATAGTCCACACCGAGGCCACCACCTATATCGATGAAATCTATTTCATAGCCCAGTTTCGAAAGCTGCACATAGAATTGCGTAGCCTCACGCAAAGCGTTCTTTATGCGACGTATCTTTGTAATCTGGCTTCCGATGTGGAAATGAATCAGTTTGAGGCATTCCTTCATCTTGTGGCGTTCGAGAAAATCAAGCGCCGTGAGCAGTTCCGACGAATTCAGGCCGAACTTCGACTGGTCGCCTCCCGACTCTTCCCATTTCCCTGAGCCTGAGCTTGATAGCTTTATACGCATGCCCACGTTGGGAGTGATTCCCAACCGCTTGGATACCTCCGCTATAGCCTGAAGCTCATTGAGCTTCTCGACCACGAGATAGATATTGCGTCCCATCTTCTGTGCCAGAAGAGCAAGCTCGATATACTCGTTATCCTTATATCCGTTGCATATAATCAGAGCATTCTCGGCGATATTCGTAGCCAGCACGGCATGAAGCTCAGGCTTCGAACCGGCCTCAAGACCTATATTGAATTTCTTTCCATGGCTCACAATCTCCTCAACCACCTGACGCATCTGGTTGACCTTTATCGGGTAGATGATGAAATTCTTAGCCTCGTAGCCGTATTCTTCAGCGGCCTGACGGAAACATCTGGAAATCTTCTCGACACGGTTGTCGAGAATGTCGGGAAAGCGCAACAACACCGGTGCGGCTACATCACGGACCTGCAACTCGTCGAGCACATCCTTGATGTCGACCGACGCGCACCCCTCGCGGGGAGTCACAGCCACATGACCTTTCTCATTGATGGAGAAGTACTTCATGCCCCATCCGGTGATATTGTACAGCTCTGCGCTGTCCTCGATACGCCATTTTCTCATTGGCAGAAAACGTATATTTAGTTAATAATTATTTAACATACAAAGTTACAACTTTTTTCCAATAGATATCCTCCATGGCAAGGCAAAATGCACGCATCGGAGCTGCAGACACATAAATTAATATATTTAACATTTTATTGCAATTTTATCATCGTTAAAATGATGTATTGATTGGAAAAATAGAGTAATTTTGTGTTGTCGAATGCAGAAGTGGAGCCGGGTCGCGACAGACACGTCTTTTACTTTGTGCGACAAGCCATCTGCTCAACACTAATTACCAATACATTTATCACATCATGAACAGCAAGGTATGCTATTCAATCATCCTCGCCGGTACCGTAATGCTAACCGGATGCGGCAAGAAGATGAACCAGTTCAAGTCCGACTACTTCTCGGTAAATCCCAACCCCCTCGAAGTAGTAGGTGACAAAGTTCCGGCTACCGTCACAGGTAACATCCCCGCCAAGTTCTTCCAGAAGAACGCCGAAGTGACCGTGACCCCCTACCTCGAATTCAACGGCATGGAAGTGGCTTCCGCTCCCTACACGTTCCAGGGCGAGAAAGTGCGCGGCAACAATCCTGTGATCAACTACAACAACGGTGGTTCGGTGACCATTCCCGTACAGTACGTCTACAATCCCGAGATGAACCGCAGCGACCTCACGCTCGCATTCACCGTCCGCCAGGGCAACAAGCAGTACGCTCTTCCCCGCGTGAAAGTAGCGGAAGGTGTCGTTGCCACAGCAGCGATAGCCGATGCCGCAACAGTGACCCCGGCAGTTGCCAACGACAAGTTCCAGCGCATCATCAACGAGAAGTATGACGCCGACATCAAGTTCCTCATCAACCAGGCCAACCTCCGCAAGGGAGAACTCGGCTCAAAGTCGATGCTCGACCTCCACAAGGAACTCGTTGACGCCAACGACGACAGCCGTCGCGAAATCAAGGAGATCAACATCAAGTCGACCGCATCTCCCGACGGCGGTGTGAAGCTCAACACCAAACTCGCCGAAAATCGCGAAAAGAACACCGTGGCCTATATGGAGAAAGCCCTGAAGAAGGACAACATCACCGAATTCGGCGAACTCACCGCCAACTTCACTCCTCAGGACTGGGAAGGCTTCCAGAAGCTCGTTGCCGCCAGCAACATCCAGGACAAGGATCTTATCCTCAGCGTCCTCTCGATGTATAAGGATCCCGAGCAGCGCGAGAAGGAAATCCGCAACCTCAGCTCCGTATTCGACCAGCTCGCAGAGACAATCCTTCCGCAGCTCCGCTACTCACGCATCACAGCTTCCATCGACGTTATCGGCAAGAGCGACGAGGAAATCATGAACATCTTCCTCTCCAACCCCAAGGCCCTCAGCGTAGATGAGCTCCTTTATGCAGCTACCCTCACCGACGACAACAACAAGCGCCTCCAGATTTATGACAAGGCCGTAGAGCTGTACCCCAACGACTACCGTTGCTACAACAACCTCGGCATGTGCCAGTACATCGACAAGGACTACGAGGCAGCCGCAGCCAACTTCGCACAGGCAGCCAAGCTCGCTCCCAACGCAGCTGAATCACAGATGAACCTCGGTCTCGTTTCACTCATGAACCAGAACTACAAGGACGCTTCCTCCAAGTTCGGTAACGCCGCCGGCGTTCCCGCTCTCGGCGACGCTCTCGGAGTGTACTACCTCAAGCAGGGTGACTACAACTCGGCAGTGCGTGCATTCGGCGACAGCAAGACCAACAACGCCGCCCTCGCCCAGATCCTCAGCAAGGACTACAGCAAGGCAAAGAGCACTCTCGCCAGTGTGAAGAACCCCGACGCTACCACATTCTACCTGACAGCCGTTCTCGGTGCCCGCACCAACAACAGCAACATGGTGTACAACAACCTGCGTCAGGCCATCAAGCTCGACAACAACATGCTCAAGCGCGCACAGAACGACCTCGAGTTCACTAACTTCAACCTCAGCGCCCTCTAATCCACACGATTATATTAGGCAACAAAAGCCCGGCCATCAAGCCGGGCTTTTTATTTTCCACATATCTGCACATCCACACGTGTCAATCACGGATTCCACCAGGAATCCTGACGGGCGAACACATTCGTGGTGATGAACCGCAAAGAGCACACGGAAAACATATTTTAGATAAAACAATAGGCACGGCAGACGCATCTTAAATAACCTTAACGGCTGTTGACCAATAAAAACCGG
>NZ_CAJTYX010000057.1 GCF_910583865.1 uncultured Muribaculum sp.
GATATTGCGGCGACGAGGACAACGGCCAGACCTCGGCATGGTATGTGTTCTCGGCCCTCGGGTTCTATCCAGTGGCTCCGGGTACGGGAGAATATGCCCTCGGCAGCCCCTTGTTCAAAAAGGCCGTGCTCCATTTCGAGAACGGCAAGAGCATGACCATCGACGCCCCCGACAATTCCGACAAGAATGTCTATGTCGATGACTTGACTCTCAACGGCAAGAAACACGACAGGAACTTCATCACCATGAAGGAACTCTTCGATGGCGGTGTCATGGACTTCGACATGGGTCCCACTCCCAATAAAACCCGTGGCACCCTACAGTCGGCAGCTCCCTACTCATTCTCTAAAGAGCCGGCAAAGAAATAAGAGTTATTCCAAGAAACCGCCTCTAACGAGGCGTGTATCAGACATTTCAGACCCGTCCGACCGGTCTGAACTGCTTGACCTGTCCGACGACTCTCTGGAATGGCTTATCCCCATACGAAACGGCGTTGTGTCGATTTTTTCGATACAACGCCGTTTTCACATATCCTTAAAGCGGAATCAGAGCAACTTGTTGTAGATCTTCTTAGTGTCCCTGCTTGTCAGTTCCACATAGTTTCCGATGGACTGACCCTTATGCAGGTGAAGCGCTTCCACAAGAGACGTTACATCGGGCGAAGCGATACCCATGCCGGCGAAATCCGACGGCATTCCCAGGCTCCGGTAGAATTCGCGCAGACGCCTGATCCCTTCGGCGGCTATCTCCCCGGTCGAGAGGGTACGATGCACGCGTATGCCCGCATCGAGCAGCGAAAGTTCGTCGTCGTCAGCGTCCTGCTCATGCACAGGCACATCCATGACACGTCGGGCGAACTGCGCTACCTTACCCGGATTTTTCTCCGCCACATATTCCATCCATGCGGGTACAACCGCAGCGAGACCCGCACCATGCGCCACCTCCGGATAGACTGCGCTGATTTCATGCTCGATGAAGTGGCTCGACCAGTCCTCGCGACGCCCTGTTCCGCACAGTCCGTTGTGGGCGAGGGTGGCGGCCCACATGATGTTTGCGCGCGCCTGGTAGTCGTCGGGCGAGTCCATCACCCTGCGCCCCTCGGTGATTATGGCTTTGAGCAGACCTTCCGCAACGCGGTCGGTCACCTCGCAGTCGGGAGTATTCGAGAAGTAGCGTTCGAAGATATGCGCCATCATGTCGACGATGCCGCAGGCCGTCTGCCACGCGGGGAGCGTCATGGTAAACTCGGGATTCATTATGGAGAACTTGGGACGGAGCACCGACTCGGTGCGCAGGCTCAGCTTTACAGGCCCGACGGGATTGCCCTCCTTGTCGGTCTCGCCATAATCCGGCATACGTGTGATTACCGAGTTGCCAGACCCTTCGCTGCCGGCTGCCGGGATGGTGAGCACTACCCCGACCGGGAGCGCATGTTCCGGGACGAGCTTTCCGCAATAGAAGTCCCAGAAATCGCCGTCGTAGGGGACGCCGAGGGCTATAGCTTTGGCGGTGTCGATTACCGAGCCGCCACCCACGGCCACAATGATGTCGATGTTGTTGCGGCGCACGATGTCGATACCCTCACGCACCTTGTCGTCGGTAGGGTTGGGCGTTATACCCTCGAAGTTGAACGTGTCGAGTCCGGCAGCGTGTAGCGAACGGACGGTGCGTCCGACAGCACCGCTGCGCACGGCTGAACCACCTCCGAACACGACCAGCGCACGCGTGCCCCCGAACTCACGTGCCAGTTCTCCGGCACGCCTCTCCGTGTAGCGTCCGAACACGAACTTCGTGGGAGCATAGTAGACGAAATTATCCATGATAATAAATTTAGCTATTTTAGGGTTCAAGATATTTAAAAGTCAGGATCTCTAAGGCCTGATAGAGAACCTTAAAGACCCTGACCGAATATATTTCAAGAGATTATATCAGCGACGTTTGCCTCCGCCCTGGCGCTTCTGCTGTTCACGGAGCATGGCCTGCTGCTGGCGCTGAGCCTCTTCAAGGCGTGCCATGAATCCGCTCTTCTTGCGGGGTTTCTTGGCGGCCTCAGCCATCTTCGCGCGCATCTTGTCCTCGCTGACGACCTTACGGAAAATCATCATCTGCACGATGGTGATGAGCAACGACAGGAAGTAGTAGTAGGAGAGGCCTGCGGCGTAGTTGTTGAAGAACACGAGGAACATCACCGGCATCAGATACATCATCCACTTCATGCCGGGCATGGCGGAGGAAGATGGCTGGTTGGCCATGGTGAACTTTGTGTAGAGGATGTTGGTCACCGTCATCAGCAAACAGAACAGCGACACGTGGTTGCCGAAGTACTCTGTGACAAGCGGAATGTTGCCGGTCCAGGTGATTATAGCGTCAGGCGCCGAAAGATCCTTAGCCCAGAGGAACGACTGTCCGCGCAGCTCGATGCATGAGGGGAAGAAGGCGAACATGGCAATGAGCACAGGGAACTGGAGAAGCATGGGGAGACACCCGGCCATCGGGTTGGCTCCCGCGCGGGAATACAATTCCATGGTCTTTTGCTGGCGAGTCATGGCATTCTCCTGCCCGGGATACTTGTCGTTGATGGCTTTTATCTCGGGATTGAGCAGGCGCATCCTGGCCTGCGACATGTAGCTCTTGTAGGTGAACGGGAAGAGGATGAGCTTGATAAAGATGGTGAGGAACAGGATGATCACACCATAGTTGGTAAACCATGAGCCAAGTATGTCGAACACCGGAATGACAATCCATGTATTGATCCAGCGGAATATAGGCCATCCGAGCGGAATCAGGCGCGTGAGGTCAAGGTCATCGTCGGGAAAAAGCTCCTTGTCGACAGCCGAGAGCATCGGATAGAGGTTGGGGCCGATCAGGATGTCGAACGTGGCGGCCTTGTCCGCTCCGGGATTATAGTCGAGGGTGGATATGGCCTCCATCTCCTTGAGATAGTCGGGATCGTCGTTGATTGACAGCACGGTCGACTTCAGCATGGCGTTGTTGAACGGATCGCGGGCGATGAACGCCATCGAGAAGAACTGGTTCTTGAACGCCATCCACTTCACCGGCTCGTTGACCTCTTTGGAGTCCGAAGAGTTCTCGCTCAGATTGTCGACACCTCCGCCGGCATACTTATAGTAGACTGCCGAGTTGCGCTCCTCAAACATGCGCCCCTCTTCCTGACGGAGCATGCGTTGGTTCCACACGAAGTCCATAGTCACCACACTTGACGGGATGATGCTCTGCATACCCTTCTGTTCCACGTCCAGGCGCACCACATAGCTGTCGGGGAGCAGCGTGTAGCGCAGACCGAACTGTGTGCCCTTTCCGAGGTCGAGGCTCATGAGCACCGACGAATCGGTGACTTCTGTGGGACGGAAGTAGAAGTCGCGGGTGTCGAATTCCCTGTCGGCTGAGTTCAGTATGAACGAATAAGCATCGTCATTGCCGGAAATGACCTTCACCTTGCCGCCACGGAAACTGTCGTAACGTGCAAGCTCGGCCATGGTGATCATGGCCCCCTTGGTGGAGACATCGAGCGATATGACATCGTTGTGCAGACGGACAGTGTCGTTGGTGCCTTGCAGATAGCGTGCGAATCCCTGGTATTGCGTGAGGTCGCGCAGAAGGTTCTTGACCTTTGCCACCGCATCGGTGTAGGCCTTGGCGCTTATTGCCGAGGAGGCGATGGCTGCGGCAGGGTCGGCAAGAAGTCCGACGGGAACATCGGCAGAGTCGACGCGCACATGTCCGGTGACCTCCGTCCCGTTGCCGGCGAGCACGATTCCGTCGCGGTCGATGTGGCCCGTGCCGGTACTGTCGGGAGCGCCGTAGCGTGCCACGGCATCGGCAAGCATCACGAACTGTCCGCGCGTGAGCGAATCGGAAGCAGAGGCAAGAAGGTCGTCAGCGGCAGCCTGCGCCTGCTCCTGCGTCACTTCCACGTCGGGGGCAGCCCCGGGCTGCGGCTCCGGCTGATTGAGCCAGATAAATCCTAAGAGCACGGCACCCATCAGAAGCATGCCGTACATGGTGTTCTTATCCATTCAGTCGTGTTTAGTTTCTTATCCTTTTATTTGTTCATTTTTTCTTCGCCATAGACGATGGCGCTCTTGATGAAATCGAGGAAGAGAGGATTGGGGGAGAGCACGGTCGAGGAGTATTCCGGATGGTACTGCGTTCCGATATACCATCGGTGGTCGGGCAGCTCCACCACCTCCACCAGGCCGGTGGCGGGGTTCTCACCGGTACATTTCATGCCCGCCTCCTCGAAGCGCGCACGATAGTCGCTGTTGAACTCGAAGCGGTGGCGATGGCGCTCGCTCACCAAGTCGCGGCCATAGGCACGGGCCACACGGCTTCCGGGGGCGAGGCGGCAGTCATAAGCACCGAGACGCATCGTGCCACCCTTGTCGGTCACCGACTTCTGCTCGTCCATAAGGTCAATCACGTTGTGGGGAGTGTGCAGATCCATCTCGGTAGAGTTGGCGTCGGCGAGACCGAGCACGTTGCGGGCGAACTCGATGACCATGCACTGCATGCCGAGGCATATTCCGAAGGTGGGCACGTCGTGCTCGCGCAGCCACTTCAAGGCCACGAACTTGCCTTCGATGCCACGCTGTCCGAATCCCGGGGCGATGATCACGCCGTCCATCCCGGCGAGCTTCTCCCCGACATTCTCCTCCGTGAGCTTCTCGGAGTGGACATACACGAGGTTGAGCTTGCGGTCGTTGTAGGCGGCAGCCTGGAGAAGAGCCTCGTTGATCGACTTGTAGGCATCCTGTAGCTCCACATACTTGCCGACCAGCCCTATCGTCACAGTGCGCTCGGCATTCTCGAGCTTGTGCACGAAATGCATCCACGCCGCCATGTCAGGCTCGCCCTCGACAGGGACTCCCATCTTGCGCATCACGATTTCGTCGAGATGCTGCTCGTGCATCTTCAGCGGCACCTGGTAGATGGTGGGCAGATCCACCGACTGGATCACAGCATCGGCCGACACGTTGCAGAACTGTGCAATCTTGCGGCGCATGTCGGCGGGGATGTCGCGCTCGGTGCGCAGCACAAGTATGTCGGGACGTATGCCGGCTTCCTGTAGCTGCTTCACCGAATGCTGCGTGGGCTTGGTCTTTAGCTCCTTTGCCGCACGGATATATGGCACGTAGGTGAGATGGATGCAGAGTGCGCTGTCGCCAAGCTCCCATTGCAGCTGGCGCATGGCCTCGATGAAGGGGAGCGACTCGATGTCGCCGACCGTGCCACCGATCTCGGTTATCACGAAGTCGAAGTTACCGGTGTTGCCGAGCAGCTTCACGTTGCGCTTTATCTCGTCGGTGATGTGGGGGATGATCTGCACGGTCTTGCCGAGATAGTCGCCATGGCGCTCCTTGTCGATCACATTCTGGTAGATGCGCCCGGTGGTAATGTTGTTGGCACGCGTGGTGCGCATGTTTGTAAAGCGTTCGTAGTGCCCGAGGTCGAGATCCGCCTCGTGGCCGTCGACGGTCACATAACATTCGCCATGCTCATAGGGGTTGAGTGTGCCCGGATCGATGTTGATGTAAGGGTCGAACTTCTGGATGGTGACACGGAATCCACGTGCCTCAAGCAGGCATGCGAGCGACGATGATATGATTCCTTTACCCAGGGAGGACACCACGCCTCCGGTCACAAAAATGTACTTCGTTTCCACGCTGATCGGTAATTTTTTACGGCGATAGCCGCCAAAGCACCACTGCCCTGCGGCAACCAGCCAACGTTTATAATTAAAACGTCTGCAAAGGTAATTATTTTCACCAACAAATCCGGCCCACACCCCGCCAAAAATTACGTCTCTCCAACGCCCACTCCAGTACGCTCCATTACTTCCCGCCAAATATGCCGACAATTCCCCCTTTCCTGCATATGCTACCATCTCAACCAAATGTGGTGGAGAGCACCCCAAGATTTAGAGGCTTTTAATACTATATGTTACAGGATGAGGCGGGTGCCGACTGACAAGTCGGAGAGGGAGGCCGCGGAAGTGATGATGACACTCTCCACACCGCCGCGCAGGGCGTCGAAAGAGTTGGAGAGCTTGGGCAGCATGCCGCCGGAGACTATGCCGTCGGCCTTCAGACGCTCGAAAAGCGCGGAATCGATAAGGGGTATCACCGAAGCGTCGTCGTCGGCATCGCGGAGCACGCCCGGCTTCTCGAAGCAATATACGAGACGCACGTCGAAGTATGGCGAAAGCCCCGTGGCCACGGCCTGCGCCATCGTGTCGGCATTGGTGTTGAGCAAGTGACCGTGGCCGTCGTGGGTGAGCGGCGCCACTACGGGCACTATCCCCGAGCGTACGAGCGAAGCGAGGGCATCGCCTCTGACACGCTCCACATCGCCCACCCAACCGTAATCTACACCTGATGACGTGACGGGGCGGCGGTGGGAACGGATTATGTCCATGTCGGCGCCGGTCATGCCGAGGGCATCGACACCGAGGGCCTGAAGGCCGGCGACCACATTCTTGTTGACCATGCCGCCATAGACCATCGTCACCACGCGCAGCATATCGTCGTCAGTGACCCTGCGCCCGTCGATCATGGTTGTCTCCACGCCGAAAGCGGCAGCCATGCGCGTGGCCGAACGGCCTCCGCCATGAACAAGCAGCTTGAATCCCTCGATGGCGGCGAAATCACGGAGCAGACGGTCGAGGCTCGCGGCTTCCTCCACTATACCTCCACCGACCTTCACTACGGTTATACTATCCTTGCCCATAAGTATATGCTATGATGATATAAGAACGTCAACCAATCCATTTACTCGGCATCCTGTTCCTGTGCGAACTGCATCAGGTAGGCCTTGATGAACGGGTCGAGATCACCATCCATCACGGCATTCACATCTGAGGTCTGCCAGCCGGTGCGGTGATCCTTCACGCGGCGGTCGTCAAACACATAGGAGCGGATCTGAGAGCCCCACTCGATCTTCATCTTGCTGTCCTCCACCTTGCGCTGCTCGGCCAGACGATGCTGCAGCTCCTTGTCGTAGAGGATGGAGCGGAGCTGTCGCATGGCGTTCTCCTTGTTCTTGGGCTGGTCGCGGGTCTCGGTGTTCTCTATGAGTATTTCCTCCTTCTCGCCGGTGTAGGGGTCGGTGAACTGGTAGCGCAGACGCACACCCGACTCCACCTTGTTGACGTTCTGTCCGCCCGCGCCTCCCGAACGGAAGGTGTCCCAGCTCAACAGGGCCGGGTCGACATGCACCTCGATAGTGTCATCGACCAAAGGGGTGACGAACACCGAGGCGAATGAGGTCATGCGCTTACCCTGTGCATTGTAGGGCGATACACGCACCAGACGATGCACGCCGTTCTCGCTCTTGAGGTAACCGTAGGCCATCGGGCCGTCGACCTCGATGGTGACCGACTTGATTCCGGCCTCGTCGCCTTCAAGGATATTGGCTATGGCAGTCTTATAGCCCTTGTCCTCGCAATAGCGAAGATACATACGCATGAGCATCGACGCCCAGTCCTGGCTCTCCGTTCCACCGGCGCCGGAGTTGATTTTAAGCACCGCGCCGAGCGAATCCTCCTCACGGCGCAGCATGTTGCGCAATTCCATGTCCTCGATCTTGGCTATGAGGTCGGCATACATGCGGTCAAGCTCCTCCTCCTCGACAAGACCTTCCTTGATGAAGTCCCAGGCAAGCTGCAGCTCGCCCACGGCCTTGTCGACCTCATCGTAAGAGTCGATCCACTGGTGCAGCTGCTTAACCTTTTTCATCTGCGCCTGCGCCTCCTTCTGATGTTCCCAGAAGTCGGGCACATGCGTGCGGAGTTCTTCTTCTTCCACTTCTATTCGCTTCGAGTCGATGTCGAGATAGCGGCGCAGCGCATCCTTGCGCTCAACGGCCTGCTTCAGTTGGTCATATGTAATCATTGCGGGATTTAGGCTGAGGTAAATCGGTTCATTATATATTCAGAGTCATTGCGCGTACATCGCCTCTATGAGGTCGGCATACTTCGTGTTGATGACAGGTCGTTTGATCTTCAATGTATTGGTAAGCTCTCCACCCTCCATGGTAAACTCCTTCGGAAGGAGAGTGAACTTCTTTATCTTCTCGTAGTTGGCGAGTCCCTTTTCGAGCTTTTCGATACGCTGCTGGATCATGCGGTTGATCTCTGAGTCGGCCACGAGGTCGGCCATGGACTTATAGCTTATCTTCTTCTTGTCGGCATACCTGCGCAAAGCATCGAGCGCGGGGACGATGATGGCGGTGACATACTTCCGCCGGTCGCCTATGACGGCCACCTGCTCGATGTATTCGTCCTCGCCAAGGCGGCTCTCAATGGCCTGCGGGGCGATATACTTGCCGTTGGATGTCTTGAAAAGGTCCTTTATGCGGTCGGTGAGGATCAGCGCACCGGTGTCGTCGATGCGTCCGGCATCGCCGGTGCGGAACCATCCGTCGGGGGTGAAGGCCGCCGCCGTTGCCTCTGGCTTGTTGTGGTATCCGGCCATTATAGTCGGGCCGTTGACGAGCACCTCGTCGTTCTCACCTATCCGGATCTGCACGCGCGGAATCACAGTGCCCACGGTGCCTATCTCATAGCCCACGGCAGGATAGCAGGTCACGGTGGCTGTGGTCTCCGACAGTCCGTATCCGACCATGATGTTTATGCCGCACGAGTGGAGGAACTCGCATATAGTGTCGCTCAGTGGCGCTCCGGCGGTGGGGAATATGTTTCCGTTGTTTATGCCTATCACCTTGCGCAGGGGGGTGAACACGCGGGCGTCGAAGAAACGGTACTGCAGTTCGAGCCATGCGGGCACCTTGCGCCCCAGACGCACGTAATCGAGGTTGCGGCGACGGCCCACGGCAAGCGCACGTCGCACCATCACTTTCTGGAAGGCGTTCATGCGCTGTATCTTGGCCTGGACGGCTGCGTAGACCTTCTCCCAGAAACGCGGCACGGAACACATGCACGTCGGAGTGGTCTCGCGGATGGAGTTCTGTATGTCGCGCGGATCAAGGTTCACATAGACCTTCATGCCCACATAGAGGCACACATAGGTCCATCCTTTCTCGAATATATGGCTGAGCGGGAGGAAACATATCGAGGTGTCGGCATCGGAGATAGACGTAAGCCGCTCCACATGCATCGGAAGGGTGGCGGAAAAGCAACTGTGGGGAAGAATGGCGCCCTTAGGCTCTCCGGTGGTACCCGACGTGTAGATAAGGGTGGCCACATCCTCCGGACGAGCCTCGTCGGTACGCCGCAATACCTCGTTGCGGCTTTCCTGCGGCGCATCTTTCCCGAGTTCCAACAACTCGTCGAAGGTGAGGGTGGTTGTATCGTCAGGCTGACGGGCATCGATATCGAATGCCACGATACGTTCAAGCGCAGGACAATTCACCATAGCCTTGCGGGCTATATCGTACTGCTCCTGATTTCCGGTAAAAAGTATCTTTATGCCGGCATCGTTCACTATGTATTCCACCTGCTCGCGGCTGCTCGTGGAATATATCGACACGGATGCGGCGCGGTTGGCATAGGCGGCAAAATCGGCCACGAGCACACCCGGGCGATTGGCAGAGAACACACCGATATTGTCGGCGGGCATGACATGCAGCCTCTCAAGGGCGGCGGCGGCCTGATCGACCATCTCGGCGAAACGTCGCCAGGATATATCGACCCACGGATGAGTGGCGGCGTCTTTGAAGCTTAACGCCGCACGGTCGCCATATTTAAGCGCCTGCCTGTGAACGAGACCGGTTAGTATGTTAGACATACCTGTATCTGGTTAGTTAGTATAATTTGCAAATTTAACAAGAAAGCCGTGATGAGCATGGTGAGGTAAAGCGCATTCTTATCGGTATTTAATATTCATTCACACTTCACCACATTCCCGCCTCGCGCCTTAACAGATTTTACCACTCCGACATGGCATGGAAAAGGCGACATGTCTGCGATGACACGTCGCCTTATATCTGTAGCCATCCCCTCGTGCGAGAGGAAAGCGCAAGGATGACCGATTATGCGTCCTTTACCTTGGCAACAACGGCCTTGAAAGCAGCCGGGTTGTTGAGGGCGAGGTCGGCAAGCACCTTGCGGTTGATGGCTATGCCCGACTTGTGGATGAGCCCCATAAGCTTCGAGTAGGACAGGTTCTCCTCACGTGCGGCAGCATTGATACGCTGAATCCAGAGAGCGCGGAAGTTGCGCTTCTTGTCCTTGCGGTCACGATAAGCGTAGGTAAGACCTTTCTCCCAGGTGTTCTTGGCTACGGTCCACACATTCTTGCGGCAACCGAAATAACCACGGGTGAGTTTCAGGATTTTCTTACGACGTGCTCTGGAAGCAACATGGTTTACTGATCTTGGCATTGTTTTGATAAATTTTGAACGTCAGCGGCTAAAGCTCTTTGGGCTGAACATTCGGTTAATGAAATTTTTTGTTGTCGGACCCGACAGGCGGATCCTGAATCACGAATTTACCTGCAAGAGCAGGAGAAAACGGGAGCGGCAATTCCTCTCCGGGCGAGCGATCAGAGCGCGAGCAGGTTGCGTACTTCCTTCTTGTCGACCGTGGCTACAAGGCCGGTGTGGGTAAGGTTGCGCTTCTGCTTCTTGGTCTTTTTGGTGAGAATGTGGCTCTTGAAAGCGTGTTTTCTCTTGATCTTTCCTGATCCGGTAAGGGCGAACCTCTTTTTGGCACCGGAATTAGTCTTAATCTTAGGCATTTTGTTCGTTAATTAAATATATTTGTAGATGTGGCGCGTCAAAGCGCCGAAATTGCATGTCAGATACCCGTCGAGGGATTATTTGGCGGCTTTCTTGGGCGAAAGCATGATGGTCATGCGCTTTCCTTCAAGCACCGGCATCTGCTCAAGCTTGCCGAGATCCTCGAGATCGTTGGCAAAGCGAAGCAGAAGCACCTCGCCCTGCTCCTTGAAGAGGATGGAACGTCCACGGAAGAACACATAGGCCTTTACCTTGGCGCCCTCTTTCAGGAATCCCTGGGCATGCTTAAGCTTGAAGTTGTAGTCGTGGTCGTCGGTCTGGGGTCCGAAACGGATCTCCTTCACCACCACCTTGGTCGACTTGGCCTTCTGCTCCTTCAGACGCTTTTTCTGCTGGTAAAGGAACTTCTGGTAGTCGAGAATCTTGCACACGGGGGGCACCGCCTTGGGCGAAATCTCCACAAGGTCGAGTTCCTGCTCCTGCGCAAGGCGCAATGCCTGCTGGATGGAGTATATGCCATTCTCCACATTGTCGCCGACAATGCGGACTTCGCGTGCACGTATGCGCTCGTTTACGGCATATGGTTCTTCTTTACGTGGAGCGCCACGGAAAGGAGGACGGCTGCCTCCTCTCTGCGGTCCCGAAGGATATGATGGTCTGTTGTCCATTCAGTAGGGTTATTGGTTAATCATGCTTGCGACCTCGTCGGTCAAATATTTTGCAAAGGTAGTGATTTTCATCGTACCTTTATCGCCTTCTCCCTGTTTTCTCACAGAAACTTCACCATTTTGTGCCTCTTTCTCTCCGACGACGAGCATGTAGGGTATGCGTTTAAGCTCATTGTCGCGGATTTTCTTTCCGATTTTCTCGTTGCGGTCGTCGACGATGGCGCGTACGTCGGCCTCGTTAAGCTCAGCGGCCACACGACGGGCATAGTCATTGAACTTCTCTGAGATAGGGAGCACGACGCACTGGTCAGGCACGAGCCACAGCGGAAGCTTCCCGGCGGTGTGCTCAAGAAGCACGGCCACAAAGCGTTCGAGAGAGCCGAAGGGAGCGCGATGTATCATCACCGGACGGTGCTTCTGGTTGTCGGCGCCGGTGAATTCGAGCTGGAAGCGTTCAGGCAGGTTATAATCCACCTGGATAGTGCCGAGCTGCCAGCGGCGGCCGATGGCGTCCTTCACCATGAAGTCGAGCTTAGGCCCGTAGAAGGCGGCCTCGCCAAGCTCGGTACGGGCGTTGAGACCCTTTTCGGCGCAGGCCTCTATGATGGCGTTCTCGGCGAGATGCCAGTTTTCGTCAGAGCCGATATACTTCTCCTTGTTGTTGGGGTCGCGCAGCGAAATCTGAGCCTCGAAGTTGTCGAACTTGAGAGCCTTGAAGATGTAGAATATGATGTCCATCACCTTTAGGAACTCCTCCTTGATCTGGTCGGGAGCGCAGAAGATGTGGGCGTCATCCTGCGTGAAACCGCGCACGCGTGTCAGTCCGTGAAGCTCGCCGCTCTGCTCGTAGCGGTAGACGGTGCCGAACTCGGCAAGGCGCATAGGCAGGTCGCGGTAACTGCGCGGGGCGCTACGGTAGATCTCGCAGTGGTGGGGGCAGTTCATCGGCTTCAACAGGTATTCCTCACCCTCTTCGGGGGTGTGGATGGGCTGGAACGAGTCTTTGCCGTATTTTGCGTAGTGGCCAGAGGTCACGTAAAGGTTCTTGTTGCCGATATGTGGGGTGATCACCTGAAGATAGCCGTAACGCTTCTGAATCTTGCGCAGGAACTGTTCGAGACGGTCGCGCAGGGCGGCGCCTTTCGGAAGCCACAGGGGCAGACCGGCACCGACGTTGGCGGAGAAAGCGAAAAGCTCCATCTCCTTGCCGAGCTTGCGGTGGTCGCGCTTCTTGGCCTCTTCGAGCATCACGAGATACTCGTCGAGCATCTTCTTCTTGGGGAAGGTGATGCCGTAGACGCGCAC
>NZ_CAJTYX010000058.1 GCF_910583865.1 uncultured Muribaculum sp.
GACCCTCTGATTAACAGTCAGATGCTCTAACCGACTGAGCTATTGAAGCGGATTGGCATATCCGGCTCTCCGAATTTGCGTTGCAAAATTACGCACTTTCTTTTACATCTCCAAATTTTTAACACAGAATGTTGAGATAAACGCGAAAAAGTGAAATTTTCAGAAATATGACATCCACCACGTCTTTGTTGCGAACAATTCATCCACTGAAAACGGTTAATAGTGTGGTTGTAAAGCCAAACTCGATACAGACGGTATCACGCCTTCTGCCACGAGGGAAGGTTTTTTTGACGTTGTTCTCTCGTCCTCAAGAAAAGCAGAATGTATTCCAATAGGAAGATTTCAGGATGTTTTTGCTTGAAATGGAAGGCATGTGGCGAATGATTTCAGCCCCCATCGTCGGTCTTTGACGATAAATTCTTAAAATTATGTAATACGGAAATATTTCTTTATTTGAACGGCGATGTTAATGAAAAAGTCATTAACTTTGTAGTGGATTTATTGCCCCCTCAGGAGGCATGACAATCACGTTTTCCCGGGGGATACGTTCCTCGTTTTCCCTGAGGTATAGTCTAAAGTATAAATTTACAAACCATATAATTAAGTCTATACAAAATGAGCAAGATCGATTTAGCCCAGTATGGCATCAAGGATGTCAAAGAGGTGATTTACAATCCCAGCTATGACGAGCTCTTCAAGGCAGAAACCTGCCCCACACTCGAAGGTTTTGAAAAAGGAGTAGTGACCGAGCTTGGCGCTGTCAATGTGATGACAGGCGTCTACACCGGTCGCTCGCCTAAAGATAAGTTCATCGTGCTCGACGACAACTCGCGCGACAAAGTATGGTGGACAACCGAAGAATATCCCAACGACAACAAGCCCGTCACCGAAAAGACCTGGGCCGCTGTAAAGGATATCGCCATCAACGAGCTTTCAGGAAAGAAGCTCTATGTGGTAGACTGCTTCTGCGGAGCCAACAAGGATACCCGCATGGCTGTACGTTTCATCATGGAGGTGGCATGGCAGGCCCACTTCGTGACCAACATGTTCATCCGTCCCACCGCAGAGGAACTCAAGGACTTCACCCCCAACTTCGTCGTTTACAACGCTTCGAAGGCAAAGGTTGAGAACTTCAAGGAACTCGGCCTCAACTCGGAGACCGCAGTCGTGTTCAACACTACTTCGCGTGAGCAGGTTATCATCAACACCTGGTACGGCGGCGAGATGAAGAAGGGTATGTTCTCGATGATGAACTACTACCTCCCCCAGCAGGGAATCGCCTCCATGCACTGCTCGGCCAACACCGACAAGGAAGGCAAGAACACCGCTATCTTCTTCGGCCTCTCCGGTACCGGAAAGACCACCCTTTCCACCGACCCCAAGCGTCTCCTCATCGGCGACGACGAGCACGGATGGGACGACAACGGCGTGTTCAACTTCGAGGGCGGATGCTATGCGAAGGTCATCAACCTCGACAAGGAGAGCGAGCCTGATATCTACAACGCCATCACCCGCGACGCCCTCCTTGAGAACGTAACTGTCGACAAGGACGGTAAGATCGACTTCAAGGACAAGAGCGTTACCGAGAACACCCGCGTAAGCTACCCCATCAACCACATCAAGAGCATCGTTGAGCCGGTAAGCGCAGGTCCCGACGCCAAGAACGTGATCTTCCTCTCTGCCGACGCATTCGGAGTGCTTCCTCCCGTGTCGATCCTTACTCCCGAGCAGACGAAGTACTACTTCCTCTCCGGCTTCACCGCCAAGCTCGCCGGTACCGAACGCGGCATCACCGAACCTACCCCCACATTCTCCGCTTGCTTCGGACAGGCATTCCTCGAACTGCATCCTACAAAGTATGCCGAGGAGCTCGTCAAGAAGATGGAGAAGAGCGGCGCAAAGGCCTATCTCGTCAACACAGGTTGGAACGGCACAGGCAAGCGTATCTCTATCCGCGACACCCGTGGCATCATCGATGACATCCTCAACGGTGACATCCTGAAGGCTCCCACCAAGAAGCTCCCCATCTTCGACTTCGAGATTCCTACCGAGCTTCCCGGCGTGGATCCCAAGATCCTCGACCCCCGCGACACCTATGCCGATCCCGCACAGTGGGATGTAAAGGCAAAGGACCTCGCTGCACGCTTCATCAAGAACTTCAAGAAGTACGAGAACAACGCAGCAGGCAAGGCCCTCGTAGCCGCCGGGCCCCAGCTCTGATCCGATTACGTACACTGACGTCGCCTACGGCGACAGAAGCCATACCCGGAGGTGTGTCGATTTCGACACACCTCCGTTTTTTACGCCGTGCCGCAGGTATAAGTAACTCACAAAAATTATTTCGCATGTGATAGATTCTAAAGCTTTATATTTCTGACGGAGAATTTCCGGCGCTTTCCGCTCTCTTCATCAGTCGTGTAGCTCGCTACACTCCTTCTTCATCGAGCAAAAATCGCTCGAAAATTCTATCGTCGGAAATATAAAATAATTTTTGCGAGTTACTTATCCGCGAATTTTGATGTAAATTTGTGCTCTGACTTCCGAAAATGACGAGAAACGAAACGACATACATGCGCTGGCTCCTCGGGGTGATACTCATCTTCATCCTTGCCGCGTGCGCATCCATTGGCCGTCCTTCGGGCGGCGAGTACGACTATGCGCCCCCGGTCTACATCAAGAGCAACCCCGCCATAGGCTCCCGCAACGTGACAAACAGCCGCCTGAGCATCGATTTCGACGAAAACGTCCAGGTGGAGGATGTAATGTCAAAGGTCGTAGTGTCCCCGGCGCAGAAGGCTATCCCGTCGGTTACCGCCAATGGGCGCCGCATCACCGTCGACATACGCGACACGCTAATCCCCAACACCACCTACACCATCGACTTCTCCGATGCCATACGCGACCTCAACGAGGGCAACGTGCTCGACGGGTTCTCAATCGACTTCTCCACGGGGGACAGCATCGACTCGCTCAGGATATCCGGGATGGTGTTTGAGGCGCGCACTCTTGAGCCTGCCCAAGGTATGCTCGTCGGCGTCTACAGCAACCTATCCGACACTGCCGTCACCACCCTCCCCATGGAGCGCATCGCGCGTACCAACCAGCTCGGCCAGTTCACGATACGCGGTCTCCGTCCCGCCGACTACCGCATATTCGCCATCAACGACATCAACCGCGACTACCATTGGGACCGCAGCGAGGACATCGCCTTCTACGACACCATCATACGCCCCTGGGTCGAGACAGTCACCATCACCGACACGCTCGTGTCATCGGATGGCGTCGACTCGATAGTCGTCCGTGAGGGTCGAGACTATTTCCCCAACGATATTCTGCTCACATGGTTCAACGAGGGCTACCAGGCGCAGTATCTCAAAGATTATAAACGCCCCGAGCGCCGCAAGCTGACCGTCGACTTCGCCGCACACTCCGACACGCTCCCGGAAATCACCATCATCAACGGTCCTAAGGCCGGCACGACCGCCTCCGAATGGGCGCGTCTCAACACTGTCGAGACCCTCGACACGCTCGAATACTTCATTACCGACTCGGCCGTCTACGCCATGGACTCCATGCTCGTGGCCATGCGCTACCTCCGCACCGACACCAACTCACAGCTCGTGTGGGGCACCGACACCCTGCGCTTCAACTTCAAGGATGCCAAGAAAAGCAAGGGACAGCTAAAGAAAGAGGCAAAGGAGCGTGAACGCAAGATCGAGAAGATTCTGAAAGAGCGCCAGGAGGCCGGCGACACATCCACGACCATACTCCCCTCCGACACGATAGAGATAAAGTTCCTGCAGTTCTCGTCAAAGTCGGGAGGCACGCAGGAACTGGCGAGGCCCATATGGTTCACCGTCGACCAGCCGCTCACTGTCGACACCATACCCGATTCCGTGGTGACGTTCGCAGTACAGCGTGACACACTCTGGGACACCATCGTGGCGCCGCGCATCTATCGCCCCGATCCGCTGCGCCTGCTGAGCTTCAAGGCCGATTTCAACTGGGCGCCGGCCACCCGCTACAAGCTTTCCATCGATTCTGCCGCCCTCCATGGTGTCTATGGCCTCTGGAACGCCCCCGTCGACTTTGAATTCACCACAAAGGCTGTCGAGGATTACTCCGCGCTGTTCGTGAATGTCAGCGGCCTGTCTGCCGACACCGCCTACGTCGAGGTGCTCGGACGCGACGACAAGCCCGTGGCCACCGCCCCTGTGGTCGATGGTGTCGCCGAATTCAACTATCTCGCGCCGGGCGACTACTATCTGCGCCTCTACATCGACCGCAACGGCAACGGTGAGTACGACACCGGCAACCTCCTCTCCTCCATCCAGCCCGAAGAGGTCTACTACTATCCGAAGAAGATAGTGCTGAAGAAAAACTGGGACGTCGAGCAGACGTGGAACATCTACGAGACCGCCATCGACCTCCAGAAGCCCAAGGAGATCAAGAAAAACAAGCCCAAGGACAACAAGAAGCGCCGCCGTCGTGCCGACGGGTCATACATCGACGATGGCGACGGGCGTGAGGGTGACGAATACGACGAAGAGTTCGACGACGGCTACGGCCAGGATGACTTCTTCGGTCCCGGGTCGGCCAACGGTACACGAAATATAGGCAACGGGCGCAACAATTTCGGCCGCAACGGCGGCGGATTCACCCGCAACAACCGTTTCTGACCCTTTAATGTGTTTCCGATGGGCAGATGTGTGATAGATAAAGAGGCCGTCACGGCTCCCGGACGTTGTCATCTCATACTTGATGTCGACGACTCGCGCCTTGGCGTGGCTGTGGTCGATCCGCTCGCGCCGGCGTCTATGCCGGTGTGGCGTGAGATACCGCTCTCCGATGGGGTCGCTCCATCCGGCTCCACGATGGTGGCCTCTCCGGCCGAACGTCTCGTAAGGATGCTTGAGGAGGCCGTCTACGACAATCCCGTGCTCCTCTCCGGATTCCTTACCGTGGATGTCATGCTCCATGCGCCTTGGTTCGCCCTCCTCCCCCCGGGTGTCTCCGACAGCGATTGCCGCGCCATCCTCGACGCGTCGATGCCGCGCGAGGCTGCAGACGCCACCATGATAGCCGCTCCCGCCGATGGCGACATGTCGCCGCGTTTCATCATGTATGCCGACACCCCCTTGGTCGACTTCCTGCGCCGCACCTTCTCCAACCCCACGTTCCGCCATCCGATTGAGGCTATGGCGTCGTGGTTCAGCCACACCGATCCCCTCGGTGTCGAAGGCAAGATGCTGGCACGCTTCTCCCCGGCAAGCCTCGACCTTATGGCTTTCGGCTCTTCCGGACTCGTGTTCGCCAACACGTTCTGCTGCCTCGATCCCGCCGACGCCGTCTATTTCATCCTTGCCGTAAGGGACTCCCTCGGCATTGATGCCGACGGCGAATTGCTACTCGCCGGCGACTCGGCCCCGCGCGAGGCCGTCACACCCCTTCTGCGCCGCTACGTAGGATTTGCGATGCCACTCCCGATCCCTCCGCGCTCATGCGGCGGCGATGCCGGCGTCATCCCTTTCCACGTCGAGGCGCTCCTATCCGCGATTATGAAGAATAACGACAAAACTCCCGACGCAACATGCGAATAATCAGAGGAAAATATGGTCGTCGCCGATTCGACGTGCCATCCAACATATCAGCGCGGCCCACTACCGATTTCGCCCGTGAGAACATCTTCAACGTACTTGAGAACCTTGTCGACCTCGAAGGGGCTGACTGCCTTGACCTGTTTGCGGGCACGGGTGCTGTCAGCTTTGAGTTCCTTTCGCGCGAATGCCGCCATGTCACCGCAGTGGAGAAGGCCGCTACCCAATGGCGGTTCATCTCGCAGGTGGCGCAGCGGCTTAATGTCGACAACTTCACCCTTGTGCGCGGCGACGTGTTCCGTTTCGTGGCCTCATGCTCCGAAAAGTTCGACGTCATTTTCGCCGATCCACCCTACGATCTTCCGCGCTTCGCCGAAATCCCCGGCCTGATTCTCGGCTCCTCCATGCTCCGTGAGGGCACGGTCGTCGTTATCGAGCACTCCCGCGCATACGACTTCTCCGCGCTTCCCCACTTCCTCGAGCACCGTGCCTACGGCTCCGTCAACTTCTCCATCTTCCGCATCACTTCCTCCGATCCATCCGTAGACACCGATTCATCTGTAGACGCCGATCCGGCTACAGACTCCGCACCTCCTGCCACTCCCGACGCCTGACGGAGTGCATATAATCTTTCCTCTGTGCTCTGTGTGTCCCGTGCTTTTTATTTAAACCATCTGCCTTTGGCTTTAGGGGTATGAAAAGCGAAACAGGGCCGGTTCACACCGGCCCTGTTTCTTTTAAAATAAAGGCTTAAGGTTACTTATCTTATTTGTACAGAGGTTGCTTTGTCAATGTTGGAGAGAGATTGCTTTGCCGATGTCGGAGAGGGGATTAACGAGCCTTCGATTTCCAGCCGTGGGCGAGGAGATACTGGGCGATCTGCACGGCGTTGAGGGCCGCTCCCTTCTTTATCTGGTCGCCGACAATCCAGAACGACAGCCCGCGTTCGCAGGTCAGGTCCTTGCGCAGACGACCCACGTAGACGGGATCCTGATCGGCGATGTCGAGAGGCATAGGATAGCGCTTGTTGGCCGGATCGTCAAGCACGACCACGCCCTCGGCGTTCTCCAATGCGCGACGTACGTCGGTAAGCTCCAGAGGTTCACGGGTCTCGACCCATACGGCCTCGGAATGGGCGCGCATCACGGGCACTCTCACGCACGTGGCGCTCACTTCGAGCGACGGAGCGTGCATTATCTTCTTTGTCTCGTGGTACATCTTCATCTCCTCCTTCGTGTAGCCGTTGTCGGTGAACATGTCCACCTGGGGGATGACGTTGTAGGCGAGCTGGTAGGCGAATTTCTCTACCGTGGGCTCTTCGCCCCGGGTGAGCTGCGCATGTTGCTCAAGCAGTTCGGCCATGGCCGAAGCACCGGCGCCGCTGGCGGCCTGGTAGGTCGACACGTGCACGCGGCTGATGGGAGAAAGGTCGTTGATAGGCTTCAACGCCACTACCATCTGGATGGTAGTGCAGTTTGGGTTGGCGATGATGTTGCGCGGAGTGTCGAAAGCGTCCATGCCGTTCACTTCCGGCACTACCAGAGGCACGTCGGCATCCATGCGGAACGCGCTCGAATTGTCGATCATGAGAGTGCCGTTGGCGGTTATCACGTCGGCGTATTCGCGCGATGTGCCCGCTCCGGCAGAGGCAAACGCGATGTCGACACCCTTGAAGTCATCGGCATTGCGGGTAAGTTCTTTCACTACGATTTCCTTGCCACGATAGGTGTAGACACGTCCTGCGCTTCGGCTTGAGCCGAAAAGCAACAACTCGTCAATCGGAAAATCCTGCTGGTCGAGCGTGCGGAGGAATTCCTGCCCTACCGCGCCGCTGGCACCTACGATGGCTATTCTCATCTATGTAGTGGTTAATGTAATGAAAATCTTGATTCAGACTGATGCCCGCGCCTTTTCAAAGCTTGATGGAACATAATTCCGGGGTCTCCACATCATTCTGCATTGCAAAATTAAAAAGAGTATATCGTTTTGCCAAATATTTATGCACTAAATTTTGAATAAAATGTGGCCACAAGGCCCTTGTAGGCATGTTGTGACCACATTTTGGTAGAAAATCCCGTAGCTGGTGTTACTTGTATGTCTCGGCTATCTCGCGGATTGCCTCGAATATGTCGATGTCGGTCTGTGTCAGCTCCACGTGGCGGCGTGCCATGGCGCGCCGTGCGATGTCGAAGAATTTCGTCATGGCCACGTCGGAGAATCCGGCCGCGCCACCCTCGCTGAACGAGGCCACGAAGTTGCGCGGATAGCCGGAGCCGTGTATGTTACACCCCACGCCCACCACCGTGGCCGTGTTGAACATCGTGTTGATGCCCGCTTTGGAATGGTCGGCCATGATGAGTCCGCAGAACTGTAGCCCGGTGCGCAGGAACCGGTGGGCCGGATAGTTCCACAGCTTTATCTCCGTATAGTCGTTTTTTAGGTTGGAGGCCACGCAGTCGGCACCGAGGTTACACCATTCGCCTATCACGGCGTTGCCCAGGAAGCCGTCGTGGGCCTTGTTGCTGTAGCCGAGCATCACCACGTTGGAAAGCTCGCCGCCGACCTTGCACCACGGCCCGATCGTGGTGGCGCCATACACTTTCGTGCCCATGTTGATGTGTGAGTCGTGGCACAGCGCCAGCGGACCGCGTATGAGAGTCCCCTCCATCAGCTCGGCGTTGCGGCCTATGTAGACAGGGCCGTTCTGCACGTTGAGCACCGCGGCCTCCACCCATGCGCCCTCTTCGAGGAACACCTGCGAGCGGTCGCCGATCACGGTCACCGTGTCGCTCAGCGGCTGCGAATCGCGCCCTGTCGTCAGCGCCTCGAAGTCGCTCTTCAGCGCCTCGCCGTTGAGAAGGAATATGTCGGGCAGCGCGTGCAGTGCCATGACATTCTCCTCAAGCTCCACCGTCTCTTGCGCCTCCTTGCCGTGGCGTGCCACCTCCTCGCCACCGGCCATGACGATACGGCTTCCCCGGGGAAGCGTCTCAAGCAAACGCACCAACTCGTCCGACGGGCACACGTGCGATGCTATGTAATAGTCATCGAGCGTGTCTACCTCCTTCATCGGGAACTTCGGGGCGAGATAGGCGGCGCTCACCTTGTAGGAATACTCTCCGGGGAATGCGCGTTCCCATTTCTCGCGGATTGTGTCGATGCCGAGGCGTATCTCGGCTACCGGACGCGTGTAGGTAATCGGAAGCAGGTTGTCGCGCACCTCGGCCACATCCTGCAATATCACGTTTCGCATAGTCTTTTTCTGTTTATAGTCTGTTTTGTTTATAATCTCTTCGCGCCATAGTCTGTTCCATTTTATGAATTACGCCACAAATTTACATATAAACCGTGCGCAATCCCAAATTTTTATTCGGATTGCCGGACCTAAGCATCTTGCGTGCCGGAAAAATCATGTCGGACAGAACTTGTGGGGCGCGGATTGTGTTGACAATTTATAAACTTATCTGGATTATGATTGCTGTTTCCATACCGGCCATGCCGATGACTGCCGTAGCCATTCTGGCGGTAACGGCTATTTTGGTGATAGCCTGCGCTATAAGACGCAGGCATGTGAAGGCGTCGCTGTCGTCGGGGATAACCTATGCCATACTCATAGTGGTCGGCGTCGGGGTGCTGTGGTCGGCTGCCGTCAGCTCTGTGGGTCTCGGATGGTCGATAACGGGTCTGGAAGGTTCGGCTGACCTTGTAGGTACCGGGGCAAGCGTGCAGCGTGCGCTCGGCAACTTGTCGGCGGGCGGCATTCTCTTTTCCTCTCCGGCTTCCGTGTGGTCTGCGATCGCGGCGTGCACGTTTGCTGTGGCTGCAACCTGGCTGTCGATGACATTCGCCTTGCGCCGCCGTGCTGTGGCGCTGAAGGCTACGCTGAAAAAA
Organism: uncultured Muribaculum sp.; assembly: GCF_910583865.1. GTDB lineage: Bacteria > Bacteroidota > Bacteroidia > Bacteroidales > Muribaculaceae > Muribaculum. The sequence continues at coordinate 9,489 of NZ_CAJTYX010000058.1, forward strand.
TAATTCCTACTACTCTACGTACAATAGCGTCGAAACTACTATATTTGCAGTAAGTAACTGACTTGCGCATACAATCGGCCTGTTGCCTCGGTGTAGGGATGCACCACCCCCGGTGCATCCGCCATCGGGATATTTGGCCATACGCTGTTCCACTCGCACAATCAGATGCTTAATAGGCTATTTAAGACTTTTGTTTTTAAACGACCTCTAAAAACTCGAAACGCAAATTATAGTATTTATCGATGAAACGAACGATTATTGCAATTGGAGCATGCGGCCTCGCGCTGCTGATGTCGGCGCAGAGCGCCGGAGTGTTGCCGTATCAGAATCCGGCACTTACGTTTGAAGAGCGCGCCGACGACCTTCTGTCGCGCCTTACCCTCGAAGAAAAAGCATCGTTGATGATGGACGCGTCGCCCGCAATTCCGCGCCTCGGCATCCCGCAGTGGCACTGGTGGAGCGAAGCCCTCCATGGCGTGGGACGCAACGGCACAGCCACCGTCTATCCCATCACCATGCAGATGGCCTCGACTTTCGATGACGGCCTTGTGGAGCGCATTTTCAGCGCAGTCAGCGATGAGGGTCGCGCCAAGAACACGGAGGCCCGGCGTCTCGGCAAACCCGAGCGCAACCAGTGCCTGTCGTTCTGGACTCCCAACATCAACATATTCCGCGACCCGCGTTGGGGGCGCGGCCAGGAGACCTACGGCGAGGACCCCTATCTGACGGCCCGCATGGGGACCGCCGTCGTACGCGGACTGCAGGGTCCCGATTCCACCAAGTATCGTAAGGCCTATGCCTGCGCCAAGCACTATGCCGTGCACAGCGGTCCCGAGTGGAACCGCCACACGTTCAACGTCAACGATATCAGTGACCGCGACCTCTGGGAGACCTATCTACCCGCCTTCGAGGCCCTTGTCAAGGAGGCCGGCGTGCGCGAGGTGATGTGCGCCTACCAGCGCTACAACGACCGCCCCTGCTGCGGCAGCGACGAGCTGCTGCGTCGCATTCTCCGCGACAAGTGGGGCTACCGCCATCTCGTGGTGAGCGACTGCGGGGCTATCAGCGATTTCCTGCCGGGCAAGCATGGCACGAGCGCCGACCCGCAGGCTGCTGCCGCCGACGCGGTGCTCACGGGCACTGATCTTGAGTGTGGCGGCGAGTACCGCCACATCCCCGAGGCCGTGAAGCGCGGCGACCTTGACGAGGCCGACGTGGATCGCGCTCTGCGCCGCCTGCTCATAGGGCGCATGGAACTTGGCGACTTCGACCCAGATTCCATCGTGCCATGGACTTCTATTCCATCCTCGGTTATTGCCTCATTTCCTCATAAGATGCTCGCCCTGGAGGCTGCCAGAAAAGGTGCTGTCCTGCTTCAGAACGACGGGCTGCTCCCCCTCGGCAACGGTGTCAGAGTAGCACTCCTCGGCCCTGCCGCCGATGACTCCGTGGCCATGTGGGGCAACTACAATGGCTTCCCGACGCATACCGTCACGCTTCGCGAGGCGTTTGCCAACCGTCTTGGCGCCAACCTCTACTACGCGAAGGGGGTTGACTATGTCAAGCCCCTTGAAGGACCGGATGCCGATGTCGACATGGGCCGGGTAATGGATGCCGACGTGGTGGTATTCGCCGGCGGCATAACCCCGGCCCTCGAAGGGGAGGAGATGCCGGTCGACCTGCCGGGATTCTATCGCGGCGACCGCCAGACGATAGAGCTACCAGCGGTGCAGCGCGATTTTATCCGTAAACTCCACGAAGCCGGCAAGAAGATTGTTATGGTCAACAGCTCCGGCTCGGCGGTGGCGCTCACGCCGGAGAGTGAGGCGTGTGGCGCGCTGATCCAGGGATGGTATGGCGGAGAGCTTGGCGGAGAGGCTATCGCGGAGATAATATTCGGCGAGGTGAATCCTTCGGGCAAGCTGCCGGTGACATTCTACCGCTCCGATGCCGACCTGCCCGACTTCGAGGACTACGGCATGCGCGGACGCACATACCGCTATTTTCAGGGCGACGCGCTCTATCCTTTCGGGCATGGGCTGAGCTATACCGCATTCTCCATCGGCAAGCCATCCTGGCGTGACGGCAAGGTCACGGTGGAGGTTGCCAACACCGGCGACCGCGCCGGCGAGGAGGTAGTGCAGGTCTACCTGCGTCGCGACGGTGACATAGCCGGCCCTGCGAAGTCGCTCCGTGCCTTCAAGCGTGTGTCGCTCCTCCCCGGCGAAAAGAAGCTCGTGTCGCTCGACATGCCTCGCTCCCGTTTTGAGACGTGGGATCCGGACACCCGTTCGATGCGCGTCATCCCCGGCACATACACCGTCATGGCCGGCCCGTCAAGCGCCTCTCTGCGCTCCACCACGGTCAAAATAAAGTAACTCACCGCAATCCGCAGGGAACAATTTCTCAGTAGATCAAAGGCAAAGGACATCGGAAGGACTCTCGATGTCCTTTGCTTATTGTTGTTCACTCTGGTGGAAATGATTATTTTTGCACTGAAAACAAAAAACATAAGTAAATCCGATGTCCAAGATTGTAGTCAAGGATACCATCATAAGAACAATGTCAAAAAACGGCATTGATTATATCTGTATCACCGATATTGCGAGACAGAAAAATCCGGCTGAGCCGAAAGATGTTGTAAAGAATTGGATGAGGGTGAAGAATACTCTTGAGTATCTTGGATTATGGGAAA
>NZ_CAJTYX010000059.1 GCF_910583865.1 uncultured Muribaculum sp.
GCGCACCTGGTTTGGGACCAGGTGGTCGCAGGTTCGAATCCTGTCACCCCGACCAGATGGAGCGAAATTGCCTGCGGCTCAGCGAGCCGCGGGCAATTTCCGCTCTAAGCCGGAACAGAACCGGGACATGGCAGATTCCGGGCCGGTATCGAAAGTTGTTGCCTAAGTTCATATTTGACTGATTTTAAGGCAAAAACCATCAAATATGAATGGGTGGTAAAAGGCAAAAAAGCCCGTGCCGTTAGAGCACGAGCCGAGAAAATCAAAAAGTATCTATATCATTCGATTGTTAGATGAGAGGGTGGGACACCATCGAGTTTGTAGAATACGATTATGGTGATCAATGCGCCATTGTCCATGAATCCGTTATTGCGACCGCCCATATATACTTCGTACTCAACATGTTCAGCAAGAGCACGCCGAAAATCGGACTGTATGGGGATAAGTGGAGTGCCGAGCTTCACCCCGTCGAGGGTACGGACACATATATCGTCTGAACTCGTCTCGTACAGCTCCAGAGCATCTCCGGCTGACAGGTAGTCCACTTCCGCCACAGCCTTACGCCCATGCACGTTAAGCATGAATACCTCCGCAGAGAAGTCGGCATGCGCGTCTGCGATATCACGCAGACGCTCCGCTTCCGGGGACATTTTCTGAGACGACTCCGAAGCCTTTGCTGGGACATGGGACCCTGAACCGGATTTCATCTCTGTGCGGAAAGCAAGAGCCAAAAATATAACGCCAATTATGGTGCAGACGGCTATGAACATGGTATGAAAAAATTTAAATGGTTATTTACGGTTGAATACCCATCCATAAATGGCATCCTACGATATAAAATCGAGGTATGCAACAGAAATATTTCAATGCAGGATAAAAAATGCTTGTGTGGATTTTTGGAAAAATAGCAATGTAATCATTACTGTTATGAAACACCCTCTTGCGTTGTCTTAAGTAGTTAATGAGATAAATTAATTGAGGTTTGTTGAATGACTACCCCCATTTTGTGGAGGGCATCGGAGAATATCTTTAACTCGGTTTCTGAAAATGCTGCCGGCTTTCCGTTGACGATGGATCGGTTTAGCCTCTGATAAAGCCATGTCCGGTCTTTATTGAAGAAACGTTTTGCAATATAGGATAGGTTCAGAAATTCGGAAGCCTCACCCATGATGACTTTGACATCTATGTCCGGACGTTTCCTCCTGCTTATGGCTTTGCGTAGATAATCCCCTGCCTCCCTTCTATCTTCAAGGGAGGATGCCATAGCGAATGCCTCCTTCATCAAGGCGTCCGTTTCTGTCGCCGATAATGTAGGGCTGGCGGCTATTCGGTCGATTATCGCTTTAATTTCTGGTTTCATGTGACGTATCCTTTATTAAAGTCTTAAGTAGGCATGTAATATTAACTTATAAAGGAGTCCCGAAGCCCGGTAGCGGCCTCCGGGGCTCTTTTTTCTGTCACTCCTCCGTCAATAGGACAGCGACGTAAGCTCTTATAAGCTCATCCACTATCTTGAAGAAGTCCGATTCTGACAGCCACCCATCTTCGATTAGCCGCTGTTCATTTCGGAAGTAGCACCTCAATTCATTGAGGATTTCTATCCGGTCATTTAAACCTGTTAATGTTCTCATGTCTACTTAAGACACCTCAAAGTTAATAATCTTTTGATTATTGACAAAATTCTCAAGCAAAAATATGTGATTGGCCGGTGGGGAATCGGAAATACTGTAACTGCGGATTATATGTTTGCCCGTTTGTGTCTGCGGGATTTCGATCTTTAGGGTGGGGGATAGAACCAAGGCGGGGGAGGGGGTGTTAGTACTTTACTAACTGTAAACAAGTAATGTCCTATGAACGACAGAATTTCCTATGAGGAGAAGAAAGAGCTTCCCGACAGCGTTTTCGGGTTGCCCGAACGCCGTGAGTACCCTATGCCCGATGCGGCACACGTGCGTGCCGCCGAAGCCTATTTCCGATATTGCCCCGAAGAGCTGAAGCCGAAGCTCGCCCGTGCCATACTTGCCCGCGCCAAAGAGTACGGTGTCGACGTGGAGAGTCCCACCGTCCTCTCCTACGCTGCCCAATGACGCGACGGGGGATAATCAAATAAATTTGTGTGCGTGAGATTATGATTTGATGCACCGTCTCCCCGCATGGATATAAGTGGAGATGCGGGGAGACGGGGAGGGCGGGTCAGCGGGTGGCGCGGAGGGACTTGATTTCCTTGGGGGTGAGGGGGTCGCCTTTGCCGTTGATGCCTCGGACGTAGACGGCGCCGTCGGTCATGGGGATGACGACCGGCGCGCGGCGCACGTCGATGCGGCACACCCATTTCCCGTCGATGAAGTCAAACTCCGGCTTCACATAGTCGGGGTATAGCACCACGCCTTCCGGAGCGGCGCCGAAGTGGCGGCGCATGCCGTTGTCGAGCAGCAGGCGGAACTTGTCCTTCACATCCTGCAAGTCGTAGCCGTCGACACCTCCGTTGAGGTACATGAAGTCGGCATGCAGACCCACGGGCACGCCGGCGTTGTTGACGCCGATGAAGAGGGTGCCACCCTTCTGGTTGAGCATCGCGTCGATCCCCTTCATTATGTCGGCCACCTGCAGGCGCGGGTCGGCGGACATGTGGCGATCGCGCTCGGGCGGATAGACGAGGGATGCCTTGAACTCCGTGTAGAGATCCTCCTCGGCGGCCACGCGCGTGTGCAGTTCGTCGGGCATGCGCAGGTCGAGCAGGCGGTAGATCTCGCGCTTGAGCGCCTGGCGCGCCTCGTAGACCTCTATGCCGCGCAGGAAGTTGTAGGACATCACCAACCGCGCCAGTGCGCCGAGCAGCGTGTCGTCGGCTCCGGCGGCGGCATCGACCAACACCCCCGACTCCTGCCAGGGGGTGTCGAGGCGTGAGAGCACTCGCAGCACCGTGAGGCTACGGCGAGTGTCGGGATCGCCCTGAGCGATCATGGAGGCGCGGCGGTCGAGGGCATCAAACTTGTCGCGGTCGATGCGTCCCATGGCGGCAAACGCCCACAAGGCCTCGATGAGTGTCATCTTCACCTCGTAGACCTCGCGCAGGAAGCTGTCGTCGAGTATCGCCGACAGCAGCCGTGCCAGGGCGAGATGGTTGTAGGCCGGGGCATAGTCGGCATGGCACATTGATGCCACGCTGTCGACAAGGCGTATAAGTTCGCGCACCTCGTCGGGTTGGAGGTAGATTTCAGGCTCCTGAGGCAGGGCTACCGTGCCCTCGTCTGTATCGGTCTGGACGGAATCGACCGGAGGCGTGTAGAGCGCCCCGTCGGCATACCGGCTGAGGAGATAGTAGAACGCGTTGCGCTTGAACTTGAAGAGGTTGTCGGTCTTTTCCTCTATGTCGAGGAAATGGCCGTTGATGAAAAGACGGTTGTCGGGCCGTGAGTTGATGTAGTCGACCTGGGTGTAGACCACTTCGTTGGGCATCAGCTCCTCGCGCGGAGCCTTGAACACCACGGGAAAACCTGCATCGGTGACCCCGAACCACTGGTTGGTGGCCGACCGGTAGTCGTAGAGGTACGTGCGGCACTCCTCGCGTGTGTCGCGCGCCTCGGTGGCGAGTTTTATGGTAAGCTCGCGTATCCCCTTGCGCATGGAGAAGCGCAGCAGTCCGGTGGCGGAGTCCACCTCCTCCACGACAGCCTTCAGCAGGAATGGCTTGCCGGATTCGAAGTCGCGGAAATCCTCCACCTTTGCCGCCAGCGGATAGATTACGATGTCAAACGTATTGATCGTGCCCTGTCCCTTGTAACCATCTTCCTCGACCACGCATAGGAAATTATGTGGGTTGTCGGCCAGTGCGCCCACGATGCGCACGGACACAGTCTGTCCCACTGCCGGAGTTACTGGCGTCTTTACCGGGGGCTCCGTCTTTGTTGCCATCGGCTTCTGCGGGGAGCAGAGTGCCTGCTCCAGCTCATTCCAGAGCGCGTGGAGGCGGCTCAGATCAGCCATGTCGGCAGAAGGCTTCTCGTCAAGCTTGCCGTCGAGCATCACCTGCACGCGGCGCGGCGCGAACATGTCGGCGGGAATCACGTTGTGTGACCCTGATGTGTCGGGGTGCGACAGCGTGATCACGCTGTCGCGAAGCCGGATCATGGCCGTGCTCCCCTCGTAGACACCCTGCACCGGCATGCCGCGATGCTGCACCGGGCGCGACAGGCGCGTGGAGCATAGCAACGACACGTCGTCGAGGTCGTTCCAGCCGAACTCGACGGCATCCTCGTTCTCGCCGAGGAGCGTGCAGAAAGCCTTGTCGATAAGCTCACGGCTGCGCTTGTCTATAAGCATCGACGCATAGCGGTAGAGCATGGCGCGGTAGAGGTTCCACGATGCAAAGTCGCGTCCGGAGGTGAGGAGGAGCTGCAGGGCGAGGGCCACTATCATCTCGCGCACGGAGGCCTTGTTGACAGAGTCGACGAGCTTGCTCTCGTTCTGGATGAATATGTCGAGCATCTCTATGAACGCCTTGCTGTAGAGCTTGTCGAAGCGCGGCTGGGCGTGCCGGTCGCGGATTATGTCGAATATGTCGGTCACATAGCGCCGCAGATACTCGGTGCGGAGCGTGAACAGCGACATGAGCACTCTCATGCGCCGTTCGGGCTGGTAGAGGTAACCAGACAGCTTCAACGTGTCTATGGCATCGTCGATAAACGCCTGCTCCCTGCCGTCGAGCAGCAGCCATATGGCCTCGCGGTAATCTGCCGCGTGGGTGATGATGCGCGACAGGCGTGCCTGGATACCCTCATGGGATGACGGCGGGAATGCGCCGAGTATGCTACCGCGCTCCAGCACTCCGGTGGCTATGGCGATGTATCGCTCGAGCCAGCGCAGTTTGCGCTGCATATAGGCTTCGGGGCGCGGGCTCCCCTTGGGATTGAGCCATTGGGCGAAATTGCGCTCGACGGCCTCCAGCGCGGCGATCACCCAGCGCGGATCGGAGCTTTCACACAGGGCGAGCGCTTCGCCCAACACGCTGTGGGAGCGCATGAATTTCATTATCCATTCGCCGGTGATGGCGCTTTCCGGATCGAACATGGCTATCTGCTCCGGCACCACCGCCAACGAGGCGGGACGCTCTTTCTCGTAGTCGACGAGCGCCAGCTGGACTGTGCCGTTCTCTATAGCCTTCACGCGGCAGACTATGCGCTTGAAGCGCTGTAGCCGGCGCCTGCCGAAGTCGGTGAGCGGAAACGTGAAGCCGTTGAGGTCGTCGCGCACCTTGTAGCCCCCTGCCTTCAGACCCGACAGCACGCAGAATGCGTAGTCCTCGCCCACTGTGTAGAATTGCGGGAGTATCGTGTCGATATCCTGCTCCATCTTCCCGTCGGGGCGCAGCACGCATGTGATGCTTTCGGGGAGGTTGTCGCGCTGAAAGCTGTAGGCAGGCACTCGGTAGGTCTTGCCGAAAGCGTTGATGTTGAAAAACAGTTTCCCCGACTCGCGGTTTACCTCTATCTCGCGAGCGGGGAATGTATATTTCTTTCCTTTGTCCGGAGTCATACTGGTGTCATTGTTCTGGGAACGAGGCGAGCATGCGGGCATGAGCCATGTCGCGGTGCTCCTCGTCGGCGTAGTTGGCGAAGGGGTGGATGGCAATGCCGCCGCGCGGTGTGAAGATGCCCTTTACCTCCAGATAGCGCGGATCCATCAGCTTTACAAGATCTTTCATGATTATGTTCACGCAGTCCTCGTGGAAGTCACCGTGGTTCCTGAAGCTGAACAGATAGAGTTTCAGGCTCTTGCTCTCTACCATGCGATCGCGCGGAATGTAGCTGATGATTATTTTTGCGAAATCGGGCTGTCCGGTCTTGGGGCACAGCGACGTGAATTCCGGACAGTGAAACGTTACGAGATACTCGTTGCCGGGGTGCTTGTTGGGGAAAGTCTCGAGCACTTCGGGTGAATATCTGTCGGGATAATGTGTGGCCGTGTTGCCCAGGAGGCTCAGGGCCGGCATCTCATCTTCTTTACGTGACATGGGTGTATTGCTGTGATGACGTTTCGATTGGTGGTGGTTACTTGGGGTTGACTACTTTCAGGTGCTCTCCGGCATCCTTGGCCACGGCGCGGTAGTAGTCGTCGCTGTAACCGCCGAACACGGGCGAGACGCAATGGCCTTCCTCGGTGCGCGCGAAGCGTCCGGGGGTGGTCTCCTTCTTGATGTTGCCGTCGAGATATTTCACGAACAGGTAGTCGCCAAGCTCCTTGAAGCGCTTTGTCGAGCGCTCGGCCCAATTGCATGAGAATTCCGTGAGGAGGCTCTCCTGATCGGCAGGCGCGAGATGCATGGCGCGTGCCTCTATGTCTGCCACGCCGGCGGCGATGTTGTCCTCCAGGTCGTTCTGCACACGGCGTATGTCGGGAATCATCTGCGAATAGCGGTTATATGCCTGGTTGGCCACGTAGTTATGCACCCAGAACGCGGCATCCCAGCTCAGCGTGAGCATGTCGCCGTTGCCCAGGGCGTAGCATCGGGGCACACGCTGCAGCGAGCAGTACATCGGCACGTAGACGCACGTGTTGGTGTCGTCCACTCCGAACCACAGCACTCCCTTCATGGCCTTGGGCATGTCATCGCGCAATTGTGCAACGAAGCTGAACCCGGTCTGCTGCGTGGCTATTGCGCGCTCGTTGGTGTACTCCACGCTGTCGACGGTGAATGTCATCGGCCTCCAGCGGTAGGGCACCTTGAACGGGCCTGCGCCTGCATCCTTGGTCATGTCGAAAGGAGTATCCTCGAAGTGGTCGCGCATGGCCCACTGCATGTCGCGCACGGTAAGCGGCTTGGCCGGCTTGACCCACAGCGGCATCGGCTCGCCTTTCGCCTCGTTTATCCACGGAAGCCAGCGGTCGATGTCCTCCGACGAATGCTTCTTGAAGAACGACCATACGCGTGCGTCGCATCCTCGGAGCGCGCCGAAGTCGGTGATAGCGTAGGCCTTGGAGAAGTCGAAGTCCTTGTCCTTGCCGGAGAAATACCCCTGTGAGCGCGCGAAATCGATTACGTCGGGAGAGTAGAGCGTCTCCGGGTCATTGAGCGGGAAAGTGTGGATGCGTGCATGATTGGCATGGCCGGATATCATACCGTCGGGTATGCGGCGCGCCACCCACACTGCGCCCTTGCTCTTGCCACCTTTGCCGATCATCTCCATGATCCAGGCTTCCTTTCCGTCGGCTATGGAGAAGGATTCGCCCTCGCTTGCATAGCCGTACTCGGCCACGAGGTCGGTCATAGTCTTTATGGCCTCGCGGGCCGTCTTGGAGCGTTCAAGGGCGATGTATATGAGGCTTCCGTAGTCGATCACGCCGGTGGTGTCGACAAGTTCCTCGCGGCCGCCCCAGGTGCTTTCGCTTATGGCAAGGCCGTGCTCGTTCATGTTGCCCACGGTGGCATAGGTGTGGGCCGGCTGGGGTATGCTTCCGAGCTTGCGGCCGGTGTCCCAGTCGCGCACCTCGCGCATGGCGCCGGGGGCATGGTCGGCGGCGGGAGTGGAGTAAAGCTCACCGTAAAGCGTATGGGAGTCGGCGGCATAAGTGATCATGGCGCTTCCGTCGGCGGTAGCGCCCGGCGCGGCTATGAGGCTCGTGCATGCCGAGGCGTCGAAGCCGGTTGTCGCGGCCAATGCCGCAACGGAGAAAATTATGGTCTTTAGATTCATATTCTGTTGGATGTCGATTATATGATAATAGTCGCCGACTGTTTCAGCGACTACAAATTTAAGGAAAAAGAGGGATTCGGGCAACTCTGTCAACCGGTCATGAGTTGCCGTATACGGCGGCGACTTGTCGGGCTATGGTGTCCCAGTCGTATTTGGAGAGGTCGTAGTCGATGCGTGTGTGGGAGGAGCCGAGTTTGTCGGAGAGGCGGGAGGAGAGGGTGTCTATGTCGCCCACGGGGAAATAGTCGGCGGCGGGGAGGCCGACTTCGGCGTTGGCGGGGATGTCGCTGACCACGACAGGCAGACGGTAGGACATGGCCTCCAGCAGGGCTATGGGAAGGCCTTCGTGGGAGGAGGGGAGACAGAAGCATGCTGCCTGCGACAGCAGTGCGTGCAGCTTGTGGCCACGGACGAAGCCGGTCAGCACGGCGTCATGTTCGCGCGCCATGCGCTTGAGCGAGCGCGAGTAATCGTCGTCGAAATCAGCATCGCCGGCGAGCACAAGCCGATAGCCCTTCGCGGCAAGACCGGCCCTGTCGAAGGCTTCGATGAGATGATGCAGGTTCTTCTCCGGCACGAATCGGCTCATGCCTAGCACGTAGCGCTGCGGCTCAATCCCCAAGGAGGAGAAATACGCGTCGTCGGCGCATACCTCCGGCGCGGGCACTCCGTTGTAGATGAGGTGGACGCGTCGCGTGCGCCCATAGCGCCTGCCGATGTTGCCGCGTATGGTGTCGCTGATTACGATCACGTCGTCGGAAAAACGGCTTCCCCAGCTTTCGCCAAGCTTTATGATGGTGCGGGCCATGTGTCCCCATTTGGCGCGCTCGTAGTCAGGGCCGTGGTTGGTCATCACCACGCGCATGCCCAGAATCTTTGCGAGGGGGACTGCCAACGAAGGGCCTACGGCATGGATGTGCACCACGTCGGCACTGTCGCGCCGGGCGGCGATGACTGCCCGGACGGTGTGGATTATGGCTTCGAAGGCTTTTTTGCGCGGGGTGGCGACGTCGAGGAGCTTCACGCCGTTCCACTCGGTGCGCTTATCGTCGGCGACATATGAGTCGCGGCGCACTACGGTGATGTCGTAACCCATGGCGGCAAGGCGCGGATAGAGGTTCTCACAATGCGTCTCCACACCTCCCATCACTCCGGGGATGCCTCGCGTGCCGGTCACGAATATCTTCATGGCGTTATAAGGATTATGAGTTTCAGAATTTTTCACGCAGGTCGCCCTGTCGCGGATCCTGCCCGACGTCGTTCCACGTCTTGTCGAGACACGGCTTAAGGCCGCGCAATGAACGTATCTTGTTGGAGAGCGCCCAGCGCATGGGATATTTGACATACTTGTGCATCACCGGGGAGGCAGTACCGACCATCCAGCAGTTTTTCGGGCAGCGTGCCACGCACGCGCGTACCTCGGCAGCCTGAGGCGAGCGCCAGAGCTCCATGAAGTCGGGTGTGTCGTGGATGTTGCCCATCGACTTTTTCCAATACTTCGACTCAAGGCCGTTGCATGGATACACCTCTCCCCAGGGGTCGATGAAGAAGTTGGCCGATCCCGCCTCGCAGGGGAGCATGCGCCGTCCACCCTCGATATAGTTGATGAGGCCCATGTTGAACCACGCGCGGAACCAAGACTTTGGATGGTTCTCCTGAAGTTGCCATTCTATCAGCTGCTCGAAGTTGCGGCACACCTCCTCCTTGTTGGTGATCACGTTGTCATCCTTGTGGAAATAATATGAGTTGTGGAAGGCGGCGGTGGCGAATTCCATGCCGAGCGAACGGCTGAGCTGGTAGAGCGACAGCATGTCGGACGAATTGTTGTTGCTCACGGTGCAGCCGAATCCTATGTCCTTAAGTCCCATCTGTTTCAATGTCAGAAGTGTGCGCAGCCCTTTGTCGAATCCTCCGGCATGCCCGCGCAACTCATCGTTCTTGCCGCTGAGCCCCTCGATCGAGATGCGTATGCCGATGTCGGGGAAGCGCCGGGCGAGCGCCACGACGCGATCCTCAAACCATCCGCTCGTTGAGATCACGATGCGCTTGGTATGGCGGTAGCATTCCTCGACGATTTCCGGCAGGTCCTCCCTGATGAAAGGTTCCCCTCCGGTGAGGTTGATAAATTTCAGGTCCGGTAGGCAGCGAAGGTCCCCGGCCTTTATCTCCTCGCGTTTGTCGGTGGGGTTCTGCCATATATTGCACATCTTGCAACGCATTGGGCAACGGTATGTTAGTATGATGCTTGCATCGGTAGGCACCGGCACGGTATCTATGGTTGACATAATTCAGATTATTAATAGCCTTGAGGCGTAACCTCTGAGAGTATTATATAAACCCGATTTCATTGTGGTTTATTGTACCGCGTCCGCATTATTGAATTTTTTGCAAAAAATGTATTGACGCATGTTAGCACATACAAACGGTTGTGCGTCTTGGATAGACAAAACCGATAAAACTAATGCCTCACACCATTACCGATTACGATAAAATCGTAGGATACCTGGCCGCAATGCCGGATATGGATGCCGATGAGAGGGCACGCATAGAATCGTGGATTCTCGATCATGGCGACGAACGCGGCCTTTCCGAGAGTCTCGCACGTCTATGGGCATCTCGCGACGTATCATCGTCATACGTGAACATCGACGGCCTGATGCGTCTGCTCAACTCCATAGAGTCGGGCGGAGGCGCTCCGGTGTCTCCTGCAAAAGTCCGTCGCCGTGAAATGGTGTGGCGCGTCATCGCGGCGGCTTCGGTGTTGATTGCGGTGCTGCTCGGAGGGTTGCATTTGTCGCGATACGGTGGCATGGAGCGCGAGACCATGCTCGTCACGGCCCACGGGAGCACGGGGGAGTTCACTCTTCCAGACGGTAGCCGTGTGTGGCTCAACGGCAACACCACGCTCGCCTACAATCCCGACTTCACCTCAGGCGACCGGCGCATGGTGAAAGTGGAGGGAGAGGCGTATTTCGAGGTGACGCGTGACACCGCGCACCCTTTCATCGTCGACATGTCGGAGATGGAGGTCGAGGTGAAAGGCACGTCGTTCGAGGTGAGGAACTACGCCACGTGCAACATCCATGACGTGGTGCTCCGCAGCGGGTGCGTGAATGTGCGCGGGCCGTGGGGCGACGGCGAGGTTACCCTGAAGCCCGACGAGATGCTCTCGCTGACCCTTGGCACAAATGAAATGAGTATGCGGAAAGTCGATGCGTCAAACTATTGCCGATGGTTTGAGCAACATTCCACATTCGACAACGCCCCGCTCGGCGACATACTCGTCAACATCAGCCGCCGCTACGGAATGGACCTCGCGGTTGATCCGGATGTCGACACGGCTTTCCGCCTGTCGGTCACTCTTGGCGGGGAAACCCTCGAAAGCCTCATGAACGCATTGGCCTACCTCTCACCGATAGCCTACGAGACTACAGGCAACACCCTGCACATAAGCGCCGACTGAACGGCGAGCCACAACATGTTAAAGCATGCTTAGAGAGGGCGTGAAAACCCTCTTGAGATCAAATAATATATCAATCCATTAATTTTCACTAAATCTATCATGCCATCACGCTTCACAAAGAGAAGTAATTTACGGCGAATGTTCCTGATGATGCTATGCGCCCTGGCTACTTTCAGCCTTCCTGCGCAGACGCAGACTGTGAGCATCAACGTAAAAGACGTTACTATCAAGGAACTCCTGAAACAGATCGAGGCACAGAGCAAGTACACCTTTGCCTATGCCGACTCGCAGATACCGGTCGACAGACGGGTGTCCGTAACCGCCGTAGACAAACCCATAGAAGAGATCCTCTGCGAGGCAATTCCGGGAATCACGGTAAAGACAGAGGGAAGAAAAATCCTTATCACTCCCGTGAAAAAAGAGAAATCGCCTAAAGGCAATTATTACTGTCCGCTAAACTTTAGAGGGCGATTGAAAAATAGGACCGATTCC
>NZ_CAJTYX010000060.1 GCF_910583865.1 uncultured Muribaculum sp.
TCTATGCTTTAAAAAGTTTTGATGTTGTATAAAATTAAGATGCGTCAGCCGTGAATAATACGTGGCAGGTGGATTTCTGGCACAGTTATTGTTATTATATTTGCATAACTAACGAGAAAGGACATTTATGGATACCGTTTTTTCCAATGAACTCAAGCATGTGCTCGACCAGAGTCGTATGGAGGCAATCCGCCACAACAGTAAGATAGTGGGTCCGGAGCATATGCTTCTGGCGATTATGTCGCAGTCCGGAAGTCATGCGTTCCAGGCCATTCAGCAGCTGCTCGATGCCGACACCATGTATCAGCTCCGAGACACGCTCGATCGAAGTCTGTTTCAAGGCACCGAGAGCGTGAACGTGCTTACTGTCAGCGATCTGGCCAATCGCATAATAAAACTTAGCGTACTTGAGGCCAAGATGCTCAAAAGCGAAGTCGTAGACTCGGAGCATCTGTTGCTGGCTTTATTCCACAATAAGGAAGTTCAGGGTGTGGAGGCGTTTCGTGCGTTCATCGATGCGGGCGTCACCTATGAGGCTATATATAAACTCTTTGCCAATGTGGCCGATGCTCCGAGCATGGGGACATCATTTGGCGATGATGAGGATGATGACGATGACGACCTGCCTGATGCTCCCGGCAGCGGCAGTGCTGCGGGATCTTCGGCACAACCCGGCGCATCGTCGCATCGTACTGCGGCACGTCGCGGCAATGACACCCCGGTGCTCGACAAATTCGGCAACGATATGACACGCGCCGCCGAGGAGGGTAACCTTGATCCGGTGATCGGTCGTGATACGGAGATAGAGCGTCTGGCTCAGATACTGAGCCGCCGCAAGAAGAATAATCCGGTGCTCATCGGTGAACCCGGTGTCGGCAAGTCGGCGATAGTCGAGGGGCTGGCGCTCCGCATAGTACAGCGTAAGGTGTCGCGCATATTGTTTGACAAGCGTGTGATCTCGCTTGATATGGCTTCGATAGTCGCCGGTACGAAGTATCGCGGCCAGTTTGAGGAACGCATCAAGGGCATTCTCAACGAGCTTGCCAAGAACAAGGATGTCATACTGTTTATCGACGAGCTTCACACCATCGTCGGGGCTGGAAATGCCGCCGGTTCGATGGATGCAGCCAATCTGTTGAAGCCTGCGCTGGCACGTGGTGAGATACAGTGCATAGGCGCTACCACCCTCGATGAGTATCGAAAGAACATCGAGAAGGATGGTGCTCTTGAGCGACGTTTCCAGAAGGTGATGGTGGAGCCTACTTCCGCAGAGGAGACTCTTACTATTCTTAATAATATCAAGGACAAGTATGAGGATCACCACAACGTCACATATACGCCGGATGCTCTCGAAGCGTGCGTCAAGCTTACGGAACGTTATGTGAGCGACCGTAACTTCCCCGACAAGGCGATTGATGCAATGGACGAGGCCGGTTCGCGTGTCCACGTCACCAATATAGTGGTGCCTAAGGAGATAGAGCAGCTTGAGGAGCGAATTTCAGAAGCTAACGCTTCCAAGCTACAGGCCGCACAGAACCAGAATTTCGAGTCGGCGGCATCGTTCCGCGACAAGGAGCAGCATCTGAAGCAAGAGCTTGAGGAAGCCAAACGCAAGTGGGAGGCTTCGCTCAACTCTACCCGCGAGATTGTCGACGAGGAGAAGGTGGCCGAGGTTGTGGCCATGATGACCGGTGTGCCTGTGCAGCGAATAGCGCAGGCCGAGGGTATGCGCCTGCGCGAACTCGGTCCGAAGCTCAAGAATGCGATTATCGGGCAGGATCAGGCCATAGACAAGATTGTGAAGGCCATACAGCGCAATCGTGTGGGACTTAAGGATCCAAACAAGCCGATAGGCACTTTCATGTTCCTCGGTCCGACAGGTGTCGGCAAGACCCACCTCGCAAAGAAGCTCGCCGAGTATCTTTTCGACAGCGCCGATACCTTGATACGCGTGGATATGAGCGAATATATGGAGAAGTTTACCGTGAGCCGACTGGTCGGTGCTCCTCCGGGATATGTCGGCTATGAGGAGGGAGGACAGCTTACCGAAAAGGTGCGTCAGCACCCTTATTCCATAGTGCTTCTCGACGAGATCGAGAAGGCTCATCCCGACGTGTTCAACCTGCTGTTGCAGGTGCTCGATGAAGGACGTCTTACCGACAGCCTTGGCCGTCGTGTGGATTTCAAGAACACCATCATCATCATGACCTCCAATATCGGCAGCCGTCAGCTGAAAGATTTCGGCTCTGGCGTGGGATTCAATACTCGCAGCGTCGACAAGGATTATAATCACGGTGTGATTCAGAAGGCTCTCAACAAGGCGTTTTCTCCGGAATTCCTCAACCGTGTGGATGACATAGTGATGTTCGACCAGCTTGACCGTGATGCGATATTCAAGATCATCGACATAGAGCTTGCCGGATTCTACAAGAGGGTGGAGTCATTGGGATTCAAGCTGCATATATCTACTGCAGCCAAGGATTTCATAGCCAAGAAGGGGTATGATCCCCAGTATGGCGCCCGTCCGCTCAAGCGTGCCATCCAGAAATATCTGGAGGATGAGCTTGCCGAGATGATCATCAATGCTTCGGTGATTCCCGGAGCGGAGATATATGTCGACTATGATTCCGCAGGCGACAAGATTGTGACTGAGATACGTCGTCCGGATTCAGTGTCATCATCGGATGGAAATTCCTCGGTTCCTTCAGATGATTCACCTGTCGAATAACGTTACATAGTATTGCAATAAAATCAGATAATCCCGGTGCCTCACGTAGAGACATCGGGATTATTGTATATTAATTGGGGTAAGACGTACAGATGCGGGATAGAGATGGTATATCGCTTTATCATGAGCGGTCGCGACGTCGCCCGATGGTGCCTCCACGCTTCAGGAATATGTGCAGCAGTAATATGCAGATGAGGGTAGCGGCGATTATGCCGAAATAGAACAGATAGTTGCCTGCATAGAATTCTGCTCTGCCGATATAGCACATGACTGCGAGGTATATCAGCAACAAGAGCGGTAGCCAGGTCGATTTTTTCATGGTAGGTCGTTTCTGAGTATGTAGGGTGATTCCTGTGCGTTGAAAGTGCCGTCGGTGAGGGCATGATATATTTTAAGGCATGCCCATGCGTCTATTGCGGCATAAATCTGCTGAGGAGTGGTGAGAACCGGTGCTTCCCAGTTGCTCAACCGTTGGCTCTTTGAAATTCTTTCACCGAACACGATACCATAGATTTTCTGGAGACTGGAGTCATGTATGGCGTATCCTGAAACCATGTCCTGGAGGTCTATGAATCCGGCGGGGGTGAATTCCAGTCCCCTGTGCATTACATGAAAATCGTCTTTGAGCGATAATCCGATTTTCAATACTCCGGGATCCTGGAAGAAGTCACAAAGCTCTTTGGTTATGCCGAATTTGTTGATGCGGAACAGGTAGCAGCAGTCACCGGTAGAGATTTGCACAAGCGCCACGTTGTTGGGATGACCTTTGCGGAATGACGGCTTTGTTTCCGTGTCAAATCCTACGATAGGGCATCGCCTTATTGTGAACAACGCGCTGGCAGCCTGTTCGGGCGTGTTTACGACCACGATGTGACCGGGATATGCCACAACCGGCAGCTCTGCAAGTTGCTCTTTTGAAATGGATAATATTAAGGTGTTGACACTCATCTGTCTTTCACTTAAATCCCATGAACGGTGACGTCTTGGTTGGGATGCAATGAATATGCATCGTGACGTTTGTCTCCGTAAAGTTACGAATTAAAGTATTAGCGATGTTTATGCAATGGAGTTGTATAACATTTTTTAACTATAGATTGTAAAAATAGATGGTTTTTACATTATTATGTATGATGTGTCCGGGAAATTCGTTGCAAGATAGCGGCTGATGAAGCCTCGCGTGTCATCGGCGATAATCTTGTCTTTGTCGTAGAACGTGTTGTAAATCACAGCAAATAGCCTTATCCCTCTGCTTCTTATGGCTTCTAAGGAGAGTATGGTATGGTTTATGGAGCCGAGCACGCCGTTGGTGACGAGAATCATGGGAATATTGTTGTCGGCCACGTAGTCGATGGTGAAGAAATTATCGTTGATAGGAACCATAAGTCCTCCCGCGCCTTCGATGAGCACTATGTCATATCGTTCCGAAAGGGTGGTGGTAGCGGCTTTTATCTTTCCAAGATCGATATCCCGTCCGTCGATACGGGCAGCAAGCTGTGCCGACGCCGGATAGCTGAATATCTCCGGTGCGGTGGTATGGTCAAGATCCTCCGGGAGCATTCCTGTTCCCATGAGTCTGCGGTGTACTTCTATGTCCTCCGACCATGTTTCGTTGCCGGTCTGTATGAATTTCTGGGTTATGACCGAGAATCCTTTATCCATGAGCTGCTTGGCAAGGAGTCCTGTCATGTAGGTCTTGCCGGCATCAGTGTCTATGCCTGATATGAAGTATATACCTTTCATAGTTTTTCCGCAATAATATAGAGTGGGTGGTACGTGAGTGTGACACCGCTGTTGTCGTCGGTGTGGGGATAGTCGGAAATTATGCGTCTGAGCGGGACTGAAAGCCCGCGCATGCCGTTGACCCCTGTGGCCTTCAAATGGTGCAGCACGTCTTGGGGGGAGTCGAACCGTGTCACGATCTCCTCCTGAGAAGCAACGAGGATACGCATATCATCGGGAATCATTGCGCACAGCTCGTCAAGGGTAGGGTAGCGTAACGGCAGCCGTGTGACCTGTGCCAGTTCCCACATGTTGCGTTCGCCGAACGTGCTTATCACAAGTTGACCTCCTTTGGAGATGACGCGGGCGGCATTGGCGATGAATTCCGCAGGTGAGTTGAACCATTGCATGGCCGAAGAGCTTACCACGGCCTCCGCATATGCGTCGGGAAGCTGAGCTATCAGTTCTTCGGCATCTCCGGCAATGATCTCTCCGGCAACCGGGAGGGAAATGTCGGTTGGGCAGAGATCCCATAGAAGTAGCCGGTATGGTTTTAGTTCGGGGGCATACATGCGAGTCATCATACCGGTGCCGTAGCCGGCCTCGATTATCGACAGCGGCGTGCGTCCTGCCAGTTCTTTACGCCACATTTCCCACAGGCGTGTGGCTATGCGTTTCTGTGCCGTAGCGTGTGCGTCATATGTTGGTATGGCACGCCGGAATCTGGAGGCGACATATTTTTTGTCGATTATCTCCTGGTCGATTATCTCCTGCCATGCCGGGAGATGGCCGCCCGATGTCTCTCTTACACGGGCCATACCTTTCCATGCACGGCGCATGTTCTCAATGGGGAATATGCGGTCTGATTCGGCTATTATGGCCCTGTCCCATCGTATGCCGGGAGCATTTGACTTAACGGATGCCCGCTCGCCAAGTATGCGCAGCTCGTCGCGCAGTTCGTCGATGCCGCGTGAGGGGAGTGAGATGCAATAATCG
Source organism: uncultured Muribaculum sp. (assembly GCF_910583865.1). Classification (GTDB taxonomy): domain Bacteria; phylum Bacteroidota; class Bacteroidia; order Bacteroidales; family Muribaculaceae; genus Muribaculum. The sequence goes on from NZ_CAJTYX010000060.1 coordinate 5,444, forward strand.
TCGAATTCTTCGGGGGTGTGGCACATCCGACGGCGGAATTTGCGCAGGGTGGCGTCGGACAATCCGGCCAGAGTGCCTTGGAATATGGCCTTGGGTATGCCGGTCGAATCATCGACGGGGGAAAGACTGCCGTTTACGGCGATGCACAGTGCCGGATGCAGGTTCGGGTGGCGCTGTAGGGTGAGTTGGGCCATCATAACCCCCATCGACCATGCGAAGATATAGACGTGGCGGTAGTTTAGCAGCAGTGTGTGGTCAAATGTTTCGTCGCGGTAGTCCCATACTGCCATTATGTCGCATCCCGGATGGCACAACTGTTTTATAAATGCCGCATCTGTCCCCCATCCGAGGAATATTACGATTATATCGCGGTTGTCAGGCTCGTGATTTATGAGTTGTTGAATCATAGTGAATGGAGTGTGGCGGCTAATGCGTCGCGCACAAGTTGCAGGTCGGAGTCGGTGAGAGCGGCGCTTAAGCTGAATCGCAGCCGCTCGGTGCCGGGAGGAACTGTCGGAGTGCGTATGGGGAGCACCTTTACTCCGTGGTCGAGCATTCGTCGAGAAATCTCTACGGTGTGTGCGGCATCGCCTATTATGAGCGGCATTATATGGCTCGGCCTCACCGTGCCGGATGAGTAGGGCGTAAGCAATGCCGCCGTTTCCCGGGCAATTCGTTGCAGATGGGCACGCTCTTCATCCATATCGACAATCTTTTCAATCATGTAGCGGCTCCATCTGCATGTCATCGGCGGGATCGCTGTCGAGAAGATGAAGCTGCGTGCCCGGTTGACGAGATATTCGCGTATATCTCCATGCGTTATCACGAACGCTCCGGAGGATGCAGCCGCCTTGCCGAGAGTGCCTACGATTATGTCGACCTGCTCGTGGCGCGGGTTACTGCGTACCAGTCCCAGGCCGTGGTCGCCAAGTACGCCGAAAGCATGTGCCTCGTCCACATAGAGCATCACGTTGGGAAAGCGGTTCTTGAGATCGATGAGGGCATCAAGGTCGCATGTGTCGCCGTCCATGCTGTAGACGGACTCTACCACTACGAGTATGCGCTCATATTCGTCCGCATGCTTCCGGAGTATGCGCTCAAGACGTACGGTGTCATTGTGGGGAAAGCGTGCGAAGGGCGCGCGCGACAATACTATCCCGTCGATGATAGAGGCATGCACAAGTTTGTCGGCCACAATCATCGTGGCGCCGTCACCCGCAATGGCCGATACCGTGCCTGTGTTGGCATGGTATCCGCTGTTGAAGAGCAGCGCCTGCCGGCCATAGAGGTCGGAGAGCAGAGTTTCAAGCCTATAGAATTCGCTTTGTTCCGAAGCAAGCAGTCGCGAGGCCGAGGCCGTCAGGGGGGACTTTCTGTTTGACTCGCATGCGAGAAATTCCTCCTGAAGCTCCGGCCTGGCGGCAAGCCCGAGATAATCGTTGCTTGAGAGGTCAAGACACGCGTTGCCTGACTCCGGGACAGGAATCCGGCGAAGATTGCCGGAAAGCCGCAGAGTGTCGAGAGTTTCGCTAAACGTAGGCATCAGCAATGCTTGAAGCTCATGTCGAGTCCTTTTACGGAGTGTGTCAGGGCACCGACGGATATGAAATCGACTCCGCATTCTCCGTATTGACGAAGGGTGTCGAGCGTGATTCCTCCCGATGATTCCACTTCGGCGCGTCCATTGATAAGCTTTACTGCCTCTCTTGTGCGTTCGGGGGTAAAGTTGTCGAGCATGATGCGGTCCACTCCCGCTTCGAGGGCCTGAAGGATCTCTTCGGTGTTGCGCACCTCGACCTCGATCTTCAGATCCTTGCCTTTCTCTGCGAGGTACTTGCGTGCCGACGCTACAGCCTGTGGTATTCCTCCTGCGAAGTCCACATGGTTGTCCTTGATGAGAATCATGTCGAATAGACCTATACGGTGGTTTTCGCCGCCCCCGATTTTCACGGCCTGCTTTTCAAGGATACGCATGCCGGGGGTTGTCTTGCGGGTGTCGAGCACTTTTGTCTTTAATCCGGCGAGACGTTCCTGGTAGCGTGCGGTCATGGTGGCGATGCCGCTCATGCGTTGCATTATGTTGAGCATGACACGCTCGGTCTGGAGCAATGAACGTACAGGGCCTTCGACAATGAATGCGATGTCACCGGGCTTGACGTGTGCGCCGTCATGTATGTATACCGTCATCTTGAGTGACGGGTCGAATTTTTCGAATACTTTTCTCGCGATTTCCACTCCTGCGAGTATGCCTTCCTCTTTCACGAGTAGATGCTGGCGTCCGTTGGCATCGGCGGGTATGGTGCTGAGGGTAGTGTGGTCGCCGTCGCCTACATCCTCTGCAAAAGCCAGGGTAAGCAGGTCGTCGATGAGCTGGTCGGTAGTTTTCATATTGTGGTGTATGGTCCTGGATGATTCCTTGTTGATGGATTAACGGGACAAAAGAACCTGCGGGACATTCTGGACTGTCGCGTCAGGTTCTTTTGTCCCGATTGTTTTTCTGCCTATTCCGGATCAGAGTTTCTCGAAGCCGGAAATGGTAAGCTCGGTGCCTTTGCCGATTTTAGCCACGAGGCCCTGAAGTACTTTGCCGGGACCGAATTCGATGAATTCGTCGGCTCCGTCGGCAATCATGTTCTGTACGGTCTTTGTCCAACGTACCGGAGCGGTGAGCTGGGCGATGAGGTTGGCCTTGATTTCGGCGGGATCGGTATGGGGGAGGGCATCCACGTTCTGATATACGGGGCACTTTGGTGAGTGTACCGGAGTGTTCTCGATTGCCGCAGCAAGCTCGGCACGGGCGGGTTCCATGCAGGGGCTGTGGAACGCTCCACCGACCTTAAGCTTTAGCGCGCGTTTTGCGCCGGCTTCGGTGGCTTTAGCGCATGCTGTGTCTATGGCCTCGATTTCTCCGGAGATGACGAGCTGTCCGGGACAGTTGTAGTTGGCGCATACGACCACTCCGTCGACGCTCTCGCAGATTTCCTCTACCTTTTCGTCGGGAAGGGCGATGATGGCGGCCATGGTCGAGGGTTTAAGCTCGCATGCTTTCTGCATGGCCTGGGCGCGTGCGCTTACCAGACGCAGTCCGTCCTCGAAGCTGAGGGCGCCGGCAACGACAAGTGCGCAAAATTCACCGAGGGAGTGACCGGCTGCCATGTCGGGCTTGATGCCCGTGGTCTCTTCGATGACCTTGGCGATGATCACTGAATGGAGGAATATCGCAGGCTGTGTTACCTTGGTCTGGCGAAGATCTTCGTCTGTGCCTTCAAACATTATGTCGGTGATGCGGAATCCGAGGATTTCGTTGGCTTTTTCAAACATTGCGCGTGCCTCGGCATTGTTGTCGTATAGGTCTTTGCCCATACCGACGAACTGGGCGCCTTGGCCGGGAAATACAAATGCTTTCATAATTGGATTGATTGGTTATAATATGTATTATTGTAGTTTCATCAGTGGGGACAGCGGCATTTCGCGGTCATGCATTCATGCTGCGGAGCAGTTCGTCGTTGTCGCGTGTCTTTTCCATCTGGTCGCGCATGAACTCCATTGCCTCGATCGACGTGCGGTCGCTGAGGTAACGGCGCAGGATCCATATGCGCTGAAGGGTCTCCTGGCGCTGCAGTAGGTCATCGCGACGTGTGCTTGACGCCATGATGTCGACGGCGGGGAATATGCGTTTGTTGGAGAGCTTGCGGTCGAGCTGCAGCTCCATGTTGCCTGTTCCTTTGAACTCCTCGAATATGACTTCGTCCATCTTGGAACTTGTTTCGGTCAAAGCCGTGGCGATGATGGTGAGCGAGCCGCCACCTTCGATGTTACGCGCGGCACCGAAGAACCGTTTCGGCTTCTGCAAGGCATTCGCGTCGACACCTCCGGAGAGGATTTTTCCGGATGCGGGCGATACTGTGTTGTAGGCGCGTGCGAGGCGTGTGATGGAATCGAGGAGTATTACCACGTCGTGGCCGCATTCGACAAGACGTTTTGCTTTTTCAAGGACGATGCCCGCAATCTTCACGTGGCGGTCTGCGGGTTCGTCGAATGTCGATGCGATGACCTCGGCGTTGACGCTGCGGCTCATGTCGGTTACCTCCTCCGGACGCTCGTCGATGAGGAGAATCATTATGTAGGTCTCGGGATGGTTTTCAGCTATGGCGTTGGCGATATCTTTCAGCAGGATGGTCTTACCGGTCTTTGGGGGCGCCACGATAAGTCCTCGTTGCCCCTTGCCGATTGGTGAGAACATGTCGACCACGCGTGTGGATATGTTGCTCGAACGTCCGCCGGTGAGGTCGAATTTCTCGTCGGGGAAGAGCGGGGTGAGATGCTCGAAAGGTACACGGTCGCGGATAAACTCGGGTGTACGTCCGTTGACGTCGCGGACTTCTCCGAGCGGGAAGTATTTTTCGTTTTCTTTCGGCGGACGAATCCAGCCCTCTACCACGTCGCCGGTCTTTAGTCCGTATTGTTTGATCTGCTGCTGCGTGACGTAGATGTCGTCGGGGGAAGGCAGATAGTTGTAGTCGCTTGAGCGGAGGAATCCGTAGCCTTCCGGCGTTATTTCGAGAACGCCGGAGGCGAGGAGCAACCCTTCGAAATCGTATCGGGGCTGTTGCGGTTCGGGCACGAAATCCCGGTTATTATTATTGTTGTTGCGGTTGCGTTTGTTTTTCTTGCCGAGCTGCTGTTGCTGTTTTTGTGTGGCCATGTTCTGTGCGGGTTCCTGGATGACTATGGGTGCAGACGCCACTGCGGCGGCTGCCTCCTCCTTTTCGCGTTGTGAACGAGGCACGAATTTGCGCTCGGTGCGGAAGAATGATCCGAATGAAGTGTCTTTGGAGGGTCGGAAATCACGTTTCTTCGGTTGCTGTTCTGCCGCTTGCGTCTGTTCATCCGGTTGGATCCTGTCGTTATTTGATTCGTCTGATGAAACGGCTGCTTCCGTTGTGGCAGAATTGTCAATAGCAGGAGCAGGCAACAGTATCTGCTCTTTTGTCACATCCGCCGGGGCCGGGAGCGCAATCTCGGCCGTCTCATTATCAGTAGGCTGCTCTGACTGCTGGTCTACAGGTTTTGACGGATGGTCTGTTTCCGGCAGTTGCTTTATGGCCTGTAGCTCGACTCTGGCTTTTTCCGCAGCCGCCTCTGCGGCAAGCTGTGCCTTGGAAGGACGGCCAGGTTTACGGCGCGGTGGTTGTGGGATTTCCTGCGAGGTTTCGTCTGTTGCCTCCGAGGTGGATGTCTGCTGTTGGAGAGATTTATCCTTTTTGCCTTGGCGCGTGGGATCGTTTTTTGCCTTTTTGCCTTTTTCGGGCTGATTCGATGTGTTTCCTGTTGTGGAGTCGGCAGCTATGTCCTGTGGTGCGTTTCCGTCATCGGCTGTTTTCTGCTGACGCGTTTTCTTTTGCCGTGGCTGGCGTGCTTTTTTATTATTAGGGTTGTTCGTAGCCGAGTTTGTGGCTGCAACGTCGGCTTGTTGGTCGAGAATCTTGTAGACAAGATCCTCTTTATTTTCGGCGTTGAATTTCTTTATGCCTAAGCTGTCGGCTATATCGGCCAGTTGTTGAGACGACATTGCGTCGAGTTCGTCGTATTTGTACATATTGCCTTGTTTGGAATGGGCTTTGAGAGGTTTAATATCAAAAATGGAATTCCGGCCACGTGGTGTGTCGTCAAGCATCATTAATACGGGAATACCGCAGATGAAATGCAACACTCCGTTGAAGATTGTCCGGTGGTGGATTGTGGTTGTAGCCGGAATGGAGTCGATTTCTTGAATCTGTTTCTTTATCCAGCGCGTTTTGAAGTCGGGCGTGAATTTGTGAAATCAATTGTCAGGCCTGATGTATTGCGCATGATGCATACTTCTTGCCATCATCTGATGGGGCTGTGAAGAGGCTTTGTCGCTGAACACTGACTTTGGCCATAGGTTTGCGTGTGAGATTTCTATCTATGCCGTATGTCGGTCGAAACCGCTGCAAAGGTAGTGATTTCTCTCGAATTAACAAATTTAATAAACGAAAGTTCGCATTGGATAAACGAAAGTGTCCGCGCAGGGATGCAATTCTGCGGCAGTAGTGGTGTTTTTTATGCAACGAGTCCGAAAACTTGCGTTTCCGGACTCGTCATTGAAGTGGCGGGAGCAGGACTCGAACCTGCGACCTTTGGGTTATGAGCCCAACGAGCT
>NZ_CAJTYX010000061.1 GCF_910583865.1 uncultured Muribaculum sp.
GCTGATCACCGACCCGCGCTTGGGTCGTTTCTCAAAAGCGAGTGCAAAGTTAGACGTTTCTTCCGTAGTCTCCAAAAATTTCGACAAGAATTTTACAGTGTCAAAGTAGCACCACACTATAATCACAGGGATATCAATAATATACGAAAATATATTTAACACTCATTCACACTCGCTCATCAATACGCGCACTCCCGCGTACATATATTGAGGCTTCATTGGCACCGACATGTCGGGGATTTTTCATATTTTTGTGGAAATAAAAACAATCCCCACGTAGCAATGAAAAAAGAACTTGCATCAATACTGTGCTTGCTCGCCTCCATATGCGGAATGCAGGCAGCCACACCCCACGTGAGATTTAAAAATGAAGCCACCGACACCGCACGCATAAACACAATCCTGATAGATGCCGCCAAGGCCGTGGGAGACGCACGTCCGGAAAAGCGCGTAGCATACATAGCGAAACAGTTCGCCGGCAAGCCCTACGTGGCGTCGACCCTCGAAGGAGAAACGGAGGAACTTACGGTGAACATGGACGAGATGGACTGCACGACGCTGATCGACAACGTGGCCGCGCTGGCATTCACGATCGGCGAGGGCCGCACGTCGTGGCGCGACTTCATCTACAACCTGAAACGTCTGCGATATGCCGGAGGAGAAATCAACGGGTATGCCTCTCGGCTGCACTATGTGAGCGCGTGGATACTCGACAACGTGCACCGTGGCAACCTCAAGGAAGCCACCAACAGCTTTCCCGAGGCCGAATACACGGTAAAGACGCTTGACTTCATCAGCAGACACCACGACAAATATCCCGCACTGGCCGACTCGGCCAACCTCGACGGAATAAAAAATGTGGAGCTGGGCTACCGCAACCACCGCTACCCCTATATAAAAAGCTCGCGCGTGGGCAACAAGGGGGTGACGGCGCAGCTGCACGACGGCGACATCATAGCCATCACCACCAAGATTCCCGGGCTCGACGTGCAGCACATGGGCATAGTGGTGATCGGCGATGACGGCATCCCCCACCTGCTCCACGCCTCCTCGGCAGCGGGGAAGGTGACGACAGAGACAGCACCGCTGGCCGACTATTTCAGGAAGAACCGTTCGGCCACGGGGATGAGAGTGATACGCCTTTGCGAATAACTATATGATATACACCCGCATAATACTACACCCGTGCAAGCAATAATATTAGCGGCCGGAATGGGACGCCGGCTCGGCGACCTGACCAAGGGACACACGAAATGCATGGTCGAAGTCAACGGCACAGCCTTGATCGACAGGGTGATCACCCAACTGTCGAAGCTCGGGCTGTCGCGGCTGATACTTGTGGTCGGCTACCGTGGGGAGCGGCTCAAGGAGCATATCGGAAACCGTTACGACGGAGTCATCGACATAGAATACATAGACAACCCCATCTACGACAAGACAAACAACATCTACTCGCTGGCACTCGCCAAGGAGAAACTTTGCGAGGACGACACGCTGCTGCTCGAATCGGACCTGATATTCGACGACCGAATGCTCGAGATGATCGTGAGCCATCCCGACCCCAACCTGGCGCTCGTGGCAAAATACGAGAGCTGGATGGACGGCACGATGGTGACAATCGATGCAGACCGCAACATTCTGAATTTCATACCCAAACAAGCATTCCGCTACGAGGACGCCGACATATACTACAAGACGGTGAACATCTACAAGTTCTCACGCGAGTTCTCGCGCGACGAATATGTCCCCTTCCTCGACGCCTACTCGAAGGTAATGGGCAACAACGAATACTACGAGCAGGTGCTGCGCGTGATCACGATGCTCCACGACTCGTCGCTGAAGGCGCTGCCGGTAGACGGAGAGAAGTGGTATGAGATCGACGACATACAGGACCTCGACATAGCGTCGGCCATCTTCTCGCACGACGAGGTACGCTACCAGGAGTACCACAAGCGCTACGGGGGCTACTGGCGCTTCCCGTCGCTGCTCGACTACTGCTACCTTGTGAACCCGTTCTTCCCGCCGAAACGCCTTGTCGACGAGATGAAGGCCAACTTCACCACCCTGCTCACCCAGTATCCGTCGGGGCAGAATGTCAACTCGCTGCTGGCAGCCAAGTATTTCGGCATACGCCAAGAATACGTGATCGTGGGTAACGGCGCCGCCGAGCTGATAAAATCGTTCGCCGAGAGCCATGCCCACGAGCGCATCGGAGTGATATACCCGACATTCGACGAATATCCCAACCGGCTTCCCGGGGCGGAAATAGTGCCGTTCATATCGACGAAGCCCGACTTCCGCTACGATGCCGACGACCTCATGGAGCACTTCGCCGACAAGCGGCTCGACCTGCTGCTGCTGATCAACCCCGACAACCCTTCGGGCAACTTCATACCGGTGGCCGACGTGCTGCGCCTGGCGGCATGGTGCCGTGAGCGCGGATGCGCGCTGCTCGTCGACGAGAGCTTCGTGGACTTCACAGACGATTCCGCCGGCAACACACTGCTGCGCAACACCACGCTGGCGGAGAACCCCAATCTGAGCGTGATGAAGTCGATCAGCAAGAGCTACGGAGTGCCGGGGCTGCGGCTGGGCGTGTTCGCCACCTCTGACACGGCCACCATAGTCCGTATGAAAAAGGACGTGGCCATCTGGAACATAAACTCGTTCGCCGAGTTCTACATGCAGATATTCGGGAAATACGAGGCCGACTATGCCAAGGCGTGCCGCAAGTTCATCGCCGAGCGCGAGCGTTTCTACGGGCTGCTCAGGGAGATCCCTTACCTCCACGTGATGCCGTCGCAGGCCAACTATTTCCTATGTGAGATCACCTCGCGCTTCACCTCGACCGAGCTGACCCGAGTGCTGCTCGACCACGACGTGTTTGTGAGCAACTGTGCGCGCAAGAAGAACATGAGCGCGCGCAATCTCGTGCGCCTCGCCGTTCGTTCGACCCAGGACAACGACCGACTCATTTCAATCCTAAAATCAATCTGACCTAATGGAGATCATTACAAGCACCGATATAGAGAACCTCGGCATCACGCCACTGCAATGCATCGGATGGGTGCGCGAGGCTTTCCTGATGAAGGACCGCTGCCAGCTGCCGGCGAAACTGTCGGTGCATCCGCGAGGCAACGACTTTTTCAACACGATGCCCTGCCTGCTGCCGCCGGAATATTCAAGGTTCGGCTGCAAGGTGGTGTCACGCGTAAAAGGTGCGCATCCGGCTCTTAAAAGCGAGCTGATGCTCTTCGACACCGAAAGCGGCGAGATGCTCGCCATGGTCAATGCCGACTGGATAACAGCCATGCGCACAGGTGCCGTGGCGACACTGGCGATAGAGACGCTCCGCAACAGCCGGGCGTCGGTCTACTCGTTCATCGGACTCGGGGCGATGGCCCGCGCCACGCTCGACTGCCTTATAGCCTCCAATGCCGACAATCATCTGCACATACGCCTTATGAGCTACAAGGACCAGGCGGAGAAGATCATCGACGAATATGGCAGCCATGGCAACGTGACCTTCGAGGCGGTCGACACGATAGAGGCGTTCGCGACGGATGCCGACGTGATAGTGTCATGCATCACCGACGCCGACAGGCTCGTAGTGGAGGACACCTCACTGTTTAAGCCGGGAGTGCTGGTGGTGCCCGTACATACGCGCGGATTCCAGAACTGCGACACGGTGTTCGACCGCGTGGTGGCCGACGACCGCGCCCACGTGGAAGGATTCCGCTATTTCAGCCGCTTCCGCGACTTTTCCCAGCTTGAGGAAGTGCTCAAGGGCGAAAGACCGGGGCGCACGTCCGACAATGAGCGCCTGCTCGCCTACAACATAGGACTCGGGCTCCACGACGTGCTCTACGCTACAAAGATTCTCGACATGCTCCACACACGGAATCAAGCATAGAAGGCAGGCATCGATGGGTGACAATCTTGGCAAGAGGGCTATAAAGGGGACGATATGGGCGTCGGTCGACCGCATAGGGTCGATGGGGCTGCAGTTCGTGGTCAATCTCGTGCTCGCCCGCCTGCTGACGCCCGCCGACTTCGGCGCCATCGGCATGATAATGATCTTCATCCTCGTCAGCCAGGTGTTTGTCGACGGTGGATTCAGCTCCGCCCTGATACAGCGCAAGGATTCCGACCAGACCGACTTCTCCACGATATTTTTCTGGAACATCGGCGTCGGGATGCTGTTCTACCTGACAGTTTTTCTCGGCGCGCCGTTCGTAGCGCGGTTCTACGAGATGCCCGTACTGGAGCCCGTGTTGCGCGTGCTCGGAGTGACACTTATCTTCAATGCCGCGATATCGGTGCAGACCACCCGGTTGCAGAAATCGCTGTCGTTCGGGAGCCTCGCTGCCATCGACATCGCATCGTCTCTCGCGGGCGGGGCGCTCGCCGTGGTCATGGCCATGCGCGGCATGGGGGTGTGGAGTCTTGTGGGGATGATGCTGTCGATGAGTGTTATAAAGGTAGTGATGTTCTACTGCGTGACACGCTGGCTGCCGTCGGCGGTATTTTCCAAGGCATCGTTGCGGCGGCTGTTCGCCTTCGGGGGATATCTGTTCTGCGCCAACCTCCTACAGACGGCGTGCCAGAACGTGCAGGGGATTATTATCGGCAAACGTTTCTCGGCATCGCAGATGGGATACTATTCTCAGGCCGACAAGCTAAACTCCATCTCAGGCTACACGCTGCCGCAAATAATCGTACAGGTGATGTATCCCGTGTATTCCCGGCTACAGGACGACCGGCCCAAGCTTGTGGCCACCATGCTTATGAATTTCCGAGTGATCGCTTTCGTGATATTCCCCCTGCTGTCGATGCTCGTGCTCGTGGCCGAGCCGCTCATAGTATGGCTCTACGGCGAGCTATGGCTGCCGTCAGTGCCCTATTTCCGCATCCTGTGCGCGGGGAGCGTGTTCATGTGCCTGACCAACATCAACTATTATGCCGTGGCGGCCGTGGGGCGCTCACGGCAGCTCTTTTTGTGGAGCTTCTACAAATGGGGGATGCTCCTGGCCTTGTTGCTCGTGGGGATGTGGGGCGGGATGACGGCCCTGATGTGGGCTATGGTTGCGAGTCATGCCAACATATTTCTGGTCAACGCGCTGCTGTCGCGGAAATGGGTGGGCCTTAGGCTGCGGGAACTTGTGCGGGCAGTCGCCCCCATCGCCTTGCTGAGCCTCGCTCTGCTGGGCGCGCTGACCGGCCTGCAGGAAACGGGATTACGGGTACACTGGGCATTGCAGGCATTGGCGTTCATGGCATCGTATGTGGGGCTCGCATATGCGTTGCGCTTCAGGGCCGTTAAAGAGACGATCGATACACTGCGGCGCCTGAAATCGCGGTAGCCGGAATAACCACGGCATAACGAAAGGATGGCCGTCCCGGGTTGCGGGGCGGCCATCCTTTATGTGGTTGTCAATGTGTTGTCACATTGACGGGGCGTTGATAGCACTTTGATTATGCCTGGGGCATCTTGGTGCGCTTGCCGTAGCCGTAGGCTGCGTCCTCGCCAAGCTCTTCCTGGATGCGGAGGAGCTGGTTGTACTTGGCCATACGGTCGCTGCGGCTTGCAGAACCGGTCTTGATCTGGCCGGCGTTGGTGGCAACGGCGATGTCGGCGATGGTAGCGTCCTCGGTCTCTCCGGAACGGTGGGAGATCACTGCGGTGTAGCCGTTGCGCTGTGCAAGCTCTACGGCGCGGAGGGTCTCGGTGAGCGAGCCGATCTGGTTGACCTTAACGAGGATGGAGTTGGCGCAGCCAAGCTCGATACCCTTCTTGAGGTACTTGACGTTGGTTACGAACAGGTCGTCGCCCACGAGCTGGCAACGGTCGCCGATGAGGTCGGTGAGAATCTTCCAGCCTTCCCAGTCGCCTTCTGCCATACCGTCCTCGATAGAGTCGATAGGATAGGTCTCGACGAGGGTCTTGAGGTATTCGGCCTGCTGCTGCGAGGTGTACTTGGGAGCGCCTTCGCCCTGCTTCCAGGTGTAGTCGTAGAGACCGTCCTTGAAGAATTCGGAGGAAGCGCAGTCAAGACCGATGGTCACGTCCTTTCCGGGCACGTAGCCGGCAGCCTCGATAGCCTTGATGATGACGTTGAGGGCATCCTCGGTGCCGTCGAGAGCGGGAGCGAAGCCGCCTTCGTCACCTACTGCGGTGGAGAGGCCGCGGTCGTGGAGCACTTTCTTGAGGTTGTGGAACACCTCTGTGCCCATGCGGATGCCTTCCTTGAAGCAGCATGCACCGATAGGACGGATCATGAACTCCTGGAAGCAGATGGGAGCGTCGGAGTGTGCGCCGCCGTTGATGATGTTCATCATCGGTACGGGGAGGCAGTAGGTGTTGCATCCGCCGATGTATTTGTAGAGGGGAAGATCGAGGTAGTCGGCAGCGGCCTTTGCAACGGCGAGCGATACGCCGAGGATGGCGTTGGCTCCGAGATTGCTCTTGGTGTCGGTGCCGTCAAGGGCGAGCATTGTCTCGTCGATGCGGATCTGGTCGAGCGCCGACATGCCTACGAGGGCATTGGCGATGGGGCCGTTGACGTTGGCCACAGCCTTGGTGACGCCCTTGCCCATATAGCGGTTCTTGTCGCCGTCGCGAAGCTCGAGAGCCTCGTTGACGCCGGTGGATGCGCCGGAGGGTACGGATGCACGTCCGCGTGCACCGGATTCGAGGATTACATCTACTTCGACGGTGGGGTTGCCACGGGAGTCGAGAACTTCACGTCCGATGATTTTTTCGATTTTCATAACTTGGTGATTTTAGATTATATGAGAGAATAATATTTTGGTCATTTAGCCGGACACAAAGATACGAATTTTTCAAATGACTGCTACGGCTTTAGCAAACTTTGTCAAATTTTTATAGATGACAAGAGGCCAACGGATAATCAGCGGGGATAAATATCACGCAGGGAGCACACAGAGATAGATATTACATCGGGTAGAAAGGAGATGGTAATCCCTGTGCACTCCATGTGCTCTGTGCGAGTTTTCAGGAGGGGAAATGCAACAATCGCAATCCGTCAATATGCCGGATACACGCAATAAACCGATTATGGCGGTGTGCCGGAATCATCGACACATCGCCATAATCGGTTTTATATCGGCTGACATGCAGTCAGCAGGTAGACGGCTTACTCGGCTGCTTCCTCTGCCTTGGGGGCTTCGGTTGCGGGAGCCTCGGCAGCGGGTGCTTCGGCTGCCTTCTCGGCTGAGCCTTTGCGGCTGCGGCGGGTGCGTCCTGCCTTCTTGGCGCCGGGCTGCTTCATCATGTTTTCGTCGTAGTCTACGAGTTCGATGAAGCAAGTCTTGGCGTTGTCGCCGAGACGGTTGCCGGTCTTGATGATGCGGGTGTAGCCACCGTTGCGGTCGGCGATCTTCTGTGCGATCTCGCGGAACAGCTCTGTGACAGCATATTTGTTCTGCAGGTGGGAGAACACCAGACGGCGGTTGGGGGTGTTGTCCTCCTTGGCGCGGTTGATGAGTGGCTCGGCATACATGCGGAGGGCCTTCGCCTTTGCAAGCGTGGTGAATATGCGCTTGTGCATGATGAGCGAGATGGTCATGTTGGCGAGCAGGGCATCGCGGTGAGCCTTCTTGCGACCGAGGTGGTTGAAGGATTTATTATGTCTCATCGTTTAATTAATCTTTGTCTAATTTGTACTTTGAAATATCCATGCCGAACGACAGGTTGAGGCTTGCAAGCAGCTCGTCAAGCTCGGTAAGGGATTTCTTACCGAAGTTGCGGAACTTCAGGAGGTCGGTCTTGTTGAATACGACAAGCTCGCCAAGTGTCTCTACCTCTGCGGTCTTTAAGCAATTGAGCGCACGCACCGAGAGATCCATGTCGGTAAGCTTCGACTTGAGGAGCTGGCGCATGCGCAGTACCTCTTCGTCAAACTCTTCGTTGTTGTCGGTCTCGGTGGTTTCAAGAGTTATCTTCTCGTCGGAGAAGAGCATGAAATGATAGATCAGAATCTTGGCGGCTTCCTTAAGGGCGTCCTTTGGAAGTATGGAGCCGTTGGTGGTAATCTCGATGATGAGTGTCTCGTAGTCGGTCTTTTGGTCTACGCGGAAGTTCTCTACGGTGTACTTTACGTTTTTGATCGGAGTATATATAGAGTCAATCGCAATCACATCGATGGGGTCGCCGGGGTTTGCATTTTCCTCGGCAGGCACCCAGCCACGGCCCTTGTTGATTGTAAGCTCGAGCTGAAAACTTGCATCGGGATCCAAATGACAAATGACCTGGTCGGGATTGAGGACCTCGAATCCCGTGAGCGCCTTGCCAATGTCACCGGCCTTGAACACCTCCTGCCCTGACACGGTGATGGTAGCCTTTTCGTCCTCGACATCTTCTACGGTCTGCTTCAGGTCGACCTTCTTTAGATTGAGGATGATGTTGGTCACGTCCTCCTTCACTCCGGGGATAGTGTCGAATTCATGCTTTACGCCATCAATGCGGATCGAGGAAATGGCAAAGCCTTCGAGAGAGCTCAGGAGGATGCGGCGCAGCGCGTTTCCCACCGTGATACCATAACCCGGCTCCAATGGCTTGAACTCAAACTTACCGAAGTGGTTGTCGGCTTCCAACATGACAACTTTGTCAGGTTTCTGAAATGCTAAAATAGCCATGGATCTATTGTTTGGAATGATTACTTGGAATACAACTCGACGATAAGCTGCTCCTTGATGTTTTCAGGGATGTCCTCGCGTGTGGGGATGTGCAGGAGCTTGCCTGCCTTGAGTGATTCGTCCCACTCGAGCCAGGGGTACTTGCTGTGGTTGAATCCTGCGAGGGCGTCGGCTATCACTTCGAGCGACTTGCTGCGTTCGCGCACGCCTACCACGTCGCCGGGCTTCACCTCGTAGGAGGCGATGTTGACAACGGCGCCGTTGACGGTGATGTGGCGATGGAGCACAAGCTGACGGGCGGCAGCACGCGTAGGTGCTATGCCCAGACGATAGACAACGTTGTCGAGACGCGACTCGAGGAGCTGAAGCAGAATCTCGCCGGTGATACCTTTCTTGCGTGCAGCCTTGTTGAAGAGGTTGTGGAACTGCTTCTCAAGAACGCCGTAGGTGTATTTAGCCTTCTGCTTCTCGCGGAGCTGTACGCCATACTCGCTGCTTTTGCGGCGCTTGTTGATGCCGTGCTGGCCCGGGGGGTAGTTCTTTTTCGAAAGAACTTTGTCAGCACCGAAAATAGGCTCACCGAATTTGCGGGCGATTTTAGTTTTTGGTCCGGTATATCTTGCCATTTTGTTTAGTCGGAAATTGATGGGAAAGGGTAACGACCGATGTGCATGGTAGTGCAGCCGCGACTACAGAGAGGTGATGAAAAATGTAGTCTATTCACGTCCCGTGCCATGTCGGCCTGTCGGATTCCCTTAGTTGAATAGAATGTAAGTGAAAGTAGAGTTCGGTTCCGGTTGCTTATACGCGACGGCGCTTGGGAGGACGGCATCCGTTGTGGGGCAGCGGTGTGACGTCGATGATCTCTGTCACTTCGATGCCTGCACCGTGGATGGTGCGGATTGCCGATTCGCGGCCGTTGCCCGGACCTTTGACGTAGGCCTTTACCTTGCGGAGACCCAGGTCGTAGGCGACCTTTGCACAATCCTGTGCCGCCATCTGGGCAGCATAAGGAGTATTCTTTTTTGAGCCACGGAAGCCCATTTTACCTGCGCTCGACCATGAGATCACCTGACCTTCGGAGTTGGCTAAGCACACGATAATGTTGTTGAAAGAGGAGTGAACATGAAGCTGGCCGTTGGCGTCAACCTTGACGTTTCTCTTCTTTGCTGCGACTGTCTTTTTTGCCATACTATATTATTATTTTGTAGCTTTCTTCTTGTTGGCAACGGTCTTTTTGCGACCCTTGCGTGTACGGGCGTTGTTCTTTGTGCTCTGACCGCGGACGGGGAGACCGTTGCGGTGACGGATTCCTCGGTAGCAGCCGATATCCATCAGGCGCTTGATATTGAGCTGGATCTCGCTGCGGAGGTCACCCTCCACCTTATAGTCGCGGCCGATTACCTCGCGGACGGCTGCGGCCTGGGCATCGGTCCAGTCCATAACTTTTGTATTTACATCGACTCCGGCCTTTTCAAGGATGGACTTGGCGGCGCTGCGTCCGATGCCGAAGATATAAGTCAAGGCTATTTCACCTCTTTTGTTCTGGGGGAGGTCGACTCCCACGATTCTAACTGCCATATTGATTGACTAAATTTTCTGCAAAGTTACAAAATTTATCCCTGACGCTGCTTGTACTTCGGATTTTTCTTGTTAATCACGTACAGACGTCCTTTGCGGCGCACGATCTTGCTGTCGGGAGTGCGCTTTTTGATTGATGCTCTAACTTTCATTTTTATCTTGTTTGTTTATTTGTATCGGAATGCTATCCTGCCTTTCGACAGGTCGTAGGGCGACATCTCCACCCTCACCTTGTCGCCGGGTAGGATGCGGATGTAGTGCATGCGCATCTTTCCGGAGATGTGGGCGGTGATTTCGTGGCCGTTCTCAAGCTCGACGCGGAACAT
>NZ_CAJTYX010000062.1 GCF_910583865.1 uncultured Muribaculum sp.
AAACGTTTTCTTCCGGCTAATCGCTAATTTTGCAGTTGCCAGTTGAGAGTAGGGTATAAAATTAAGATGCGTCAGCCGTGGTAAATTTAGTATAATGACTTGTGGATTGATGCGAATTTTTGTAAATTTGCGCCGCAATCGGCAATTTGTGTCGCTGTGCGCGTCAATAGCTTAATAACAAACAGATTACATATACAGTATGGCAACAACCGCAGATTTTAAGAATGGAATGTGCCTCGATATCGACGGCAATTATTTCTTCATCGTTGAGTTCCTTCATGTCAAGCCCGGAAAAGGCCCGGCTTTCGTGCGTACAAAGCTTCGTAACGTAAAGACAGGCCGCATCATAGACAAGACCTGGAACTCCGGTGTAAAAGTCGATGAAGTGCGTATCGAGCGTCGTCCCTACCAGTTCTCCTACAAGGATGACATGGGTTATCACTTCCTCCACACCGAGACATGGGAAGAGATTATCGTTCCCGGCGAGAGCATCGAGGGCGTGGAGTTCTTAAAGGACGGTGATATCTGCGAGGCAATGGTGCACGCTGCTTCCGAGACTGTGCTTACCTGCGAGATGCCTGCAAACGTAGTGCTTGAAATCACCTATACCGAGCCCGGCATAAAGGGCGATACCGCCACCAACACTCTCAAGCCCGCTACTGTGGAGACCGGCGCCGAGGTTCGTGTGCCCCTATTCTGCGAGGTCGGCGACAAGGTACGTATCGACACCCGCAACGGCAACTATCTGGAGCGTGTTGAGCGCGCCAAGGCGTAATCCGTTGTCTTTTTTTATAGGAGAGTTCAGGTGCGATCCTGGGGCTTTCTAAACTTGAAGATAACATGTGACGTTATATCTGAGTCGGGATTGTCCTCATAACATTGGACATTCCCGGCTCTGTTGTTTCTGAATATTCTCACACACTTATACCTATGAACTTTAAAGAATTCGCACGCGATATCTACTACGTTGGAGTGAACGACCGCATGACCTCATTGTTTGAGGGTCTGTGGCCGCTCCCTATGGGCGTCACTTATAATTCCTATATAGTCAAAGGCTCTGACAAGCTGGCTCTCATCGATGGCGTGGCTATCGGCGAATGCGAGAAATTTCGCCAGAATATAGTCTCACGCATAGGCGACAAGGCTCCCGACTATATCATAATAAATCATATGGAACCGGATCATTCGGGTGCATTGGCTGCCATACGCAGTTTCTTCCCCGACATCACCATCGTGGGTAATGCAAAGACTCTCGAAATGGTCAAAGGGTTCTACGGTATAACTGATAATGTCATGAAGGTTGCCGACGGCGATTCGATTGATCTCGGTGGTGTATCGCTCGTTTTTCGACTGACACCGATGGTACATTGGCCAGAGACGATGATGACATATGTGCCGGAGCGCAATGTGCTCTTCTCCGGCGATGCTTTCGGTTGTTTTGGTGCTCTTGCAGGAGGTGTGGTCGATTCGGAGATGGACATTGAGCCTTACATGCCGGAGATGTACCGCTACTATTCCAATATCGTAGGGAAATATGGAGTTTTCGTCCAAAAGGCGCTTTCCAAGCTTTCATCTCTGAAGCTCGACTATATCTGTCCTACCCATGGCCCTGTGTGGCATGACGAGATCGCACGTGTTGTGGATATCTATGACCGGTTGAGCAGGTATGAAGGTGAGGAAGGTGTGACAATCGTCTATGGCTCCATGTATGGCAATACGGAGGAAATGGCCGAGGCGATTGCTTCACGTCTTGCCGAGAACGGCGTTAAGAAGATACGCATGCATGATGCCTCGCGCTCCCACTTGTCTTATATTCTGGCTGATATATTTCGTTACCGGGGGCTTGTCATAGGTGGTCCTACGTACTCCAATACCCTGTATCCTCCTGTCGAGGCTGTAGTGCGGGCAATAACCACCCGTGAGATGAAGAACCGTGTCATATCGGTTTTCGGCTCATATACATGGGCGCCCCAGGCGGTGAAACGTATTGAGTCTCTGCTTGGCGAAAATCGTGGCACAGCCGGTGAGGTCGTGTCGGTGGAGGCTCGTCAATCGCCTGATTCTGATGCAATCGATGGGTGTCGGGCATTGGCCGACCAGATAACATCGCGGTTGCAGGAGAGCGTCTGACCGGCCCTATCTTACGCGATGACCGTCTATAAACCATAATCGGTGAAAGATTGTTGTGAATATATAAAGTTTATAACCCGGCTGGCAAGGCATGGATTATTCTCGTCTGTCATGTTCGGTCGGTTGATTAAAACACAATATATATGAGCAACAATCCATCGGGACACGCCGAACCGGCGATGACTAAGTCTGGGAGGAAGAAAATCGTATCGACGGCCAAGGGCACGCTTACTATGGCGGCCATGGCCGTGCTGATTATAACCTCTATATTAAGTCTGCGAGGACTTCCCTCGGAGGCCAAATATGGCATTCAGTCGATATTCTACTATCTTTTTGCGGCGATAGTGTTCCTTCTGCCTTTCTCGCTCGTGTGTGCCGAACTCGCATCCACCTACACGAAGAGTGGAGGTCTCTACCGTTGGGTGTCGGAGGCTTTCGGGCCTCGCTGGGGGTGGACTGCGATGTACCTCGAATGGCAGACTATAGTGATATGGTTTCCTACGGTGCTGATGTTCGGGGCGGCATCGCTCGCCTATATATTCTGGCCCGAGAGTTTCGACCAGGCACTTGCCTCAAATAAGATATACACTCTCGTGGTGGCTCTTTTCATGTATTGGGCTGCAACGTTCAATGCTTTCAGGGGGCAGCGCTCGGCCAACCTCCTCAGCACCTGCGGTGGCCTTGTCGGCACGATTATCCCCGGCATTGTCTTGATAGTGTTAGGCATACTGTATGTTTGCCTCGGTAAGCACGTATATCTGACGGAACTTCCATTTTTCCCTGATTTTACCAATATGGGCACCATAGTGCTTGCGGCGTCGATATTCCTTTTTTATGCCGGCATGGAGCTTCAGGCGGTGCACATCAATGACATGAACGATCCTGCCAGGGATTTCCCCCGGGCTGTGTTCATGGCCATTATCGTTATAGTAGCCGTCTATGCCTTGGGCACTCTTGTGATCGGGGTAATCATACCTTCGCAGGATATCAATCTGTTGCAGTCTCTGCTTGTAGCCTACAAAGGGCTATGGGCGTCTTTCGGGCTCAGCTGGCTGGGAAATATTATGGCGTTGTTCATAATGGTGGGTGTGATCGGTCAGATAAGTGCGCTTGTAACGGGCCCTGCCACCGGACTTATGGCTGTGGCTCAGTCGGGCTATCTTCCACGTTCGTTGCAGACCGTGAACAAGAATGGTATCAATAAGCCTATCCTTATAGTCGAGGGCGTGTTTGTGACGATTCTATGCCTTGTTCTTATTGTGCTCCCGACTGTAGAGTCGGCATATCAGATCATGTCGCAGATGGCTACTATCATATATCTTATCATGGTGCTGATGATCTACGGTGCGTTCATCCGTCTGCGCCGCACTGCTCCCGGACGCAAGCGCGGGTTCAAGGTGCCCGGCGGGAAGGCCGGAGAGGTTGTCGTTTGTACGCTCGGTATCCTCGGTGCATTGCTCGCGTTGTTGTTGAGCTTCCTGCCGCCGTCTCAGATTACCACCGGTTCCCCTGTAGTATATGTCGGCATAATAGTAGTAGGTGTGGCCATATTCGTGGCTCTTCCTCTGATTGTCTACTCGAAGCGTAAGCCTTCATGGAGAAATCCGGATGCACATTTCTATCCGTTCGACTGGCAGATTGAAGGCCGTAAGCCCGACGAGGTGTCAAAATGGACGCCAGGGTTCGAACCTACCGAGGAGATGGTAGAGAAAGCCGAGGACGAAGCTATACGCACGCATGCTTCGGAACCTCATCATTAACAAGTTTTTTAAGTATATTTCCGATATGGAAGAGTGTGACATGCCGATTGAACGGCATCCTTGGAAACCGTTTATACCTCAGGGGGCGAAAGTGTTGATAATGGGCACTTTCCCTCCGGGCAACCATAGGTGGAGCATGGATTTCTACTATCCTAACCGTACGAATGATTTCTGGTATATGATCGGTCTTATATTCTTCAATGACCGCAATGCCCTATACTGCAAGGAGAGCCGTACTTTTGATCTCGGTGCCATCAAGTCTCTGCTGACTGAGCGCCATATCGCGCTCAACGATACCGCACGTGAAGTCCGGAGGCTTAAAGGCAATGCATCCGACAAGTTTCTGGAGATTGTCACTCCGGTACCACTCTATGAGCTGCTACGCATGATGCCGGAATGCCATACGGTGGCTACTACCGGTGAGAAGGCGGCCGGTGTGATTGCAGATATCACAGGTACACCGCTTCCGAAGATGGGCGAGCACGTGCTTTCGTCCGATGGCATCGAAATATGGCGCATGCCATCCACCAGCCGGGCATATCCCATGAAACTTGAATACAAGGCCGCATATTATGCAGATCTATTCCGTGCCGCAGGCATACTTTGAAGATACACGCTGAAAATCTATTTTGACGATGTTGAAATCAATCTCCGACGGTCTCCGTCATTTCTTTCACAAGGTATCAAACGTGCGTCCTATCATATGGATTTGCGTGTATCTTCTCAATGTGCCGCTTTTCGCTCTATTCTACTCGCTGCTCCCTCCCGGCGAATTCAGGATACCTGAGGGCGGGACGGGCGATTTCGGAGCGTGGCTATATTATAGTATAGTGACGTTGACCACTCTCGGATTCGGCGATTATACTCCGATGGGGTCCGGTGCGCAGCTTATCACTGCCGTGGAGGTATTGTGCGGTCTGGTGGTAATAGGTTTGTTTCTTAATGCTGTAGGTTCGATGAAATCGGAGATTGATGTCACTTCGGAAATCGAGAAGCAGCACGCCATCCACAGTGCTGCCGAAACCGCCAAATTGAAAAAGACCATCCCCATCATCATGCATAACCTCAACCGTTTTCTGGCATATTGCTATGCCGTGACCACTCCATATGACAAACGCGATACGTCTGAAAGCGAATACGATGCTTCATTCGGCTTCAATGATATGCGCGACCTTTATCGTCCGTCACGTCTGCCGATTGACCATTCTTACCGTCCGGCCGTAGCGGGGTTGCGGAAGTGCGCTGAAAGCACGAGCCTCTATCTCGACATGCTCCAGAATCGGGTGGATCTCACACTTTGGCCTGAACTTCTGGAGGATTGTTTCTCTTTTGTTGCGAGTGTGCAGATGTTTGCCGATGCGGACAACATCACTGTCGATGCTCCGGATGCCGACGGCAAGCGCCTTACCGGGGATAAGATGAAAGAGCATGAGCGAGAGATTTCGAAGGCGATTGCAGAATGGAACGGTGCGCCTGTTGCCGCCGAAGGCAATCCGCTCAACCCATATTTCGAACTTTACGATTTCATAAAGAAGAATGCCGCAATTGCCGTAAAAATAGAGACCTTCCTATCCTCCAAGGCCTTTCAGACCGACTGATAGTTCTCAAATTTAAACAACCTCCTAATCATTTGCGGCGAAAAGCATGGGTATTCCCGTGCTTTCCGTTGTCTTTCCGAAATGGAGGTATAAAGAAATTTTTCTGCAATTTGTTGGGAGAATTGGCAGGAGTTAGTAACTTTGCCTTTATCACGGCGATTATGCCTGCGTGTCATTGGTTGGAGATGCGCGGGTATTTCGCTATGCAGACATGACATATTAATTTTAATTTAAAATATTAACCTAAACCATGGCAGACAATAAAGAAAAATTGTTCGACATGTTTCCGGAGTGCTCCTACGATCAGTGGAGGACAAAGGTGGAGGCCGACTTGAAAGGGGCCGACTTCAACAAGAAACTTGTTTGGCGCACTAACGAAGGTTTCAACGTAGAGCCCGTCTATCGTGCCGAGAACATTGCCGATTTCAAGACCACGGACTCGCTTCCGGGTGAATATCCTTATCTTCGCGGCACCCGTACCGACAACGACTGGAAGGTGCGCCAGGAGATACAGGAGGAGACAATAGAGACAGCCAACGCTGTAGCTCTCGATGTACTCCAAAAAGGAGTCAACGCATTGGGATTCAACATCGCCATGACCACTCCCGAAGAGGTAGGCCGACTGCTTGATGGAATAGATCTGGCATCAGTCGAGATAAACTTCCGTACATGTCCCCGCCATGCCGTTGAGTTGGCCAAGGCTTTGGTGGAATATCTCCGACAGAAAGGTGAACTCACCGCGTTCAACGGTTCTATCGATTTCAATCCTATGCGTCGTGCCCTCAGGCACGGATCGGCATTCCCCGCCGACATCAAGGCAATGTCGCTCGAACTGCTTGAGACGGTCAAGCCTGTCGATAACCTTAGAGTTTTCGCTGTTGACAGCTATATGCTAAGTGATGCGGGCGCATACATCTATCAGGAACTCGGTTATGCTCTCGCGTGGGGTGCCGAATGGATGACGATGCTAACCGACGCAGGCGTGAAGGCCGACATCGTTGCCAACCGCATTAAATTCAATATGGGCGTCAGCTCCAACTATTTCATGGAGATAGCCAAGTTCCGTGCGGCCCGCATGCTTTGGGCGCAGATCGTAGAGCAGTACAAGCCCGATTCGAAGCAGAGCGCCAAGATGCTCGTGCATGCTATCACATCGCGCTTCAACCAGACCATCTACGATGCCCATGTCAACCTGTTGCGTTCGCAGACCGAATCCATGTCGGCCGCTCTTGCCGGTGTTGATTCAATCACTACGACTCCGTTCGATGTCCCCTACAAAAAGCCCGATGCATTCTCGGAGCGCATTGCGCGCAACCAGCAGCACCTGCTCAAGGAAGAGAGCCACCTCGACAAGGTAATCGACCCTGCCGGTGGCAGCTACTACGTTGAGACTCTTACGCTCTCCATCGCGCAGCAGGCCTGGAAGCTCTTCCTCGAAGTCGAGGACAAAGGCGGTTTCCTGGCATGTATCAATGACGGCACCGTGCAGGCAGCCGTCAATGCGAGCAACGAGAAGCGCCATACAGACGTGGCTCGTCGCAAGGAGATACTTCTCGGCACCAACCAGTATCCCAATATAAACGAGACCGCAGCCTCGAAGATTGAAGGTGCTTGCGGCTCCTGCGGATGCGGGCATGGCAATCATGACCATGGCGATGACAAGGGTGGCCTGAATATGAGCCGTGCGGCAAGCGACTTCGAGACACTTCGTCTCGCTACTGAGGCGGCATCCAAGCGTCCGAAAGTGTTCATGCTCACTATCGGCAATCTTGCCATGCGTCTGGCGCGTGCGCAGTTCTCTACCAACTTTTTCGGATGCGCCGGATATGAGATTATCGACAATCTCGGATTCGACTCCGTGGAGCAAGGTGTGGAGGCCGCCGTCGAGAAGGGCGCCGATGTTGTAGTGCTCTGCTCCAGCGATGACGAGTATGCCGAATTCGCTCCTAAGGCCAAAGAGGCGCTTGCCGGCCGTGCTATCCTTGTGGTGGCAGGTGCTCCCGCATGCATGGACGACCTTAAGGCAAAAGGCATCAACGACTTCATACATGTGCGTTGCAATGTGCTCGACACTCTTCGCGATTTCAATTCCCGTCTCCTCAAATAATCTCATACGCCAACAACAATGAAACCTGATTTCAAAACCATAGATATTGCCAAAGACGCTTTCGGCACCAACCATGTTGCCATGGCACACGGAGAGGACTGGATTACGCCTGAGTTGATTTCCGTGAAGAACGTTTATACGAAGCAGGATCTCGAAGGGCTTGAACACCTCAACTTCATGTCGGGTATACCCCCCTTCCTGCGTGGCCCGTACAGCGCCATGTACCCCCTGCGCCCCTGGACTATCCGTCAGTATGCCGGATTCTCCACTGCCGCCGAGTCAAATGCCTTCTACCGCCGCAACCTCGCGTCGGGACAGAAGGGCTTGTCGGTAGCATTCGACCTTGCCACACACCGTGGCTATGATGCCGATCATCCCCGCGTGGTAGGGGATGTGGGCAAGGCCGGTGTGTCGATATGCTCGCTCGATGACATGAAAGTGCTTTTCGACGGCATACCCCTCAACAAGATGTCGGTGTCCATGACCATGAACGGTGCCGTGCTCCCCGTGCTCGCTTTCTACATCAACGCAGGTTTGGAGCAGGGAGCAAAGCTTGAGGAGATGGCAGGTACCATCCAGAACGATATCCTCAAGGAATTCATGGTGCGCAACACTTATATCTATCCCCCCGAATTCTCGATGCGCATTATAGCCGACATTTTCGAGTACACTTCGCAGAACATGCCGAAGTTCAATTCAATCTCGATTTCAGGCTACCACATGCAGGAGGCCGGCGCCACCTGCGACATCGAGCTTGCCTACACGCTTGCCGACGGTCTGGAATATCTCCGTGCAGGTGTCAACGCCGGCATGGATATCGACTCGTTCGCCCCGCGCCTATCGTTCTTCTGGGCTATTGGCATGAACTTCTTCATGGAGATCGCCAAGATGCGCGCTGCCCGTATGCTATGGGCCAAGATCGTAAGCCGGTTCAACCCGAAGAATCCCAAGTCGCTCGCACTGCGCACCCATTCACAAACTTCCGGATGGTCGCTGACCGAGCAGGATCCCTTCAACAACGTTGGCCGCACATGTATCGAGGCCATGGGTGCCGCTCTGGGACATACCCAGTCGCTCCATACCAATGCTCTCGACGAGGCCATCGCGCTTCCCACCGACTTCTCGGCACGTATCGCCCGAAATACACAGATCTATATCCAGGAGGAGACCCTTGTCACCAAGCAGGTGGATCCCTGGGGAGGCAGCTACTATGTGGAGGCGCTTACCAACGAGATTGCACATCGCGCATGGGAGCACATCCAGGAGATCGAGAAACTCGGCGGTATGGCCAAGGCCATCGAGACCGGCCTGCCGAAACTTCGCATTGAGGAGGCAGCCGCCCGCACTCAGGCACGTATCGATTCAGGCCGTCAGACAATCGTAGGCATCAACAAGTATCGTCTTGACCATGAGGATCCGATTGATATTCTCGAAATCGATAATACACAGGTGCGCAACGAGCAGATTGAGCGTCTCAACGAGGTGAAGGCCCATCGCGACGAAGAGGCTGTCAAGAAGGCTCTTGCCGCCATCACCGAATGTGTCCGCACCAAGGAAGGCAACCTCCTCGACCTTGCGGTCAAGGCGGCCGGACTTCGCGCCACACTCGGCGAGATATCCGACGCCTGCGAGGAAGTGGTAGGACGTTATAAAGCAGTAATCAGAACTATTTCAGGCGTGTATAGCAGCGAAACCAAGACAGATCCCGATTTCCTCCGTGCCCGGCAGATGGCCGAGGATTTCGCCAAGAAAGAGGGCCGTCAGCCCCGTATCATGATTGCCAAGATGGGTCAGGACGGTCACGACCGTGGCGCCA
>NZ_CAJTYX010000063.1 GCF_910583865.1 uncultured Muribaculum sp.
ATTTCACTAAAAATCCGACAGCCCGGTATTTCACTTTTGTTTTTAAACAACCTCTAAATATGATGACACGAGATGATCTTATAGGTAAAAACTTCGGCAAGGATGACTTCGTCTTTTTCTGGAGTCACAGAGACCGAGAATCACAGATTGGCAAGAATTGCCTAAGCCAGTGGTATGTCCGTCCATTTATCGTTGATGGAATCAGCTACAACTGCATGGAGCAATACCTCATGGCCGAGAAAGCCCGTCTCTTTGATGATGAAGATGTCGAGAACCAAATAATGAAGGAGTCGAATCAGACGATCATAAAGAAACTCGGGCGTCAGGTGCATGGCTATGACGATGCAGTTTGGTCGAAAGTACGACAGCAGATATCAATCAGAGGTAATTACGAGAAGTTCTCCCAGAATGAGGATCTTAAAGAATATCTTCTTTCTACAGAGGATAAGATTCTTGTCGAAGCCAGCCCCAAGGACAATATCTGGGGAATTGGACTTGACGAGTTCTCGTCCGATGCCACCAGACCGGAGAACTGGCGCGGTCAAAATATATTGGGTTTCGCGCTCATGGAGGCAAGAGAAATAATCAGATACAAAAATATCTCAGTAACATGTGGAAATTAGTTTATATCATCTACTCGTTTAGGGACGAGCGGATTTTGCTCGACGAAAAAGGAGCGTAACCGTAGCTACGTGACTGATGAGGAGAGTGAAAGATGCCGTTCATAAACGAGTAGATGATCTAAATTAATTTTCATTGGCTACTTAATAACCAAAAGTATATGATTGTATATTTCTATTATCGGTCACTTCTTCAGACATGCCGCCGATTGTAGATGCTCACACTTGGAATGACGTAGGAATTTACAATTATTATAAAACACCGGAAAGGCTATGACACAAAAAATGATTATCTTTGCCGAGATTAACGGAAGTGTGCCAAACGCTCCCTGACACTCACATATCCAATATATTGCAGAATGAGTCATAACCGCTTACGCAACCGAATAGTCATAGCCGCAATGATGCTGGGGGCAACGCTTGTCGCCCCGGCTCTCGAACTGCCTACCCGTACGGTCAACGGCAATGTATGCTACTACTATGAAGTGAAACCGAAAGAGACCGTATATAACCTCGCACGGCGTTTCGGACTTACCAAAGCCCAAATCATTCAATACAACCCATCGGTAGCCGACGGACTGCGAGCCGGACAGACTCTGTATTTTCCCAAAGACGAGGTCGACAGTCTGCCCCGGCCCACAAGCCATTCCGCCACCACATCCACACAAGCCACTACCACAACCGTCCGTCCCACGAGCCATCTTGTAAAGAAGGGTGAGACAATCTATGGCATCAGCCGTCAATATAACATCGCGGAGGCTGATCTTATAGCGGCAAACCCAAAACTGGAGACCTCCGGGCTGAAATATGGCAGCGTGCTCACCATCCCCCAAAAAGAGATGCCGACAGAGACCTACGAGCCATCATCCTCCGTCGATACGCACGCATACAAGACTCCGACTATGGAAATGCCGGAGGCACCGCAATCAACCATCACTCCAGCAACTTATCCGGAACCCGACAACGTCAGTGAAACATACGCAACTCCCGACACTGCCCTTTCGGCCATACGGCCCGTGCAACCGCAGGTAGAAGATTCCACCATCCTGTACCCCCTTGAGACACGCCTGCCACAGGCCGAGGAGAAAAACGACACGCTGCGCATGACGGTGATGCTCCCGTTCATGCTCTCCTCACAACGTCCCGACAAGCAGGCACAACTTTATACCGAGTTCTACCGAGGCATACTCATGGCAGCCGATTCACTTCGCAGCCACGGAAAACCGATGGTGATTTCCGCATACGACACTGCTGCCAGCATCGACACGGTAAACTCTATCCTCTCCAACGGAGACGTAGCCCGATCTTCGGTCATAATCGCCCCCGACGACGAGCTACAATTGGGACGCATAGCCTCATTCGCGTCAGAGAACGGATGTAAAGTCTTTAACATCTTCGCAGTGAAGAGCATCCTCTACAACACAAATCCCGCCATGATGCAAGCCAATATACCCCACTCCGACATGTATGACACGGCTGTAAATGGCCTCCTCTCAGAGTATCAGGACTATACTCCAGTGATTCTCGTGCCAGGAGAAGGTGGAAAGACCGACAAGACGGAGTTCCAACACCGCCTGCGCGACAAGGCTACTACGAATGGCCGCGAAATTATTGAGATCAGTTACAACGGAGTGCTCAAGCCATCTGACATCGAGCAACTTAGAAAAGATGCCCGCTACATCTTCATCCCGTCATCAGGCACTCAGACGGAATTTTCCCGAATAATCGGCACTTTGAAGAATTACAAGGAAAATCTGGAGGATTACAACGGAGCGCGATTGTTCGGTTATCCCGAATGGATTACATTCCGGGGAGAAGCGCTCGACAACATGCGCTTCATGAACACGACAATCTATTCACGCTTCTACAACGATGAGAGCTCACTGAGGACAAAGGACTTCACCGCCGACTACTCGCGATGGTACGGCGCGCCGATGATGAACGCCATCCCCGTGCAGGGTATACTCGGATTTGATGCCGGCATGTATCTCATACGTGCCCTTAACGATTCCGACGGTTTCCCTTCCGGCATGCGATACAACGGTATTCAGAGCGACTTCCTATTCGGCACAGAAGGCGACGGTCATGGCCACGTAAACAAGGCACTTTATCTTGTCAACTTCCGCCCATCGGGAATCACTGAAAAAATCAGCCTGTAATGATGAGTCCCAAGAGACATATTTGCATAAGTCTCCCCGTACGCATGGCAGTCATCCTGGCCATAATACTGGCATCAGTATATGGCTCCGCGTCGGCACAGGCACACTACAATTCAAAGTTCTCCATCGGCGGCCATGCGGGAATAACCATGTCAAAGATGTCATTCACTCCCAGCGTTAAAGAGTCAATGGTGATGGGTAACATGGCAGGCGTGCAACTGCGCTATTGGGAAGAACGCAATTTCGGACTGTTAGTGGAAATCAACTATGAACAGCGAGGTTGGAAAGAGGATTTCGAGGAATCCCCCTTCTCATTCGAGCGTAAACTCGATTATATCCAGGTGCCGTTGCTCACCAACATCTTTTTCGGAGGCAGACATGTCAACGGATTCTTCAACCTCGGACCTGAGTTCGGCTACATGGTCGGCACAAGCTATTCGGCCAACTTCAACGTGCACGACATCGCCAACATACCCGATTTCCCGCCAAACCGCGAGACCGACCAACTGTGGATGGAACCGACTAAGAAATTCGATTACGGCATATCGGCAGGCGCGGGAATCGAGTTCATCATAAAGAAACGACACCGCATCCACCTTGAGGGACGCTACTACTTCGGCATCGGCAACATATTCCCCGACGAGCGCAAGGACACCTTCTCGGCATCGAGAGGCACGTCGATAATGGTGACCCTCGGCTATTCCTACCGCATCAAGTGACCCCGCTCATAGCAATGTCATGCGGCAACAGTTATCTCGAAAACCTTATTATTATCACATTTTGGCTAATTATATAAAAATCATCCGAGTAATACTGGCTTTAGTAGTATTTTCGGCAATCACGCTGCTGTTTCTCGATGTCACCGGGACAGCTGCGGCATCCTGGGGATTTCTCGCACGCTGGCAGTTAATCCCGGCGATACTATCGCTCAACGTGGCCGTATTGGCCGGGCTGTTGCTCCTGACCTTGATATTCGGAAGAGTATATTGCTCGGTGCTGTGTCCTTTGGGAATCATGCAGGACATCGTGGCGCGCATCCGCCATACTGTCATGCCACGCAAACGCTATTCCTACTCACGCGCCATGACCTGGCTTCGCATCGCCATGCTTGCGCTGTTTGTAATCCTTATCATTCTCGGCATGACATCCATAGCGGGCCTTATCGAGCCGTACAGTGAGTTCGGACGTATAGTAACGGCGCTTTTCAAGCCACTGTATGTCGATGCCAACAATCTGATGGCAGCCCATGAGGCAGCCGACAGCTACCGTTTCACACATGTCGATTATGCCGTTCCGGCGTTTATGATAGTCATCGTGGCGATGACATTGGCCGTAGTGGCTGTCATGGCATGGACAGGCGGACGCACGTATTGCAACACAGTGTGTCCTGCCGGTACGATTCTCGGCTACCTCTCCCAGTTCTCATGGCTACGCCCGGTCATCGACCATTCGAAATGCGTCAGTTGCGGCGCATGTGCCCGTAAATGCAAAGCTTCATGCATAGACTCAAAGAAAGGAGAGATTGACTACACACGTTGCGTCGCCTGCATGGATTGTCTCGACTCATGCAGCAAAAAAGCCATAAGCTATTCACCACGAACCCGAGGCATAACGAAAAAAAGATCTAACGAACCCGACGGGGCACGCCGCGATTTTCTCACGGCAGGGTTGCTTCTTGCCGGAACTATGGCCCTCAAGGCACAAGAGAAGAGTGTCGACGGAGGCCTCGCCCCTATCGCCGACAAGCTCAAGCCGCAGCGTCGCGTGCGCATCACACCGCCCGGTTCGATAAGCCACCGCAATCTCGCCTCACGCTGCACGGCATGCCAGCTGTGTATCACAAACTGCCCCAACGGCGTATTGCGTCCGTCCTCCGACCTAACCACATTCATGCAACCCGAGGTCAGCTACGAGAAAGGCTATTGCCGTCCGGAATGCACTACATGTAGCGACGTGTGCCCGGCAGGTGCTATCCTGCCTCTGCGCAAAGAAGAGCGTACAGCCACCCAGGTAGGTCATGCAGTATGGGATTCGACTTTGTGCATCGCCTCCACCGAAGGAGTGCATTGCGGAAATTGCGCGCGCCACTGCCCGGCAGGAGCGATAACGATGGTCGCCGCTGACGCATCCGACCCCGACGGGGTAAAGATACCGGCAGTAGACACCGAGCGATGCATAGGCTGCGGCGCATGTGAGAACCTATGTCCGGTACGCCCCTTCAGCGCTATCCATGTAGAAGGCCACGAGGTGCACCGCAAAGTATAATACCTCTTTTATAATCCACGCACACAATCCATGAAAGGAAACGACAAAAATATAACGCGCCGCTCATTTCTGAAAGCGCTCGGTGTCGGAGCAGCTTCCGCAACCATGATTTCATGCCGCCGGAAGATAGCAGGTGGTGATTCATCGACCTCCGTAGCGCCGGCAACACACCGGGGAGATGCCGGCACCGGCCCTATGACCATGCGCGTCAATCCCTCCACCGGCGACTCCGTAAGCATCCTCGGGTATGGATTCATGCGCCTGCCGGAAATCGAGGATACCAAAGGAGAGAAAGTGATTGACCAGGAACAAGTGAACCGACTGGTAGAGCACGCCATGAAAAATGGAGTCAATTACTACGACACGTCGCCCGTCTATTGCAAGGGACAAAGTGAACATTCCCTCGGCATAGCCCTCAGCCGATATCCGCGCGAAAGCTACTATATAGCCACTAAACTGTCGAATTTCTCGCCAAAGACATGGCCTCGCGAGGAATCAATAAAAATGTACCGCAACTCCCTGCGGGAACTCCGGACAGATTACATCGACTACATGCTTCTCCATGCCATCGGCCAGGGCGGCATGGAAGCGTGGAACAACCGCTATATCGCCAACGGCATACTGGATTTTCTTGTGGCGGAACGAAAGGCCGGACGCATACGCAACCTGGGATTCTCCTATCATGGTGATATCGAAGTATTCGACTATCTGCTGAAGATGCACGATGAAGGTTCGGTAAAGTGGGATTTCGTACAGATCCAGCTCAACTACCTCGACTGGAGACACGCCAAGGAACTGAATGAACGCAACACAGATGCCGAATACCTTTACGGGGAACTACACCGACGTGGCATACCTGCCGTCATCATGGAACCGCTGCTCGGAGGCCGTCTCGCGTCGGTCAACGACCACGTGCTCGCCGAATTCAAGCGTCGACGTCCCGACGACAGCGTGGCATCATGGGCATTCCGGTTCGCGGGCACTCCCGAAGGGGTGCTGACTGTGCTCAGTGGGATGACCTACATGGAACATCTACAGGATAACCTGCGCACATATTCCTCACTTGAGCCTTGCACTCCCGACGAACTCGACATGCTTGATTCAGCCGCAGACTACATCGCCAAGTTCCCCACCGTGCCATGTACCGCATGCCAATATTGCATGCCTTGCCCCTACGGGCTCGACATACCGGCCATCTTCTCCCACTACAACAAGTGCATCAATGAAGGCCGCGTGCCTTCCTCCTCCAAGGATCCGGAATACGAGCGTCTGCGGCGCGCGTTTCTTGTCGGATACGACCGCGCAGTGCCACGCCTGCGTCAGGCCGACCATTGCATCGGTTGCCGCCAATGCGTCAAGCATTGCCCGCAAGGCATATTCATACCCGGCAAAATGGAAGAGATAGACCGCTACGTAGAACAATTGAAACAAAACATCCTTTAACCCCTCTACCAATGCACAAATCAAAGTTATTAGCCACATCTCTACTTGCCGTGCTCGTAACGGCGGCATGCGGCACATCGGGAAAACAAGCCACGTCCGACTACACCGCATATGTAGACCCGTTCATCGGCACAGGCGGCCACGGCCATACATTTCCCGGACCGGTTCTGCCAAACGGCATGATACAGCCAGGTCCTGACACCCGTATCAACGGTTGGGATGCCTGCTCGGGATACCATTACAGCGACACTATCATAAACGGCTTCACCCAAAGCCATCTAAGCGGCACCGGATGTGCCGATTACGGTGATTTCCTGATAATGCCCACAGTCGGGAAACAGGAAATAGACCCGCAGATCGACACCCTTCAGCATCGGCCGTTCGCCTCCGAATTCTCACATGCCGACGAGGTGGCCGTTCCCGGCTACTACTCGACGTTCCTCAAACGCTATGGAGTAAAAGCTGAAATCACATCGACCGAACGTGCAGCCATATATCGCTTCACTTTCCCGCAGAGCGATGATGCGGGCTTTATAGTCGACATCGACTATTCCATACAGAACCAGACCAATCTCGACATGAAGGTCGAATTTGTTGGCGACACAGCCATACGTACCTACAAGATGTCTAAGTACTGGGCTTTCGACCAGCAGCTTGCCATGTATGCGGTATTTTCCAAGCCTTTCACCCATGAAGTCCTGAACGACACCGTCACAGGGAGCAAGGGTGACATGCAGATACGCTGCAAGGCACTTCTAAAGTTCCCTGACACTGAAAAAGATGAGACCGTATTTGTCAAAGTCGGAGTCTCTGCCGTAGACTGGGACGGAGCGGAAAAGAATCTCATGGCGGAAATTCCCGGCTGGGACTTCGATGCCGTGAAAGATGCCGCCAATGACAAATGGAACGCATATCTGTCGACCATCGACATAACAGCCGACGACACCGACAAAGAGATATTCTATACGGCCATGTACCATGCCGCCATCGCTCCAGGACTCTTCATGGATGTAGATGGCCGCTATCTCGGCATGGACCGGAAAATCCATCAGGGCGATCCGACCAAACCGGTCTACACCATATTCTCTCTATGGGACACACATCGCGCACTGCATCCTCTGCTGACTATCATTGATCCGCAGCTCAACAACGAATTCATCAACTCCCTCCTGCTCAAATACGACGAAGGCGGTCTGCTCCCCATGTGGGAACTTGCCGGCAACTACACGGCTACCATGACAGGCTATCATGCCGTATCGCTCATGGCCGATGCCGTGGCAAAGGGAATAGCCGATTTCGATGTCGAGAAAGCCTACCGTGCCGGCGTGCGGTCATCCATATGGGACACCACCGGAATTGTCACTCCGGAAAAGGTGAAGCTTGCACTCATGCCGCGTTCGAAAGAGTATAAGAACACCCTCGGATTCATCCCCTGGGACAAGGAACACGAATCCGTGGCCAAAGGCCTTGAATATGCCTACAATGACTGGTGTATCTCCCGCCTCGCGGAAGCTGCCGGCGACTCGGCCGGAATGGCGGAATACGACCTGAAAGGCGAAGCATACCGCCAGTATTTCGACCCCGTCACAAGATTCATGCGTGGAAAAGACGAGAAAGGCAAGTGGCATGAGCCATTCAATCCCCGCTCCTCCAATCATCGTGAGGATGACTATTGCGAAGGCACGGCATGGCAATGGACATGGTTCGTCCCCCACGATGTCGATGGCCTTATGACCTTGATGGGCGGTGCCGACAAGTTTACCGAGAAACTCGACTCTCTGTTCACAGCAGATTCGACCCTCGAAGGCGAACTGGTATCAGCCGACATATCGGGACTCATAGGCCAGTATGCCCACGGCAACGAGCCGAGCCACCATATAATCCACCTGTACAACTACGCCGGCCACCCGGAGCGCACGCAGGAGCTGGTCGACAAGGTGCTGAAAGAGCAATATCATGCCGATATCGACGGACTGTCGGGCAACGAGGATTGCGGACAGATGTCGGCATGGTACATACTTAACTCCCTCGGATTCTATCAGGTATGCCCCGGCAAGCCGGTATATTCCATCGGACGTCCATGGTTCCCCCACGCCACAATCAACCTCCCGGGCGGAAAGACCATAGAAATAAAAATAGACAACTACTCAAAGGACAATAAATACATCAAGTCGGTGAAACTCAACGGCAAACAGCTCGACCGACCCTTCTTCACCCACTCCGACATTGCCAACGGCGCAATCTTCGAGTACGAGATGTCCCCCACTCCCTCCACCTCCCTCCGCTAACCGACCTCATCACTATCAAAACAAACGCGGGTGTGCCGGATTTGACACACCCGCGTTTGCTTCGTAAAAATAAGCCCTGATAGTGCACACGGCAGACGCATCTTAAA
The DNA here is from genome assembly GCF_910583865.1 of uncultured Muribaculum sp. Classification (GTDB taxonomy): domain Bacteria; phylum Bacteroidota; class Bacteroidia; order Bacteroidales; family Muribaculaceae; genus Muribaculum. The sequence continues at coordinate 8,883 of NZ_CAJTYX010000063.1, forward strand.
TAACCTTAACGGCTGTTGACCAATAAAAAC
>NZ_CAJTYX010000064.1 GCF_910583865.1 uncultured Muribaculum sp.
GAATCGGTCCTATTTTTCAATCGCCCTCTAAAGTTTAGCGGACAGTAATAATTTTCATCTAAAACTAAATCACTCATGAAATCAAAATTTCTATTCACAACAATTCTCCTCTTGTCGGCAGCGATACCGGTTTTCGCTGAGGAGAAACAACCACCCGATGCGAGAAATGTCGAATTGGGCTATCTTCGCAATCGTCCGAAGGACACCACCTCGGAGGAAGTCAATGCCATGTGCTATTACCTTGCCGGCAATCTGCACATCGAGTTTACCACACCAGAAGGGCAGGCAAAGGCTACCATCACCCGTATGGATAGCGGCGACACCGTCTCGCACACGTTCCTAACCTTCTCTCCCGCCACAATCTCCATCGGCACCACCCCCGGCCTCTACGAAATCCTCCTCACAACCTCACACGGCGGCAAATACCTCGGCCACCTCACAATTAATTAATTTCAACCAATAATCTCCAATTTGATTTCACAGTAAAATTTTTGTAATTATGAAAACTTTCATCTTTAATGGCATCTTAGGAGTTATACTCATGGCAACTTTTACCAGTTGTTCTGCTGATACGGATAATACATCCGCCTCTATAGCAGTCATGCCTACTGAAAAAACAGCTGCTATCGAAGAATGTAATAATATTATTTCCTATCTTAAAGATAATAACATATCCACAATTGAGGACGCTCTTGATACTATCGAGGAGTTCTACGATAATTGCCCTGGATCTAGGAGCTCCAACCCAATGGCAGAAACATACGAACCATCCATTGGAGTCTCCAAAACGCTTAAAGAATTTGAAAGCGTAAAAGTCAATGCTGAAGATACTTATCTTGATGTCTCAGAGAAATACATTGACGTAGTAGAGAACAATCGTATACAGTTAACCCAAGAAGAGTACGAAGCCCTAACTAATTCCGTTGACATATCTTTCATCACTATGCAATATGCTCTTGAACTTGAGGCACAAGGAGATATTACTCCCGAGGAAATAACTCTTAGAACAAAAGCTCTCGCAAGGTGTCTTGCAGGAATTATCGGAGAAGCCGGTATAGGTTTCTTAGCAGGAAGTGCTGTTGGTACTGTCACATTACCTGTTGTCGGAACCGTTTCCGGAGCAGGACTCGGAGCATTCTGTGGTGCATTAATAGGTTTTGCTGATCACTGCTAATGAGAAAGATAAGTAAATATTCGATAATCTATTTCGGAAGCCTTATATGCCTGTCGTGGCCCATATACGATGTGATCAAATCCGGTAATGTGGCAAAAATAACGGTTTCACTTATGTCGATTATCATTGGCACAATAGCGTATGTCATCTTAATCAAAAGATGCCGGAATAGCTAAATATTTCCCTAATCGGAGTCACTGCCATCTGAAAACACACAGATGACGGTGGCTCCGCTTCCGGGTTAGAGCCTTACGGTAATGGCCGTCCCGACCTATCTTGCCACCATCATCCTATCCCTCCCCAGGCTGCGCTACGCTACGCCAGGGGCTACCCAGACCATCGAGCCTCCGGCTCTCCCTCGGCGCACAGTCCATGCCATCATACCCGGATGAAGTCACTGACTTGGATTTATCAGACCGAGATGATGCTACAGGCATATATCTAAAACATTTTTTCGGAATTTTTCAAAAAATCCGAAAAATTATCGGTAATTTTCGATAAATTCGCTATATTTGCGTAAACGCTATATACACACGCTCGGCAAAAGCAAATAAAATCTGCTTTTGCGCTCGGCTTATCCGTATATTTGCGTAAACAGGATATATTTATGACAGCACGCTTAAATATATACAACAGTTTGTGTTTCAAAGTGGTAGCATTCGCGGGCATCATTTTGTTCACTATCTCCATCATCATGGACATCACCGAGGGGGACGGAATCACTACGTTATGGTTTGATGCCGCATGCCTATCCTCGTATCTTCTATATCTTTGGGACACGCGTTGGTGTCCGCCACATAGACGAAACGCCCTCAAATATGCCGTATTGCTGTCGTGGATAACACTCGCAATGACAGCACGCATAGTCTATTGACGACATTCCCCATAAACACCATAAATCCACCTATAACACACAAACGTATGGAAGAATACAAATTCTCATTTCTGGGACTCTTTGCCGTCAACGGCGCCATAATAATAGCGCTTCTGACGATACGCGGCTTTGGCATTGATGCGCCGGAGGCTGTGCGCTGGCTTGAGCATGGCACATGGTTCTGGGGATTGACCATGATCCTGTCGCTATGGCTCTCCACATACATCGCCAAGGACGACTATAACGGAGTGGGACGTCTCAATCCGCTGATGACACAACTGTTGGCGTTCACACTGTTCATCGTCGGCTGCATGGCCGGATATTACTCGGCATTCGGCCAGGAGGAATTTTTGATTCCTGCGGTCGCCGGCATGTGCCTGTGGACGGCGGCGTTCGCCTACGTAGCCCTCATCGGCAAGAAGCTGATACGAAAATCTATTAATCCCGTCTGATTTTTACGCCTATGTCGACATCCAACACCAACTCCACGCGCCCGGAGACACTGAAATACGCCCTCATAGGGGCGGCGGCGATGGGAGCGACCATATATCTGACCATGTTCATAGGCATGCCTGTAATGCATGGAAGAATATTCACGGGCCTTGGCGAGCCGGCAGATTTCTACGGTTTCTGCATCCTGTGGATATGTATGGGAGCATATGCGGGTATAGGTTTCCACCGGGATTACCTGACCCATATAGCGGTATTTATGGAGAATCACAAGGACCTGCCGCCTGCCACGGCCAAAAAATTTGCAGTAGAGAGCTTCAAGATAAAGTATGCCGGACAGCTGCTTCCGGTGGTAGCGGGATTCCCTGTGGCATACTATGCGTTTGAAGGGAGGCTCCCCGACTCCATAGCCGGCTTCGCCTTCATCGCCGCAGCCGAGCTGCTTGCATTATGGCTTTACCGTGTAAAGACCCGGTAGGCCGACCGTAGGGATGCACCCCGGTGCATCCGCCGATAATACGGGTGCATCGCCGTCCAAAAACCGGATGCACCGGGGGTGCATCCCTACGTGATAATGGAAGGCATTTCAGAGATTATCTATATAAAAAAGCCGGGGGCGTGTCGCCATTGACACGCCCCCGGTTTATCGTCTATGGGGATGTTTAGTATGCGAACATGGGGTAGCCTTCCATCACGGAGTTGACTTTCTCGCGGACGGAGGCGATTACCTTGGGATCGTCGTGGTGGGTGAGCACAGTGTCGATCATCTCCACGATGTCGCCCATCAGGTCCTCCTTGGCGCCACGGGTGGTGATGGCGGGAGTGCCGAGGCGGATGCCCGAGGTCTGGAACGGCGAGCGGCTGTCGAAGGGCACCATGTTTTTGTTGGCGGTGATGTCGGCCTCCACGAGCACCTTCTCGGCCACCTTGCCGGTAAGGTCGGGGAACTTGGTGCGCAGGTCGACAAGCATGCAATGGTTGTCGGTGCCGCCGGAAATGATCTTATAGCCCTTGTCGATAAGTCCCTGGGCCATCACTGCGGCATTCTTCTTCACCTGTGCCTGGTAGTCGCGGTAGCTCGGCTGGAGAGCCTCGCCGAATGCCACGGCCTTGGCGGCGATGACATGCTCAAGCGGGCCGCCCTGCACGCCGGGGAACACTGCGGAGTCGAGCAGCGCCGACATCTTGCGGATCTCACCCTTGGGATTGGTCTTGCCCCAGGGGTTGTCGAAGTCCTTGCCGAGCAGGATGATGCCGCCGCGCGGACCGCGGAGGGTCTTGTGGGTTGTAGAGGTGACGATGTGGGCGTACTTCAGAGGGTTGTCGAGCAGCCCGGCGGCGATGAGTCCGGCGGGATGTGCCATGTCTACCATGAAGATAGCGCCAATCTCGTCGGCCAGTCGGCGCATGCGCGCGTAGTCCCACTCGCGGCTATAGGCGCTGGCGCCGCCGATGATAAGGCGCGGACGCTCGCGGCGTGCCACTTCCTCCATCTGCTCGTAGTCAACGAGTCCGGTGTCCTCCTTAACGTTGTATTCGAGGGCCTGGAACATCAGGCCGGAGAAGTTGACGGGGCTTCCGTGTGAAAGGTGGCCTCCGTGCGAGAGGTTGAGACCGAGGAACTTGTCGCCGGGCTTGAGGCATGCCATGAAAACGGCCATGTTGGCCTGTGCGCCCGAGTGGGGCTGCACGTTGGCATACTCGGCGCCGAAGATGCGCTTGATGCGGTCGATGGCAATGTTCTCAGCCTCGTCGACCACCTGGCAGCCGCCGTAGTAGCGGTGGCCTGGATAGCCTTCGGCATATTTGTTGGTAAGGCACGAGCCCATGGCCTGCATCACCTGGTCGCTTACGAAGTTTTCGGAGGCGATCAGCTCGATGCCGTGGCGCTGGCGCTGGTGTTCGCGCTCGATGATGTCGAAGATGGCGTTGTCTCTTTCCATATTTCGTTGATTGGGTTTATAGGATTTTTATTATCGAATCATAGGGGTAATCATCACACACATTCACAGGAAGGCGGGGTCATTTCTTCTTCGTGCCTTTCACCGACCAGCCGAAGCGGCCGAGACAGCGGCCTATCTCGTAGTAGCCGCCGTGGTTGTAGGCCATCAGGCCTGCGGCCTCAAGGTCGAGCGCGCCGGTGGCGCTGTCGATATACCTGTCGTCGACTATCACTCCTGCCACGTCGGCGATGAACATGTCGTGGCTGCCGAGAGCCATTATGTCGCGCACCCGGCACTCGATGCTCACCGGTGCCTCCTCGATGTAGGGGCAGCCGACGTTGACACCCTTGACGGGTGTAAGCCCGGTCTCCTTCCACTTGTCGTAGTCCGCTCCGGAGCGCACCCCGGCCCAGTCGGTGGCGCGGGCCATGGCGACGGTGGTGAGGTTGATGGTAAACTCCATATCCTCCGTTATTATCGGATAGCTGTGGCGCGAGCGGCGCACCGATATATAGCACATCGGCGGCTCGGAGCATATCGTGCCGGTCCATGCCACGGTGAGCATATTGTAGCGCTCGGGCGTGGAGCCGCAGGTGACGAGCGCGGCAGGCACGGGATATATCATGTTGCCCGGTTTCCAGACCTGTTTCATCTCTTGGTGGAATTCATTTAATATGCGCGTGGGACGCGGCCACCGAGTGTCCGCAATAGTAGCAGCGTATCACACGATGTGCCGGATCTACAAGGTCAAAGCGAGTGCGCATCGGCTCGTTGTTGGTGATGCACTTGGGATTGTCGCACTTCACTATGCCCATCACGGTCGACGGAAGCTCCACATGGTACTTCTCTACCACCTCGAAGTCGCGTATTATGTTGATTTTCGCCGTCGGGGCGATAAGGGCTATGCGGTTGAGCACATCCTCGGGGAAGAACGTGTCGGCCACCTTTATAATCCCCTTTGTGCCGAGCTTCTTCGAGTCGAGATTGTTGCCGATGGTCACATGCTTGTCGAGACGCTCTATGCCGAGGATTCTCACGGCCTCGAAGAGCACCGACGATGGTATGCGGTCAATGACCGTGCCGTTGCGCAGGGCGGCCACTGCGAGTTCTTTCTTTGATGACATGGCTTGTTCGTGATGATTGTGATAGGGTTTATTCTTCCGGAATGTCGATGCCAAGGGCGCGGCAGATTATCGCCTGACGGGCGAAAAGGCCGTTCTTGGCCTGCTGGAAATAGTAGGCCTTGGGGCTGTCGTCGACATCCTGGTCTATCTCGTTGACGCGCGGCAGCGGGTGGAGCACCCGCAGGTTCTCCTTCGACCCTTCGAGCATGGCGGCATTGAGGTTGTAGAGGTTTTTCACCTTCTCATACTCCATTATGTCGGTGAAGCGCTCGCGCTGCACACGGGTCATGTAGATTATGTCGCTCGACGCAATCACCTCGGGCGAGAAGTCGGTGCTCTCCTCGTAGCGCATACCCTTGTCGGTGCAGAACTGACGGTATTCGGCCGGCATCTGCAGCTCCTTGCATGCCACGAAGTTGAATGTCGGGTTGAAATACTGCATCGCCTCAAGGAGCGAGTGTACGGTACGGCCATATTTGAGGTCGCCCACCAGGGTGATGGTGAGGTCGTCGAGGCGTCCCTGGGTCTTATAGATCGAATAGAGGTCGAGCATCGTCTGCGAGGGGTGCTGGTGGGCGCCGTCGCCCGCGTTGATCACCGGTATGTCGGTCACTTCCGTGGCATAACGTGCCGCTCCCTCCAGATAATGGCGCATCACTATGAGATCGGCGTAGTTGCTTACCATCTTTATGGTGTCCTTCAGCGTCTCCCCTTTCGACGAACTTGTCGTGGAGGCGTCGGAGAAGCCGATCACTCGTCCGCCGAGGCGGTTGACTGCGGTCTCGAAACTGAGGCGTGTGCGCGTCGACGGCTCGAAAAAGAGCGTCGCCACCACCTTGCCTTCAAGAATGCGCTGGTTGGGATGGTTCTCGAAGTAGCGGGCCTGGCGCAGGAGGCGCAGAATCTCCTCTTTGTCAATGTCGGAGATGCTAACCAAACTGTTGGGATTCATAGTTGCAAGTATAGGGTTTTCCTCACCGCAAATTTATGGAAATATCACGTCATGGCCAAATTTTCCGGCCGCCCGTTTGCCGCGCCCGCGCTTGTTGGCTATTTTTGCGGAAACAACTTGACTTATGGAAAAAGGATACAGAGTAAAAGAGTACCGGATGCCGGTGAAGAGATACGTCAGGACGCTACGTCTGCGCGACAATGCGGAGCTTATAGCCGAATACCGCCTGCGCCACTCCCGGGGGAAGATATGGCAGGAGATTGTCGACGGCATAAAGGAGGTGGGCATCCTTGAGATGGAGATATACATCCGGGGCACGGAGCTTGTGATGATATTGGAGACTCCCGCCGACCTCGACCTCGATGCGGCAATGGGACGCCTGGCCACCCTTCCGCGCCAGCAGGAGTGGGAGGACTACATGTCGGTGTTCCAGAGCGCAGACCCCGGCGCCACCTCCTCCGAGAAGTGGCAACCGATGGAGCGCATGTTCCACCTCTACGACTGACTCCGGCTGATGTCGCCGAAATGCTCCATGGCCCAGCCGACAAGCGCGTTGACGTGCGGCATCAGACTGTGGCCGACTGGACTGAGCGAATACTCCACCTTGGGAGGGACTTCCGCATAAATCCTGCGGGCAATCAATCCGCACGACTCAAGGTTCTTCAACGTCTCGCTCAACACCTTGGGAGAGATGTCGGGGATAGCCTTGCCGATAGCGTTGAAGCGTGTGGCCTCGTTCTCGGCAAGCACACACAGTATCAGCATGGCCCACTTGCCGGAGAAGCGCGAGATGACGTTTCTGACAGGACATGATGCCGTGCAGGCATACTTTTTTAAATTTTCTTCAAGAGGCAATGCGTTCATTCTCAATGATTGTTACCTGAAAGTAAGCGGATTACCTTTATGTAACGTCTTGCAAATCAGGAATTATGGATATAACTTTGCGCTATCCGAAAGAAAGCGGATTCCTCCCGCAAAGTTACTCTATATTTTTCAAAACATCAAAATCATGAGCGAAATCAAAGTATTGGACAAAGGCGACAAGTTCGCACACGCCTCCATAGGCAGCCTGCATGGATTCGAAGGGAAACAATTCGTGAAAGACGCCACCGGCGCGACATCCTGTGAGATCTCATTCGGCACTCTCCCCACGGGAGAAGCCGTACCGTTCTTTCACAGCCACAAAGCCAACGAGGAGAACTACATAATCCTGTCGGGCGCGGGCAAATTCCAGGTCGACGACGAAGTGTTTGATATCGCCGAAGGTTCAGTGGTCCGTGTGTCTACCGGCAGCGACCGCAACCTCCGTTGCACATCAGCCGAGCCGCTCTGCTACATCTGCATCCAGGCCAAGGAAGGAAGCCTCGGCGGCTACACCATGACCGACGCTGAAATCACCGAAAGGCAATCCCTGCTCTGAACTCACGGCACCCACAGAACCAACGCTCCATGTGTCGACCGCATATAACGGGACACATGGAGCGTTTCATTTCAAATACAATATTTGCCTATTATGCGCCATTGCATTACATTTGCAGCACAACACTTAACTCAATTATGATCTATCTCCGAAATGATTGCCACTCCATACTATCTCCCTCGGCGACTACAATGATCAATATGTTATATCCTCATAAAAAACTTGCTAAAGATTGGCTATTGTTGCGATTTATAGGTGAGAATCACATCAAAGGAAGAGCAATTGATTTAAATTCCGAATATTCAATTTTAATCAATTTCATAACCATATCATTGATGCCGGTTGCATTTATGATTCTATATACATACGCCAGATTAACAGGGCCGATCCCTCATATTTTGGGGATATCCTATTTCATCATATTGATGATATTATTACGTGGATGCGCATACTGTTTTGTCAGCCATTTGAAGAAACAGAAATTCGGAAATAAAATCATAGCTTTATATAGAAGTCTCTCCGATGAAGATCTCGTTAGGATGAAATCCCTTCCGCATGTTCTACGGACATTTTTCGTCTGTTACTCTCCCATGTGGATAATATTCGTGCTATATGTCATGCTATTATCATTAATTATCCCCTCTCCAAGATAATTATATAGCTGATTATAGAGCGTTAATAATACTATTCCAGAATATTACTGTCCGCTAAACTTTAGAGGGCGATTGAAAAATAGGACCGATTCCAT
>NZ_CAJTYX010000065.1 GCF_910583865.1 uncultured Muribaculum sp.
CTCTATGCTTTAAAAAGTTTTGATGTTGTATAAAATTAAGATGCGTCAGCCGTGTCTCGGTGCACGGCCATCGTTGTATATGAATGGCTGTTTTTGTATATTTATCGTATGTGCTTGTACGTGGGTATATGAAATTATGTGTCCCGATCGGGTATGTTTGATATGGATATTTCAGGAGACAAGATGTTACAATGCTGCAACATCTTGGTTATAATGTTGTGTATGTTTAATAAAGTCTTATTTATGTGTGAACCATGCCTGACGCATCAATACTTTGAAAAATGTAACATGCGTTTAACTTAAAATTATGTTAATACGACGGCATTACACGGAATTGTGAGTGAATTGTAATATGATTGAAATTTTGATATCGAATTCAATAAAATGTAATTCATTGATTTGCAGTGAGATATTATTTTTGAAATGTTAAAAAATGATTTTATGTAAAATTTTCTTCAAAAAACTATTGCGCGTATAAATATTATTACTACATTTGCAATGTAATCATTCTGTAACACGTTTGTGTGATGAATGAAACGAACAAGAGTCATAAAAAACAACGCACTAAAATATCAAGTTATGGGTTCGTCAAATTTCCAAACCAAGCTCTTAGGTCTCCAGAAAAATCTTCTGAACTTTGCCTACATCCTCACATCTAACCGTGACGACGCTTACGATCTCCTTCAGGACACTACACTTAAGGCGCTCGACAATCAGGACAAGTATGTCGACAACGTAAACTTCAAGGGATGGGTGTTCACGATCATGCGTAATATCTTCATCAACAACTACCGTAAGGTCGTTCGCTCCGCTACGATTATAGATCAGACCGAGGATCTCTATCACCTCAATCTCCCGCAGGACTCCGGCTTCGAGACTCCTGAAGGTTCGGTTGCGGCAAAGGAAATCACCGCTGCCATCGATGCGTTCTCCGACGACTACCGCATTCCGTTCTCCATGCACGTGGCCGGTTATAAGTACAACGAGATTGCTGAAAAGATGAATCTTCCTCTTGGCACCGTCAAGAGCCGCATATTCTTTGCCCGTCAGCGCCTCCAGCAGACCCTCAAGGATTATCGTTGAGGCATTAGCCGTCATACTGTTTTCCTTTGAAAAACGATACGACACCTATGACTCATCTCTCCTGTCAAGGACTTAAGTCCGAAGCATGACTCAATCAATTGCTCTAAAGATATTTTTGCGGAGACAAGGTCTCGCATTGCATAAAACACATCTATAATAACACACTATTACAATCGCCGCTACTTATCAAGGCAATCTTGATCAAACGATATACTGACCATATGATTCACACATAAGAGGCGTTCCCATTTGGGAGCGCCTCTATCCTATTATTGATAATGGAATTGCAGGTGATATGAGTTGCAAGGCGCAACAAAGGTAATGGATGTTTGCAAATAAAAGACCCGGCGGAACAATGTCGTGCATGTCCGTCGGGTCGCGGGGTATTGAGAATGATCAGGTCAGAACACGTAGGTTACACCAAGGCTCATGTTGCCGGTGTTGAAGCTTAGTCCGGTGAACTCGTAGTCGTGGCAGCGTTTGTAGCCTGCGAAACCAAGAGCGGCCGAGAATATAACGTGGTCGTTGATGGCATACTTAACTCCGGGCTTGAGGCCGATGCCCCAGAGTGTGCCGTTGATGATTTCTTCTCCGGCAACGTCCTCGTCGAAGAATTTACCGGTCTGGAACTGTCCGGCAAGATCTACATAGAATCCGACTTTACCGATGTTGACAAATGTGTAACGCACAAACGGGTTGAACTTGAACGAAGCTCCATGGATCGATGCGCCGTCACCATCTTTCTGATGTGCATAGGCAAGACCGATCTGGGCTGCGATATCCCAATCGCCCATGTTGTAGCCGATTTCAGGGAGTACAGCCACGCTGATGTTCTTGAAATCGCCGTGTTTGTTCTGGTTGGCGCTTAACTGACCGTCGACCCACCATGACTGGGCGCTTGCTGATAACGACATGGCCACTGCCGCAAGTGCAATAAATAGCTTTTTCATAATAGATACATTTAGAAAATTGATAGATACTAATAGAAGTTTTGAAGTAAAAAAGTTGTTATTATTATAATATTCTATATAACCATATTCTACGGTAAATACCGCATCCTATTGTTATTACACATCAAGCCGCTATTTGTTCAGATTTTAACGTTTGCGCGCCGACACGATTCGCCTGCATCCACGTTGGACAAGTCGCGGGGATTTGTTAATTTTGCAATTGTTTTCGTGTTGACGTTGCAGCGGAAAAGGTGAGCGTTATAGACATCATATTGACATGTGTGCTTTTCGGCTCTATAGCCGTCGGCGTATGGAAAGGCCTGATATGTCAGGTCGCATCGCTCGGTGGGATAGTGCTGGGGCTTGTTGCGTGCCGTATGTTCGGTGCGCAGGCAGGCGACACTCTCATGACGATGCTTCCGGGTACCTTTGAATCGGCTACCTCCGCTGCGATTGTGGGTAATGTTGTTCTATTTATCCTTGTCTGGCTCACCGTGAGCGTTGTGGCATCCATGCTTCACAAGATGACCCATGCGTTGATGTTCGGATGGCTCGATCATCTGCTCGGCGGAGCTTTCGGGCTGTTCAAGTGGATGCTTGTGCTAAGCATATTGCTGAATCTGTGGCATATGGCTGCTCCCGCCAGCGATATCTTCACGACATCTACCCTGATGGACGGAGAGATGCTGCCGTGGGTGATGCATATAGCTCCGGCCATGTTCGGTATCGTAGTGCATGGTACCGGGACTATCATGCCTTTGCCGGTGTGAAAAGTGTGTCTGCGGTATGCATAGCCAACAATTGCATCTTCTGCGGCGTTTACACATATTAATGAACTGAATGAAATTATCTGTCTCTGTAGATATGAGCGCTGATAAACCAAATAAGCCGGATGCCGGGAATGACGATGTGATAAAGGATGTCACTTCCGGAGAATATAAATACGGCTTCGTCTCCGACATCGACACGGATGTCATACCACGCGGCCTGAGCGAGGAGGTCATACGCCTTATCTCGGCCAAGAAGCAAGAGCCTGAGTGGCTGCTGGAGTTCCGTCTGGCGGCCTACCGCCATTGGCTCACCCTGGAGATGCCCCGGTGGGCACATCTCGACATTCCGCCTATCGACTATCAGGCGATAAGCTACTATGCCGCCCCGCGCAAGAAAGAAGGACCGAAAAGCCTTGATGAGGTGGATCCGGAGCTGCTTGAGACTTTCGACAAGCTCGGTATACCTCTAGCCGAGCAAAAGATGCTCTCCGGCATGGCCGTGGATGCCGTAATGGACTCCGTGTCGGTCAAGACCACGCATAAGGAGAAACTTGCCCAGCTCGGCATAATTTTCTGCTCGTTCTCCGAGGCAGTGCGCGACTATCCCGACCTCGTGCGCCGTTATCTCGGCAAGGTGGTGTCGTACCGCGACAATTTTTTCGCCGCGCTCAATTCGGCCGTGTTTTCCGACGGCTCGTTCGTATATATTCCTAAGGGCGTGCGTTGCCCGATGGAGCTTTCCACCTACTTCCGTATCAATGCCTCCGGCACCGGGCAGTTCGAGCGTACTCTCATCGTGGCCGATGACGATTCATATGTCAGCTATCTGGAGGGGTGCACTGCCCCGATGCGCGACGAGAACCAGCTGCATGCCGCCATTGTCGAGATTATTGTGGAGGACCGCGCCGAAGTCAAGTATTCCACCGTGCAGAACTGGTATGCCGGCGACAAGGATGGGCGCGGCGGGGTCTATAACTTCGTCACCAAGCGTGGTCTCTGCCGTGGAGACTATTCAAAGCTTTCTTGGACACAGGTGGAGACCGGCTCGGCCATCACGTGGAAATACCCCGGCTGTATCCTCAAGGGCGAGGGGAGCGTGGGGGAATTCTACTCGGTGGCAGTCACCCGCAACCGCCAGCAGGCCGACACGGGCACCAAGATGATACATCTCGGACGTAACACGCGCTCCACAATTGTCAGCAAGGGCATCTCGGCCGGTCATAGCCAGAACAGCTATCGCGGTCTGGTGAAGGTGGCCCCCGGTGCCGACGGTTGCCGCAACTACACGCAGTGCGACTCGCTGCTCCTCGGGCCTGACTGCGGCGCGCACACGTTCCCTTATATAGATGTGATGAATGACACCGCCGTCGTGGAGCATGAGGCCACCACCTCGAAGATCAGCGAGGACCAGGTGTTCTACTGCAACCAGCGCGGCATACCCACAGAGGAGGCTATTGGTCTTATCGTCAACGGTTATGCTAAGGAGGTGATGAACAAGCTTCCGATGGAGTTTGCCGTCGAGGCCCAGAAACTGCTTCAGATTTCGCTCGAAGGAAGTGTCGGATAAATAAGAAAACAATACGTTATGCAAGACATGCTTTTAGATATAAAGGATCTCCATGCCTCAATCGACGGCAAGGAGATACTCAAGGGAATCAACCTTCAGGTGCGCGATGGCGAGGTACATGCCATCATGGGCCCTAACGGTTCCGGAAAATCTACCCTCTCTATGGTGCTCGCCGGCGCTCCCGGTTATGAGGTGACCGGCGGATCGGTAGATTTCCATGGGAAACAGTTGCTCGACCTCTCACCTGAGGACCGCAGTCACGAGGGCCTTTTCCTCTCGTTCCAATATCCGGTGGAGATTCCCGGAGTGACCATGGTCAATTTCATGCGTGCCGCCGTCAATGAGAAACGCAAATACTTCAATGAAGCGCCACTCTCGGCGAGCGATTTCCTGAAACTCATGCGCCAGAAGCGCGCTATCGTAGAGCTTGACAACAAACTTGCGTCGCGCTCTGTCAACGAGGGATTTTCCGGAGGTGAGAAGAAACGCAACGAGATTTTCCAGATGGCTATGCTCGAACCACGCCTGGCCATTCTCGACGAGACCGACTCGGGTCTCGATATAGACGCGCTGCGCATTGTGGCGGGGGGAGTCAATACCCTTAAGACCGACCGTAACGCCACGATAGTCATTACCCACTACCAGCGTCTGCTTGATTACATCAAGCCCGACTTTGTGCATGTGCTCTACAAGGGGCGCATCATCCGTACCGGCGGACCGGAGCTTGCTCTTGAATTGGAAGAACGCGGCTACGACTGGCTCAAGGAGGAGGTCGACGCTAAGTAACTTTTTGTTGCCATGACCAGTATCGATCAATATATCAGTCTCTACCGCGACAACGCCGCATCCATCGACGTCCATTCGGCACCGGTGCTCAATGCATTGCGTCCGGTCGCTTTGGAGGCGTTGGCGGGGGCGAAGCTCCCCACCACACGTAGCGAGGGGTATGAGAAAACCTCGATAGAGGATATGCTCGCGCCCGATTTCGGTGTCAACATCACGCGGCTGCACATCCCTGTCGATGTGGCTTCCACTTTCCGTTGCGAGGTGCCGCGCATGTCCACGGTGATGGGTTTCGTGCTCAACGACACGTTTATCCCCGCCGAGGGAAACGCCCAGCGCCTTCCCGAGGATGTGATATTCGGATCGCTCGCCAAGATGGGTGTCGAGCGTCCCGACCTGGTTTCGCGCCTTTATGGCAGTATCGCTCCCATGGCGCATGTCGGCGTGGCTCTCAACACGCTTCTCGCTCAGGATGGCGTGGTAGTCTACGTCCCGCGCGGTGTACGCGTGGAGAAGCCGTTGCAGCTTGTCAACATATTCAGTTCGTCGGTGCCTACGGCCGCTTTCCGCCGTATGCTCGTCATTGTGGAGGACGATGCTTCGGTGCAGCTCCTTGTGTGCGACCATACCCAGGACTGCGACCGTGCTTACCTTTCCGAGCAGGTGGTTGAGATCAGCTTGGGGCGCAACGCATCGCTCGAACTTTACGACATGGAGGAGTCGTCGGCCATGACGTCCCGCTGGAGCATGGCTTACGCACGTCAGCAAGAGGGGTCACGCCTGCTTATAAACGGCACTACTCTCAGCAACGGCGTCACCCGCAACGAGTATACTATCGACATCGACGGGGAACATTGCGACACGTTCCTCGGAGGTATGGCCATAGGCTCGGCAAAGCAGCATGTCGACAACGACTCTACGGTCAACCACCGTGCGCCGCGTTGCCACAGCCGCCAGATGTTCAAGTATATCCTCGACGATGATGCGCGTGGTGCTTTCGAGGGTGGCATAACGGTCCATCCGGGGGCTATTCTCACCGAGGCCTATCAGAGCAACCGCAACCTGCTTGCCTCTGCCGGTGCGCGTATGCATACAAAGCCGCAGTTGCTCATCTACTGCGACGACGTGAAGTGCAGCCACGGAGCCACCACGGGCCAGCTTGATCAGGACGCCCTGTTCTACATGCGTCAGCGCGGTATATCGGAAAAGACCGCGCGCACGATGCTTATGCAGGCGTTCATGGCCGACGTGATCGACACCGTGGGCCTCGAAGGCCTGCGCGACCGTCTGCGCCATCTGGTAGAGATGCGTCTGCACGGACGCACCTCCTTCTGTGGAGACTGCCACATAAGGCAGGAATAACTACATATACAAATCATCATGGACACCGATTCATACCGCCGCGACTTCCCGGCGCTCGACCGCACGGTCTACGGCAAGCCGCTCATATATCTTGACAATACGGCCACGTCGCAGACACCGTCGTGCGTGGTCGAGGCGATCAGGCACGCCTACTACCACTCCAAGGCAAATGTTCACCGTGGAGTGCACGCCCTGTCGCAGGAGATGACTCTCCTTCAGGAGGAGGCGCGCGAGCGTGTGCGCGGGTTCATCAATGCCGCCGACACGGCCGAGATAATTTTTACGCGCGGCACCACCGAGGCGATCAACCTCGTGGCCTCCTCCTACGGGCGCCTGATTCCCGACGGATCCGAGATAATCGTCAGCGTGATGGAGCATCATGCCGACATAGTGCCTTGGCAGCTGATAGGACGAGGCGTCACCCTTAAGGTCATCCCTATGGACGACAGCGGCGTGCTCGACCTCGACGCTTACAGGCGGCTGTTCAGCGACAAGACCGCCATGGTGGCCGTCACCCATGTGAGCAATGTGCTCGGAACGGTCAACCCGGTTGAGGAGATTACGGCTGTGGCCCATGAGCATGGCGTGCCGGTGCTTATCGACGGCGCGCAGGCCGTCAGCCATTGTGCCGTCGACGTGAGGGCTATCGGGTGTGATTTCTATGTGTTCTCGTCCCACAAGATGTATGGCCCTACAGGTGTGGGGGTGCTCTACGGGCGTCGTGAACTGCTTGAGAAGATGCCCCCTTATCAAGGCGGTGGGGAAATGATCGGCCATGTTACGTTTGAGCATACCACTTTTGCCGAATTACCGTTCAAATTCGAGGCAGGCACTCCGGATTTCGTAGACATAGCGGCCTTCAGGCGCGCCATCGACTATGTGTCGTCAATCGGCTATGACAATATCGAGGCGCATGAAAGGGCGTTGCTCGACTATGCCACAGAGCGCATGACCGGTGAAATCCCCGGGCTGCGCATCTTCGGCACGGCTCCCGGCAAGGACGCCATCATCTCGTTTCTCATCGGTGACAGCCACCCCTACGATGTGGGGATGCTCCTCGACAAGCAGGGTGTGGCCGTGCGCACGGGCCACCACTGCGCCCAGCCACTCATGCAACGCCTCGGAGTGGAGGGTATCGTGCGCGCATCCTTCGCCCTCTACAACACCCGTTCCGAGGTCGACGCCTTCATCAGCGCCCTTTCCCGTGCCGCCTCCATGCTCGCATAGATTTTTTCGAATGATTTCGAAAAAATCTATTTCCGCGAATTATAATTGATATATCTTTTATAATATTCCTTTGTCATGCAGTTGTCGCATCCTGTCTTGTCAGGTTTGTAGTTCGTGCATCCTAAAAACGGCGCGTCTTTGCCCTCCCGGACAATTAGATATCCGTCACGGCATTTATTGCATTTTATAATTGATAAATCCCCTCCCTTTAAGTTGTTTGTCATGAAATCACATATTTCGGGTTCGTTTGAGCATATCCAAAGCCTTAGTCCATATGATTTTTTATTATTACTGTCCGCTAAACCATAAATCAGAGAGTCCAACATCTTGAA
>NZ_CAJTYX010000066.1 GCF_910583865.1 uncultured Muribaculum sp.
TGGAATCGGTCCTATTTTTCAATCGCCCTCTAAAGTTTAGCGGACAGTAATAAAATTTTATAATCCCAAAGAGGGTAAAGAAGAACCTGCAGTGACCGGCTGCGTGGCCACGGCCATGGCGCAGATTATTGCCCACCACCGCTATCCGGAGCGCAGCACAGGTAAAGGAGAGGCTATGGGCACCACGATGAATCTGAACATCAAGTATGACTACGACAACATGCTTGACAGCTATTCCGACGACTACAATTATAATCAGGCCTACGCCGTGGCCCAACTTATGGTGGCCTGCGGATTCTCTGTCGGGATGGATTACAGCCTCGGCTTTTCAGGAGCTACGATCACGAATGCATTGAATGCGTTACGGACGAATTTTGGTTATTCAAAGGCTGAGTGCCATGATTCGGAACGGTTCTCCCGGGAAGAGTGGGAGGATATGCTTTACGATAATCTAAAGGAGGGTTATCCTGTCTATTATTCCGGATCAGGCCGCTCCGGAGGACATGCATTCCTGATTGACGGTTACAAGGATGATTATTTCCATTTCAACTGGGGATGGGCAGGTTCATATGACGGATATTTCCTTATAGATTATCTGTTGCCTCCTGCCGCTGATTTCAACCGCAGACAGTCGGCCATCGTAAATATCGTGCCCGACAAGGATGACTACAGCTATTCAGTGCCGGTTTATTTGTATGTCTCGGATATTACGAAATCCGGGAATAAGGGTATTAATGTCTCCTTTTGGAACTCCGTTAACGGGAATCTGGTATGCGATGCAGGATTGATATATGAGAATGTAGACGATACCGATGACAGGGTTTCGGTAACAAAGTACCGTGGTATTGAACTGAAGCCTACATATGGTGTCAGAGATATTGAGTTTGAGGTAAGCGCGAATGACTTACGGGGGCATAAAGTGAAGGACGCGGTCTACCGTGTGATTCCAGCCTTTGCAACGGATGGAGAAGGCTTGACCCCCATGCGGCACGATGCCGAAAACACACCCGGATATGCCTATCTGGAGTTTGACGAGTGGGGCAACGGCAGCGTGGTTATTCCCGACATGAAGTTCCCTTCGGTCGAACTGGATAATGTCCCTTCGGTCACTTACACGGCAAATCCCTTGAATGAAAATACGTTGGCTCTTAATCTTTCGGGAATCATATCTAACGGGGATAAGGAAAATGAGATCAACCACGTGTTGCGTCCCGTGCTTTTGCAGGCCGGGGATGATGACAGCTATCAGATTGTGGCTGAAGGCAAGACTTATAGGTTCTGGATGTATCCCGGTGAAAGTCGTGAATTCGATTTGACTACCGATCTCGTGTTTAAAAAAGGCATGGAGCATGTGCCGGGTAACTATGTGCTTGCCATCCTGGCGGATAATGGTAATAAGTTGCTGTCAGATCTTCATTCGATTGAGGTCAAGGAATATCCCGGTGCAGGCGTTCTTAAAGTTAATTCATTCAAGCCATCAGCAAATGTCGGTGACGTGGTTCCGGTCGATGACATGTCCTTTGACATAGAGGTGGAATGTAATGAAGGACTATATAACCGGACTCTCATGGCATGTTTATGGTTATGGAATTCTGATTCTTATAATTTTGAAAATGCGGATGATAAAGGAGTACAGGTATGTTTATTCCCTGGAGATACATATCACTGGCATGTGACGTTTACAAGTGATATGGCTCGTCCGGGAATAAGATATGTCGCTCAGTTATATACCACATCTGGCGGTATCGCTGATAAAGAAATTTGGGGCACGATAGGGGAGGCTTCCGCAATCGACGATGTATTGAGCGACGGGAATGCCGATGGTGTTGATCCGGAGCTTCCGGTGTACGACCTGACTGGCCGCATGGTGGCCGGCCGCTATGGCGAAGCGCAGCTTGCGCCGGGCATCTACGTGGTTGGCAACCGCAAGATCGCGGTACGCTGATCTTAAGCCTTCCATTGAAAAAACGACTCGCCCGTAAAGCGCCATGGCGCTTTACGGGCGAGTTGCGTTGGGGGGATGGGCAGGATAGACCGATCGAATCGGTCGGGTCGGTAAGACAAGTCAGACAGGTCGGACTTGTCTTACCAGTCTGAAATGTCCGACCGGTCCGTTCTTGGTCGGGCTTTGGTTTAGAGGAGGTCGACCGAGCGGGAGATGAAGGAGGATAGGGCGGAGCCTCGGAGAAGGCCGTTGCCGAGGAGGGCGAGGTCGATCAGCTGCTTTACGCGCGGCTGTGTGGCGGCGTAGTCGGCGATGGCCTTGTTTTCGTTCTCGCGCAGTTCGCTAACTTTCTTTTCGAGGTCGGCGAGTTGCTTGTCGGTCTCGGCGTCCTTCTTGTCGCCTGCGGCCTTGGCGGCGTCGCGCAGACGGGTGATCTCGGCGTTGGCTGCCTCGATGTCGGCCTCCATGGGCTGTACCGTGGCGTCGAGCGCCTGTGCTGCGGCGTCGCGCAGCTCCTTCACGAGGCGATGCTCGGTGTTGACGATGAGGTTGTAGTTGTCGGGCATGTCGGCGTAGAATGCCATGCCTGGCTGCATGGCCGCCATGTCCTTCATGCGTCGCATGTATTCGTTCTGTGTGATCATCACCGGTGCGGCGGTGGGGGCGAGGGCCTCGAAGCTTACGAGGAACTCGGCTTTCTCCACGGCGGGGATCTGCGAGCGGAAGATGGTGGTAAGCTCGTTGCGCTGCAGTGCGGTGAGGTCGGCCACTTTGCGGTCCTCCTTGGCGATGAGGTTGTCGATCACGTCGGAGTCGACGCGCACGAAGCGGCTCTTTTCCACTTTCTGCTCAAGCAGGCCGATGAAGTGGGAGTCGAGCTGACCGTCCATGACGAGCACGTCGTAGCCGCGCTCGGTGGCGGCGTTGATGTAGTTGTACTGGGCCGTCGGGTCGGTGGTGTAAAGATAGACAGTCGTGCCGTCCTTGTCGGTCTGCGAAGGCTCGATTAGGGTCTTGTACTCATCGAGGGTGAAGAATTTGCCCTCGGTGTCCTTCAGCAGGACGAACTTCTTGGCGCGGTCGGCAAACTTCTCGTCGGTGAGCATGCCGTATTCGATGAATATCTTGATGTCGTCCCACTTGGCCTCGAAGTCGGCGCGGTTCTGCGTGAAAATCTCTTCGAGACGGTCGGCCACCTTTCGGGTGATGTAGCCGGAGATTTTCTTCACTGCGGAGTCGCTTTGCAGATATGAACGGCTGACGTTTAGGGGGATGTCGGGGCTGTCTATCACACCCTGCATGAGCATCATGAACTCAGGCACGACGCCCTCGACAGAGTCGGTGACGAACACCTGGTTGCAGTAGAGCTGTATGCGTCCCTGGCGGTTGATGTCGATGTTGCTCTTGATCTTGGGGAAGTAGAGGATGCCTGTAAGGGTGAAGGGGTAGTCGACGTTGAGGTGGATCCAGAAGAGAGGGTCATCCTGGCCGGGATACAGCTCGCGGTAGAACGCGCGGTAGTCGTCGTCGGTCAAGTCGGCAGGCTTCTTAGTCCATGCCGGCTCGGTGTTGTTGATTACGTTGTCGCGGTCGGTGTCTACCATCTTGCCGTCCTTCCATTCCTGCTCCTTCCCGGAGATGACGGGCACGGGGAGGAAGCGGCAGTATTTCTTCAGGAGAGTGTCGATGCACGCCTGTTCGAGGAAGTCCTTGTTGTCGTCATCGATGTAGAGCACGATGTCTGTGCCGCGCTCCTTTTTGTCAATCGGCTCCATGGTGTACTCGGGCGAGCCGTCGCACGACCACATCATGGCCTGCGCGCCCTCCTTGTAGCTGAGGGTGCGGATCTCCACCTTCTTTGCCACCATGAAGGCCGAGTAGAATCCGAGCCCGAAGTGGCCGATGATGTTCTCAGCCTTGTCCTTGTACTTGGCCAGGAACTCTTCGGCACCGGAGAATGCTATCTGGTTGATGTATTTGTCGATATCCTCGGCAGTCATGCCGATGCCGTGGTCGCTGACGGTGAGCGTGCCGCCCTCCTTGTCTACGGTGACGCGCACGGCCATGTCATCGAGCGCGCCCTTGTATTCGCCGAACGACGAGAGCGTGCGCAGTTTCTGGGTGGCGTCGATGGCGTTGCTCACCAGCTCGCGTAGGAAAATCTCGTGGTCGGAGTATAGAAACTTCTTGATTACGGGGAAGATGTTGTCGGTAGTCACCCCGATTTTACCTGTCTTGGTATCCATGGGTATATTTTGGTTATTGATTTTATTTTATTGGAAATCTTAGATGTCCTGGCGGTAGGTGGAAACTGCTGCCTCATTCCATACATAACAATCGGCAAACCCCGTGCCAACCTCTCCCCGCGTTAAATTTCCCTAAATCCACTGCCATTTTGTCCGACCTCCCCGTCGGAGTCTGTTGGTGGCAATCGCCTATTGGCGCATTTCAATATTCGGGGGAATACTTTTGAAATTATTAGAATTGTAACAATATATATTTGGATTCTGTCGTGGATTTGGTTAGATTTGTGAAAACCTTAAAAATCCATACGACATGGAATCTACTCAACCTCCACTTATTCATCCTTTCAAGTCGCCCATTGCTGCACGACTCCGAGTGCCATATGATAAAATGAGGTTATTGGATATTAAGGCATACATAAAACTGAAATAGAGTGATTAGGTTTAATATTAATATCTATGTGATTATAAGATGCATCTTATGCATCTTATGTCTGTCGAGTTGTGTATATACTCGGATGACTCATCTTTCAGATGAGGATATGGAGTGGATAAATGTATATGGCAACGGAGAATATGTACTATTTGTCTCTAATGTTGGTAATACTGATACATTGTCCATTAAGGAGATAATATTATTTAATAGTAAAAATCCGTTTTATTTTAGTGAAGCGGGAGGGTCTACGTATAGGGCCAATGGCGGATATCGGTTTATCCTTCACCATAACATTGAAAAGTTTCATGGGCTTGCTTTTTTTGAGAAAGAACTGGACGATTCGTTGTATTTCAGTCTGACTTTGGGCAAATCATATCTAAAATACCCAATGAATACATATGATAGAGAAATCTTAGTCATGGATTCTATAAATATAGCTTATTCTGAATATGGATATGATATTCCGAATAAGGTAAAGGAGGGCGTATGGAGCAAGGAACACGGACTCATCTACTATAAGTTTGAGGACGGGGAGGAATTCTTCAGGCAGGACTTGCTGCCCGGCTCCATTCAGATGAAAAACCAATCATAGGGTAGGGTATGAGTGATTTGCGGTTTGGAACACCCGGATTGATGTGGATTGTGGCTCAATCCATGCCCAAGGAACGGCATCGTGATGTGTACGGTCTGTGGCGCGGCTATACCTACAGTTACGACGGGGCGGACCGGTTGGTGTCGGCGGTCTACGGCGAGACGGGAAGCCGCCCGGCGACTCTCATAGCCGATTCCCCGGACTATTCGGAGTACCGCACCTACGATGCGGGGAGCAACCTCGCCACGCTCAAGGCCTGTGGCCTGACCGACCGTCAGAGGGTCTCTAATCTGGAAAAGAAGCTGTCGTTCGGGCCGGTGAAGGACATCGTTTTCGAAAACCGTGGCGCGCAGATGCTGTCGGCGACTGTAGCCCCGAACACGGCCACGGTCTCTACGATGGACAACTCTGTGATCGGCGCATTGAAAGAGAGCAAGAGCGTAGGCTTCAACTACGATGCCGCCGGCCGCCTTGTCGAGGACGGCCTGCGCGACGAGAGCTTCACCTACGACCGCTGCGGCAACCCCTCTGTTGCTCAATACTCCACCGGACGTGCGATAGACTATCTGGCCAAGTATTCCTACGATGCCACGGGTGTGCTGCACAAGCGCTCGATGGCCTACAACTACGAATTAATCTATAAACGTGATGAGCCGCTCGTGCCGATTTATCCCGACTCCTTACGACCGGGGTATCATTATCCATGGGACAGTCTCCCTCCTCGTCTCGACTCAATCATAACCCCTCGCCCTGTCTTTCCGTCGCCGGTCGGAGCGCAGCCGGCTCTTTCGGGCAGTTCCTCGCCCCAAGCGATAAGCGTACTTTGGCCTCCGGGCAATCGTCGCGACAGCCTTGGTAGAGTCGATGACATTCTTGCACGGACCCCGCATATGGACTATGCCTACTGCGGCAACTACGAGTACCGCAACGGCAGCCTGTCGCGTATCGTCACCCCTGTGGGCTACTACGAGGGCGGCCGCCACCACTACCAGCTCAACGACTACCAGGGGAACGTGCGCTGCGTGGTCTCCGACACCCTCAGTCTCGTCAGCGCCGTGCACTACTACCCCGGCGGCTCTCTGTTCGGCGAGGAATACGGCACACCCGAGGACAAGCCTCTCTTCCAAGGCTCACGCCTCGAAAGCTATGGACGCCACTCCTTCTACGACCTCCTCAACCGCCACTACGATCCCGTCCTCTGCCGCTTCACCTCCATCGACTCCAAGTATGCCAACCATTATCCTTTCACTCCCTACCATTATGGTCTCTGCAACCCAGTCCGCTTCCGCGACCCCGACGGCAACGATGCCATAATCACCTTTAGCGGCAGGACAATCACGGTGTCAGCCGACATATATCTTATGGGAGCATTGGCGACACGAGAACTGGCCAATATCTATCAGGCCGATATCATGAACACATGGGGTAGCATGACTACATATAATTACCAAGGCACAGAGTACCAAGTAGTTTGGGATATAAATGTTTCCGTGAAGCAGTATGACCAGCTAAAGGAGAGAGATGGAAGGAGTAATTATTTGGAAGTGACAGATAATCCTGAACAGACTTCATCTATTCGTGAGAATAGAACTGGGATTATAAGGAGTACGTCTGACATTGAATTTAAGTTTGATAATCCTATCAGTCATGAACTGGGTCATATATTAGGGTTGAAAGATCGTTATGATAAGTTTACAAATAAGGCTAATCCAGGATGGCATGGAAATATAATGGCAGAAAAAGCAGGCTGTGGATGGGTAGAGAAACGTAATCTAAAGCCATTATTTGAACCGGGATTGAAGGTCTATCATGGCTCTCAGATACAATCTAAAGCATTACGATATCCGTTCCTTAACAGCATTCGTGGTAGCTGGAATTATATTTGGCGTATTAATAAGAATAATAGAGAACGATGAATAGGGTTGATATACTACTGATGCTTATGGCCGTTTTATCGGCTGCGATGGCATCTTGTGAAAGCACAAAGTCAAAAAGAGATATTCTTGTAGATATTTACAAGGATTATGGTATCACGCAGTATATGAGAGAATACTCATGGATAGGAGAAGGTGATACGACCATTGTGTATTCGCCTGATTTCATATTGTATAACGGACTGCATATCTCTGGCAAAAGCTTTGAAGAAATGTGCGAAATATATGGTAAACCTCTTGGAGTCGTATATGACACTTTATTTTATGGTATCTCGTCTCATAGCGGCAGACCTTCTGCAATATATCCGATTGCCTATAAGCGTGATTCTATGACAATTATTACTGTCCGCTAAACTTTAGAGGGCGATTGAAAAATAGGACCGATTC
>NZ_CAJTYX010000067.1 GCF_910583865.1 uncultured Muribaculum sp.
ACCGGTTTTTATTGGTCAACAGCCGTTAAGGTTATTTAAGATGCGTCTGCCGTGAGCGAAAGAGCCATGATTGCTCCCGCAGTAGAACTTCGTGGCATATCCCTTGCGGCGGAGCAGCGACGGAAGAGCATCAACCGTGTTGTTCTCATAGGGAGACCCCATATAAATAAAAGGCTCGAACATAGGAAAGCCACCAAGGATGGCCGCCATACCTTCGTTGCTGCGACGTCCGGTGGTAAAATTATATCGCACAACGAGCGACTGCCCAGAGATCGAGTCAAGAAACGGCATCAATCCCCTCGGTTTGGCTTCGGGAGCATTGTCGAGACGATCGATCCAATGCTGACCGCCGCTCTCAATCACGATAAGCATGACATTCCGCATCGACATGGATCCGGCATCCGCAACAGGGACTCTGACCGACGAACGCAGGCTCGCCAGCTCCTTCTCGGAAAAATACACCAAGGCCTCCACAGGCTTCTCCTTCAACGAATGCAAAAGATTGAAAGGCGTGTTGAGCACCACGTTCATCTCGCTTAGCCGCTCCACTCCCCGGGCCGCGTCAGCAGGTTTAAGCCCCTTTCCGGAGAAACTCAGACGACCGCGCATGCAGAGCACGAGCAATGCTGCCACAAACAGAAACATGCCGGCACGCATGCACCATGCCAGCACCGGCGATTTGACCGAAGGAAGCCCCTCCGGCTCTACCCTGCGGTAAAGCCATACCATCAGCGCCAACGTCAGGGCGGAAAGCAGGAAGGCCCACCAGTAAGCACCGGCGTATGACAGGAATATTCCCCCGAGATTTGGATCTGTAAAGAAGCTTCTTATGGCGGCGAAGCGCAGACGCGAGCCTTGGAAAGGAAACATAGCCACGTCGGCCATGTTGACACACAGCATAAGACCGTTGGTTATATAATAGACCGCATCGGAGGCCCGCAGCCATCCACGCGAGGCCGCAAAAGGAACGGGAAGAAAGCGCATTACCATGAACAGCGCATTGAAATAGGCCCATGCCGAGAGATCGAACGGCACACCCTGCCACATAAGCCTAATCAAGCTGCCAAAGGCCGCACCCGTCAAATCAACGTTATGATAAAAGAACGCCACCCTCGACCCCCACAGCAACAGAAGGGCGACCAATGACTGCCATAACGTGGCAAGCCATATGTTGCATCGTATTCGTCTCATAGCAAAATGTATGTCCACAATCAGAACCGCGCACCCACGGTCAGCGACAACGACATATTGGAGTTAAAGAAAGTATAGGCGTCGCCCAGATACAGTCCTCCGTCGAAACGTCCCGTAAGAGAAGAGAAAAGAGCCTTATGGTTGTAGACAAACGAGAACAGCACCTTTATGTTGGTCGAGAACATGTCCTTGCGCCCGTCGGAACTTTCACGGAAAAGATGCTTGTAGCCCAAAGCCGGCAGCGCGGTTATATTGAACAGCCAGCGCCTCGGATGAAGCACGCAATTATAGCCATAGCCTATTATGACATTATAGTCGGCATAATTGAATTTATAGTTCATACGACCGTCAGGCACAAACTCAAGCATTTCCTCCGGCAAGGAACTGAAATCGATATGCACGTCCTGACGCTCATAATTGAACCCGCATATCAGCGTTCCGGAACTTTTCAACTGGTACTTGCTGTAACAGTAAGCAGCCGCATGGGAATAATGACGGTGGTTGAAGAAATAATATCCGTCGATCGTGGTCGATTTCTGCCTTACGTCATTGAAATCCTGCGATATATGATGGCCGTTGTTGTATTTCCCGAAACGCATTATAGTCACTCCGCCCGATGTCGACTGCCGTGAATAGCGCAAGGTGAACAAGGCACATGTGAAGTTCCAGTCGAAATTCCTACGTTGAGCCACGGGGTGATGAAACAGCTCGTTGGCATTAAAGGTGTAGCTCAGACCTACTGCCATGAAGTTTATGCTCGGGCCCAAGTCGCTATAGACGTCACTGAACATACGCACGTTAAGGTTCTCGGGGAAAAACATGGCATAGGTCTGTACCCAATTATGACTGTTAAGGTACAGCTTCCAGTTTTTACCCGTGCCGACCACATAATCAGGATCGTAGCTGTTGAACGTGCGGTCACCCCAATTGTAAACTTTAAGACAGAAGCGCATGAATTTCGGATAGTTCATCCCCGGATCGTTGATTCTGAATCCATTGGCGAATAACTGCTTCACCCAATTTTCCCGATAATAGTCAGCCCCCCACTCAGGATGTGCGATAGCGGCACACCGGCTTTCATCCGAAAGCGTATCGCCTGTGCACACGTCGTCCGTGGCATAAGAACCGGCAGACTCCTGCAACATAACCGCGCATGAGTCCGGCGACATGCCTGTTTCGGAAGCATGAACAAACTGACCGGCAGCCATCACCGCCAGACATCCCGCAATTATACCTCTGATTGTGGGGTGAAACATAGCCATATAATAATGGTGCAAAATTAAGGAATTTTGCACCATTATTCAAATCATTAATTTTTAGTACTGTCCTGATTGTTGCATTTGATGGTCATTACGGACAATCAATACATCGGGGTGAATGGAGCGTGCTTCTTCAGGAGCCGTGTAGCATCACCGACCACATCGTAGGTCTTGCTGACGTCAATCCTGAGCACAGGGGCACCGGGACGCAGATCCACCTTCTTCAAATCGACGTAGAACAGCCCGAGATTATCCACCATCTCAAAACCATAGATTTTATCGCGTATGTCAGAGTAAGAACGCCATTGGGTCGACGATACCTCAGGCGATGTCTCCACCGTGTAATGAAATGGCACGGAGACATTGGCCATGATAGAGCGCGTTATTGCCAGCCCCTCGCGGAAATCATTGGTACGCTCCACATTCTTGTCGAAGAAAGAGCCTCTTACGAATCTGTCGGGACTTGTCACGGTGCCAGGCAGCATATGTACTCCGCCTATCGCTTCCCAATAGTCGTTGATAGCCGTGATAGCCGGATAATTGGGAAGGTTGGTAAGTACCGGTATATCCTGTCCTTCGTATATCTTTATGTCGCCGTCCTCAAACTCCACTATGGCACTCTTTCCCGTAGCATCTGTGATTCCCCAATGCAGAGCCGAGACAGTACCGCCGTCGAAAGTAGCTCCCCCGATAGAGAAATCACGTTCACGCAATACACGAACCACCTCATCGGTGGTGGCATTCATGTCAAGAAGCCAACCTACAAAAACGGCAAGCGATATGGCCGGCATATCCTTGCTCGACTCGTTATTATAAACCGCTCCCTTGCAGAAAAGCGAGTTGATGACCAAACCCTTTTCGTTCATCCCTTCGGTGATGCCTCCGTCGTAGCTCACTGCATACACAGCTCCGTACTTCGAAGTCCACTTGACGGAATTAGGAGTGACATTGCCAACCTTGGACATTCCGGCAGGATATACATAGACATTCGTGGGGATAGGAGTTTTCCAGTCAAGCGATCTCCCCACGATCCGGAGCACGCTGTCGGGAGAAGCCGCCGTGGTGTCACCTACGTAAAGGATACGCGAACATGCGTCAGCCTCAGTAACAGAAGCCGATAAAGCCACAAGAGCGGCACACAGAAGCATAATACGATATTTCATATCTCTCGTTGTTTTTATGTTTATTCCATTGTATTCATAACACAAGACTTTATGCTATGGTTCTTTGCATAATCCATTACTTACAACCGTGGCGCCCTCGTGCCGCCCCGATTATTGAAAAAAATTTAAACTATATTTAAAGTTTATTGAACATTTATATAACTTTGCAGATATAAACCGCCTTGCGGGCACGGAGAGGGGATGCGATACTCTCCACCTGCCCACGGCAATAGCCAACATTCCTTTAAGGTAATGAACTATACACTTTTAGACTTTTTAGCTCTCCTCGGCTCGGTAGGCCTGTTCCTCTATGGAATGAAGGTCATGAGCGAAGGCCTCCAGAAGGCCGCCGGCGACCGCCTGCGCAACATCCTGTCCGCAATGACCCGCAACCGCTTCACGGGGCTGCTCACAGGCATTCTCATAACGGCATTGATCCAAAGTTCGTCGGCCTCCACCGTAATGGTCGTCAGCTTCGTCAACGCAGGCCTGATGACACTTGGCCAGTCGATGGCGGTTATATTCGGCGCCAACGTGGGCACGACTTTCACGGCCTGGATAATAGCCCTGTTCGGATTCAAGGTAGACACGTCGGTATTCATCCTCCCGCTCATAGCATGCGCTGTACCGTTGCTTTTCTGCAGTTCGTCGCGCAAGAAATCGATCGGCGAATTCATAATAGGCTTCTGCTTCCTGTTCATGGGACTAAACATGATCAGCGACTACGTGCCAGACCTGCAAAGCAATCCCGAGATGTTCGCATTCCTGGAACATTACGCGTCGATGGGATTCCTGTCAGTGCTTTTGTTCCTTTTCGTCGGCATAATAATAACGGCCATAATCCAGTCGTCGGCGGCCACATTCGCCATAGTGCTCATCATGTGTACCAAAGGCTGGATAACGTTTGATCTCGCCTGCGCCGTGGTACTCGGCTCCAACATAGGCACAACCATCACCCCGTTGCTCGCCTCGATGAGCGGAAACGTCGCAGCCAAGCGCACTGCAATGGGTCACCTGCTCTTCAACCTGTTCGGCATAATATGGACTCTCGCCATATTCTACCCGTTCGTAAGGCTCAACGTAGACATCACAGAATGGCTCGGACAAGGCAATCCCGACGGGATGTACGACTTCGTGAACAATCTCGAAGCCACAGATCCCGCTACTTACAATCTTCTCGTAGGCAACTCGCTCCCTGCCGAACATCCCGTTCTCGCACAGGTGGCAGGCATGCAGTTCAGTGTGTCGTTCGGCCTGTCGATGTTCCATACCGTATTCAACCTCGTCAACGTATGTATCATGATATGGCTCACCGGACTGTACGTGAAGATCGTGGAGAAACTCGTGCCCGCCAAGCACAAGGAGGACGAGGAATTCCAGCTCAAGTTCATCTCCGGCGGTCTGCTCAGCGCCTCCGAGCTTAACATCGCCCAGGCAGAGAAGGAACTCGCCGTCTACGCACAACGCGTGCAGCGCATGATCGACATGGCCCAGCAGCTCGTGCATGCCAAGGAAAAGAGCGAGGAATTCTCACAGCTTTACTCCCGACTTGAAAAATACGAAGAGATATCCGACCGCATGGAGATTGAAATCGCCAATTACCTCAACCGATGTGCGGAAGGGCGTCTCTCCAACGAGGGCAAGCTGCATATAGCGGCCATGCTAAATATAGTCAGCGAAATAGAAAGCATCGCCGACTGCTGCTACGGATGCGCAAAAATCCTTATACGCAAACAAGAGAGCGGGGTAGAGTTCAACGACACGATCCTCGCCAACATCGACACGATGTTCGCCTATCTCAAAGAAGCCATGTCCGACATGCTCGTACTGATCGGAGACGTAGAGAAAGTGCGCGAAGTCGACATCATACGCTCCTATAACAAGGAACGCGAAATCAACAACCTGCGCAACCAGTATCGCGCAAAGAATGTGGAGAGCATCAACGACCATATCTACGAATATCAGGCAGGCATCTATTATATGGATATAATCAACGATCTGGAGAAGATGGGCGACTATGTGATCAATGTCGTGGACACAATCCGCGACCACTTCCGCAAACGTGTAATATAGACCACCGGGAGGCTGTCAGGAATATGGCGGTGTGCGAATCAGGCATACCGCCGTTTTTATATCCCCTGGTCACAGCGCCCGCTATGAACGCGTCCATACTTACCGCAGCATCATGCCGGTGTTTTTACAGTCTTATGACAAAATAATCCTTAATCGGTGACATATATTTTACAATATAAATACCGGTAACATCATAAAGACAATGCTGCTACAATGTAATGACATCTCAACATAATATAAAAATATTTACATACCTTTATTCAAAGATTAATGATACGTTATCACATTAGCTACACGATTATAAACACTCTCCCATTCATGAATAATGGCAGAACACTCACTACATAAAATCTCTACTCCTGACAGCAGGATACTGATTGCCGACGAGGACCTATTCGCCTGCGACCTGATGCAGTATTCCCTCGAGAACGAGGGATACAAGGTAGAGGTGTTCCATTCTGCAAAAGACGCCATGGAGAAGAATCTTGCCGGATACAGCTTGTTCATAATCGATATGAACCTCGGCGACTCATCGGGCATAAAACTCGCATATCATCTTAAGCAGAACAAAGCCACCGCACGAATCCCGCTGATATTCTGCTCGTCTCCTGACGGCGATGTCATTGGCGGACTGGATTTCGGAGCCGACGACTACATGCTTAAGCCTTTCTCGATGCGCGAGATGACCGCCCGTGTAAACGCATTATTGCGACGTTGCAGAATAGGTGCTGCCCTCACAGAACATTCGGACAGACCGGCCATGATAAGTCATAACAGCCTCACGATGAACCTGCGCGAACGCACCACTTTCATCGACAACGAGCCGGTAAAACTCGGCCGTGATGAATACAGTCTGCTTGAATTCCTTCTCAGCCACAAGAACCGCATATTCGATGCCGACGAAATCTACGACAACGCATGGCCCGAAAAAGACACGGTAAGCGAGCTATATATAAACAACGTCCTCGACCGACTACGGACAAAACTCGGACGATACGCACATTACCTTGTGACACGCTACGGCTACGGATATGGTTTCATCCAATAATCACAACCTTCCGCAGCCTCTGCCCGCGTGCAACAGCACAGGTGTGAGTGAAGCCGGATGTGACGAAGCCGGACGCGGATGCCTCGCAGGCCCGGTATATGCCGCTGCGGTGATTCTTCCCGACGGATTCAGCCATCCATGGCTAAACGATTCCAAACAGCTCTCGGAGGCACGTCGCGACAAGATGCGTGCTATAATCGAAAGCGAGGCCACCGCATGGGCGGTAGCGTCCGTAAGCGCCGAGGAAATCGACCGCATAAACATACTGCAGGCCTCCATTCTCGCCATGCACCGTGCACTCGACATGCTTTCAGTGCGCCCGGGCGCGGTAATAATCGACGGAAACCGCTTCAAGCCTTACGGCACTATACCCTGGACGACATTCGTGAAAGGTGACGGACGCTTCGCCAATATCGCGGCGGCCTCCGTCCTTGCCAAGACACACCGCGACGAAGAGATGCGACGGCTGCATCAACTTTACCCACATTACGGATGGGATATCAACAAAGGATATCCGACCAAGGCACACCGTGCCGCAATATCAGCCTACGGCCCGTCGCCATTGCACCGCATGTCGTTCCGGCTCCTCGACACTCAGCTCACACTCTTTTAGAGGGCTGTCCGAACAATCCCGCAGACAACAATCGTACGGAGCATACAGAGAGCACAGAAAAATCAGATTCTGTGCCTTGATTTCTGTGCTCTCCGTGTAATTAAATATATTACTGTCCGCTAAACTTTAGAGGGCGATTGAAAAATAGGACCGATTCC
>NZ_CAJTYX010000068.1 GCF_910583865.1 uncultured Muribaculum sp.
GAATCGGTCCTATTTTTCAATCGCCCTCTAAAGTTTAGCGGACAGTAATAATTTTAATTACATATCGGCGGTATAAACGCATGTTTTAGCAGTTTTTTACGATTTATTGGTGGTTTTTCGCAAAACCGCGACAGTATCCCGGTCGTTTCTATACTTACAATGACTTTAATTGTTCGACGATTACCTTGTCATGATCTCTAACTACTAAAACTTTTAATTATGGAAACCAAAGCTAAAAAGAGCACTCCTCCCAAAAACGAGGATACCAAAGCAAAGGCGGAAACTAAGAAGAAAGATGTAGCTGAATCGAAAGCTGACACTAAGACAACCGCCAAAGTAACCGCCGAGGACAACAATAGCGGCAGTGAATTCCGCGAGTTTTTCATCGACGAGCTGAAAGATATCCTGTGGGCCGAGAAAGCTCTGCTCAAGGCGTTGCCAAAGATGCGCAAGGCATCCACAGGCAAAGAGCTTGCCGACTCGTTCGACGCCCATCTGTCAGAGACCGAGGAACAGATCTCGATTCTCGAACAAGTGTTCGAACTCATGGGCGAGAAGCCAAAGACAAAGAAATGTGACGCCATGGAGGGACTCATCTCGGAGACTGAAAGTATAATTTCCGACACCGAGAAAGGGACGGCCATACGCGACGCAGGCCTCATTCTCGCCGCGCAGAAGGTAGAGCACTATGAAATCGCCACTTACGGCACACTCGCAGCCTTCGCCGATGCCATGCAGGAACCCAAGATAGCAAAGCTTCTGCGCTCCATACTCCGCGACGAGAAGAAGTCCGACAAGACTCTTACCATTCTGGCCCTGGAGTCGGTAAACGAAGAGGCTTCCGAAGAATAACAGGTTGTTCAAAAACACCCCCAAGAGCCTGCTAAAAGCATGGCCTAATCATCTACCCTAACAGCGGTGTGTCGAAAAATTGGCACACCGCTGTTTTGTACACCGATACTCCTCCCCGCATGTCTGAAGAGTCAGACCTGTCTGACCTGTCTGACTCGTCTGACCCATTCCCATCCGTCAGTGAATTTTGGCCCGGCCTCATCCGGAGGGCGCAATGGTTGTATAAAAATACATAAAATCCATGCATATTTGAAATAATGTTGCTAAATTTGCGCTTGTATATGTCGCCCCCTAACCGGTCGGCGGCGAAAACCTATCATCGGAAAGTTATGAACAAGCGTAAGACCCGACTCCAGGCCATCCTGGAAATACTTACCAACAATGTCATAGGAAGCCAGGAGGAACTGTCGCGCCTGTTGGCCGCACGCGGCTTCGTTGTCACCCAGGCTACATTGTCGCGCGACCTCAAAGCCCTGCGCACCACCAAGGTGGCCACCGACATGGGCGGCTACCGCTATGTGGTGATGCAGCCCGGAGAAGTCCCCGTCGATGAAGTATGGGAGGCTGTCCCCTCGACAGCCCAGTCAGGCACACACCATGCCGTAGAATCGATAGCGCTCGCAGGCAACATACTCGTGATTAAGACACGCACAGGCTACGCCTCGGGGCTTGCATACGACATCGACCAGCTCGACTCACAATACCTCCTAGGCACTATTTCAGGGGCAGACACCGTGATAGCCGTGGTCAACGACCGGTACCCGCGCCCCGAACTGCTGGAATACTTCCGGGGCTTCTTCCCCGACAGCGTGCTCGAGAAGGCACGCGACCAGTTCTTATGATTTCACAAACATTTATGTTCTAAGACATACGTTAATTAGATGTTAGAACCTGTCAACACTTCAATCGACCCCTCGAAAATCCGGGTACTCGTCGCTTCCGACGAACACGTGGGATATGTAGAGGAGATTCTCGACACCATCAACCGTGCCGCCAAGGTGCGCGGCACAGGCATCGC
This sequence comes from uncultured Muribaculum sp., assembly GCF_910583865.1. Classification (GTDB taxonomy): domain Bacteria; phylum Bacteroidota; class Bacteroidia; order Bacteroidales; family Muribaculaceae; genus Muribaculum. Next base: position 1,871 of record NZ_CAJTYX010000068.1, read on the forward strand.
GAAGCGCTCGCCGGAATACGTGCGCCAGAAGATGCTCGAACGCAAGGCTGTGATAGCCCTCTACGAAGGACGCTTTGCCGGCTTCAGCTATATCGAATGCTGGAGCAACAAGCAGTTTGTTGCCAACTCCGGCCTGATCGTGGCCGACGATTTTCGTGGCCTCGGCCTCGCCACCCGCATAAAGCGACGAATTTTCCGCCTCTCACGCGAGATGTTCCCCCAGGCAAAGATATTTTCCCTGACCACCGGGGCCGCCGTCATGAAGATGAACTTCGAGCTGGGCTACCGTCCCGTCACGTTCGACCAGCTTACCACCGACACAGCTTTCTGGCGCGGATGCGAGAGTTGCGTCAACTTCGACATCCTGCAGCGCAACGGCGGACACAAATGTCTCTGTGTAGGACTCCTTTATGATCCCGCCGAGACAAAATACCACCCCAACGACCCGCTGACCGGAACAGCCGACACCGCCGACAATCCCGACGCTGAGTAAGCCCCGGAAGCAACCGCAAAACGCAGGCGCCCGCAAAGCGCGCAACCCTGCAAATCAACAGAATCAAAAATCCTTTCCCACATATGGACACCACAAACGCCAAGAAAAAAGTAGTGCTCGCCTTCAGCGGCGGCCTCGATACGTCATTCGCCGTCAAATACCTGTCAGCCGACTGCGGCTACGAAGTATATACAGCCATAGCCAACACCGGAGGCTTCTCCCCTGAAGAGCTTAAAGCCATCGAGCAGCGCGCCCTCGCCCTCGGCGCAAAGGAGCACGCCACGCTCGACATCACGCAGGAGTACTACGACAAGTCGATCAGGTACATGATCTACGGCAACGTGCTCCGCAACGGCACATACCCCATATCCGTAAGCTCCGAACGCATCTTCCAGGCCATCGCCATCATCGAATACGCCAAGAAGGTAGGCGCACACGCCGTAGCCCACGGCTCGACAAGCGCCGGCAACGACCAAATACGCTTCGACCTCACCTTCGAGATCCTTGCACCTGAAATCGAGATCATAACCCCCACCCGCGACATGAACCTTACCCGCGAGTATGAGATCAACTACCTCAAGGAGCATGGCTATGTGGCCGACTTCAAGAAGCTCGAATACTCCATCAACAAGGGACTGTGGGGCACATCCATCGGCGGCAAGGAGACACTCCACAGCAACCAGACACTCCCGGAGGAGGCATACCCCACACAGATGACCGCCACCGCGCCCGCGCAGATCACCATCGACTTCAACCAAGGCCAGATCGAGGCCGTCAACGGCGAGTATTTCGCCGACAAGGTTGCCGCCATACAGAAAATCGAGGAGCTTGTGGCCCCCTATGCCCTGGGACGCGACATGCACGTGGGCGATACCATCATCGGCATAAAGGGGCGCGTGGGCTTCGAGGCAGGCGCGCCTATGGTGATACTCGGCGCACACAAGGTGCTTGAGAAGCACACCCTCACCAAGTGGCAGCAGTATTGGAAGGACCAGCTCGGCACATGGTACGGCATGTTCCTCCACGAGGCACAGTATCTCGAACCGGTGATGCGCGACATCGAGCGCTTCCTCGAATCGTCGCAGCGCAACGTCACCGGACGTGTCATCGTCGACCTCAAGCCCTACCACTTCGTGGTGGTCGGAGTGGAGAGCGACTTCGACCTGATGAAAACCGACTTCGGCGAATACGGCGAGCTTTCCAAGGCATGGACCGCCGACGACGTGAAGGGATTCACCAAGATTCTCGGCAACCAGATGAAAATATACCACAACGTGCAGACACGCAACGGAAAGGAGCGTGAGGCATGATACGCGCAGGCATAATAGGCGGAGCAGGCTACACCGCAGGCGAGCTGCTGCGCCTGCTCGTCCATCATCCCGACGTGGAGATAGCCTGGATAAACAGTTCATCGAATGCCGGCAATCCCGTAACCGCCGTCCATCAGGGCCTTATCGGGGAGATCGACATGGCCTTCTGTTCCGACAATCCACTCGACAAGATCGACGTGCTCTTCTGCTGCACGCCACATGGCGACACCCGCAAGTTCATGGAGAGCCACGATGTCCCCGACGAGCTGCGCATTGTCGACCTCTCAACCGATTACCGTATCGAGGACGGCACGCACGACTTCGTCTACGGACTGCCCGAGCTTAACCGCAAACGCATCGTGCGCGGAGCCAGGCGCGTGGCCAATCCGGGATGCTTCGCCACGGCCATACAGCTCGCCCTCCTCCCCCTGGCCAAGAACCTTATGCTCAACTCCACGATCCACGTCACGGCCATCACAGGCTCGACAGGCGCGGGAGTAAAGCCATCTCCTACGAGCCACTACTCATGGCGCAATGACAACGTGTCGATCTACAAGCCGTTCCGCCACCAGCACCTCGCCGAGATACGCCAGTCGCTCTCGCAGCTACAGCAGAGCTTCAAGGCCGACATCGACTTCATCCCAGTGCGCGGATGCTTTTCGCGTGGCATAATGGCCATCGCCTACCTCGACTGCCCCGTGAGCCTCGACCAGGTGAAGAAACTCTACGAGGAGTACTACGATGACCACAACTTCACATTCCTGACCGACAAGGCCCCCGACCTCAAGGATGTGGTCAATACCAACAAGTGCATCATCCACCTCGACAAGGTCGACAACAAACTCCTCATCACCTCGGTCATCGACAACCTCGTGAAGGGGGCATCCGGACAGGCCGTACACAACATGAACCTTCTCTTCGGGCTGCACGAGCGCATCGGCCTGCAACTGAAGCCATCCGCATTCTAACCCCGACACCATCATGAATCTTTTCGACGTATATCCTCTCTTCGACATAGAAATCACAAAAGGCCGCGGATGCCATGTCTATTCCGCCGACGGCACCGAATATCTCGACCTCTACGGAGGCCATGCGGTGGTGTCGGTGGGCCATTGCCACCCAGTGGTGGTAAAGGCCATCGAGCGCCAGGCCTCGCAGCTGATGTTCTACTCCAACTCGGTCATCAACCTCTTTCAGCAGCAGCTTGCCGACAGGCTCGGACGCGTCAGCGGCTACGACGACTATGCGCTCTTCCTCGTCAACTCCGGAGCCGAGGCCAACGAGAATGCATTGAAACTCGCTTCGTTCCACACGGGGCGCAAGCGTGTAATCGCTTTCCGCCGGGCATTCCATGGGCGCACCTCCGCCGCTGTCGAGGTCACCGACAACCCTAAGATCATATCGCCGCTAAACGCCAACAACAACGTCACGTTCCTGCCGCTCAACGACATGGATGCCGTCTGCAATGAACTTTCCAAAGATGATGTCGCCGCCGTGATCGTCGAAGGCATACAGGGAGTAGGCGGCATACGCATCCCCGACGAGGCGTTCCTCCGCGTGGTGCGCGAGGAATGTGACCGCCACGGCACAGTGCTCATCCTCGACGAGATACAGTCGGGCTACGGACGCTCGGGCCGCTTCTTCGCCCACCAGTACAGCGGCATACGCCCCGACCTCATCACATGCGCCAAAGGCATCGCCAACGGCTTCCCGATGGGCGCAGTGCTGATATCCCCGAAGTTCAAGCCCTCCTACGGCATGCTCGGCACCACATTCGGCGGCAACCACCTGGCATGCGCCACCGCCATCGCCGTGCTCGACATCATCGAGGAGGAGCGGCTGGTGGAGAACGCGGCCAAGGTCGGAGAGCATCTGATCGAGCGCCTGAAGGCCATCCCCGCCATCGCGGAAGTGCGCGGCGAAGGCCTGATGATAGGGATAGAGATGCCATTCGAGACCAAGGAGCTGCGCCGGCGACTCATCTACGACGAGCATGTGTTCACAGGCGCGGCGTCGACCAACATCATACGTCTGCTCCCGCCGCTCACCCTCACGATGGCGCAGGCCGACGATTTCATCGACCGCTTCACCCGCGCATTGACCTCGCTGTAAGAAGCTTTTCTAACCGACAGTTCCTCCAGAATCATGAAGATAGGAATAATAGGCGGCGGCAACATGGGATCGGCCATCGCCGCCGGCCTCGTAGCCTCGGGACATGCAGCCCCCGCCGACATCACCGTCACCTCGCCGCGACGTGCCACGCTCGACAGCATTGCCGCCGCATGCCCGGGTATAACCACCGACACCGACAACGTAGCGGCGTTGCGCGGCACCGACATCATCATCCTCGCCGTGAAGCCATGGATGGTACAGCCCGTACTCGAAGAGGCAGCCCCGCGCATCGACTTCCGCTCGCAGACACTCGTGAGCCTCGCAGCCACGGTATCGCTCGCCGACATCGACAACATCCTCCGCAACTACTCCACGCGGCGCACCGTCGTGCGCGCCATCCCCAACACCGCCATGGCCGTGGGTAGCAGCATGACATTCATCTGCCATGCACCCGACACCCCGGCGGAAGGCGTAAGGCCGGTGGTCGACCTCTTCAACAGCCTCGGCACCGCCGCCGTCATCCCCGAGTCGCAGCTCGGCGCGGCGATGGCCTTGTGCTCGTGCGGCATAGCCTACGTGATGCGCTTCGTGCGCGCCGCCACCGAAGGGTCGGTGGAGCTTGGCCTCTACCCCGACCGCGCGAAGGAATGGTTCCTACAGACCATGCGCGGGGCAGTGGAACTGCTTGAGTCCACCGGGGCAAACCCCGAGACGGAAATCGACAAAGTGACGACACCGGGCGGACTCACCATACGCGGGCTGAACGCTATGGAGGAAAGGGGGTTCACCCCGGCGGTGGTCAACGCCCTGAGAGCATCCGTAAAGCAATGACCGCGCCATGGGAGTCAACAAGGTAATCCTTCTGGGAAATGTAGGCGTCGACCCCACGATACGCTACGTGGAGACACGCCCTGTGGCGACATTCACACTCGCCACCACCGAGCGCGCCTACACCACCGCCTCCGGGGCGCAGATTCCCGAGCGCACCGAGTGGCACCGCATCGTCATGTGGGACGGCGCCGCCGAGACCGCCGAAAAATATATCCGCAAGGGCACACGCCTTTACATCGAGGGGAAGCTGCGCACGCGCGTATGGGAGGACCGCAACACCATCAAGCGCAACGTCACCGAGATCGTGGTCGACACCTTCGAGCTCCTCTCCCCACCGCGCCAAGCCTGACCAGGGTATTCCATAACTGCAATTATAAGAGGTTGTTTAAAAACAACCTCTTAAACACCCTCTAAAATGGAAAGCGACTGCTATCGACAGCAGCCGCATTCCTCTTCGTTAAACAGTGTGTGTGTGTTCTATGAATCTAAATTACCAATTAATCTTTTCTTTAAGTACCAATCGTTTATATATGAAGGATAGATTTCAAGTGAAGTGATTGTTGCTGTTTTTCACTATAATTCACTTATGAATAGTTAAAAAACGCTTCATATAATACACACTTGAACACAGGAAATTACGGAATCCCCCCACCCCATTTTCAACATTTTTTAACATCATTCTGAAATACCTGCACTCCACCCCCCGAAAAACCCTTGCTCCACCGCCACCTCTCGCCTCCGTCCCACCCGTAGGGA
>NZ_CAJTYX010000069.1 GCF_910583865.1 uncultured Muribaculum sp.
TGAGCGTCGCCGGGCGGCTTCCCGTCTCGCCGTACACAGCCGACACCAACCGGTCCGCTCCGTCGTAAGTATAAGTATAGCCGCGCCAAAGACCGTCAGTGCCGCCACCGCTACCGTTGGCAGTACCACCGTCGGCAGCCGAACGCCAGCGGTAGGCGCAGAGGTCACCGTTGAGGAGTCCCGCCGACCCGTCAGGCCTTTTCTCATAGTACAGCTGCTGAGAAAAATATGGATTGGATGTTGAGGATATGCCCCCGTGCAGATGGTAGGTGTATTCCGTGGTGATCGAGTCGCCGAGCGTCTGCGAGGACAACCGCCCGAGTGAGTTGTAACCGTTGCGCAGGAGTTCGGTCTTTGGGCCGCCGTCGTGGGTCATCCACATCCGCACGAGCCTGTTCCAAGGCCCGTACTCGTAGTCGTAAACGTCCCGGTGCCATTCCTTGGAGGTGGAATGGGTCTCGACGGTCTGCTTCGGCACGGTCAGGCACGAATGGTATGCCGTCATCTTACGGTCATAGCCGCCGAGGATGTTGGACGACACCTCCTGTACCACCCTCCCCTGTCTGTCGTGGTAGATGGCCGTGGCGATGAACATGCTGTCGGCAGGCACATGCACGAGCCGTCCCGTCAGCTCGCCACGGAACGCCACCGGCGTACCACCCTCGGGATAGGGCCGATAGGCCAGGCTGTCGGCATGCTCCGCCATGACATCACCGGGGGTCACGCCGTCGTAGTAGTTGCTTCCACCTGACGCGATATGTAGTTTTCTTATTCCCAATGCTTTTATTACTTCTCTTTTATTTGCCGCCGTTGAGATATCGGTATTTACGTGGCATATCTCCGGGACGATACAGATAACCATATATAGGATAAGAGTCCTCCTCCCCTTTCCTATGCTCAAACACTACATACAATAATGTAGTAATCCGGTAGCGTTTTAGCCACCAACAGCGGCTGACAATGACCGTGTCACGATTTAATGTCATTGGATATAAGTCAAAATCCTCGACTCCACGCTGAAGATTTATCCCACGCACAATCGTATCACGGTATTCCAGGCATGGAGTCCCATTTATATCGACCAGCTCTCCATAGCTCTTATTTCTAATCCTAAGCCTGTCATATGCGCTGATTACGTATGGGCTATATACCGTGTCAATCCAATCGTACTTTTCCTTATATTCTTCAATCGAAAGCGGTTCGCAAGCCTCGCCTGCGTCCTGATTCTGCATAAAGCACGAGGAAAGTAGCATTAACAAGGTAATTAATGCCATCTTCCCTACTTTCCACGCCTTATTCATACGTATATTCATATCTAAATTGCATTCCATATATAGCCTTTGTCTGATTATCGTAGTTTTCAAAATATATACCTAACCTTACTTTGGGAGCGATATCCCATAATGCAAAGATTACAGGCACTTCAGCTTGTCGATATACCAATGGAAATAATGGTGAGGGATATGGCCTCCGTTGAGATATGCCATATCTTATCGTGTCATAAATTATGTAATCAGGATGCCAATACACGCTCTCCACCTCCGACAGGCTTTTGCCATCAATCTTCAACCCATTATATAAAATGGAATCCTGAGGGTAGTTCGTCGTAGAATCCCCTAAACCCATCCAGCCGTATTCCCTCATATATTGCACAAGGGGATAGTCCCGATAGTCCGCCTTTTTATCAGATGGCTTACCGCATGCTTCAAGAAGGCATATCAATATAATGATGACAATAAATATGCACCAAATCAATTTAGTTTTCATTTTCTCTGTTTTCGGAGTTAATATTCCATATATAATTCCATTGCCCGAACCAATTCAGGAAACTCCAGTTCATGGCTTTCCATTGGTTGTCCGAGTTATGGTAACGGCTTAACGGGATATCAAAGATAGATGATAAGTTTCTATTATCGACTACCCCAAGTCCGGCTGCAGCCTCCATTATATTTCCATTCCATAATGGATGGGCTACAAAAATACCGGCTGCTATCTCTGTATATCGATCAATTAAACCCAAGAAATGTCCAAACTCATGACTAATCGGATTATCATACTTAAATGACACGGTATTCTTAGTTGGTGTACAACGTATAAATCCATGCCAATTATCTATGACATGGGATCTGCCATCTTTTGACACTGTTAAATAGTTACTCCTTCCATCTCTCTCCTTTGGCTGGTCATACTGCTTCACGGAAACATTTATATCCCAAACTACTTGGTACTCTGTGCCTTGGTAATTATATGTAGTCATGCTACCCCATGTGTTCATGATATCGGCCTGATAGATATTGGCCAGTTCTCGTGTCGCCAATGCTCCCATAAGATATATGTCGGCTGACACCGTGATTGTCCTGCCGCTAAAGGTGATTATGGCATCGTTGCCGTCGGGGTCGCGGAAGCGGACTGGGTTGCAGAGGCCATAATGGTAGGGAGTGAAAGGATAATGGTTGGCATACTTGGCGTCGATGGAGGTGAAGCGGCAGAGGACGGGGTCGTAGTGGCGGTTTAGTAGGTCGTAGAACGAATGGCGACCGTAACTTTCGAGGCGTGAGCCTTGGAAGAGGGGGTTGTCCTTTGGCGTGCCGTACTCCTCGCCAAACAGCGAGCCGCCGGGGTAGTAGTGCACGGCGCTCACGAGGCGCAGGGTGTCGGAGACCACGCACCGCACGTTACCCTGGTAGTCGTTGAGAAGGTAGTGGTGGTGACCGCCCTCGTAGTAGCCCACAGGGGTGACGATACGCGAAAGTCTGCCGTTGCGGTACTCGTAGTTGCCGCAGTAGGCATAATCCATATGCGGCGTCAGTACTACCGCATCGATGCCGCCGAATATGCTGTCACGGTTGCCCGGTGGCCGGATTATGCTGATTCCCTGAGATGACTGACTGCCCGACGGCGACGCAACCGGCGAAGGCAGTACGGGCGGAATGACTATCATCGAGTCAAGGCGCGGGATGCTGTCAAAGGGATATGGATGCCAATGGCGCAGGGAGTCGGGATAGATAGGCTCAAAAGGATGCTCCCACTCATGGACCAGTTCGTATTTGTAGGCCATCGAGCGCTTGTGCAGCACACCAGTGGCATCATAAGTGTATTTCGCTATGTAATCGTCATCGTCCCCGGTGGAGTATCGTGCCACCAATGGGTTGCCGAAACGGTCGTAGGTGAAGCTCTCGCCGCGGAGGCCGTCCTCGACCAATCGTCCGGCGGCGTCGTAGTTGAAGCCCACGGTCTTGCTCTCCTTCAGGGCGCCGATGGCGGAGTTGTCCATCGTCGACACCGTGGCCGCGTTCGGGGCTACAGTCGCAGACAGCATCTGCGCACCTCGGTTCTCGAAAACGATGTCCTTCACCGGCCCGAAGACAGTTTCGTTTCCAGGTTCGAGACCCGCTGACGGTCGGTCAGGCCACAGGCCTTGAGCGTGGCGAGGTTGCTCCCCGCATCGTAGGTGCGGTACTCCGAATAGTCCGGGGAATCGGCTATGAGAGTCGCCGGGCGGCTTCCCGTCTCGCCGTAGACAGCCGACACCAACCGGTCCGCTCCGTCGTAACTGTAAGTGTAGCCGCGCCACAGACCGTCAACGCCGCCACCGCTGTCGTCGGTTCTGCCGCCGTCGGCTGCCGAACGCCAGCGGTAGGCGCACAGGTCGCCGTTGAGGAGTCCCGCCGACCCGTCGGGCCTTTTCTCATAGTACAGCTGCTGCGAGAAATAGGGGTTGGACGTGGAGGATATTCCCCCGTGCAGATGGTAGGTATAAGCGGTGGTGATCGAGTCGCCGAGCGTCTGCGAGGACAACCGCCCCAAAGCATCATACTCGTTGCGCAGAAGTTCGGTCTTTGGGTCTCCGTCGTGGGTCATCCACATCCGCACGAGCCTGTTCCACGGCCCGTACTCGTAATCGTACACGTCCCGGTGCCATTCCTTGGGCGTGGAATGGGTCTCGATCGTCTGCTTCGGCACGGTCAGGCACGAATGGTATGCCGTCATCCTGCTGTCGTAGCCGCCGAGGATGTTGGACGACACCTCCTGTATCACCCGACCGACACTGTCATGGTAGATGGCAGTGAACATGTTGTCGGCAGTGGACATTGAACTAACGCATGTATCCATATCTATACATGTAAAATCCGAATTGGAATTATATGCTATCTTGATGTCGCATTTATTCCCCTTGAATAATTATCCCCAATTCTCGGCATTTTGCCCGGATCGTACATATAGCCATATATTGGTGTCGGGACATCCTTATTAATCTCGAACACGACATAGAGCATATTCAATGGATGGAATGACTTCATCCACCAACAACGTAGCACTACGACTGTATCACGATTCACTGTCAAGGGATACAAATCGAAATCCGTTTTTTTCGTGACTATATTGAATCCATCAACTACGGTATCATAATATTGCATAACCGGTATGCCATTTTGTTGATAGACTTCATCATACGTCATACTATCAATCCCCAATTGCGAGAATGGCCTTGACACATACCTTTGGTCATCAAGACCAATCCATTTATATGCTGCCTTATACTCCTCCAATGACAAGGGTCTCAATGCCTCAGAATCAACAGAATGTCTGCATCCCACACACAGCACTAAGATTATTGACAAAATTAAGATAATACGTTTCATCTCAATATAATAGATCTTTATTAAATCTGTAACCGAAAATGACTTCGGTGCTATCACCATGAGTTTCGAAATACAACGGCATGACGGTATTATCCTCAAAGAAAAGCCTCGTGTGCATTATTGTCATATATTACTGTCCGCTAAACCATAAATCAGAGAGTCCAACATCTTGAAAGGCAG
>NZ_CAJTYX010000070.1 GCF_910583865.1 uncultured Muribaculum sp.
AGCGTCTGCCTTACAAGCAGAGGGTCGGGGGTTCGAATCCCTCAGCGCCCACAATCCCGAAATCATCAAAGCCTCGACCAATCGGTCGGGGCTTATTTATTTTCCATAAACATCACGAAGTCCAAGAGCAAAATCTGTTTTAATCGCTCTTTGGACTCCGTATGCTTTATGCGCTTGTATCAGCGCGGCTCGATGCGCGGGGTGGTATCGGTAGGCATGATGCTCTGCACGGCAGCCTCCATTGCGTCCTCCGACATGAAGCCGATGTTGCGGTCAATCTCGCCCTTCTTGTTTACGAAAAGCAAAGTCGGCACTGCTTCCACACCATACTGCTTGGCGAGCTGCGGAGCCTTGTCGATGTCGACGTATATAAACTGCACCTTGCCATGGTACTTCTTGGCAAGCTTGTCGAATATGGGATGGAGCTGACGGCAAGGACCGCACCATGATGCCGAGAAGTCGACCACGATGGGCATGGGCTGCGGCTCGCCGAACTCAAGGATGTCATTCGGACCAAGTTCGATAGGCGCGGGAATCGCTTCGGCGACAGCTTCCTCGGTCTTTTCAACGGCGGCAGTATTTTCAGCGTCGCCACTTTTAGCACTACGGCTGCCGCAACCTACCATACCGGCAGAGAGCAGGACAGCACAGGCAAATAGATGGATTGTTTTCATTTTTTATCGTCTGTTTTTAGAAATGCGCATAATAAATATGCGACAGATGTGTTGCAAAATAAACAAAGGCAGAATGTCTCCATTATTTCAGAAAACGTTCTGCCTTGGGATTTAGTTCGTAAAAAACGAAGGCTTAGAGAGCGGCGGCAAGGGCACCGTTGGTCTTGCGCACGGCCTCGGCACTCTTCTTGAAGAGAGCCTTCTCTTCGTCATTGAGGGGAAGCTCGACAATCTTCTCGATACCTTCGCGGCCAAGGAGGCAGGGAACGCCGATGCAGAGGTCGCTTTCGCCATACTCACCCTCTACGAGAGCCGAGCAGGGGATTACGCGCTTTTCGTCGTGGAGGACAGCACGTACAAGCTCGGCAGCAGCAGCGCCGGGAGCCATCCAGGCCGAAGTGCCGAGAAGCGATGTCAGAGTAGCACCACCTACCATAGTGTCGGCAGCGACCTTGTCGAGCTGCTCCTTGGGAAGGAACTCGGTAGCGGGCACACCGCGATATGCGGCATAGCGCACGAGGGGAATCATGGTGGTATCACCGTGACCGCCGATCACCATACCCTCGATTTCATTGGGGTTGGCACCGAGCGCTATGCTCAGGAAATATTTGAAGCGTGAGCTGTCGAGAGCGCCACCCATGCCGATTATACGGTTCTTGGGCAGACCGGATGTCTTGTGGATAAGGTATGTGAGGGTGTCCATGGGGTTGGCCACGCAGATGATGATGGGGTTCTTGCTGTACTTGAGCACGTTGTCCATCACCGACTTTACGATACCTGCGTTTACGCCGATAAGCTCCTCGCGGGTCATGCCGGGCTTGCGGGGAATACCCGATGTAATCACAACGACATCGCTGTCCTTGGTCTTTTCATAGTCGTTGGTTACGCCCACCATATGGGTGTTGACGTGGAGAAGATTGGCTGTCTGCATGATATCCATGGCCTTTCCCTCTGAGAGACCGGCCTTGATATCGATAAGAACTACCTCGTCGGCCACGTTGCGCGTAACGAGGACATTTGCACATGTGGCACCTACATTGCCGGCACCAACTACAGTTACCTTTGACATAATTGAATTTTGTATTTATTGGGTTTAAATTCTATCTATCCCATCCGCCGGGATTGGCATACCCGGCATGAGCATCACAAAATTAGTCAATAATTTTATAGCCTTAAAAAGTTTAAGGAAATTTTTCTTTAATGCCTGCGGAGATTTATAGGTTTCATCAGTAGTGCGGATTTTAATCGGTAAATTCACCGGCTCCGAGCCTGATCACAGATGGCGCGGCGCTGTCGGTGAGATCGACCACTGTCGAAGGCACAGCACCACCCTCGCCGCCGTCTATAACAAACTCTGTCTCATTCCCATAACGCAAAGCTATGCTTTCAGGGTCGACGGCGTCCTGCCTGATTTCCGCTTCGCCCACAGCCGATGTCGACAAGAGCGGATTCCCAAGTTCTTGGGCGAGCCTGCACGCTATGGCGTTGTCCGGGATCCTCACCCCTACCACCTTGCGGCCTTTGAAAATCTTAGGCAGGGTGGTTGCCGCCGGCAACAGGAATGTGTATGGCCCAGGGAGATATTCCTTGAGAATCCGGAAGGCACGGTTATCGATACGTGCATATTCTGCGGCCTGGGATATGTCGCTGCACACAATCGAAAGGTTTACCTTCTGAGGATTGATGTCTTTGATGCGGCATATGCGCTCTATCGCCCGTATATTCAATGCGTCGCACCCTATGGCATAAAGAGTATCAGTGGGGTAAACGATGAGTTTTCCTTCACGCATAGCATCCACGGCAAGCTCCATGTAGCGCTCGTTTATACTCGTCTGATAGGTCTTTAAGATTGTCATCATGATATATCACGGGATAAAAGGTTGTAAATCGTAATCAAAATGGCTTACGGTATTTATCTGGGTCGGAATCCTCAAGCACGGATAGGTAGGAGGCATAGCGAGATTGTGCTATAAGATGTTCGTCGAGTGCCTGCAATACGGCGCAACCCGGCTCATGTGTATGGGTGCAGTCGCCATATCTGCATCCTTCCGAGATCTTGAAAATCTCGGGGAAATAATGCGCCACCTCGTTTCGACGGAAATCTATGGTTCCGAAACCTTTTACTCCCGGAGTATCAATCACCCAGCCGCCGCCAGGCAGACGGTAGGCCTCTGAAAAGGTAGTGGTATGCTGCCCTGTATCATGCAGCAGTGAGATTTCCGCTGTACGCGCGCCACTGTGCGGCACAAGTTCATTGATAATCGTGGACTTCCCGACTCCGGAATTTCCGGAGAGCAGGTTGATTTTCCCCGTCATTCTCGCGCGAAGGTCATCTACCCCGTTGCCATTTTTGGCACATATTCCGATAGTATCATACCCGATGGATGAATACAGGTAATCCACTGACTCAAGAAGCTCTCGCGCGTCATCATCGCAAAGCAGGTCTATTTTGTTGAATACGAGTGTCACCGGCACATTATATGCCTCAGCCGACGCAAGGAAACGGTCAATAAATGTTGTCGATGTCACCGGATGGTCGATTGTCACTACCAAAAACGCCCTGTCTATATTTGCAGCAAGTATGTGTGACTCCTTCGACAAATTACTCGCGCGGCGAATGATATAATTCTTACGAGGATAAATAGACGTAATAAAACCGCTTCCATCGACATTTACCGTAAGCTTCACACGGTCCCCCACAGCCACAGGATTGGTTGTACGTATGCCCTTTATCCTGAAATTCCCCTTAATCTTCGAGGATATCTCACGACCGTCATCCGCAAGCACGACATACCAGCTTCCGGTATTCTTAATAACTAAACCGTCCATTAAATTGATTGATGAGACACAAAGATACGAATAAGTCAAATGCAAAGCCAAATTTATTTGAGCTTTGCTTTTGTGAGTCTCTAAAATGAAAGCCCATTGCCAAATATAACTTTGTGCGTCATTCCAGGGTCAGACCCGTCTGACTTGTCCGACAGGTCTGACACACAGCTCTCCGGGCTGCCCGGCGACCCCGGCTGTGGTGGGGGCATAAAAAAAGGAACGGGCCTGGCGACAAGGTTGTCGTCAGGCCCGTT
>NZ_CAJTYX010000071.1 GCF_910583865.1 uncultured Muribaculum sp.
GCGACCACCTGGTCCCAAACCAGGTGCGCTACCGGACTGCGCTACGCCCCGAATGGTGTTGCAAAGTTAGCATCTTTTGCCGAGAGTTTTATATATTTCGGAATAAATTTTCTCACGAAAGCCCATTCCGTATAATCATTCCCGTTCTAATAATCTTGTACCATGATTAAACACAAAAATTTCCCGGCAAAAGATGCTAATACGTTGCACACTTTTTGAACGGATTTAACTTATCACAAAATGTCAAATCCGTAACTGATGTCGTCCCTTACATGGCAAACGCGTTGAAACCGCCATCGACCACCGCCACGGTGCCGGTGACGAAGCGTGCCGCGTCCGACATGAGGTAATGTATAGTGCCGCACAGCTCCTCGGCCTCGCCCATGCGTCCGAACGGGGTCTGGCGTATGACGTCGCGCCCGCGCTCGGTGTACGAGCCGTCGGGGTTGGTTAGGAGCGCACGGTTCTGCTCTGTTATGAAGAATCCGGGAGCGATGGCGTTCACGCGTATCCCTTCGCCGAACTTCTTGGCGCACTCGGTGGCCATGAACGCGGTGAAGTTGGATATCCCCGCCTTGGCGGCGGCATAGCCGCATACGCGGGTCATGGGGCGGAACGCCGCCATCGACGAGAAGTTAATGATGGCACCCTTTCCCTGAGCCACCATCGGCTTCAGGAACACCTGCGTGGGTATCACCGTGCCGGTGAGGTTGAGGTCAAGCACACGCTGGAACTGCGCCGGGTCGAGGTCGAAGAATGTCTTGTCGGGGGCAATCGTAGCGCCCGGCATGTTGCCGCCGGCAGCATTAAGCAGCGTATCGACGCGTCCGTATTTGCCGACGATATAGTCGACGTTGCTTTCAAGCGTCTCGCGCGACATAACGTCGGTTTTCAAAAACTCTATGCTACCCGAGGCCTTTTCAGCCGCTATGGCAGCCTCCGTATCGGCCACGATTTCCGCGCCGACATTCTCCTTGCGCCCAAGTATGATCACCTTAGCCCCATTGAGCGCCAGGTATTTCGCTATGGCACGCCCCAGGACCCCGGTTCCACCGGTAATCACGGTCACGTTGCCCTCTATGTCAAACAGATTTTTCATTCCTATTCGTCTGTATAGGTTTACTTATTTCTCAGTATCAATCGTCGCCATGATGCCGCTCACCATGCCGAGGGCGAGCATGCGCCCGTGGAAAGAATATCCGGCATTATAGCCCATCTTCTCGTCACCGAGCATTAGAGGAGCGTGGTCGACACGCATAGGCACGTCGGGATTGATGCGGCTGAAAGTGCGTATCACCCCTATCAGCCTCGGATCAAGATGGCTCGACTCCTTGAAGTCACCGTCGGGGAGCACCCGGCATATGCGGAAATGGGCGAAATGCGTACGGTCGGCATACTTCTCGGCAAGGGTGCAGACATCATTGTGGGCACCTGCCGACAGCGAACCCGCGCAGAACGTCAGACCGTTGTGGCGGTTTGGCACTGCGTCGAGAAACCAACGTATGTCCTCGTCACAGGTGACGATGCGCGGCAGCCCGAGCACGGGACGCGGAGGATCGTCGGGATGCACACACATGTTCATGCCATACTCGTCACAGACGGGCATGATGGCTTCAAGGAAGTATTTCATGTTGGCACGCAGCTGATCCTTATCGATACCCTCATAGAGCTTCAGCAGGCTGCGGAACTTGCCTACAGGATCGAAGTCCGACTCCGAGAAGTTTCCGCTCACGAATCCCTGTGTCTTTATGATGATATTTTCGATGAGGCGCTTCTCCTCATCTGCGGAAAGCTCGCCCATAGCGTCCATCCTTTCAATCACTTCGGCAGAATAGTCGGCTCGCGCGCCTTCGCGCTTGAGTATGTTTATGTCGAAGTAGGCAAACTCGGCGTTGTTGAAGTAGAGGTTGGATGTACCGTCCGGGTTGGGATATGTCAGGTCGGTACGCGCCCAGTCGAGGATTGGCATGAAGTTATAGCATATCGTATGTATCCCTTCACTGCCAAGATTGCGCAGACTCTCCTTATAGACCTCAATCTGCTCGTCGCGGTCAGGACCGCCGTATTTGATGGTCTCGGTCACCGGAAGCGACTCCACAACGCTCCAGCGCAGACCGTGGCTTTCAATGTATCGTTTCATCTCGCGGATGGCCTCACGCGTCCACACCTGTCCGAGCGGCACATCGTGGAGCGCAGTCACGATACCCTCCACACCGATCTGCCTCAGCATATCGAGCGTGATAGGATCCTTAGGGCCGAACCATCGCCATGTCTTTTCCATTTTCTTTATTTATAATTATCGAAATGCAAATATACTAATAAGTCGGGCGCAAAGCCAAATTTTCCACGCCATATTATGAGGGTATTTCATAACAGCATCTATGATTATGTGATTGCAGCCATCTGATAAATTCATCGCCCGGCGCAAAATACGGCGAACATTGTCTGTTACTTTGCCGTATAAAAATTAAAGAAAATGATAACACCTATGACAGTATGGATATGCACCGTGGCAGCTATAGCCGCAATAGTATCGATTCATTTCGCAAGCACCATCCGACACCATGCCGGGAAGAGACACCGTTTCATAGAGATAGGCAAGGAAGAGGAAGAAATGTGGATACCCGGCGACCGCGCTCCATGGCATGACAACCAGGATGATGAAGATGACCGCTAAACCGACATATGCCCCTGAACGTGCCTATATCGACCGCATAGGCAACTTCCTCTCCGACTATTCATCGCTGGCGATACGCAGCGGCTCCACATGCGCCCGTCTTGAGAAGAATGTCAGAAGGATGGCCGCCGCGTGGGGTGTGGAGGTGGAGATGGCTATCATGCCGCGCCACGTCCACATATCCGTCACAGAATCCGGAGGGGAAAGCAAGACTTTCATCGCAGGAATCGGCGGAAGTGTCATCAGCTACGACATAATCACGCGCCTGAGCCGCCTGAGCTGGGAGGTGGCCGACGACGGATGGGACGTGGAGCGCGCCGCGAAAGCGCTCCACGGTATCGCCCGTACCCCGCATGCCGGCAAATGGTGGGTGCTCCTTGCCGTTTCGTGTGCCAACGGAGCTTTCTGCCGTCTGTTCGGAGGCGACATGACTGCGGTCGGAGTGGTTTTCGCCGCTACCATGTGCGGATATTACCTCAAGCAGGTGATGTTGTCGAGGAAGATAGATGTGCGTGTGGTGTTCATCACCTGCGCCTTCGTGTCGTCGGTGCTTGCATGCGCCGACGGCCTCTTCTCGTTAGGGTCTACACCGGGCATAGCCATAGCCACAAGCGTGCTCTACCTCGTGCCCGGAATCCCCTTGCTAAACTCTTTCAGCGACATGATCGACCGTCACTATATATGCTTTTTCAGCCGCATGACCGACGCAGGCGTGCTCACATGCTGTCTTTCCATCGGCCTGTGCGCGGGTATGTGGGTCATGAATGTAGGCATGTTCTGATAAAAATTTATTACTGTCCGCTAAACTTTAGAGGGCGATTGAAAAATAGGACCGATTCC
>NZ_CAJTYX010000072.1 GCF_910583865.1 uncultured Muribaculum sp.
CGCGCTTCATAGAGGCTGATTTTATGTCGTCGCATTGATGGGCATATAAAGTAACGAGATGGGCGGTGTGCCTAAAAATTCGGCACACCGCCCATCTCTTTTAGTTATTCCAGGGGCTTGTCGGACGAGTCTGACAAGTCGGACTGGTCTGACGGAGAGCTGTCTGTCCGGGGATTCAGGGAATCGCCATCGGGTTTGTGTGTGGCTTACTTGTCTGCGCGTCCGATGTAGGGTGAGACGGCTTTCCATGCCACTACGGCGATGATGGCACCTACGAACGGGCCGACGACCATGATCCAGAAATCGTGGAATGCCGACGGGCAAAACAGAGCAGGCCCGAAGCTGCGTGCGGGGTTCACCGAGCAGTTGTCGACGGGGATGCCTACGATGTTGACAAGCCCGAGAGCCAGTCCGATGCCGATTCCGGCGAATTTGCCCCAACCGACATTAGAATCGGTGGCGCCAAGGATGATGAACACGAAGAAGAACGTTAGCAGGGCCTCGACGAGCAATGCCATTCCGGCGGTGGCTCCTGGCTGCAGCACGTTGGTGGCCAGATTGTAGGTGTTGCCGGCGTTCTCGGTTATTCCACCGAAGTTGAATCCCGGGTTCATGTTTACGAGCCAGAAGAGGAATGCCGCTCCGACAACTGCCCCACCCATCTGGAAGAGCCAGTAGAACAGCATGTCCTTCAAGCTCATCCTGCCGCTGAGGTAGACTCCGAGCGAGACTGCCGGATTGACGTGGCATCCGGAGATGTTGCCGAGGCAGTAGCAGAGACACACGAGCACCAGCCCGAAGCAGATGCCTACTCCATAACCTCCGATTGACGGCCCTGCGAGCACGGCGCTTCCGCAGGCGAGGAGTACGAGAAACATTGTTCCTACCCCTTCGGCGATGTATTTCTTTAAATCGTTCATGGTGTAAAATGTTAGTGTTGTTTGGAAAAATGGTTGCTGTCGATGGTGGTGGCGGTGTGCTTGCGTGGGCTGCGTCAGAGGCGTAGGTCGGTCCACTCGGCGTCACTCACCTGCTCTTCCATGCGGAAAGCGGTGTCGCCGTAGCGCCTTCTGCGCTCTTGTTCCTGCACGATGTCGACTTCGATCTCTTCGAAGCGCACGTATTCGCCATCCTCCGGATGGAAAACCTTGCGGGCACTGTGACGCGCACGTCGGCGCTTTCCGTAGGATTGGGTAGTTTCCTGCTCTCCGGGGCGGGCTCTTCCTGTACCGGCAAACGCTTCGGCGCGGCGCTTCACGTGGCGGTAGGCGCGGAAGAGCGACACTCCGAGCCGGAACACCGGGAGGAGTACGAATATGAACAGTGCGAATATGATAAGCTTGAATATCATAGGCGGGGACGTAATTGTTGGTTCAAGGCCGTCGTCAGGCCCGGGCGGGGAGGATGGAGAGCACGATGTAGAACAGGATGGTCCATGCAAGTCCGGGTACTCCTCCCGTTATTACAAACAACAATGCGGCGATAATGATTACGTAGCGTCGCAGATTTTCGCGGAAATCGAAGTTCTTGAACTTCAGCGAGAACATCTTCAGGTTGGTGGCCACCATGAGCGACGACATCGCGGCCACGAGCACGGCCATGGGCCAATGGCCTATGTATGTGTGGCTTGTCATCCATGCCACAGCGCCTATCCAGAATATGGCGTTGGCCGGTATGGGCATTCCAAGGAACGAAGTGGTCTGCCGGTCGTCGATGTTGAACCGCGCCAGTCGCAGTTCGCCCATCAGCGGTATGAGTATCGCGGTGAAAGGAAGCCATGCCGGTCCGGGATGGGATGCCATGAGGTTGTAGACGAGCATCCCCGGAGCCATGCCGAAACTTATCAGGTCGCTGAGCGAGTCAAGTTCCTTGCCGAGGTTGGAGTAGGCGTGGAGCATGCGTGCGGACGCGCCGTCGAGAAAGTCGCACACGGCTGAGATGCCGATGCATATGAATGCCCATTGATAGCAGGGCAGCCCCCACAGGAGGTCGTTGAAATGGAATGCGGCGATAGTGGCGAGCGAGCCGAAAAGAAGGCTCGTGCAGGTGATGGAGTTGGGTATCCAGGCTATGATTTTGCGGAACATGCCGATGATTGTGTTTTTGGTTATGTTGTCGGTCTCTTGTGCCGGCGGCTTCCGGGGTGTCTTATTTCGGCGCTCTTATTTCAGGCGAGCCACTTCTGTGATGCCGCCTGTAGTGGTGTCGCCGAGCTTCACGAGGATTTCGGTGTCCAGGGGTAGGTAGAGGTCGACGCGTGAGCCGAACTTGATGAATCCCATATGGGATGCTATGGAGGCCTTTTCGCCGGGGCATGCGTAGGTGACAATGCGGCGTGCGAGCGCTCCTGCCACCTGGCGCATGAGTATGACCGGGCCGGCGTTGGAGCGGATAGCTACAGTGCTGCGCTCGTTCTCGGTGCTTGACTTTGGAAGCCACGCCGACAGGAATCGTCCCGGATGGTGGCGCACATAAAGGACCTCGCCGTCGACCGGAAACCAGTTGGCGTGGACGTTGAGCACCGACATGAACACCGACAGCTGTATGCAGCGGCAGTGAAGGTATTCGTCCTCGAAGGTCTCCTCAAGCGCAACTACTTTTCCGTCGGCCGAGGCTACGACCACTTTGTCGGGGTTGCCTCTGAACTGTCTGCGCGGTGAGCGGAAGAAGTTGAGCACGAGCAGGTATATGATCGCCGACACGGCGGTGAAGGTGGCGGGGATTGCCGCAGGGCGTATGAAAAGCCATGCCGGTATGTTGATTACCAGCAAGATAAGGAGGAGGATTATGAGAATGTTTAGACCCTCGCGATGTATCTTTACTTTCATTACGCGTGTATTGACGTGTATTTATAAGCACAAAGATAAGCCATTCCTGCAAATTGACAAAATTTTTATCGTACGTCGGTGGTGGTGCCTGCTTCCGTCCTTGTCTGTCCGTGAGGGTGGTGACGCCGGATTCGCGGCGTGGCTGCCTCTCGGATACCGGCAACGGTTTCCATGCGATTTTATCACCGGGTTTATGTCGCGGACGTAGATTCAAGAACGAAGTGCAAAATTCATCGCTCTGAATAGCCCAATATTT
>NZ_CAJTYX010000073.1 GCF_910583865.1 uncultured Muribaculum sp.
CACTGACACCGCATATGGATTATGCCTACTGCGGCAACTACGAGTACCGCAACTGTAGCCTGTCGCGTATCGTCACCCCTGTGGGCTACTACGAGGGCGGCCACCACCACTACCTGCTCAACGACTACCAGGGGAACGTTCGCTGCGTGGTCTCCGACACACTGCGCCTTGTCAGTGCAGTGCACTACTACCCCGGTGGCTCGCTGTTCGGCGAGGATTACGGCACGCCCGAGGACAAGCCGCTCTTCCAAGGCTCGCGCCTCGAAAGCTACGGCCGCCACTCCTTCTACGACCTCCTCAACCGCCACTACGACCCAGTCCTATGCCGCTTCACCTCCATCGATAAAAAGTCTGAGTCGTACTATCCATTCTCGTCATATAGCTATACGCTCGGCAACCCTATCCGTTTTCGGGATCCTACAGGTCTGGAGCCAACTGGCTTTGAGTCTGCATTGATGTCTGGTATGGCATATCATGATGGTGATTATGAATCTTACTTGGGATATCTTAAAGAAACGGGTTGGAGAGAAGTTGATTCATCATCTCCATTGATTGAAGGATATAATTTTCATGGGACACTCTTTATGCGTCAGAAAGCAGATAAATCATATGAGTTTGCATATGCATATCCGGGAACGGATTCGGCCAAAGATATTGTTGATGACATAGCACAGCTAGTCGGATTGTCTCCAAGGTATAGTTTAACAATTAATGTTGCAACAATTATATCAAAGCGATTCAATAAATTTGAGCTTACTTTCCTAGGCCATTCCATGGGAGGAGGAGAAGCAGCGGCTTCCAGCATCAAGACCGGACGAAAGGCTATCACGTTCAATCCTGCTGCATTAAGCACTACCACACGAGTAAGGCATGGTTTAACGAATGACGGCGATATCATAAACTATATCACCTATAAGCGGAATAGTAATGGCTCGATTTCTATGGCAGATGCAATTAATGTAGGCCAGAGGATGTATGACATGTCAATTCCGGGGCAAATAATCCCGATAATCATTGGTAACCAAGGTGGGATTGATGCGCATAAAATTAGAACAATCATTGAATATTTGAAGCCATGAATGTGTTCAGAGTAATATTTGTCGGCATTTTGGTCGTATTTCAATCTTGTATTTACAGCAAGATTACGCATTTGTCAGATGAAGATTTGGAATGGGTAGATGTTTATGATGTAGGCGATACCATTACATTTATTTCAAATCTTGGAAATACTGATGTAATGACAGTTACTAAAAAATTCCTGTATAATGATAGGTGTCCTTTTTATATTAGCACAGGTAGAGTCCCTAATTATAATGCAAATACCGGATATGGCTATATAATTAAACATGATAGAATTAGTATAGATGGAGGTCTGCTCTTGATAAAGAATCTTGCGGATTCTTTAGATTTTATTATAGATTTAGGGAGTAGAATTTCAAGATTTGACAAACGTAATCTTGAAGGGCCACTTAAAACTCGTATGTACGAACATAATAATAAAACATATAGTCAGTGTATAATTGCTGATAGTACTAATTCGGGATATTCTGAATATTGGGACTCTATGATAAAAAATAAGGTAGAGAAATTCGTATGGAGCAAGGAGCATGGACTCATCTACTATAAGTTCGAGGACGGGGAGGAATTCTTCAGGCGGGATTTGCTGCCCGACTCCATTCTGATGAAAAACCAACTGTAGGATAGGGTATGAGCAACTTTCGGTTTGGAACGCCCGGGTTGATGTGGATTGTGAACCAATCCACGCCCAATGAACGGCATCGTGACATGTATGATTACGGCCTGTGGCGCGGCTACACCTACACTTACGACGGTGCTGACCGGTTGGTGTCGGCTGTGTACGGCGAGACGGGTAGCCGTCCGGCGACGCTCATCGCCGAGTCGCCGGACTATTCCGAATACCGCAGCTACGATGCGGGGAGCAACCTCGCCACGCTCAAGGCCTGTGGCCTTACCGACCGGCAGAAAGTGTCCGGCATCGGGACGAAGCTGTCGTTCGGGCCGGTGAAGGACATCGTTTTCGAAAACCGTGGCGCGCAGATGCTGTCGGCGACTGTAGCCCCGAACACGGCTACGGTCTCTACGATGGACAACTCCGTCATCGGAGCTGTGAAGGAAGGCAAGACCGTGGGCTTCAACTACGATGCCGCCGGACGTCTCGTCGAGGACGAACTTCGCGGCGAGAGCTTCACCTACGACCGCTTCGGCAACCCCTCTGTGGCGCAATACTCCACCGGACGTGCGGTGGACTATCTGGCGAAATACGCTTATGATGCCACCGGTGTGCTGCACAAGCGCTCGATGGCCCACAGCTACGAATTAATCCGTAAAGATGAGGAGCCGTTCTTGCCGTTTTATCCCGACTCCCTGCGACCGGGGCATCCGTCGTTCCCATGGGACAGTCTCCCTCCTCGTCTCGACTCAATCATAACCCCTCGCCCTGTCTTTCCGTCGCCTGTGGGAGCGCAGCCGGCTCTTTCGGGCAGTACTTCGCCTCGGGGGATAAGCGTAATTTGGCCTCCGGGCAATCGTCGCGACAGCCTGGGCAGAGTCGATGGCATGCTTGCACCGACCCCGCATATGGACTACGCCTACTGCGGCAACTACGAGTACCGCAACGGCAGCCTGTCGCGCATCGTCACCCCTGTGGGCTACTACGAGGGCGGCCACCACCACTACCTTCTCAACGACTACCAGGGTAACGTGCGCTGTGTGGTCTCCGACACGCTGCGCCTTGTCAGTGCCGTCCACTACTATCCCGGCGGCTCTCTGTTCGGCGAGGAGTACGGCATGCCCGAGGACCAGCCGCTCTTCCAAGGCTCACGCCTCGAAAGCTATGGCCGCCACTCCTTTTACGACCTCCTCAACCGCCACTACGACCCCGTCCTCTGCCGCTTCACATCCATCGACGCTCTTGGTGAAAAGACCCATGGAGTTTCCCATTACGTGTATTGCCTCGGCAATCCAGTGAGAT